>NZ_JTJB01000004.1 GCF_000794385.1 Thermus sp. 2.9
CAACTATGAAGTCACCCAAGAACTCTTGAAGCAGGCTAAGGGAGGGCGAGGAAGGAGTTTTGGGTAAAGCCCTGGAAGGAGTCTGGCCAGACCTGGTTGGTGGACTACTCCCAACTCCATAAGCCAGGCCGTCCTCTGCCCATCACCATGATTGACACCGAGCGTTTCCTTCACGATGGCGGTTGGGCCATGAAGCGCTACTTCATCGTGGCCGCCAACGCCGTGAACAAGCTCATCGTGATTGACACCAAGACCCGGGAGTTTGTGGCGGAGGTGGAGGCGTGGGTGAGACCCCACCCGGGCCGGGGTTCCAACTGGACCCATCCCACCTTCGGGCCCGTGTGGGCCACGGGCAACATCGGCAGTCCCGAGGTGACGGTGGTGGGGGTGGATCCGGAGAAACACCCCCAGTATGCCTGGAAGGTGGTGAAGCGGATCCAGCTTCCTTACACGGGTACCCTCTTCATCAAGACCCATCCCAATAGCCCTTGGGTGATCGTGGACTTTCCCATGAGCCCAAGCCCCCAGGCTGCGGCCAGCCTATGCGCGATAGATAAGCGCAAGCTGGAGGTCACGAAGTGCTGGGAGGTGCCTGGGGCCCAGGAGCACAAGGCCCGCATGGTGCACCCGGAGTTCAATAAGGGAGGCACGGAGATCTGGGTTTCCGCCTGGGGGGCGAAGGACACGCCCACCTTCATCGTGGTCTACGATGCCTTGACCTGAAGGAGAAGGCCCGGATCACCGGGGACTGGGTCCGCACCCCTACGGGCAAGTTCAACGTATACAACACCGCCTACGACATCTACTAGCGGGGTTGGGGGAGGGGCTTTCCCTCCCCCTTGACCCGGATCATGGACGTTGAGGACCCTTTCGCAGAGGCTAGAAACATGGAACGCCCCGATTTTGCTCAATACCCTTACCTCGTCGCCTGGGAGGTGACGAACGCCTGCATGCTGGCTTGCCGGCACTGCCGGGCCTCGGCCCAGCCTCACCCGTTGCCGGGGGAGCTTTCCACGGAAGAAGGGCTGCGGCTGATAGAGGAGGTCGCCACTTACCGACCCAAACCCCTTTTGCTCCTCACGGGGGGTGATCCGTTGGCCCGGCCTGACCTCTTCTCCCTCATCGCTAGGGCCCGGGAGCTCGGGCTCAAGGTGGGCTTGACCCCCGCCGCCACCCCCCTGCTTACCCAGGAGATGGTTTTCCGGCTTCGGGAGGTGGGGGTTACCCGGCTGGCCCTTTCCCTGGACGGGGCGAGCCCGGAAAGCCACGATGCCTTCCGGGGGGAAAAGGGTACTTTCGCCCGGACTCTGGCGGCCTTGGACTGGGCCCGGGACGCGGGGCTTCCCACGCAGGTGAATACCACGGTGACCCGGGAAAACTGGCCAGAACTTAAGGCGATGCCCGAACGCTTGGCGGAGAAAGGCGTGGTTCTTTGGAGCCTCTTCTTCCTGGTTCCCGTGGGGCGGGGAATGCTCCTCAAGCAGCTTTCCGCTAGGGAGTTTGAGGAGGTCCTCCATTGGCTTTACGAGGTTTCCAAGGTTTACCCCTTCCACGTTAAAACCACCGAGGCCCACCACTTCCGTCGGGTGGTTTTGCAAAGACGGGAGGCGGAAGGGGGAAAGGACCGGGCTTTGGCGGCCGGTGAAAGCCTGCACCGGGAGTATTTTCAAGACGGCATGGAACACTCCCGCCTGGGGGTCACGGACGGCAACGGCTTTGTTTTCGTGTCTGCCACAGGGCATGTGGCCCCTTCGGGGTTTTTGCCGGTGTATGCGGGTAACGTGCGGGAAAGACCCCTTCTGGAGATTTACCGAGAAAGCCCGCTTTTCCGCCAACTCCGCGACAAAGACCTCCTGAAGGGGAAGTGTGGGGTTTGTGAGTACCGCTACGTATGTGGAGGGAGCCGGGCCCGGGCCTGGGCGGAAACGGGGGACTACCTGGCTGCTGACCCCCGCTGCGCCTATGTGCCCCCGGCGTGGTTGGACCTGAAGGGCAAGCGCCCCCTTGCGGAAAGGAGAGGAGCATGAGGAACGGGTGAATGGTCTTGGCGTTGGGACTCTTGGGGATGGCCTTGGCCCAGGATGGGGGCAAGCTCTATGCCTAGTATTGCGCCGGGTGCCACCAGCCCACGGGGCAGGGGGTTCCGGGAGCTTTTCCGCCCCTGGCGGGGTTGGATCCCTTATTCAAGGACCCTAAGGGGCGGGCCTATTTGGTGCAGGTGGTGGCCTTTGGCCTGCAAGGCCCTCTGAAGGTGGGTTCTTTTACCTATAACGGCCTGATGCCCTCCATGGGCCAGTTGAAGGATGAGGAGATCGCCCTTCTGCTCAATCACATAGGCGCCAGCTTCGGCAACCGCAACCCGCAACCCTTTACGCCCGCCGAGGTTCAAAGGGCTCGGGAAAAGCGTTTAACCCCGCAGAGTGCTCAAGGGCAGGCCTACCCGGTAGGGCAACTTCAGCGGGGGCGTGGTCTGGGCAGGCGAGGCGGAGTCTTCTGGGGCCAGCGTTAGCCGGAGGAGGGCGCAGCGGAGCCCTTCTTCCGCCCGGAGGTGCCGGCAGGTGAGGCACATGCCCGTATCGGCCATGACACCTTGGCGCACGAGGCCCTCGAGGAGCCGCATGAGGGGAAGGAGGAGGGCCTTATGCTCCACCCCTCTTAGTACCTTTCGCATGGGGTCCAGGTAATCCCCCAGGGCCTCCGCCAGGCGCCTTCCCTCGGCGGTGGGGGTGAGGTGGAAGCGCCGCTTGTCCGTTGGGTCCTTTTCCCGAGCCAAAAGCCCCTTCCGCTCCAGGGCGCTTAGGGCCTCGCTCACCGTGGCCGGGGTGAGGGCGAGGAGGTGGGCCAGGTCCACCACCCCTTGGGGCCTTGCCGAAAGGTGAAGGAGGAGCTGGGCCTGGGTGGCGGAAAGGCTCAGGCGGTGGGCCTTTTGCGTGAGGAGGGCCCTTTCCGCCTGGGCCAGGCGCTCTAGGAGGAAGAGGAGCTTTTCCTCGGCGTCCACCCCTTTAGCTTAGGGCCGGAAGGCGCTGAAGACGTAGTCGGTGTTGGCCGCTCCCTGGTGGCAGGCATGGCAGGCCTTGGGGTCAATGGCAAGGGGCTTCTTGTCGGGGCCGAAGGCGTAGTAGCCCCAGCCGCCCGTTTCCGGGTAGCGCCCGGGGTCTTTGACCATGACGCCGATGAGCTTCCGCGGGCCTTCCACGAGGGCGTTTCCTTCGGTCTTGGCCTCGAGGAGGTCAAAGACGATGACCGTGCCCTTGGGGAAGGCGGCCTTCTTGCCTTCCAGGTAGGTGGGAAGCCCCGTGGGGTTCACGTAGATGTGGTGCAGGCCTCCGAAGCTCTCGTAGAGGGGATGGCCCGGCCTGAGCTCCATACTCTTCACGTGGGGCCAAAGCCGGAAGCCCTCAGGGTAAGGAATGCCTTCTTGCCCAAAAGATAGGAGAAGCGCCAGCAGGACTAGCAAAATCCCCGCTTTCCCGGTTCCCGACCTCGCCATAGCCACCTCCTTAGGACTCCTAAATAATACCGCCCCTATAATCCTCTTGTCAAGCCTAAAGGGGTTAGCGGGTTTCTAGGATCTCCTTCAGGGCCCAGGCGTTGTTGTATCGCCTTTCCTTGGCGGCATAGAGGAGGGTAACGCGTCCTTCCCGGGCTAAACCCTTGAGCTTTTCCAGGTCGGGGTTCTCCTGCAATTCCTTTCGGTAGCGGGCAAGGAACTCGGGGTACTTGGCTGGATCGTGGCCGAACCAACGGCGCAGGGCCTGGGAAGGGGCAAGCCCCTTGGCCTACCAGTCCACCTGGGCTTTCTCCTTGGAAAGCCCTCGAGGCCAAAGCCGGTCCACCAGGACCCGCAGGCCGTCCTCGAGGGAGGGAGGGTCGTAGACCCGCTTCACCCTCAGATCCATTCTGCCTCCGGCAGGACGCACTCCGGGCACTGGGCCTCCACGAACCGAAGCCAGTCCAATACCTCCTCGGCGTCCCGCACGGGGCCCAGGTGGTAGACCTCCAGGTGGGCGTCCGTTACCAGGGCGCCCCCCGGCGGGATGGCCGCAAGCAGGGTCCCCTTTGGATCCAGGAGGAGGGGCAGGGGGCTTGGGATGGGCTTTTGCGCCAGGAGATAAGCTTGGGCGTTTACCGCCTGGAGGTCGGCGCGCCTGCGGGCCAGGGCCTGGGCCAGCCCCAGGTCCCGCACCAGGGCCAAGGGCTTTCCCTTGAGGTCGGGCAGGTAGACCTTGGCCCCTTCCGGGGTGCGGAGGGAAAGAGGGGGCAAGGGTTGCCGTAACACCCTTCAAGTTTAGGCGGAAGGCCGGGAGCGGGCCTTGACCCGAGGCACAAAGGGTGCCCTTGGGCCTTGACCTGCATCATGGACCGCCAAGGGCCGATCCCCCAAAGTGGGCCTTGGAGGTGAGCCATGCCCCACGTGATCTGCGAGCCCTGCATTGGCGTGAAGGACCGCTCCTGCCAGGAGGTCTGCCCCGTGGAGTGCATTTACGACGCCGGGGAGCAGCTCTACATCCACCCGGACGAGTGCATTGACTGCGGGGCCTGCGTGCCCGCCTGCCCGGTGAGCGCCATCTACCCCGAGGAGGACGTGCCGGAAAAGTGGCGGGACTACATAGAGAAAAACCGCCACTGGGCCATGACCCTTCCCAACGTGCACGTTCTGGAAAGGGAAGGCTAGGTGCGCACCCAGTAGAGCTCTCCTGGACCTTGGCACAGCCCCCGGAAGGCGCACGTCCCGCAGGCGGTGCCGCACGCCAGGGGCTTGGCGTAACCGCGGCGGGCCAGCTGGCGCAAAAGGAGTTCGGCCCCTTCTCGGGTTAGCCCCAAGGCCCGGGCCAGCTCGGCGGCGGTCTTGGGCGTCTGGAGGAGGTCTAGGGCCTTTTGGGTCATGGGCGGAGGGGAAGGTGCCCGGCCAGGAAGGCCAGGGCGTAGGCCAGAAGGAGTTGGTAGGCCACGGCGAAGCTGGCCCAGCGTGCCCCCACCACCTGGCGCAAGGCGGCCAGGGTGGCCACGCAGGGGGTGTAGAGGAGGACGAAGACCAGGTAGGCCAGGGCCCCCATGGGGGCCACGGCTCCCTTCAGGGCGGCCTGCAAGGGGGTGGGTTCCGGGGCCAAGGAAAAGCTTGCCGGGGCGAAGAGGGAAAGGAGGTTCTCTAGGGTGCCCCAGAGGGCTTGGAAGAGGGCCCCTAAGAGGGTGCGGAGGCCCTCGAGGAGGCCCACGGGCGCCACGCCTTCCCCGCCCAAGAAGCTCACCCCCAAGGCTCCCACCACCACTTCCTTGGCCACGAAGCCCGGGATCAGGGCCCCCACGAGCCGCCAGTCCCTCACCCCCAGGGGTTCAAAGAGGGGGGTAATTCCTTGGGCCAAAAGGGCGTAGGGGCTCGTGCTCCCCAAGGGCAGGTGAAGGAGGACCCAGATGAGGAGAACCGCCACCAGGATGGGCCCCCCAGCCCCCCGCACGAAACTGCCCGTGCGGGCCAAAGAGAGGCGAAGGAGGAGCTTTAGGGGCGGGAAGCGGTAGGGGGGAAGTTCCATGGCCCCTTCGCCCTGCCCGGCCCGGAGGAAGCGCCCGAGGAGCAAGGCGGTGACGAGGCCCACCAGGAGGCCCAAGAGGTAAAGCCCAAGGACCACAAAAGGCGCGTTCTTGGGGAAGAAGACAAAGGCGAACAGGGTGAAGACGGGAAGCCGGGCCCCGCAGGCCAGAAAGGGGATGGCCAGGGCCACCCGCAGGCGGTCCAAGGGGTGGGAAAGGGCCCGGGTGGCGTAAACGGCGGGCACGTTGCAGCCAAACCCCAACACCAAGGGGATGAAGGCCTTGCCGGGAAGGCCTGCCCACCGCATCACCCGGTCGGCCACGAAGGCCATACGGGCGAGGAACCCCGAGGTTTCCAAAAAGGCCAGGGCCAGATAGAGGAGGAAAAGGACCGGGGTGAAGGCCAGCACCGTGCCCACCCCCGCCACCACCCCCTCCGCCAAGAAGGAGCGGAGCATAGGCGGCAGGGGCGAGGCGGCCACCCACCCCGCCAGCACCTCCTGCACCCGGCCGATCAGGTCCACCCAAGGGCTAGAAAGGGCAAAGGTGAAGCGGAAGGCCAAGAAAAGGGTCAGGAGGAAGAGGGGTAGGCCCAAAAGGGGATGGAGTACCAAGCGGTCTAGGCGCTCGGTGAGGGAGGAGGGGGTGCCTTGGCGCTGCACCGCCTTTTCGTACACCTCCTTGGCCTTCTGGTAGCGCCCCTCCAGGGCCAGAAGGTAGGGGTCGTGCCCCTTCAGGAGGAGCTTTTCCCGCTCCTCCTGGGCGGCCGCCAGGAGGGGTTCGGGTAAGGGCACCCCTTCCCCCAAAAGGGCGAGAAGGGCGAGCCCGCGGCTGGGGAAGGAGGGCTCCAGGGCAGCCAAGGCCGCCTCGAGGGGGGCGGGGTAGCGCACGGGGGGGTGCGGCGTGCCGGCCCCCAAGGCCGCCTCCAAAACCCCTTCCACCTCGCCCCGGGCGGCCACGGCCCCGGCCACGGGCAGGCCCAGGGCCTGGGCCAAGGCCTCCAGGTCCACCCGAAGCCCCTTGGCCTCGGCCTCGTCCAGGAGGTTCACCACCAGGGCCATGGGCAGGCCGAGCTCCATGAGCTCCAGGGTGAGGACCAGGTTGCGCTCCAGGTTCCCCGCATCCACCACGTTCAGGATCCGGTCCGGGGGGTTTTGTAGGAGCTCCGTCAGGACGAGGGCCTCTTCCGGGGAGGTGGGGAGGAGGCTATAGGTGCCGGGCAGGTCCACGAGCTCCACCCGGGCCTCACCCAGGGATAGGTGGGCGGAAAGGCGCTCTAAGGTGGTCCCGGACCAGTTGCCCACCTCGAGGCCCGCCCCCGCCAAGGCGTTGATGAGGGAGGACTTCCCGGTGTTGGGGTTGCCCACCAAGGCCCAGCGCTCCTCCGCCTTCAAGACCAAGGACGCCTGGGGTGCGCACCGGGGGCAGCTCATGCTTCGTCCAGGGCTTCCACCATCACCGCCTGCGCCTCTTCCTTCCTCAGGAGCAAGAAGGTTTCCCCCGCCCGTACCTCCAAGGGGTCGCCGAGGGGAGCCTGGAGCAAGACCTCCACCGTGGCGCCGGGGCGAAGGCCCAAGGCCAAAAGCCGGCGGCGCCCCGGCGCCACCTGGAGCACGCGGGCGCGTCGGCCAGGGGAGAGGGCGGAGAGGGGATACATAAGGGCACCTCCTGCCTCTGAGGCTACGATGGGCTGGCGGGAAAAGTCAAGCATTCCGGTCGGATTACATGATTTAGAAGCGATAATCGTTCTCACAAGATCTCCTCCTCCAAGGCCGTGGCGTTGGGGATTTCCACCCTTCGGCCGGAAAGCCGGATGAGTCCCCGCCGGTAAAGCTCCCCCAGGTTGCGGGAAACCGCCTCGGGCACCGTGCCCAGCAGGGCGGCCAGCTCGGGGTTGGTGGGAAGGCGGAAGCCCTGCCCTTCCTCCCTTAGCCTCTCCAGAAGGAACTCGCAAAGCCTCTCCCGCACCTCGTGGAAGACCAGGCGGTCCAGGAGGTGGAGGAGCTGGCCTTGCCGGCGGGCCAGGTAGCGGATCAGGGCCCGGGCTAGGGGGGGTCTTTCCTCCACCAGGCGGAAGAAGGCTTCCTTGGGAATGGCCAGGACCTGGCTTTCCTCCAAGGCCTCGGCGCTGGCGGGGTAGGTGGGCCGCTCTGAAGTGCTGCCCCAAATTTGGACCACCCCAAGAGAGAGGCCAAGGGGTGTAGTCTGAAGGGGTAGCGAGATGCGCAGGTGGTCAGCGAAGGAAAAGGCAAAAATTGTGTTGGAGGTCTTGTCGGGTCAAAGGACCGTGGCCGAAGCCTGCCGGGCTTATGGGGTGGCGGAGTCCCTCCTTTACCGCTGGCAGCGGGAGTTCCTGGAGAACGCCCACGCCGCCTTCACCTCCGGCTGCGCGGAGCAGGAGGCCCGCATCCGCGAGCTGGAACGCTTGGTCGGCCAGATGGCCCTGGAGCTGGAGGTCCTAAAAAAAGCCTCGGGGCTCTACCGGCAAAGGAAAGGCGGGAGCTGGTGAAGGCCCTCAAGGGAGCCTACCCCCTCCGCCTGCTTTCCCGGGTCCTCAGGGTGCCCCGGAGCACCCTCTACTACCGGCCCCAGGACCCCCCTCCCGAGGAGAGGGCCCTCCGGGAACGCTTGCGGGCCCTGGCGGCGGCCTGGCCCCGGTACGGCTACCGGCGCCTCACCGCCCTCTTGCGGGGGGAAGGTGTCCAGGTGGGGGAGAAGCGGGTGCGCTCCCTGATGCGCGAGGAGGGCTTGCTCCTTCCCCGCAAGGGGCCCTCCCCCAGGACCACCTCCCCAGGGGGCCTTCTCCCGGAAGGGGTGAAGAACCTCCTGCCGGGACTCGCGGTGACCCGCCCGCACCAGGTGTGGGTGGCGGACCTGAGCTACGTGGTCCTGGGGGAGGGGGTGGCCTATCTGGCGGTGGTGATGGACCTCCACACCCGCAAGATCCTGGGGGTGGCCCTGGGGCCGAGGCTGTCCCAGGGGCTTGCTCTTGCGGCCCTGGAGATGGCCCTGAGGGAGGGGTGTCCCGAGGTGCACCATTCGGACCGGGGGGTGCAGTACACCTCCAGGGCGTATGTGGAGCGGCTTTTGGGGCTAGGGGTGCGGCTCAGTTACGCGGGGACGGGGAGGCCTTGGGAGAACGGGCACGCGGAGCGGTTGATCCGGACGATCAAAGAGGAGTGGGTGGCCTTGCGGGAGTACAGGACCCTGGCGGAGGCGCGGGCCTCGGTGGAGCGGTTTGTCTTCCAGGTGTACAACCGTAAGCGTCCTCACTCGGCCTTGGATTACATGACGCCCGAGGCCTTTTCGGAGAGCCTGTTGAAAGGGGATGGGAGCCCTGACTAAACTGACCGGTAAGGTGGTCCAAATTTAGGGCCGCAGTACACTCCAGGAAGAGGGCCACCTCCGCCAGGACCCGGCCTGGCCCCTCCACGTGGAGGACCACCTGCTTCCTTCCCTCGGGGTCTAGCTTGTAGACCTTGATGAGCCCCTTTTGCACCACGAAGAGGGCCCGGACGGCCTCCCCCTCTAAAAAGAGCACCTCCCCCTTTCGCAGGGGGCGGGGCCGGGCTTCCCGGGCCAAGGCTTCCAGGTCCTTGGGGTCCAGCTCGCGGAAGAGGGGTACTTGGGCCAGGTCCACGCTTCACCCCCTTAGGGCCTCGAGGCGCCTTTTGGCTTCCTGCAGGAAGGGCTCCAGCTTTAAGGCCCGGGCGTACGCCTCCTTGGCCACCTCCTTGTAGCCCAGGGCCTCGGCCAGGTCCCCCAGGCGCAGCAGGCCGGAAAGGGCCCTTTCCTGGAGGTAGGTCCGTTCCGCCTCCGCCCACTCCCCGTAGGGGTCGTCGCCGAAGAGGGGGCCTTTGTAAAGCTCCAGGGCCTGGCGGAGGGTTTTGAAGGCGGAAAGCCCCTCCTCTAGGTCCGCTTTGCGCATGAGCTCCTCAAAGCGCTCAAAGTCCAGGAAGCGCCGCTCCGGAAGGCGCAGGCGGTAGTACTCCCCTTCCCGCTCCACGATGCCGGGCAGGGCCTTGCGCAGGTGGTAAACCAGGGCGTACACCTCTTGCCGGGCCCGCTCGGGTTCCAACTCGGGGAAGAAGGCCTCGGCCAGGTCGTCCGTATAGAGGGCCCGGTCCTTGTTGGCCAGGAGGAACTTGAACAGGCGGTAAGCCCCGCTGCGGCCAAAGTCCTTGGGGGAGAGCTCCTTGCCCCGGAAGCGGAGGCGGAAGCCCCCCAGGGCGTAGACCTCGAGGTCCAGCTCCCGCGCCTCGCTTTGGGGAAAGAGGAGGGGAACGGCGAGCCGGGAGAACCAGAGGGCGGGGGCGGCGGGGCCGGTGGGGGGTTTGGGCGCACGGGCGTGGAACAAGGTGCCCACGGCCGCCACCTGCCCCTTGGCCCAAAGGGGCAGGCAGATCCTGGGCCTCCCTTCCGCTTCGGGGCATTGGGGTAGGCCGTTTTTCAGGCCCACCACCTCCCCCCGCCAGGCGGGGCAGTCCTGCATGGCGCACGGGGGCACGAGCCCCAGCTCCATCCGCTCCCCGGCTGGGGTCACCAGCCTTACCCCGGTGGCCTGGGCCAGGCGTTTGAGCCCCTGGAGGAAGGTCTGCCGGGCCTCGGAAACCTCCCCGCGGTGGAGCCGTTCCCCTAAGGCCAAAAGCCCCACCTCCCCCAGGCGGGTGAGGAGGGTGTAGAGGGTGCTGGCGAAAAGGGGGGCGATGCGGGAAAGGGCCTCGAGGGCCTCCTCGTGGTCCAGGCCCGGGTTCCGCGCTGCCAGGTTGAGCACGCCGATGAGGCCGTGGGGAAGCTCCAGGGGGTAGCAGATATAGGTCTGGTAGCCCAGCTGCTTCACCTTTTGCCGCAGGTACCGGGGGTCTTGCTGCAGGGCGTGGGTGAAGAGGGGCTCCCGACGCAGGGCCACGATGCCCGGGTACCCCTCGCCCAGGTGAAACCAGGGCTTCTCTAAAAACGCTTCCCGGTGGAGCCCCTCGTAGGCGGTGAGGATCAGGTGATGCCCTTCAGGGTCGGCCAAAAAGAGCTCGGCGGCCTCCATGCCCAGGGCCTTACGCAAGGTGCCCAAGAAGGTCTCCAGAGCCTCCGGGAGGGCTTCGGGATGGTGTAGGAGGTGCTGCGTAAGGCGGGAGAGCTCCAGCAGGAGGTCCGGGGGCTCGGCCTTTTCTGGGTAAAACTCTATTAAAAAGCCCCCATCCTCCCGGTACCCCTGGCAGCGCAGGCGCTTGCCCTTGAGGAGCAGAGGGGTGCTGGCCCGGTAGGCTCCCCGCTTCAGCTCCCGCTGCACAGGGCAGCGGGCGCAGAGAGGGCGGCCAAAGGGGTCCTGACCCTGCACCAGGAGGGCACAGGGGAGATCGGACCCTTCCAGGCCCAAGGAGGGGTCGGCCTCCAGGACCTCCGCCCACCCTTCAGCGGTGAGCCTGAGCCGGGCTAAAGGCCGCATCGCCTTCAGGGTAGGGCCCATCTCTTAGGACAGATGTCCCGGGCCGGGCAAGTGGCCGCCAGGCGGTGCCCCCACACTGAGGGCCGGAGGTGAGGATGAAGCGAAGGCTCTATCCCCTGGTCCTGGCCTTCCTCCTGGTCCCTGCCTGGGCCCAGGAGGGGAAGGCCCTTTACGGCCAGTTCTGCGCCAGCTGCCACGGGGCCGAGGCCCAGGGCATCCCTGGGGCCATCCCGCCCTTGGCCGGGAACCCCAGGGCCCAGGACGAAACGCACGTGGTCCAGGTGGTGCGCCAAGGGCTTTCCGGGCCCTTGGAGGTGGGGGGTGTCACCTACAACGGCGTGATGCCTCCCCTGCCGCAGGTTTCCGAGGCAGAGGCAAGGGCCATCGCCCAGTACCTGAAGAGCCTGGGCGGGGCCCCTGCCGAGGCGGCCCCCCCGGCGCCTAGGGTCCAAGGGGATGCCGCCTTGGGCCGGGCCCTTTACCTGGGGCAGAAGCCCTTGCGAAACGGCGGCGCTCCCTGCCAGGCCTGCCACACCGTGGCCGGGGTGGGTTTCTTCGGTGGGGGTTCCCTGGGCAAGGACCTCATGGACGCCGCCAAGCGGCTGGGCGGGGAGGCTGGGCTTTCCGCCCTGCTCACCAACCCCGCCTTCCCGGTAATGCGGGAGGCCTATAAGGGCAGGCCGCTTACCGAGGCCGAGGCGGCAGCCTTGGCGGCGTTCTTGGTGCAGGTTTCGCAGGAAGCCCCGAGGCCCCCTTCCCTGTACCTGGGCCGCTTCTTGGTGGCGGGGGTATTCCTCTTGGGGCTCCTTTTGGTCTACCAGGCGGCGGTGTGGCAGCTCCGCCCCAGGAGCCTGGCGGAGCGCATTCGGAGCCAGCTTAGGAGGTGAGCATGAGGGACTGGATCAAGGAGATAGAAAACCCGGCGGAGAGGAAGTGGGAGGAGTTCTACCGCAACCGCTTTCAGCACGACAAAAGGGTGCGCACCACCCACGGGGTGAACTGCACCGGCTCCTGCTCCTGGGAGGTCTTCGTCAAGGACGGCATCGTTACCTGGGAACTCCAGGCCACGGACTACCCGAGCCTCGAGGCCGGCCTTCCCCCCTACGAGCCCCGGGGGTGCCAGCGGGGCATCAGCTTTAGCTGGTACCAGTACAGCCCCATCCGGGTGAAGTACCCCTACGCCCGCGGGGCCCTTTTGGACCTCTGGCGCGAGGCCAAGGCCAAGCACCCAGACCCCGTGGCCGCCTGGGAGGCCATCCAGAGCGACCCCCACCAGCGCAAGCGCTACCAAAAGGCGAGGGGCAAGGGAGGTTTCCGCCGGGTGTCCTGGGACGAGGCGCTGGAACTCATCGCCGCCGCGGTGGTTTCCACGGTGAAGCGCCATGGGCCAGACCGGGTCATCGGGTTTTCCCCCATCCCCGCCATGAGCCAGGTTTCCTACGCCGCCGGAAGCCGCTTCCTCTCCCTCTTGGGCGGCGTGCCCATGAGCTTTTACGACTGGTATTGCGACCTGCCCAACGCCTCGCCGGAGATCTGGGGGGAGCAGACGGACGTCCACGAGTCCGCCGACTGGTACAACGCCCGCTTCATCGCCGTCATGGGCTCCAACCTCAACATGACCCGCACCCCGGACACCCACTTCATCGCCGAGGTGCGGCACGCCGGGGCCAAGCTCACCGTCTTCAGCCCCGACTTCTCCCAGGTTTCCAAGTACGCCGACTGGTGGATCCCCATAAACCCCGGTCAGGACGGCGCCTTTTGGATGGCGGTGAACCACGTTCTCCTGAAGGAGTTCTACGCCGATCAGGAGGTGTCCTACTTCCAGGACTACCTGAAGCGCTACACGGATAGCCCCTTCCTGGTGGAGATCAAGGACGGCCGTCCCGGGCGCTACCTCCGGGCGAACCGCCTTGCGGCGTACGCCGAGGAGGAAAACGGCGACTTCAAGCTCCTCATCTACGACGAGGCCAAGGGTCCCCGGATGCCCGCTGGAACTTTGGGCTTCCGCTGGCAGAAGGAAAAGGGCAAGTGGAACCTGAAGCTGGAAGACCCCAAGACCGGCGAACCCCTTAACCCCCGCCTCACCCTCCTGGGGGTGGAGGACGAGGTGGTCCTGGTGGAGCTGGACGATTTCGCCTCGGACCGCAAGCTCAAGCGCGGGGTTCCCGTGAAGTACCTCACCACCAGGGAAGGGGAGAAGGTGGCGGTGGCCACGGTCTTTGACCTGCTCATGGCCCAGTTCGGGGTGGGCCGGGGTCTGCCCGGGGACTACCCGCAAAGCTACGAGGACGACCTGCCCTACACCCCGGCTTGGCAGGAGAAGTGGACGGGGATCCACCGGGAAACCCTCCTCCGGTACGCCCGGGCCTGGGGGGAGAATGGCCTTAAGACCCAGGGGAAAAACCTCATCATCATCGGCGCCGGCATCAACCACTGGTACCACAACAACCTCATGTACCGCGCCGGGATCGTGGCCCTCATGCTCACGGGGAGCGTGGGGGTGAACGGGGGCGGCCTCGCCCACTACGTGGGCCAGGAGAAGCTCGCCAACCAGGCCAGCTGGGGGCCCATCGCCTTCGCCACCGACTGGGGCTACCCCCCTCGGCAGCAGAACACGCCGAGCTTCCACTACGTCCACTCGGACCAGTGGCGCTACGAGCGTGGCTTCTCCGCCTACGACAAGACGGCCCAGGGGCTTTCCGACCACACCGTGGACCACCAGGTGCGGGCGGTGCGCAAGGGGTGGCTTCCCTTCTTCCCGCAATTCAACAAGAACCCCTTGGAGGTGGTGAAGGAGGCGGAGGCCAAAGGGGCCAAGACCGAGGCGGAGGTGGTCCAGTACGTGGTGGAAGCCCTGAAGCGGGGCGAGCTGAGGTTCGCCGTGGAAGACCCGGACGCCCCGGAGAACTGGCCCAGGGTCTGGTTTATCTGGCGGGGGAACGCCATCGGCACCAGCGCCAAGGGGCACGAGTTCTTCCTGAAGCACTACCTGGGCACCCACACCAACGCCATCGCCGAGGAGGTGGCGGAAGAGCAGGTGGCGGAGGTGGTGTACCGCAAGCCTGCCCCCGAGGGCAAGCTGGACCTGGTGGTGGACCTCAACTTCCGCATGGACACCAGCGCACTTTATTCCGACATCGTTCTTCCCGCCGCCACCTGGTACGAGAAGGACGACCTGAACACCACCGACCTCCACACCTTCATCAACCCCCTGCAGGCCGCCGTGCCCCCTTCCTGGGAGTCCAAGCCCGACTGGGAGATTTTCAAGGCCATCGCCAAAAGGGTCTCGGAGCTGGCCAGGGTCCACCTGCCCAAGCCCGTGAAGGACATCGTCATGATCCCCCTGCAGCACGACACCCTCGACGAGCTGGCCCAGCTAGAGGACCGGGACTGGAAGCGGGGCGAGGTGGAGCCCATCCCCGGGAAAACCATGCCCAAGTTCCGGGTGGTGGAGCGCGACTACACCCAGCTCTACGAGAAGATGGTCACCCTTGGCCCGGCGGTGGAGAAGAACGGGGTGGGGATGCACGGGCTTTCCATTCCCGTGGAGGATTTCTACCGGGAGCTCGCCGAGCGCCAACCCCGGCTTTACCAAGGGGAGAAGCGGCCCAGCCTCGAGGAGCCCCGCCAGGTGGCGGAAGCCATCCTCTTCCTGGACCCGGTATCCAACGGGGAGCTCGCCTACCGGGCCTTCTTGGACGAGGAGAAGAAAACCGGGGTGAAGCTCACCGACCTGGCGGAGGGCAACCGCCACGTCCGCATCTCCTTCAAGGACCTGGTGGCCCAGCCCCGCCGCCAGCTCACCACCCCCACCTGGAGCGCCATCCTCAACCAAGGCCGGGCCTACAGCCCCTACACCCTGAACGTGGAGCGCCTCGTTCCCTGGCGCACCCTCACGGGGCGGCAGCACTTCTACCTGGACCACCCCAACTACCTGGCCTGGGGCGAGCACCTACCCACCTACAAGCCCCGCCCCGAGGTCCACATGCTCCAGGAAACGGAAAAAAGCGCTAAGGAGGCCCAGGGCAAGCTCATGAACTACATCACCCCCCACGGCAAGTGGTCCATCCACTCCACCTACTCCGAGAACCACCGCATGATGACGCTTTCCCGGGGCGGTTACCCCATCTGGCTCAACGACAAGGACGCCGCCGAGCTCGGCATCCAGGACAACGACTGGGTGGAGCTTTTCAACGATAACGGGGTCTTCGTGCAGCGGGCCATCGTCTCCGCCCGCATTCCCCGGGGCACGGTCTTCGTCTACCACGCCACGGAGCGCACGGTGGGCATTCCCAAGAGCCCGCTAAGGGGCCAGCGGGCGGGGATGAACAATTCCATCACCCGGGCCCGCCTCAAGCCCGTGCTGATGTCGGGCGGCTACGCCCAGTTCACCTACGCCTTCAACTACTGGGGGCCTGTGGGGGTGAACCGGGACACCTGGGTCTACGTGCGCAAGCTGGAGAAGCCCCCGGAGTGGTAAAGGAGGAAGCCCATGAAGGTTAGAGCCCACATGTCCATGCTCTTCCATCTGGACAAGTGCATCGGCTGCCACACCTGCTCCATCGCCTGCAAGAACCTGTGGACCGACCGCAAGGGCGCGGAGTACATGTGGTGGAACAACGTGGAAACGCGGCCTGGGGCCGGCTACCCCACGGGCTGGGAGGACCAGGACCGCTTCAAGGGGGGGTGGGCGTACAGGGATGGCCACCTGGACCTTAGGCTCCACTCCCGCGCCCAAGGCCTTTTCCGCCTTTTCTTCAACCCCGCTTTGCCTTCCTTGGATGACTACTACGAGCCTTATACCTTCCGTTACTCCGACCTTTTCACCGCCCCCGAAAGCGAGTACCAGCCCACGGCCATCCCCGTTTCCATGATCACCGGGGAGCCCATGACCCCCGAGACTGGGCCCAATTGGGACGATGACCTTGGAGGAAGCCCTCTCTACGCGCAGAACGATCCCAACCTCAAGGCCCTAGACCCTGAGGTGCGGGCGCAGCTTCAGGAGATTGAGGGGGTGGTCTTCCAATACCTGCCCCGGATCTGCAACCACTGCCTGAACCCCGCCTGCGTGGCCGCCTGCCCCAGCGGGGCCATCTACAAGCGGGCCGAAGACGGCGTGGTCCTGGTGAACGAGAACAAGTGCAAGGCCTGGCGGATGTGCGTGGCCGCTTGCCCCTACAAAAAGGTCTACTACAACTGGGCCACGGGCAAGAGCGAGAAGTGCATCCTCTGCTTCCCCCGGCTGGAAACCGGCCAGGCCCCGGCCTGCGCCCACTCCTGCGTGGGGCGGATCCGCTACATGGGGGTTTTGCTGTACGATGCCGACCGCATCCCCGAGGCGGCCATGGTGCCGGACGAGGAGCTGGTGGCCTCCCAGCTCTCCCTCATCCTGGACCCCTTTGACCCCGAGGTCATCGCCGCCGCCCAGGCGGAAGGGATAGACGAGAGTTGGATCAAGGCGGCCCAGAACTCGCCCATCTACAAGTTCGTCAAGGTCTGGCGGCTCGCCTTGCCCCTCCACCCCGAGTACCGCACCCTGGCCATGATGTTCTACGTCCCCCCCCTCTCCCCGGTGGTGGCCACGGTGGAGAAGGCCCTGCGGGCAAGCCAGGGCAATGGGGGCCTGGTGCGGCTGGACCTGCCGGAAACCGACCTGGACTTTGAGCTTTACGAAAGCCTGGAGAAGGCCCGCATGCCCGTGAAGTACCTGGCCAAGCTCTTCGCCGGCGGGAACGAGGCCCTCATCCTGCCCATCCTCAAGAAGATGCTGGCGGTGCGCATCCTCAAGCGGCAGGAGAGCCTCGAGGGCCGCCCCACGGAACGGGCGCTGCGGGTGCTGGCCGATGCGGGCCTCACCCTGGAGGAGGCCGAGGCCATCTACCGCCTCACCACCTTGCCCACCTTGGAGGAGCGGTTCGTCCTGCCCCCCTACCACCGGGAGATGGCCGCCGAGGTGTGGAAGGATCCGTTGGCCGCCAAGGGCGAGGCGGGTTTCGGCTACATCCAGCCGCCCCTGCGGGGGGAGTAGGGGGGAAGCATGCTGAGCCCCACCTTGTTGGAAACCCTGGCCCTGGCGTTGGACTACCCGGTGCCGGGGCGGCTTGAGGAGCTTTGGCGCCGCTGGATCGCGTGCCCGAGAAGCCCAGCCAAGCAGCGGCTGGAGCGCTTCCTGCGCCAGGTGGAAGACCTTTCCCTGGGCGAGTGGGAGGAGCTCTACACCCGTACCCTGGACCTCACCCCCACCACCGCGCCCTATGTGGGCTACGCCGCCTACGGGGAAAGCTACCAGCGGGGCGAGCTTTTGGCCTCTTTGGTGCGGGCTTACCGGGAGCTCGGCCTGGACCCGGGGAGCGAGCTTCCCGACCACCTGGCCAACGTCCTCCGCTACCTGGCCCGGAGCCAGGCTCCCCTGCCGGAACTTTTGGAGATCCTGCCCAAGGCGCTTTCCGAGATGCACCGCACCCTGAAGACCCTGGACGCCAAGAACCCCTACCTCCTGGTCCTCGAGGCCGTCCAGGAGGCCTTGCAGGGGGTCTTGTCGGGGAGGTGAAGGATGAGCTGGAACACCCTCCTTTTTGGCGTCTTTCCCTACATCGCCCTTACCCTGGCGGTGGCGGTCACCGCCTACCGCATGGTCTACCGGCCCTTTTCCGTTTCCGCCCAGTCCAGCCAGCTCCTGGAGCAAAAACGCCTCTTCTTCGGCTCCACCGCCATGCACTGGGGGCTGGTGATCGTCCTCCTGGGCCACCTCTTGGCCCTTCTGGTGCCCAAGGGGCTCCTCCTTTGGAACGCCGTGCCCCTGCGCCTTTACCTCCTGGAAATCACCGGGCTTGGCCTGGGGCTTTGGGCCCTTGCGGGCACCTACATCCTCCTTGCCCGCCGCATCGCCGTGGCCCGGGTGCGGGCGGCCTCCACCCCCATGGACTACCTGGTCTTGCTCCTGATCTTCCTCTCCGCCCTCACCGGGGTCCTCACCGCCCTGCTTTACCGCTACGGGAGCTACTGGTTCCCCGCGGTGATGACCCCTTACCTGTGGTCCGTCTTCACCCTCCAGCCTAGGCCGGAGCTCATTTTGGACCTGCCCTTTTGGACCAAGCTCCATGTGTTCAACTTCTGGCTCCTTTTGGCCCTCTTCCCCTTCTCCCGGCTGGTGCACATCATTACCGTGCCCTTGGGATACCTGGTGCGGCCTTGGCAGATCGTGATCTGGATTAGGAAGCTGGCGAGGTGAACCATGGTCCATGATCCTGCGCAACTGGAACGGGAAAAGCCGGACCGCCTCCGCGTCCTTTGGCTTTCCACCCTGGCCTTCACCCTGATGTTTGCCGTTTGGCTCATGTTCGGGGTGCTGGGCGTGCCCATCCGCAAGGAGTTTGGGCTCACGGACGTGCAGCTTTCCTGGCTTTCGGCGGTGGCCATCCTGAACGGCTCCTTGTGGCGGCTCCTGGCGGGCATCTTTGCCGACCGCTACGGGGGAAGGCTGGTCTTCACCCTGATGCTCTTCTTCACCGCCATCCCCGCCTACCTGGTGTCCCGCGCCGGAAGCTACGAGGAGCTCCTCCTTTACGCCTTCTTGGTGGGCTTCGCCGGGAACAGCTTCAGCGTGGGGATCGCCTGGAACTCCGCCTGGTTTCCCAAGGAGCAACAGGGCTTCGCCCTGGGGGTCTTCGGGGCGGGGAACGTGGGGGCCAGCGTCACTAAGTTCATCGGCCCCGCCCTCATTGCCAGCATCCCGCCCGCTGGGTACCTGGGGGGGCTCATCCCCGGGGGTTGGCGCTTCATCCCCTTCCTCTACAGCATCCTTCTGGTCCTCATGGGCCTGGTCCTGTGGTTCGGCACCCCCCGACAAGACAAGCGGCCGGGGCAGGGGCGGCCCCTCTTGGCGATGCTCAGGCCCCTCAGGTACGTGCGGGTCTGGCGCTTCAGCCTTTACTACGTGGTGGTCTTCGGCGCCTACGTGGCCTTGTCCTCCTGGCTGCCCAAGTACTACGTGGACGTCTTCGGCCTGCCCCTGCACGAAGCCGCGCTCCTCACCGCCCTTTTCATCTTCCCGGCGAGCCTCCTCCGCCCCGTGGGCGGTTATTTCTCTGACCACCTTGGGGCTCGGCGGGTCATGTACTGGACCTTCGGCATCATCCTCCTGGCCTCGGGAGTGCTCATGATGCCCGAAGGGCACATCGTTCTTTACACCAAGGAGGGGACCAAGGAGGTTATGCGGTTCACCATGAATGTCTGGCTCTTCACCCTTCTGGTCTTCCTCATCGGGGTGGGGATGGGCATCGGCAAGGCGGCGGTGTACAAGCACATCCCCACCTACTTCCCCCAGGACGTGGGCGCGGTGGGGGGGTTAGTGGGGATGCTCGGGGCGTTGGGAGGCTTCTTCCTGCCGCCCCTTTTCGCCTACACCCAGGCTTGGACGGGACTTCCCCAGACGACCTTTTTCGTGCTCTTCCTCCTCACCGCCCTCGCCTTCCTCTGGATGCACCTCACGGTGATCAAGCTGCTTCAGGAAGAGGCCAAGCACCTGCGGCACGAGTTTGAGCTGAAAGGAGACCGGCCATGACCAAGACCCTCAAGGACACCTGGCTGAAAGAGTGGAACCCAGAAGACCCCAAGCGCTGGGACCCCGCCTTGGCCTGGCGCACCCTTTGGATCACCACCTTCAACCTCACCCTCTCCTTCATCACCTGGTACGTGGTGAGCGCCCTGGTGGTGCGCTTGCCCAAGTCCGGCTTCCCCCTGGACACGACCCAGCTTTTCTGGCTCACCGCCATGCCAGGGCTGGCGGGGGGGACGTTGCGCATCGTTTGGACCTTCCTGCCCCCTATTTTGGGCACCCGGCACCTGGTCACCTTCTCCACCTTGCTCCTCCTGATTCCCCTTTTGGGCTGGGGCTTTGCCGTGCAAAACCCCCACACGCCGTATGGGGTTCTCCTTTTCCTCGCCTTCTTGGCGGGGATTGGCGGGGGGAACTTCTCCGGCTTCATGCCCTCCACCAGCTACTTCTTTCCCAAACGCCTGCAGGGAACGGCCTTGGGCTTGCAGGCGGGAATCGGTAACTTCGGGGTTTCCGTGGTCCAGTTCGTAACCCCTTGGATCATCGGTTTTGCGCTCTTCGGTTCCCTGCTGGGGGGCCCCCAGACCTTTACCCCTAAGCCTGGGGTCAGCCAGCCCATTTGGCTGCAAAACGCCACGTTTATCTGGATCCCCTTTGTTCTGGTGGGAGCCTGGCTCGCCTGGACCTTCTTGCGGAGCGTCCCGGTGCGGGCCAACTTCCGCGAGCAGTTTGACATCTTCCGCGACAAGCACACCTGGATCATGACCAGCCTCTACATCATGACCTTCGGCTCCTTCTCGGGGTTTTCCGCCATCTTCCCCTTGCTCATCCGGGAGGTCTACGGGAAGTTTGATGGCGCCCCCGATCCCCTGCGCTATGCCTTCCTTGGGCCCCTGGTGGGTTCCTTGGCCCGGGTGTTGGCTGGGCCCGTGAGCGACCGCTATGGCGGAGCCGTGGTGACCCAGGTTTCCGCCCTGGGCATCTTCCTATCCGCCCTCTTGGTCACCCTCTTCACCCGGCCGACTTCCTTGGAGCAGTTCCCCCTCTTTGTGCTGGCCATGCTCCTGGTCTTCTTCTTTAGCGGGGTGGGGAACGCCAGCACCTTCAAGCAGATGCCCATGATCTTCCCCCCGAGGCAGGCGGGGGGGGTGATCGGCTGGACGGCGGCCATCGCCGCTTATGGGCCCTTTATCTTCTCCACCCTGGCCGCTTACACCCAGAAGGCCACGGGGGGCTTTACCGCCTTCTTCTACGGCCTCATGGTCTTCTACGCCCTAAATCTCTTCCTAAACTGGTACTACTACGCCCGCAAGGGGGCGGAGAAGCCCTGCTGAGCCAAAGCCTACCCGGTGGGCCCCCGCCTTTGGCGGGGGCCTTGACCTGGGTCATGGCGAAGGAGGAGCCGATTTCGGGAAACTGGGGGCGCTATGGAGCTGGACGTGCGGAGCATACCCCCAAGGGAGCGGCACCCCCGGATCTTTGGCGTCTTTGACGGCCTGGCGCCGGGGGAGAGTTTCGTTTTGGTCAACGACCACGATCCTAAGCCCCTTTACTACCAGTTCCAGGCGGAGCGGCCCGGGGCCTTCGCCTGGGAGTACCTCGAGGCCGGCCCCGAGGTGTGGCGGGTGCGGATCACCCGGCGGTAGGAGGCGGTATGGTCCGGCCGGAGATGAAGGTGGCGGAGGTGCTGAAGCGCTGGCCCGAGCTCCTAGAAGTCTTTTTGGAGGCGAGCCCCGCCTTCCGCAAGCTCAAAAACCCCCTTCTGCGCCGGACCATGCCTAACCTCGTCACCGTGGCCCAGGCGGCGAGGATCGGGGGGCTTGCCCCGGAGGAGCTGGTGGCTAGGCTCAACCGCGCCTTGGGGGTGGAGGCCAACCCTTCTATGCCCCTGGCGGAGGAGAGCCTGGTGGGCACCCCGCCCCCGCCTGGCTTTCCGCCCCCGTGGGCTTCCATCTGGACGTGCGGCCCATCCTGGAAGGGGGAGGCGAACCCTTCCCAAACATCATGGCCGCCGCCAAGGAGGTGAAGCCGGGGAAGCGGCTCGTGCTGGAGGTCCTTTTTGAGCCTGTGCCCCTTTACCGGGTTTTGGCCAAGCAGGGCTTTTTGGCCTGGTGCGAAAAGCTCGGGGAGCGGCACTACCGGGCCCACTTCTACCGGCAAGGGGCGGAGGGGGGAATAGGGGGAGGTAAAGGGGTCGCCTCCCTCACCGAGGCCGACTGGGAAGCCTACCAGGCGGAGGTCTTCATTGAAGAGAACCTGGAGCCGCCCCTGCCCATGATGCGGGTCCTCGAGGCCCTGGCCGCTTTAAAGCCAGGGGAGAAGCTCTTGGTCCACCACGTGCGCCGCCCCGTCCACCTCCTGGCCCGCTTGGAGGAGGAGGGGCACGCCTACGCCCTAAAGGACCTGGGCCCGGGGCGGGTGGAGCTCCTCATCCGCAAGGGGGGGTAATGGGCTTTTGGCACTTCCTCTTCGTGCGGGCCGCCCTCCTTTACCTGGTTTACACCGCCTTGTTGGGCACCCTTTTTTACCTCTTCCCAAGCCTCGTGGGCCCCTTTCGCCCAAGCCACGTGCACGCCGGGCTCGTGGGCTTCTTCTTGCAGATGGTCATGGGCGTGGCCTACTGGATGATGCCCAGGCCCGGGGGGCTAAGGCAGGACCGCCTCGAGGCCCTCACCTTTTTCCTCCTCAACGCCGGGCTTCTCCTGCGCCTTTTCCTGGAGCCCCTTTACCTCATGGGCCACGCCCAAGCCCGGCCTTGGCTTGGCCTTTCCGGCGCCCTCCAGCTTCTTGCCACCCTGGTCTTCGCCCACGCCATGACCAAGCGGGTGGTGACGGCGGATATGCTGAGAAAAATGCGCGAGGAGCGGGAAAGGAGGGGGATATGAGCGCCGTGGAGGTGGAGGCGTTGGTCCTGGACCTGCCCCCCTTGCCCGAGGAGGTCTTCCAGGACCTCCTCGCCTTCGGGGGGCTTACCGAGGAGGCCAAGCGGGCCATGCGCCTGGATGCGGAAAAGCTTCTGGAGGGCGCCGCTTCCTTTGTGGCCCTGGTGTACGACCACCTGAGCCGCCACCCGGGCACCGCCAAGGCTTTGGGCTGGGAAGGGCGGGTGCCGGAGGAAGAGCTTTACCTGAGGCGGGCTTTCTTCGCCGCCTGGCTCGCCCGCACCCTGGGGGTGGACACCTCGGCGGAGTTCGCCCGGGAGGTGTACCGGGCGGGGCTCTGGCACGGGGGCCTGGGGCCCAAGGGGGCCCACATTCCCCCGGAGTACGTGGGGCTTTCCTTCGCCCAGGTGGGGCGGTACGTGGCGGAAAGGGTGCGGGACGTGCGCCCTTGGCTCGCATACCTTTCTGCCCAGGAAGAGGTGATGCGCAAGGGGTTTGACGCCGCCTTGGCGCTTCGGGAAGGGGGGGTTTCCGTCCGCTTCCAGGCCTTGGGCCTGGCCCAGCCCGCCTTGCCCAAGCCCCTTTCCCTGCGGGCTCTAAGCGTGGAGGAAGCCTTGCGCAAGGTGTATGCCGCCCTTCCTGCCCTAAGGGACGTTTCCCTGGAGCCCCTCTTCGCCGAGGAGGCGGTGGGCCTATGGTTGGAGCCCAAGACGCTTTGGCGCCTCCGTCCCCGCTTTGCCGTCCTCCTAAACGGCCGGGATGTCCGCTACCTCCAGGGTCTGGCCACCCCCTTGGCCGAGGGAGACACCCTCACCCTCCTGCCCCCCGGGCGCTAGCCATGACTTGGGTTATGGCCAAGCCCCCCTGGGCCCCTCAGGATTAGGGCATGGTGGCGACCGTCCACACCCGGGTCATCCCCTTGGCCGTTCCCGCCGGGTTCATCTTTCTGGGGGAAGCCTTTCTCCTTTGGGGGGCTTGGCTTTGGGTCCTCCACCCGGAGGCCTTCCTCGTGCCCCGGCACCCTTTGGGCCTGGCGGGGGCCCACCTGTACCTCCTGGGCTTTGGGGTGGGGGTGCTCCTTGGGGCCATGCACCAGCTCTTGCCGGTAGTGCTGGAAGCGCCCCTCTACCGCCCGGCCCTCGGCTACCCGGTGATGGCCCTTTGGGCCTTGGGGGTGGTCCTCTTGGCCCTGGGCTTTGCCCGGCTGCCGGTCCTTGTCCCCTTGGGCGGGGGGCTAGCCCTTCTCGCCCTCCTCCTTTTCGCCTACCACGCTTACCGGACCTTCCGCCTTGCCCCGCGCTGGAACCGGGTGGCCACCGCTTTGGCCTGGGTGGTCTTCTACCTGCTCCTCACCCCCCTCTTGGGCCTGGTCCAGGCCCTTTCCCTCCGCTATGGCTTCTACGACCCCGAGCGCTTGGCGTGGCACCTCCTTGCCGGGCTGGGCGGGGTTTTCCTCCTTTCCATCCTGGGGGTGGGGTACAAGCTGGTTTCCATGTTCACCCTCACCCACGGGGTGGACGAGGGGGTCTTGGGGCTTTTGCTTTGGGCCGCCAACCTGGGGCTTTGGGGGTTGGCCCTGGGGGAGAGGCTGGGGTACGGCCTCCTTCTCCTGGCCTACGGCCTTGCCCTCTACGACACCTATCGGATCCTCAAGCACCGCATGAAGCGCGCCCTGGACATCGGGGTGCGGCACTACCTGGCGGGGCTTGGCTTTTTGGGCCTTGCCCTTCTGGCCCTCCCCTTTAAACCGGTGTGGGCCGCCCTCTGGTTCGCCCTGGGTTTTGTGGGCCTGGCGGTGAGCGGGATGCTTTACAAAATCCTTCCCTTTTTGGTCTGGACCCACCGCTACGCCCCTAGGGCGGGGAAGGAGCGGGTGCCCCTCCTCAAGGAGATGCTCCCGGAGGGGCTCGGGTACCTGGCAGGGGGGCTTTGGGCGGTGGGGGCGCTTCTTTTCCCCGTCCTGCCCCAAGCGGCCTGGGGGGTGGCCGTGGGAGCGGCGGTGCACGCCTACGCTCTTTGGGAGGTGATGCGGCGGTGAGCCTGGAAACGCAAGCCTGGAACCTGCTCAAGACGGTGTACGACCCGGAGCTGGGCCTGGACGTGGTCAACCTGGGCCTCGTTTACGAGCTCAGGGTGGAGCCTCCCGAGGCCTTTGTGCGCATGACCCTCACCACCCCCGGCTGCCCCCTGCACGACAGCCTGGGGGAGGCGGTGCGGCGGGCCTTGTCCGCCCTTCCGGGGGTGGAGGAGGTGCGGGTGGAGCTCACCTTTGACCCGCCCTGGACCCCGGCGAGGCTTTCCCCGGAGGCAAGGCGGCTTTTGGGCTGGGACTAGGGGGTGGTCTCGAGGCCCTCCCCCGCCATCATCCGAAGGAAAGCCGCCACCACCTCGGGGTCAAACTGCTTGCCCGCTTGCTCCTTTAGGTAGGCCAGGGCCCTTTCCCGGGGCCAGGCCTTGCGGTAGGGGCGGTCGGAGGTGAGGGCGTCGTATACGTCCACCACGGCGAAGATGCGGGCGGAAAGGGGGATTTCCAGCCCCTTTAGCCCCCGGGGGTACCCCGAGCCGTCCCAGCGCTCGTGGTGGCAGTAGGGGATTTCCAGGGCCTTCTTCAGGAAGGGGATGCCGGAAAGCCACTCGTGGGCGTAGACCGGGTGCAGCCGCATCACCCCCCACTCCTCCTCCGTCAAGGGGCCCGGCTTTAGCAGGATGGCGTCGGGGATGGCGATTTTGCCCACGTCGTGCAGGATGGCCCCGCGCCTTATGTGGTCCAGGTCCTCCTCGGGCACGCCCAGGGCCCGGGCCAGGCGCAGGGTGAGCTCCGTGACCCGCTCCGTGTGCCCGGCGGTTTCCTGGTCGCGGAGCTCCACCGCCTTGGCCCAGCCCAAGAGGGTGAGCTCGTAGGCGGCTTCCAGCTCCCTTTGGCTTTTCTGAAGCTCCCGCAGCGTCTGTATGCTGTCCAGGGCCAAGGCGCTTTGCCCCACCAAGGCTTCTAAGAACTCCTCCTCGTCTGGAGAGAGGTCCCAGGGTCTGCGGGTAAAGACGGCGAGGACGCCGAGGAGCTTGCCCCGGGCCAGGAGCGGGTAGGCCCTTTCTGAGACCAGGGCCTCCTGCCGCGTGAACGCTGGGTGGCTTCCGGGTTCCTTTTCCAGGTCGTCCACCGCCACTTTTTCGCCCAAAAGGGCGGCCCGTCCCACGTGGCCCTGGCCCAGCCGGAGGCTTCGGGGAGCGAAGGCCTTGGGATTACGGAAGCCTCGGCTTGCGCTGAAAACAAGGGCCTTCTCCTCGGGCTTATAAAGGAAGAATGCGGCGGCGTCCACGGGAAGGAGGAAGATCTTGTCCAGAAGAACCTCGAGGCTCGGAGCAAGGTCCAAGGAAGCCAGGATGGCTTGGTCTATGGCCCGCAGGGCCTCCAGCTGTTCCACTCGCTGGGCAAGCTTCCGCCTTAGGTTAGCCCGGCGCACGGCGTTGCCCATGGCCTCGGCGATGAGCTGGGCCCGTTCCACCTCCGCCGGGGTGGGGGTGCGGGGGTGGGGCCAGGCCAAGGTCAGGGCCCCGATGGGCTCCGTGCCGGCCAGGATGGGGACCACCACCCCGCTAAAGCCCTCGGGCACCAAGGGCTTGGCCCCTGGGCGCACCCGGGGATCGTTCTTGAGGTCGGGGCTCACCACCACCTCCCCTTGGAAAGCCCGGGCCACCATGCCCTCCTCGGCCAAGGTGGGGGGCGTGGGGATATGCTTGAGCCAGCCCCGGCTCGCCGCCTCCTCCAGCCGCCCCGTATCCCGGTCGTAGAGAAGGATGCTCCCCACGGGGGCCTCCAGGGCGCCCAAGGCGGCGTCCAGGGCGTGTTCCATCATTTCCTTTAGGTCCTCGCTTCGCCGCAGGGCGAGGCTCACCCGGGCGAAGGCTTCCAGGGCCAGTTCCTTCTCCTTGGCCTCGGTGATGTCCAACCCCACCCCCAGGATGGCGGGCTTGCCCATCACCTCCACCCGGGCGGCGGAGTAGTCCAGCCAGCGCACCTCGCCCCCTTTGGCCAGGATGCGGAAAGCGTAGCGCGCGGGAGGGTTTTCCCCCCTTAGGCGGGCCAGGCCCCGGTTTCGCACCGTTTCCCGGTCGGCGGGGTGGACCAACTCCCAGATGGGTCGGGAGGCGAGCTCCTCCGGGGTATACCCGGTGGTTTCCGTGACCATGGGGTTGGCGAAGACCAGGCGAGCGCTTTCCGGGCCCTCGAGGCTTTCCAGTTGCCAAAGGAGGATGAGGGCGGGGGCGGTTTCCGCTAGGGTGCGGAAGCGGGTTTCTTGCTCCACCTCCTGGCTCACGTCGTAGGTGTAGCCGGTGAGGAGGCGGGTCTCGGGGTCAAAGACCAGGGTGTCCCGCAGCCAGACCCAGGTCTTCCTTTTCCCGTGGAGAAAGCGGTAGGTGTAGACCTGAACCTTGCCGGGTTCGGCTACCGCGCGCCGGACGGTTTCCTCTAGCCCTGCCCGGTCCTCGGGATGGACTTTTTGGAAGTAGAAGGCGGGGTCTTGCAGGAGGCTTTCTGCCAGATAGCCGAAGAGGGTTTCCGACTGGGGGCTAGCGTAGAAGAGGGGAGCGTAGGCGGGGTCCTGGCCTTCCGTCACCCGGGCCTGGTAGACCACGCCCGGGAGGGCTTCTAGAACGCCTTTAAATCGGCTCCGCTCCTCTTCTATTTCCGTCTCGTCCATGACGTTCAGGACGATGCCTTGGACAGTAGGATCCCGCAGGAGGTTCTTCCCCCAGACCCGCACCACCCGCGCCCTTCCCCAGCCGTCCAGGATGCGCAGGCGGTACTCCCGTACCTCCCCGGGGTGGCGGAGGAGGTCTTCCAGGGCCGCCTCGGCGTAGGGGCGGTCCTCGGGGTGGACGAAGTCCAGGACGCGGAGGTTCTGGCGGGTATGGCCCAGGGGGTCGTAGTTTAGGACCTGGCCCACGTTGGGGGAGACGTAGCGGATGTGGCCTTCTCGGTCCAGGAGGTAGATGAGCTCGCGGCTGTTTTCTAGAAGGGTTCGGAAGCGCTCTTCCGATGTTTTCCAAGATTGGAGGTTCCTTTGCCACTTACGCTCAAAGGCCTGGGTCAAAAAGAGGATGAGTCCGCCAGAAAGGAGGACAAAGACCAATCCCTTGACGCTTTGCCAGAAGGTGAGCGCCTGGGGTGAGGGGGCGAGGTTAAGGAGAAGCCGGTCGCTTCCCAAAATCCAGGCCAAGGAAAGGAGAAGGTAAGCAAAGGCGATTTTCCAAGGATCAGGGAGCCTCACCTTTCCTCAGAGTATAGGGGAGAAGGCCTTCCGAGAAGGTAGCCCTGGCCCAGGCGGAAGCCTAGGGCTTTCAGGTAGGCCAGGGTGGCCTCGTCCTCAATGCCCTCGGCGATGGCCTCGAGGCCCAGGGCCTGGGCCAGGGCCAAGACGGCCCCCACCACCCGGGCGGCGGGGCTTTGGGGGTCTGGGGGGCTGCCCAGGGCTTGGGTGAAGGCCTGGCCCAGCTTGAGCCCATCCACGGGCAGGGTGGAAAGGCGCTCTAGGCTGGAGTGGCCGCTGCCGAAGTCGTCCAAAAAGACCTTGACCCCAAGGGCACGAAGCACCTTTAGGCTTTGCGTGGCGTCCCGGCCTCGCTCGTCGGGGATGAGGGTGGACTCCGTCACCTCCAGGACCAGGGCGGGCGGGGGAAGGCCCGTGTCCTCGAGGACCTGGGCCACCTGGGCGGGATAAGACGGGTCTAGAAGCTCCTGCGGGCTCACGTTCACGTGCACGGGCAGGCCGTGCCTCGCCTGCTCCTCGCAGGCCCGCCTGAGCACGAAGCGGCCCAAGGCCCCCATGAGGCGGTGGCGCTCGGCGAGGGGGATGAATTCGCCCGGCGGGGCGAGGCGCCAGCGCAGGAGGGCTTCCATGGCCACGGGCTTGCCGGCCTCCAGGTCCACGATGGGCTGGTAGGCGAGGTTAAGCCCTTCTTCCCGCTCCAGGTCCTGCCTCAGGGCTTCCACAAGCTCCATCTCCCGCCTCAGGGCCTCTTGCAGGTGGGCTTCAAAAAAGGCTAGGCGGTCTTTCCCCTCCCCCTTGGCCCGGTAGAGGGCCAGGTCCGCCCGTTGCAAGAGCTCCCCCGGGGAAAGCCCGGGTGCGCCCAGGACCAGGCCGATGGAGGTGGTGAGGTGGTAGACCCGTTCCTGCAAGGGGATGGGGAGGCGCACCACCTCAAGAAGCCTCTCGGCCACGGCCACCGCCTCCTCGGGGCCCTTGAGGTGGGTGAGGAGGACCAAGAACTCGTCCCCTCCCTGCCGGGCCACCAGGTCCCGGGGGCGCAAGCTGGCCCGCAAGCGGGCAGCCACCACCCGAAGCGCTTCGTCCCCGGCGGCGTGGCCGTCCAGGTCGTTCACCAGCTTGAGCCCATCCAGGTCCAGGTAGAGGAGGGCTAGGCTCTCAGGGTCTTCCTGGAGGGCCTGGGCCAGCTTTTCCAGGAAGAAGAGGCGGTTGGGAAGGCCCGTGAGGGGGTCGTGGTAGGCCAGGTGGTGGAGCCGCCCCTCTAGCTCCATCCGCCTTAGAAGGAGGCCCAGCTGGCTGGCAAAGGCCTGGGCCAGCTCCCGGTCTAAAGGGGTAAAAGCGTCTTCCCGCTCAAAGTTGTCCAGGTACAAAAAGGCCTTCCGCTCCCCCGCCAAGAAGACGGGCACGGAGAGGATGGCCTTGATCTCCCCAATGCGGCCCGCTTCCTCCATCACCCGCCGCCTTTCGGGGTCCAAGCGGGCGTTGAAGCGGGCGAGTTCCCGCCAGGTGAAGACCTGGGCGGTCTGGTGCCCGGTGAGGGAAAGGGGCTCTTCCGGCCGCAGGCAGACCTGGCGCAGGGCTCTAAGGTCGTAGCCCCTGGCCGCCACGAAGTGGTAGCACCCGTCCTCCATGAGCACGGTGACGCTTCCCGCTTGGGCGCTCGGGATGGTGTCCAAGGCGGCGTCCAGGATGAGGCCGAAAATGGAGTCGGAAAGCCCCTCGGCCATGAGGGTTTCGTAGATGCGGAGGAGGTTTTTGCGGAAGGCGTTCCAGCGCCGCTCCCGGGCCTCCGCCTCCTCCCGTTCCGTCACGTCCACGCCCAGGGCCAGGACCTCGAGGGCCACGCCCCCCGGCCCCGGCACCGCCACCAGGGTCCAGGCCACGGCCCGCTCTCCCCGTGCGAAGTGGGTTTTGGGGGAGCCGGGGCTGGCCAAGGCGTTCCCTAGCGGGAGCGAAACCCCTTGGGGAAAGGCCTGCCTTAGGGCTTGGTTGGCGTGGAGAAGCCTGCCTTCCGGGGAGAGCCGGGCCAGGTAAAAGGGGGAGGCCTCCACCAAAAAGCCGAGCCAGCGGGCCCGCTCCCACAGCTCCAAGGTCTGCGCCAGGGCCTCGGCGAGGAGGCGGAGAAGGGCCTCCTCCTCCTGGGTGAACTGCCTCTCCCGAAGGCAGTCGTCCACGCCCAAAAAGCCCCAAAGCCTCCCCTCCACGAAGATGGGCACCACCAGGAGGCTTTGGATCTCTTGGGCCAGGAGAAGGGGCTGCTCTTCTTGGGGAAAGGCGGCCACGGGCCCGCCCACGCTCTGGTTGGCCAAAAAGCGCCTCAACCAGCGCCCGTACCCCGCCTCCTCCATGGGCAGGTCCTGGAGGGCGGGGTTTTGGATCTGCGGGCTCACCCCCTCCCCGGCCCACTCGGCGAGCTGGCTCGTGTACCAGGTGCCTTGGCGCTCCTCCAAGCGGAAGAGGTAGGCCCGGTGGGCCTTGAGCGCCTGGGCCACGCCCTCCAGGGCTTGGGGAAGCCCCGTTAATCCCTGGCGTAACAGGGGCAATAGCGCCTGGGGCAGGTGGGTGCCCGGTGGAGAGCCCATGGCTAGACCGGGAGCATTTTACCCCAACCCCCCCAGGAGACCACCCGGTTCCAAAGAAGAGGACCCAGAGGTCTTGGGAGCGCTTCAGGCCACCACCGCCAGGCCCTTGGCCTTGGCTTGGTACATGCGGGTATCGGCGGCGGAGAGGAGTTCATCCGGGGTGGCGCCGTCCTCGGGGAAGGTGGCCACCCCGATGTTCACCCCCAGGCAGATCTCGCCGAAACAGAGCTTTTCTATGGCCTTGGCGTAGCGGTAGGCGGCGGCGATGGCGCCCTGCTTGGGGGTGTGGGGGAAGAGGACGGCGAACTCGTCCCCGCCCCAGCGGAATATGCGATCCCCGTTGCGCCTTTCCCGTTCTAGGGCCTCCGCCACCTTGATGAGGGCCAGGTCGCCCACGGCGTGGCCTAGGCGGTCGTTCACGGGTTTAAAGCCCTTAAGGTCCAGGATGGCCAAGGAGAGGGGGTAGCCATAGCGCTCCGCCCGTTTAAGCTCCTCCAGGAAGTGGCGGTCAAAGGCCCGGCGGTTAAGGAGGCCCGTGAGGGGGTCGGTGAGGGCGGCCTCCTCCAAGAGGCGCCGGGTTTTGGCTTCGTGGAGCAAGGTGGCCAGGGGAGCGGCGAAGTAGTGGGCCGCATGGAGGGAGTCCTCCCCGAAGGCCTTGGGGTCGTGCAAGTTGTCCAAGTTGAGGTAGGCGAGAACCTCGCCTTTGTAGGGAACGGGGAGGCAGAGGTTGGCCTGGATCTCCTTGGCCCGGCCGGCGGTGTCTATGACCTCCGGGGGAGCGGTCTGGTGGCTGATCTCGGGGATGGCCCTTTCCTCCACGCTCATGATCCGGGGCTCGCCCCGACGGGCCTCCCCTTCCCCCCGGCCGTACCAGAGGAGCATGCCCTGCGGCGTGAAGCGCACCGTCTTTAGGCCCTCCAGGTCGTAGCCCACCGCCGCCTTGAACAGGTATTCCCCGCCTTCCAGCACAAGAAGGCTTCCCGCTTCCGAGCCCGGCACCTGGCGGATGGCCTCTTCCAGCACTTCTTGATAAAGCTCTTCCAGGGGCTTCTCCAGTAGATTTAGGAAAAGCCGGTTCACCCCTTCGTGCCGCGCCTTCTCCGTGAGGCGCTCAAGCCCAAGCCCCAAGGCGCGGCAGGCGGATAGGAGCATCTCCTCTTCCGCCCGGCGCCAAAGCCGTTCTTCCCTTTGGCCCAGCACCAGGACCCGCCTCGCCCGGGGGCTTCCCGGGGTGGGAATGGGAAGGGCGGCGAAGGTGCGCCAGTTCAGGGCCTTCAAGGCGGGGACCACCCGGGCTTCCTCGGCGTAGCGGGCGGTGAAGACGGGGCTTCCCGTCTCGTAGACCTGCCAGGCGAGGCCCAGCCCGTAGGGTAGGCCCTCCCGGATCACCTGGAGGAGGGCGGGTTCCGTGACCCCCTGGTAGGCCAGGGCCTCCATCCGGCTTCCCCGGGCTTCCCAAAGGGTGCCGGCTTCCAGGTGGAGCACTTCTAGGAAGAGGGCGAGGGCTTTGCTCCCCGCCTCCTCCAAGGTGGCGGCGCTTTGCATCCTCTGGGCGAGCTCGGCGAGGAGCCTCCGCTCCTCCAGGTCCGCCAGGCGGGAAAGCTCTAGGCTCACCGCCTGGGCGAAGCGGATGAGGCCCTCCACCTCCTCCGGGAAGAAGGGACGGCTTTTCTCCAGGTTGAGGACCGCCACCACCTCGCCCCGCTCCAGGAGGGGAAGGGCGAGCTCGGCCAGGGCCTGGTGCCCCGGGGCGGGGATGTAGCCAGGCTCCCGGCGCACGTCGGGCACGTGGATAGGCCTACCTTCGCGGAAGGCCCGCCCCACCACCCCGGTGGGGGGGATGGTTTCCAAGGCCAAGGGGGGGGCGCTCGCCAGGAGGCGGAAGCCTTCCCGCACCGGGATCCAGACCCCGGCGTGCCCGCCTTCCCCAAAGGCGGCGAGCCGCTCGGGCAGGCCGCGCAAAAGGGTTTCCCGGTCCTCGGCCTGGGGGAGGGCCTCGAGGGCCTCGGCCAAAAGCTTTTGTGCCCGGGCCAGGTGCTTGGCCCGGCGGTGGGCTAGCCGGAGGCTTTGGCCCACCTGGTGGGCCAGGAGGGCGGAAAGGAGGAGAAGCGCAACCGCCACCCCGTCAAACCCGGGGAAAAGGAGAAGGAGGAGGGTGGAAACGAGCGCCGCCCCCAGGCCCACGCCAAGCCCCCGGGCGCTGGCCAGGGTGGCGGTGGAGATCATGAACCAAGGGAGGATGTAAGGGGCGCTATATCCCAAAAGCCCCGCTAAAAGCCCGAGGAGGAGGGCTCCCAGGGCGATGGCAGGGTAGGGGAGGAGCATGTTGGCGTTATACTAACCGGGAGGTTTCCTTTTCGCCAGGGGGGGTTAGGGAGAGGTGGGCGAGGGCCCGCTCCGCCGCCTGCTTGCCCGAGCGCACCACCTCGGGAAGCCCCACGCCCAAGAGGTAGTTCCCCGCCAGGAAAAGCCCCGGGGCTTTGAGGAGGGCGAGGTCCAGGCGGGTGAGGCGGTCCAGGTGCCCCACCTTGTAGGCGGGCATGCCCTCGGGGAAGCGGAAGACGAAGGTGCGCTCCGGGCGCACCTCCTGGCCCAGGTACCGGCGAAGCTCCGCCAGGGCGAGCCGGGCGAGCTCTCCTTCGCCCATCCGGGCCACCTCCCCGGAAAAGTAGGCCCGCACCAGGCTAAAGCCCTCGGGGGCCCTTCCCGGCCACTTCAGGTGCGTCCAGGTGAAGCCGCGCGCTTGGTAGTTCTCCCCTTTGGCGATGAGGAGGCCGTGCCCCTTCACGGGGAGCGCCTCCTTGAAGGCCAGGCTCACCGTGGCCGCCGGGGTGTGGGGGATGCCCTTTAAAAGGGCCGTGGCTTCGGGGAGGAAGGGCCTGAGGAGGGAGGCGGCCACGGGGGCGGGGATGGCGAGGATCAGGGCCTCCGCCTCCAAGGCGCCCCGTGGGGTGTGCAGACGGTAGCGGCCCCCCAAAGGCTCCAAGGCCAGGACCGGGGTGGCGAGGAGGGTGTGCTCCGCCACCCGTTCCGCCATCTTCCGGGTGAGGGCGGAAAGCCCCCCTCGGAAGGAAAAGAAGAGGCTTCCCCCTTCCCGGCTTCCCCGCCCCCTTCGCGCCCGCATGGCCCCGAGGAGGAGGCTTCGGTGCTTCCGCTCAAGTTCCAAAAGGGCGGGAAAGGCGGCCCGCATGGAAAGCTCCTCGGGCTCACCCCCGTAGATCCCCCCGGCCAGAGGGGCCACCAAGGCCTGGAAGACCTCGAGGCCAAGCCGCCTTTCCACGAACTCCTTCAGGCTTTCGTCCTCCTTGTCCCCCCGGGGGAGGAAGAGGTCGTAAAGGGCCCGGAGCTTGCCGGAAAGGGAAAGGAGGGGGGTCTTGGCCAGGGCCTTTAGGTCCCCCGGCACCACCTGCAAAAGCCCCTCGGGAAGGGGGTGGGCTTTCCCTTTCCGCAGGATGTAGGCGGAGGGCTTGGCGGGAAGGGTGCCGATGGGCTCCAGACCCAAGGCCTGGGCCAAATCCAGGACCTCCTTCTTGTAGCGCACGCTGGCGTCCGGGCCGCCCTCCACTAGGAAGCCTTCCCCTTGGTGGGTGAAGACCTTGCCCCCCAGGCGGGGCGTGGCCTCCAGGAGGAGGAAGTCCACCCCCTCTTCCTTAAGGGCGAGGGCGGCGGCGAGCCCCGCCCACCCTCCGCCCACGATGGCTACCTGAGCCACGCCGCCTCCACCAGGTCCTTAAGGACCTGGATGTAGTCCAGGTCGGCGTTGAGGCTCCGGGCCCTTAGGAGCCTGAGCCCCACCGCTTCGGCGGTGGCCTGGGCCTCGAGGTCCAGGTCGTAGAAGACCTCCAGGTGGTCTGCGGGGAAGCCCACCGCCTGCACCACCACCTCGGCGAAGCCCTCTTCCCTAAGTTGCCGCAAGAGCTCGTTGATGTCGGGCCCAAGCCAGGGCTCTGCGGTGCGCCCCGCCGACTGGTAGGCCACCTGGAAGCGGGGGAGGGAAAGCCGCTTGGCGATGAGCTCCGCCGTTTTCTCCACCTGGCGCGGGTAGGGGTCCCCCCGCTCCACCGCCGCCAGGGGGATGGAGTGGGCGGTGAAGACGTAGGCCGCCCCCTTGGGGTCTTTTAGCCGCCAGATGGCCTCTTCCAGCCGCCTGGCGTAGGCGGCGATGAGGCCGGGGTGGGCCTCATAGCTTTCCACCCAGGTGAAGTCTATGGGCTCGGGAAGGGCCTTGAGGGCGGCCTCCACCTTCTCCCTGTACTCCGCCACGCTCCTTAGGGAGTAGTGGGGAGCGGCCACGATGGCCACCGCCCGCCGCACCCCGTCCTCGTGCATGGCCGCCACCGCCTCGCCGATGGTGGGGTGCCAGTGCTTGGTGCCCACGTAGACCCGGGCCGGCCCCTGGGGGATGCGGGGACCGAAGGGGCCCAGGAGGCGCTTGGGGTAGGCGGGGGCCTCGAGGTTCAAAAGGGCCTGGAGCCGCAGGGCCTGGACCAGGGTGATCTCGTTCAGGGGGCTTTTGCCGATCTGCTCGTAGCGCTCACTAAGCTCCTTGAGGAGCTCTTCGGAGGGCTTCTTGCCCCGGCGGATGTCGGTGTAGTAGGGTTCAATCTCCTCGGGGGCATAAGGGGTGCCGTAGGCCATCAGGAGTACGTTCACGCCGCCACCTCCTTCAGGAGTTCTACCACGTAGCGCACGTTCTCCTCTGGGGTCTTGGGCAGGATGCCGTGGCCCAGGTTGAAGATGTGCCCGGGCCGCCCTCCGTTTTCCGCCAGGATGCGCAGGACCTCCCGCCGGAGGACCTCCTTCGGGGCGAAGAGGAGGACGGGGTCCAAATTGCCCTGCACCGGCACCCGCCCAAGGACCTCCCGGGCCCAGGGGAGGGGGGTGTGGTGGTCCAGGCCCAGGACCTCCCCCCCGGCCTCCCGCATGTCCTTTAGAAGCCCCATGGTCCCCACCCCGAAGTGGATCACCGGCACCCCTAAAGGCCTTAGGGCCTGGAAGAGCCGCGTCATGTGGGGCTTCACGTAGCGGCGGTAGTCGGCGGGGGAGAGCGCCCCCACCCAGGAGTCAAAGACCTGGAGGAGATCCGCCCCCGCTTCTTTTTGCGCCTTTAGGTAGCGGGCCATGGCCTCGGTGAGCCTTTCCATGAGGCGGTGCCAAAGCGCCTCTTCCCGGTACATGAAGGCTTTCACCTGCAGGAAGTGGCGGCTTGGCCCCCCCTCCACGAGGTAGCTCGCCAGGGTGAAGGGAGCCCCGGCGAAGCCGATGAGGGGCACCTTAAGGACCCGCTTCAGGATGCGGATGGTTTGGAGGACGAAGGGCACCGCCTCCTCGGGCTCCAAGGGAAGAAGGGCTTCCACCCCCTTCTCGTCCCGGATGGGGCGGTGGATCACCGGGCCTTTGCCCTCCACCAGTTCCAGGTCCACCCCCATGCCGTAAAGCGGGGTGGTGATGTCGGCGAAGAGGATGGCGGCGTCCACCCCGAGCTCCTCCACCGGGCTTAGGGACACCTGGGCGGCGAGCTCGGGTTGGCGCACGATTTCCGGCAGGGTATAGCGCTCCCTTAGTGTGCGGTAGGACTTCTGGTAGCGGCCCGCCTGGCGCATGAACCAGACGGGGGGCCTGGGGGTTGCCTCCCCCCGGGCCGCTTTGAGGATGAGGTCGTTCACGCCCCCCATGCTAGCATGGGGCATGCGCGCTCTTCTTCTTGCCCTAGCCCTTATCCTAAGCCCTTTGGCCGTGGCCCAGGAAGACCCCGTGGTGGCCCAGGTGGGGGGTGAGGCCCTCACCAAGAGCCAGTTTGAGCTCCGTTTTGGCCTGTTCGCCAAAAGCGCCCTAAGGCAACTGGGCCTTCCCGACACGGAGGAAACCCGGGCCCTCCTCGCCCAGTACCGGCAAAAGTACCTGGAGGCCTTGGCCGAGGAGCGGGCGCTATTGCAGGTGGCGAAGGCCAAGGGATTTTGGCCTAAGCCCGAGGCGGTGGAGGCCCAGGTGCAGGCCCTCCTGGAGTCCTTCCCCGACGAGAACGCCTTGGCGGAGGCCCTGAAGGGGGCGGGGCTTCCCGATGTGGGAACCTACCGCCTTCTCCTGGCGGAGGCCTTGGCCCTCGAGGCCCTGGAAGGGCACTACCGGGAGAAGCTTCAGGTCTCCCCCGCGGCCCTCAAGGCCCTCTGGCTCCTTTCCCCGGAGTACCGCCACGGCACCCTCTACTGCGCCCGGCACATCCTCCTGCCCACCCTCGAGGCGGCCCGGGAGGCCCTAGGCCGCCTGGAAAAGGGGGAGCCCTTCCCCCAGGTGGCCCAGGCTCTTTCCCAGGACCCGGGCTCCAAGGAGGCGGGGGGGGACTTGGGGTGCGCGCCGGAGGGCACCTACATCCCCGCCTTTGAAGCGGCCCTTTTGCGCCTGAAGCCCGGGGAGGTGTCCGGCCCGGTGGGGACCCAGTTCGGCTTCCACGTCATCCTCCTAGAGGCGGTGAAGCCCGCGGGCCGCTACCCCTTGGAGGAGGTGGCGGAAGAGCTCGCCTTGGGCGTGAAGGACCTGGCCTGGGAAAAGCTAGCCAAGGCCCTCATCCGCCCCTATACCATCCGGCTTTTCCCGGAAAGGCTTTAGGGGAAGTGGAGGAGGGCCGCGTCCCCCACGGGGCTTTGGGCCAAGGCTAGGTCCTTGCCGGGGGCGTAGATGCCGCTTCGCCCCTCAAAGGTGAGGCCCAGGATCCTGCCGTTGAGCATGGGGTTTAGGAGGAGCCGAAGGTTTTCCCGGCCCCAAAGCCGCTCCCTAGCGGAGGTGAGCCACGCCTCCTCCTCTGTGCGCTCGGGGTCCGGGGGCCAGGGCCTATCCCAGGGGGCGGGGTTGGCGGAGGGTTGGAGGAGGACCTCGGCCCCCAGGGCGTCCAGCCGGGCCAGGTGCCGCTCAAAGAAGCCGTCCAGGCAGATGAGGATGCCCACCCGCCCGGCTTGGGTTTCCACCAGGTGGGGGCCAAAGCGCCCCCCCTTGAGCCAGCGCTCGGGGGGAGTGCGCTCCATCTTGGGCACCTGGGCCAGGAGGCGGCCCTCGGGGTTATAGAAAAGGGCCAGGTTTTGGAAGAGGGGGCTTCGGGAAAAAAGGCCCCGGGCGAGCTCCTCCTCGTAAGGCGGCGAAAGGAGGCTTCCCGCGAGGAGGTACGCCCCAAAGCGCCTCGCCGCCTCGGCCATGACCCGGTGGAGGACCGCGTAGGCCCGCCGGGCCCGCCGCCAGGGGAGGAGGGGGTTTTTTAGGAGCTCCCCCCAAGCAAACTCCCCCTCCAAGTGGAGGAGGAGGGGGAGGCCGAAGAGCTCGGGGAAGGCGGCCAGGCGGGGGGCGGGGGTGCCCTTTAAGGGGCTTAGGAGGCCGTGGACCCGCTCCCGGAAGGCTTCCTCCGTGCGGTAGGCCTCCGGCAGGACCTGGGCTTGCACGGCCAGAAGGGTGCGGAACGGCACCCCCTTAGGATACCCCTAGAGGCTTTGCGCCACGATAAAAACCCCCATGGCCACCAAGAAGAGGGCAAAGCCCCGCTTGAGGGCCTCGTGGGGCACCTTTAAGGCGAGCCTTCCCCCGAGGAGGCTTCCCAGGAAGCCCACGGCGATGAAAAGCCCCGCCACGGGGTAGTTCACGGCCAGGCCGTACTCGGGCAGGAGGTGGAGGTACTTGTAAAACCCGGCGAAGGACTTGAGGGCGATGATGAGGAGGCTTGTGCCCACCGCCAGGTGCATGGGAAGTCCACCCAGGAGGACCAAGGCGGGCACGATTAAAAACCCTCCCCCCACCCCCACGAACCCCGTGAGGGCCCCCACCCCTAGGCCCTCCAGGACGATCTTCCAGGCCTTGCGCTTCCCCCCTCGGGCCAGGGGGAGGGGCCGGGCCATAAAGTAGGCGGCGAGGAGCATCACCAGGGCGAAGACCAGGAGTTGCACCTGGCCGGACACGTAGCGGGAGAGGAAGGCCCCCAAATAGGTGCCCGCCATCCCGGGGAGGCCGAAGAAGAGGACGTTCCGCCAGTCCACAAGGCCCCTTAGGGCGTAGGGGGTGGCCCCTAGAAGGGCGATTCCCCCCACCACGAGGAGGCTTTCGGCGATGGCCTGCTTGGGAGGCTCCCCCAGGAGGTAGACCAGGACGGGCACGGTGAGGATGGAGCCCCCGGAGCCCAAAAGCCCCAAGGAGAGCCCGATGAGGAGGGCGCCAAGGAGGGCGAGGCTCATCGCTCCAGAGGAAGGCCCGAGGCGGCCCAGGCGTAGGTGCCGCCTTCCAGGTTGTAGACCTTCTCCCCGTCAAAGCCCTGCTCCACCAGGAAGTCCGCCGCCACCCCCGAGCGGTTCCCGGAGTTGCACACGAGGAGGATGGGCCGGTCCTTGGGAAGCTCGGCCAAGCGCTGGGGGAGGGTGGAAAGGGGGATGTTCACCGCCTTGGGCACGTGGCCTTCCCCGTATTCCCAGGCCTCCCGCACGTCCACCACGAAGGCTTCCTCCAGGAGCTTGGCCGCCTCCAGGGGCCCCACTTCCCGGTAGGGGGTGGCGGTGTAGCCCACCTCCACCGGGGTGGTGTCCACGGGAAGCCCGGCGCGGTACCAGCGGACGATGCCCCCCTCCAGGTTGTAGACCGGGTAGCCCTGGGCGCTAAGCCAGGCCGCCGCCTGCCAGGAGCGGTTACCCGTGCGGCAGTAGAGGACCACGGGCTGGTCCTTGGGGATTTCCTGGTAGCGGGCCATGAACTCGGAAAGGGGAAGGAGGCGGGCCCCGGGGATCCTCGCCTGGGCGTACTCCTCCACCTCCCGCACGTCAAAGAAGGGCACGCCCTGGTCGTAAAGGCGTTTGGCCTCTTCGGGGGAAAGGTCTTTCACTTGCGTCTCGTACATGGGTCGCCTCCTTAGGCCGTCACCAGCTCTTCCCCCTTCACCACGGGGAAGCCCGCCTCCTGCCAAGCCCTAATCCCCCCGGTGAGGTTGAGGGCGTTGTGGACGCCGTGGGCGAGGAGGGCGGAGATGGCGGTGCTGGAGCGGTCCCCGCCCACACAGTGGACGATGAGGGGCTTGTCCTTGGGGAGTCTATGCAGGTGGGCCAGCACGCGGCCTGCGTGGATGTTTAGGGCCCCCGGAATGTGGCCGGCGAAGTACTCGTCCCGGCCCCGCACGTCCAGGATCACCGCCTCGCCCCGCTCCCAAAGGGCCTTGGCCTCCTTGGCCGTGATTTGGGGGACGGTTTCCAGCTCCCCTTGGGCGTAGCCCTCGAGGCCCGGGATATACCCCATCACCTCGTCCAGCCCGATGCGGATGAGGGCCCGGGTGAGGGCCTCCACCTCGGAGGGGTGGGCCAGGAGGATGAGGGGCCGATCGTAGGGCAGAAGCCAGCCCGCCCAGGTGGCGAAGTTCTTCCCGGCGGGGATGTTGATGGCCCCCTTCATGTGCCCCCCGGCGAAGGCGAACTTATCCCGGGTGTCCACCAGGATGGCTCCCTTCTCCAGCCAGCGGAGGAACTGGGCCTGGGTGAGCCGCCCGGGGTGGGGGACGCCGCCCAGGATGGGCATGCCGTCCCGGTTGAGCCGCTTCATCTCCTTGAAGTAGGTGGGGGCCTCGGGCTGGCCTTGGAGGAGCGCCTTCACGAAGCCCTCTTCGTCGTCCCGCTCCAGGTACTCCGCCCACCAGGCGTGGCGCCGCTCGTAGCCCACGGTGGTGGCGGGAAGGGCCCCTAGGGCCTTGCCGCAGGCCGACCCCGCCCCGTGCCCGGGCCAAACCTGCACGTGGTCGGGAAGGGTGAGGAACTTCTCCTTGAGGCTTCGGAACATGCGCCTTGCCCCGGGCTCCGCCGTGCCCTTAAGCCCAGCCGCCTCCTCCAGGAGGTCGGGCCGGCCCACGTCCCCCACGAAGACGAAGTCCCCGGTGAGGAAGAGGAGGGGCTCCTCCGTCACCGCCCCGTCCGCCACCAGGAAGGAGAGGTGTTCGGGGGTGTGGCCCGGGGTGTGGACCGCCTTCACCCGGATGTTCCCCACCCTAAACTCGTCCCCGTCCTTGAGGAGAACGTGGGGGAAGCCCTCGAGGCCCCGGTACTTCCAGTTCTCGTCCCCCTCGTCCGAGAGGTAGAGGGTGGCCCCCGTGGCCCTGGCCAGCTCCCGGGCCCCCGAGAGGTAGTCGGCGTGGATGTGGGTTTCGGCGATGGCGGTGATGCGCAGGCCCAGGCTTTGGGCGAGCTCCAGATAGGTGTCCACGTCCCGCTTGGGGTCCACCACCAAGGCCTCCCCGGTGGCGGCGCACCCTAGAAAGTAGCTCATCTGCGCCAAACCTTCCTCGTAGATTTGCCGGAAGATCATGGGTTTACCTCCTAGGCGGGACCTTTGTCCCCACGCCCTGAAGATACCCTATGGGGGTAATAGGTGTCAAGCCGGGGCAACGTGAGGTCTATCTCTATGAAGGCGGAGCGCCATCTGCTATATTTGTCAAAGGACGTACCCCTACGGGGGTATCCCGAATAAGGAGGAAGCGATGCCGTTACTGGGACCGAAGGAGCAAGAGATCGTTCGCGAGCGGCTTTCCAGCCTCAACCGGGACGTGGAGATGGTGCTTTTCACCGACTCCTCCACCCTCATCGCCCCGGGCAAGGAGCCCTGCCTCTACTGCAAGGAGACCAAGCAGCTTTTGGAGGAGCTCGCCGCCCTTTCCGACAAGCTTCACCTGGTGGTTTACGACCTGGCCACCCCCGACGGGCAGGAGATGGCCAGGGCCTACCGGGTGGAGGCGGCCCCCACCCTGATCCTGCGGGAAAAGGGCTCGGAGGCCATCAACCTCCGCTACCGGGGGATCCCGGCGGGCTACGAGTTCGCAAGCCTCCTCGAGGACCTGGAGATGCTGGGCCGCGACGGGCACGGCCTGCCGGAAAACGTGGTCCAGGAGCTCAACGGCCTTCCCGAGGAGGTGCGGCTCCAGGTCTTCGTCACCCCCACCTGCCCCTACTGCCCCCAGGCGGTGCGCACCGCCCACCGCCTGGCCTACGCTTCTCCCAAGGTGTGGGGCGAGATGATTGAGGCCAACGAGTTCCCCGAGCTTTCCAACCGCTACCACATCCACGGGGTGCCGGACACCATCATCAACGGGGGCAAGGAGCGGGTGCTGGGAGCCCAGCCCCTTTCCCAGTTCCTCCAGGCCATCCGCAAGGCCGTGGGGGTACAGGCCTAACATGACCCGCCGCGCCCTTCTGGCCCTCCTTCCCCTCCTCCTCATCGCCTGCGGCCCCAAGGGGAGCTACCAAAACGTAGGCCCGGAGGAGCTCTACCGGGCCTTGAGCGCCGGGGCCTATGTGGTGGACGTGCGCACGCCCCAGGAGTTCGCCCAAGGCCACGTGCCTGGGGCGGTGAACCTCCCCGTGGAGGAGGTGGCCCGCTGGGCGGACAGCCTCCCCAAGGATAAGCCCGTCTACCTCTACTGCCGCAGCGGCAACCGCAGCCGCCAGGCGGCGGAATACCTCAAGAAGAAGGGCTACACCAACCTCTACAACGTGGAAGGGGGGGTGCTGGCCATCGCGCGGGCGGGCTACCCCCTGGTCCGCTGATGGACGCCCTGCAGCTGGGGCCTTTCGCCATCCCCTGGGCCCGGGTCCAGGCGGCTTTGGCCCTCCTCGCCGGGGTGGTGGTGGCGGAGGCCCTCGCCCGTAAGGTGGACAAAAGGCTGGCCCCTTGGGCCTACAACGCCCTCCTGGTAGGGCTTTTGGGGGCGCGGCTTGGGTTTGTCCTGGAAAACCTTTCCGTCTACGCCCGCGACCCCCTTTCCGTCCTCTACGTCTGGCAAGGAGGCTTTGACCCCCTTTGGGGTATCTTGGCTTCGGGAGGGTACACGCTCATGGTCTTGCCCAAACATCTTTGGCGCTACGCCCTGGTGGCCGCCTTGTCGGCGGGCCTCGTGGCGGGGCTTTTCCTCCGGGGGGGTGCCCGGCAGGAGGTGGGGCTTCCCGCCCTCACCCTTACCACCTTGGGGGGTACCCCGGTAAACCTAAAGGATTTTCGGGGCAAACCCCTGGTGCTCAACGCCTGGGCCACCTGGTGCCCCCCCTGCCGCCGGGAACTCCCCATGATGGTGCGCGTGAGCCGGGAAAACCCCGAGGTGCGCTTCGCCTTCGTGAGCCAAGGGGAAGGCCCGGCGGTGGTGCGGAGCTTCCTGGAACAGGAGGGCTTGGCGGCGGACTGGGTCTTGCTGGACCCGGAAACCAGGCTTTCCCAGGCCCTCGGGGTCCAGGGCCTACCCACCACCTTCTTCTTTGACGGGGAGGGGCGGCTCGTGGCCCGGCACCTGGGGGAGCTTTCCGAGGCGTTGCTTTTAGGCTACCTGCGGGTGTTGCGCTAGGCCCCGGCGGAAAGGAGCCTTTCCTTGCCCCCCACCACGGTCTTCAGGTGGACGGGGCGGCCCCAGAGGCGGTGGAGGTTTTCCAGGACCGCCTGGGTCTTCTTCAGGTCCAGCTCCACCCCTTCGTAGGCGTGGACCAAGAGGAGCTCGCCCCGGTTCTGGTAATTGGCGTCAAGAAGCTCCACGATGGGGTAGCCGGCGTTGGTGAGGCGGCAGAGGAGGGCCTTTTTGGCCTGGGGGAAGGTTTCCAGGTCCTCCGGGGAAAGGAGGCGCTGGCGCAGGGCGAACTCGGGGGTGAGGAACTCCTCCAGGAAGCTCAGGTCGGTGTGGAGGGTGCGCACCTGGAAAAGCTTCCTCCGCCCCTCGCCCGTGGGCCTCTCGTATCGGAGCCTTTCCCCGAGGGGAAGGGCCTCGTACTCCGGGCCGAAGCGCCCCTTGTTATAACGTTCCTCCACCTCTTGCAGGAGGAGGTAGCCCAGGCGGTAGGGGTTGAGCCCGTGGGGGGCGAGGAGGCCAGCCTGCAACTCGGCGAACTCCACCGCCTCCTCCGGGGTGAGGAGGGGGAGGAGGAGCCGGGTGTGCCAGTACGTGGCCCAGCCCTCGTTGAGGATCTTGGTGGCCGCTTGGGGCACGTAGTAGAGGCTTTCCTCCCGGATGATCTCCAGGATCCCCTTCTGCCAGGGGGCCAGGGGGGCGTGCCGGGCCAAGAACCCCAGGATGTCCCGGGTGGGCTTTGGGGGCAGGGGCTTGGGCTTGGCCCCCTCCTCCGCCTCCTTGGGAAACTCGGGGGGTGGGTTGACGAAGGGGTCCAGGTAGGGGCGGACCCGAAGGCGCTCCGGGGCCTTTTCCTCCTCTTCTTCCTGGGGCCTTTGGATGTAGGGGGCGTGGGGGTCAATGAGGTTCTCCAAGGAGAGGGCCAGGTCCAAAAACTCCTCCACCGCCTTGGCCCCGTGCCGCTCCATGGCCTTTTCCACGTAGGTGGCGTGGTGGGCCATTTCGCTGAGCATGTCCTTGGGGATGGGCTTGAAGGCCAGGTTGTGGTGGAAGAAGTCGGCGTGGCCGTAGACGTGGGCCATGACCAGCTTCTGGGCCAGGGGCGTGTTCCCCCTTAGAAGGTAGGCCTGCACGGGGTGGGTGTTCACCACCAGCTCATAGATGCGCCCGAGGCCGTAGCGGTAGGTTTCCCGGTGGCGCAGGTACTCGCTTCCCCAGCGCCAGTGGGGGTAGCGGCGGGGGAAGCCCCCGTAGGCGGCCAGCATGGCCATCTCCTCGGGGGTCACTTCCTCAAAAAGCACAGGGGGGAAGGAGAGCCCTTCCGCTTCTGCCCTTTCCCTTAGGCGCTCGGCCCACTGGCGAAGCTCCCTATCCACGCTACCCTCCCAAAAGGTGCCTTAAGGCGGTGGGCAGGTCCTCCCGGCCCCGCACCTCGGCGGTGGCGAGGCCCGCCTGGCCCGCCAAGGCCTCCCGCACCTCCTCCAGGAAACGGCCCTGGCCGTAAGGCCCCTGCACCTGGGCGTAGCCGTAAAGGGCGAGGGTGGGAAGGAGGCGGCGCAGGGCCTCGAGGGCGATGGGGGTATCCCCTTGCCAGTTCTCCCCGTCGGAGAAGTGGTAGAGGTAGCGGTTGTAGAAGGCCTCGGGGTAGGCCTTGAGGATCTCCTCGGCCAAAAGGAGGGCGCTGGAAAGCCGGGTGCCCCCGCCTTCTTGGGCGCGGAAGAACTCCTCCTCAGAGACTTCCCAAGCCTCGGCGTCGTGGAGGAGGTAGCGCCTTTCCAGGCGGGGGAAGTGGCGCTTGATCCAAAGGGTGATCCAAAAGGAGAGGGTCTTCACCAGCCGCAGCTCCTCCTCCCGCATGCTCCCGGAAACATCCAAGGCGAAGAGGACCACCGCCTGGGCGTGGGGCTTGGGCCGCTTCTTGGGGGCCTTGTAGCGGAGGTCCTCCCTTTCGGGAACCAGGCGAGGTTCTTCCGGCCGATACTCCCCGGTGAGGAGGGCCCTCTTCAGGCTTTCCTTCAGGGTGCGGCGCACGTGGCGAAGCCCCCTTGGGCCCTTCCGGGCGATGGTGGCGTAGCGGAAGGCCTCCTCCGTCACCTCTCCCTCCCCCTTGGGCAGGAGGCGCGGTAGGCGCAGGGCCTCCCCCATGAGGTCCAAAAACTCCTCCAGCTCCAGCTCGGCCACGGGGATGTGCCCCCCAGGCCCTAAGGCCTCGTCCCCGGGCCCCCCAAGGCCCAGGCCCTCTCCCAAGGGTTCCCCGTAGACGATCTTGGGAAGTTCCAGCTGGGGCAGGGGGATGGAGACGAGCCGCCCGTCCACCTGGCCGAAGAGCTCCTCCCGGGTCAGGAACTCCCGGGCTCGCTTCCTCACCTCGCCCCGGACGATCTCCTTGAAGCGCTCCAGGTCGCGGGCGATGGGCAAAAAGCCTTCTCCAGGGGTCATCGCTCGCTCCGGGCGAAGAGGGAGGCGGCGAACTCCAAGACGCCAGCGGCGCAGTGCTCGCAGTAGCCGTGGTCGCGGATGAGCCTGGCCTTCACCACGTCAATCTTCGCCTGGGTTTCCGGGTCCACCACCCCCGAGACCAGGGCGGAAAGCCTTATGGTGTCCTTCTGGTCCTCAAAAAGCTTGAGCTCCAAGGCGCGGCGCAGGCGGTCGTTGTCCTTGTAGGTGAACTGCTTCCCCTCCAGGGCCAGGGCCCCGATGTAGTTCATGATCTCGCGGCGGAAGTCGTCCTTGCGGGACTCTGGGATTTCAATCCTTTCCTCCACGGAGCGCATGAGCCGCTCGTTGGGCGGCTCGGGGGCCCCGGTGTAGGGGTTTTTCACCTTCTCCCCCAGCACGTAGGCCTTCACGTGGTCAATGTAGTTGTGGAAGAGGCGGTTCAGGGCCTCCTCGTCGGCGGCGATGGCCCGTTGTACCTCGTTTTTCACGATCTCGGCGTACTCCGCCTTTACCTCCTGCAGGAGGGCCTTGTAGCGTTCCTTGGTCTTCTCGTCGGAGATCAGGGAATGGTGCTTCAGGCCCTCCTCCAGCTCGTTCATCACCATGAAGGGGTTGATGCAGGGCTCCTCGCTGGTGACCAGGACGTTGGAGATCTTGTCTTGGATGTAGCGGGGGCTAATGCCTTCCAGGCCCTCCCGCTTGGCCTCCTGCATCAGCTCCCGCACCGCCTCCTCCGTCCAGCCGGGGAGGAGCTTGCCGTCGTAGAGCTTGAGCTTCTGCATCAGGGTGAGCCCGGCCCGCCTCGGGGGTTCCAGCCGGGTCAGGACGGCCCAGGTGGCGGCCATCTCCAGGGTGTGGGGGGCGATGTGCTTGCCCCGCACCTTGGCGAAGTCCCGCTGGTAGATCTTCACCTCGTCGGAAACCCGGAGGATGTAGGGGACATCAATCTTGATGGTGCGGTCCCGCAGGGCCTCCATGTACTCGTTGGCCTGGAGTTTCCTGTATTCAGGCTCGTTCGTGTGCCCAAGCACAATTTCGTCTATGTCCATCTGGGCAAACTTCTTGGACTTGATCTTGTGCTCCTGGCTGGCGGTGAGGAGGTCGTAGAGGAAGGCCACGTCCAGCTTCAGGATCTCAATGAACTCCACCAGGCCCCGGTTGGCGATGTTGAGCTCGCCGTCAAAGTTGAAGGCCCGGGGGTCGGAGTCGGAGCCGTAGATGGCCACCTTGCGGTAGTTGATGTCCCCGGTGAGCTCGGTGGCGTCCTGGTTCTTCTCGTCCTTGGGCTGGAAGGTGCCGATGCCCACCCGGTCCTTCTCCGAAAGGACCAGCCGCTTCACCCCCACCTCGTGCTCCAAGACCGCGGCCAGGTCCCCTTGGTGGCGGGCCAGGGCTTCCCGCATTTGGAAGCGGCACACCGGGCAGAGGTCCCCCTCCACCTCGAGGGGATACGGGTACTCGGGGTGAAGCGACCGTAGCTCCGCCAAGAACTCCTCCCGGATCTCCTTGGGCAGAAGGTGCAAGGGCTCCTCGTGCATGGGGCAGGGAAGGGGGCCCTCGGGTGTCTTCCAGTAGAAGGTGTAAAGCTTTCCCTCCTCCGTGCGGCTATAGGCTTCCAGCCCCTTCTTGAGGAGGCGGGCGATGGTGCTCTTGGCCGAGCCCACGGGGCCGTGGAGGAGGAGGATGCGCCGCTCGGGCCCCAGGCGGTGGGCCGCCGCCTTCAGGGTGGCCACCAGGCGCATGAGGGGCTTGTCCAGGCCGAAAATGGCGTCCTTGCCCCCCTCAAAGGGGTCGTCAAAAAAGCGGTAGTGGAGGAGCTTCTCCCGGAAGAGGGTGTACTCCTCCACCCCGTGGGCCAGGATCATGTCGTGGACCCGCTGGAAGCTGGTCCTCAGGGGCCTGGGGTCCTCCTTGAGGAGGCGCAGGTAATCGGCGAAGGAACCTTCCCAGCTTAGGGCCCGGTAGGCCTCGAGGTCCTGGCGGCGGCGAATGCGCTCCAGCTCGTTCATGTGCGCCCTCCTTCATAGGGGCTTGGCAGGAGTTGTCATAGCTTACCCCCATTGTAGCACGTCCCCGTGGGGAAATGTGGCCCCGGTCCTAGGCAAAAAGTCCGGAAACCCCCAAGATGTTAGTTTGGTTCAAAAGGCTAAGCTTCCCGCCAAAGCTCGTAAAACCCCCGGGCGTTGTGGAGGAAGTGGGCCAGGATGCCGGGGAGGAGGCTTTCCGTGAGGAGGTAGGCCCACCCGAAAAGAAGCCCGGCCACCCAGGTGTAGAGGGGGTAGGCGAAGGCCCGTCTGGGGGCGGGGTGGAGGAGGGCGAAGAGGAGGGCCTGGAGGAAGACCCCCACCCCTCCCAGCCAGGAGACCAAAAGGCCTTGCACGAGGCCCCGGAAGAACACCTCCTCCGCCACCCCGGAAAGGAGGGCCAGGAGGATAAGTGTACCAGGACCCAATCCCGCATTCTTCAGGGCTAAACCCAGCTCCCGGTGAAGCTTTTCCACCTCCCGAAAAGAGGTGGGGAAAAGGTGCAGGAAGCATTTTTCTAAGCCCCAAAGAAAGAAGAGAAGGGCCAAGGCTAACCAAGGGTCCTGTCCAAACCGGGGTACACCTAAGGGGAGGCCTAAAAGGAGCATTCCGGAGGCTCCAAGGAGGAGAAGCCCCGCCTGCAACAGAAAGAGCACCTGAAGGCTTCGCACGGGCTAGCTTTCGTCCAGTAAAGCGTAGACAAAGCGTAGACGGCTCATTATTCCTCCAGAAAGAAGGGCCCAGGCGCTTTCTCCCCCGAAAAGGCGGTCCCGGATTTCGCTGGGACGCAAACCTTTTCGCTTGAGCAGCAACGCTTGATCGCGAGTCAGTTCTAAAAAATCCACTTTTGCCTTTAGTGCTTTCACGGGTTCTTCCACCGCTCCCGCGTGAGCGCAGAAGAAGCGGCGCGGCGCGAGTTCTATAACTTTCTTCAAGCTATGGATAAGCGCCTGCACGTTAAACCCGGGGGAAGCCAAGTTTGCCTTCACCGAAAGAAACAAATCTCCTCCGAAGACCACACCTGTCTCTTCATCGTATACGATTACATGTTCGGGTGAGTGTCCCGGGGTGGGAACGAGGAAGAAAGAACCCACGCGTTCTGCGGCTTGCGCGGGTACAGGTTTTACCGTTCCCCATACCAGGCGGCGGTATAGCGGAAGAGGCGGGGGGTTTTGTAAAAGGTACGCCGCCTCCTTTCCTGTGAAAATGGGCAAGGAAAGGCGGGATGCTCCGCCAGCATGGTCTTCGTGAGTGTGTGTGATGAAAAGAGCTTCAGCACGGCTGGTATAGCGCAAAGTCCGGAGGGGGCCTGCGTCAATTTGAAATCCTTTGTACTGATAAATATGAACCCCGAAGTTGATCCACCAGGTTAGGGGCGTGACTAGGAAAAGGGTTTCCACGCCGTGACCTAGGGGTTGCCAGTTCCACATGTACCTAGTATAAACTGTAAGAACTCTCGGGCAAGTAAGTGTATCCCAAATTAAATCTCTAAGATTTTTTGGGGGCGGAACCCGAGAGCGTCAGCTGATACCAAATAGAGGGGAATACCCTGGTACGCCGGAAGAAGCTTGCTGGGGTCGGCCCCGTGGAGGTGGCCGTAGACGATGGCGTCCGGCTTAGCCTCGGCGGCCCGTTCCAAAAGGGGCGTGGCTTCCCCCCCGGGGCCGAAGGGGGGAAAGTGGAAGGCCACCACCAGGTGGCGGTAGGTTTTCCCCGCTAGGTCGTTGAGGGAAAGCTTGAGCCTTTCCACCTCCCGGGCGAAGATCTTCTCGTCCTCGAGGCTTGCGGGCGGGTACTGCCAGCCCCGGGTGCCGGCCACCGCCACCCCTTCCAGGACCAGGGCGTCGTTTTGCAGGGCGTACATCCCCGGTGGCAAGACGGCGCGAAGGCGGCTGATGGAGGGCCACCAGTAGTCGTGGTTGCCCTTGAGGAGCACCTTCTTACCGGGCAAAGCGGCAAGGTCTAAGAGGTCGGGAATGGCCTCGCCGAGGCGCATGGCCCAGGAGATGTCCCCGGGGATGAGGACCAGGTCCCCTTCCCCCACCACCTCCCGCCAGCCCCGGAAAAAGGCCTCGGGATGTCCCTGCCAGGCGGGGCCGAAGACGCTCATGGGCTTGGGGTGAACGCGGGAGAGGTGGGGGTCGGCGATGGCATAGACCCGCATGGGCCATAGCGTACCCTAAAGGGGTGGGGAAGACGGAAGCTTTGGCCTACGCCTTTAGGCTCTTGGCCCGCCGGGGGCTGAGCCGGGCCCGCCTTCGGGAAAAGCTCCTCGCCCGCTTCCCCGAAGAGGAGGTGGAGGCGGCCTTGGTGCGCCTGGAGGAACTGGGCTACCTGAACGACCGGGCCTTCGCCGAAACCTTCGTGGCTGCCCGGCGCAAATACGGCCCCGCCAAGCTCCGCCGCCTCCTCTTGGCCCAGGGGGTGGCAGGGGAGGTGGTGGAGGAGGTGCTGGGGGAGGTGGGGGAAGCGGAGGTTTTGGAGGCGGCCTTAAGGGTGCTCCGCCGCTACCCCCGCCGGCACGACCAGGCCAAGGCGGTGCGCTTCCTCCAGGGGCGGGGCTTTCCCCTGGGGGTGGCGCTGGAAGCCTACCGGCTTGCCAAAGAGGAAGAAAACGGGTAAAAAGGGCCCATGCTGAGGTCCACGCTGAGCGCTTCATCCTGGCTCCTCCTGAGAAGGTATACGCTTTAGCCAAAGATCTAGAGGGCCTAAAGCCTTTCCTGAAGGATGTACAGACGCTTCGCCTTCTGCATCAAGAGGGGAACCGGACGCGTACGGAGTGGGTAGGGGTGGCGATGGGTAAGAAGGTCCGTTGGGTAGAGGAGGAAGAGTGGGATGACGCGCTCCTTCGCAACCGCTTTTGGTCGCCCGAGGGGGATTTTGACCGCTATGAGGGGACATGGGAGTTCATCCCCGAGGGTGAGGGTACAAAGGTTGTGCTAAACATAACCTACGAGCTAACCATACCTATTTTTGGTCCCCTTTTGCGCCGGTTAATCCACAAGTTGATGCAGGAAAACGCTGTGTCTGTTCTCAAGGGCCTGGAGGAGCGGGTCCAGTCCGCCTAGTTGCGCAAGCCGCCCGTTTGTTCTACCATGGGCCCTGAAGCCGCCCATGTTTTTGCCGAACGGGGTGGCCTAAGAGCTTTCAGGAGGTCAAAGTGGAAACGTTGCGCGTCTCTTCCAAGTCCCGCCCCAACTCCGTGGCCGGCGCCATCGCGGCGCTTTTGCGCACCAAAGGCGAGGTGGAGGTGCAGGCCATCGGGCCCCAGGCGGTGAACCAGGCGGTGAAGGCCATCGCCATCGCCCGGGGCTACATCGCTCCCGACAACCTGGACCTGGTGGTCAAGCCCGCCTTCGTCAAGCTGGACCTGGAGAACGAGGAGCGGACCGCCCTGAAGTTCAGCATCAAGGCGCATCCCCTGGAGTCTTGAGGGCCGCGAACCCCAGGGCCCTGGCCCTCGCCCTCCTCCTCGAGGTGGAGCGGGGAGGGAGGGCCCAGCAGCTTTTAGACCGGGCGCTAGACCGGGTGGCTTGGTCGGAGCGGGACAAGGCCTACGTGACCCACCTGGTCTACGGCGCCTTGCGCCGGCTTCGGCTTTTGGACCATCTCCTCGCCCCCCACCTGCCCCGCCCTGAAGGTCTGCCCGCACAGGTGCGCTGGGCCTTGCGGCTTGGGGCCTTGGAGTGGCTCTTGGGCAAGCCGGACCACGCCCGGGTGAGCCCCTGGGTGGAGGCGGTGAAGGGGCGCTACCCCCGACTGGCTGGGCTCGTGAACGCCGTGCTTCGGCGCCTGGCGCCCCTCGAGGCCCCGGAGTGCGTGCGCCTATCCCTCCCCAACTGGCTCTGCGAAGCGTGGCGGGGGTTTTTGGGGAGCCTGGCTTTTGCCGAGGGCTTCAACGAGCCCGCGCCCCTTTTCGTCACCGCCGTGCGCCCGGTGGAGGGGCTAAAGCCCGGGCCCATCCCCGATAGCTACGTTTGGGAAGGCCCCAAGGCCGACTTTCCCGCCCTCGGCCTCCAGCCGCAAAACCCCGCCTCCCTCTATGCCGCCCAGCTCCTGGAGGCGGGGCCGGGGGAGCGGGTCTTGGACCTCTGCGGTGGGGCGGGGCTAAAGGCCTTCCACCTGGCAAGCCGCGGGGCGGAGGTGGTTTCCTACGACCTAAACGCCAAGCGGCAGGAGGCGGGGAAGCGCACGGCGCAAAGGCTCGGCCTTCCGGTGGCCTACCGCACCCAAGACCTCACCCTTCCCATTCCCGAGCGGGCCAAGAAGGTGCTCCTGGACGCTCCCTGCACCGGCACGGGAACCTTCCGCGCCCACCCCGAGCTTCGCTACCGCCTTCGCCCCGAGGATCCAAGCCGCATGGCTGAGCTCCAGTTAAAGCTTTTGGAGACCGCCGCCTCCGCCACGGAGGAGGGAGGGGTGTTGGTCTACGCCGTCTGCTCCCTCACGGAGGAGGAGGGGGAGGGGGTGGCCCGGGCTTTCCTCGCTCGGCATCCCGAGTTCGTGCCCGAACCCTTTTCTTGCCCCTTCCCGGTGCTTCGGGAGGGCCTTGGGGTTTACGTGGCCCCGGAAGGAGGCCTGGACGGGTTTTATTACCTGCGCCTGCGGAGGGTAGACTCTAGGGCATGAGGCTTGCCTTTTTGGGCCTGGGCAAGATGGGCCGGAGCATCCTGAAAGGGGCCCTGGAGCGGGGCTTCCTCCGCCCCGAGGAGGTGGGGGTGGTGGGCCGCACGCCCGAGCGCACCCGGGAGTTGGCGGAGGCCTTCGGTATAAGGCCCTTGCAGGTCAAGGACCTGGCCCGGGCGGAGCGGGTGCTTTTGGCGGTGCAACCCCGGGACTTCCCCCACCTGGCCCCGGAGATCGCCTTTCCCCAGGTGGGCTACATCTCCATCATGGCCGGGGTGTCCACCGCGGTCCTTGCCCGCAGGCTGGACACGCGGCGGGTGGTGCGGACCATGCCCAACCTGGCGGCGGTGATCGGGGAAAGCTCCACCGCCCTCACCGCGCTGCGCGAGGCCAAGGAGGCGGGGGATTTGGACTTCGCCCGGGCCCTTTTCGCCACGGTGGGGGACGTGTACGAGATCCCCGAGCACCTCTTTGACCCCTTCACCGCCATGTCCGCCTCCGCCCCCGCCTATTTGGCGGTGGTGGCGGAGGCCTTGGCGGACGCCGGGGTGAAGATGGGCATGCCGAGGGCCCTGGCCCTCCGCCTGGCGGCGGAGGCCTTGGCGGCCACGGGGGAGCTCCTCAAGACCCGCCACCCCGCCCAGCTCAAGGACGAGGTGGCGAGCCCCGGGGGCACCACCATCCACGGCCTCCACGCCCTCGAGGCCCGCGCCCTCCGCGCCGCCTTCTTTGAGGCGGTGGAGGCCGCCACCCGGCGGGGGCACGAACTGGGGGAGGCGGAGTAGGTGCGCCTTTTGGCTCTTTTACCCCTTTTCCTTTTGGCTTGGGCCCAACCCTTCCCCCCAGGGGGAGGCCGCTACGCCTACTCCGACGGCACGCTCCAGGAACTCCTCCTATACCCGGAGGGCTTCCGCCTGCGCTACCTGAAGGAGGGGCGGGTTTTCCGGGAAGACCGGCTCCGCTTCACCCCCGATGGGGTCCACCTCCTGGGCGTGGGCTTCCCCGAGGGGTACTTCCCCTTTGACCCGCCCCTCCTCCTCTACCCGGCCCAGCTCTTTCCCGGGGCGGCCTGGGGGGGAAGCGCCCGCTTCCGGGGGCAGAGGGTGGCCCTTTCCGCCCGGGTGGAGGGCGTGGAGGGGGTGAAGGTGAAGGCGGGGGCCTTCAACGCCTACCGGGTGCGGGTGGCCTACACCACGGAGAAGGGAGGAACCGACCTCAAGGAGCTCTACCTGGTTCCGGGCCTGGGGGTGGTGGCCTACCGGGCGGGGGAGGCTTGGGTGGAGCTCCTCCGCTTCACCCCAGGTGCGCCTTGAAGGAGTAGCGGAGGATCTCCCAATACATCCGCATCCGGTGGAGAAGCCCGGGGAGAAGGCCCCGCTTTTCCTCCTTCATCACCTGGCTCACCCCGGGAAGGGGCAGGTAGCGCACCCGCCAGCCCTGGGCCTTGGCGTAGCGGGTGAGGAGGAGCTCCAGGTCGTAGCGGGCTTTTTCCAGGCCCGGCACCCCCCGTAGCGCCCCCGTGGCCAGGGCCCTCTGCCCGGAGAGGAAGGGGGTGAGGCGCATGGCCAAATCCGTGGAAAGCCGCCCCCCCTGGAAGACGCCCACGGTCATCTCCGCCTCGCCGGCGCGCACGGGGTCCAGGAGGGCCTGGAGGTGTTCGGGCTTGAGCCCAAGGAGGTCGGCGTCCAGGAGGATCACGTAAGGGGTGGCCACCCGCCCGAGCCCGGTGGCGATGGCCCCGCCCTTGCCCCGGTTCTCCCTTAGGCGCACCACCTCCGCCCCCGCCCTTTGGGCCTCTTCCGCCGTGGCGTCTACTGAGCCATCGTCCGCCACCACCACGGGGAAGCCCGCCTCCTTGGCCACCCGCACCACCTGGGCGATGGTGGCGGCCTCGTTGTAGGCGGGGATGAGGACCGTGGCCTCCATCAGCCCCCCAAAAGCCGCCTCAGGTCCTGGAGGGTGACGAGGAGGACCAGGAGGATGAGAAACAGGAAGCCCAGGTAGTGGACCACCGCCTCCTGCTCGGGGCGGATGCGGAGGAAGCGGCCGAGGAAGAGGAGGAGGATACGGCCCCCGTCCAGGGCGGGGATGGGCAGGAGGTTAAAAAGGGCCAGGGAGAGGTTGATGGCCGCCGCGAGCTCCACCAGGCGCAAAAGCCCCTCCTGCGCCGCTCTGCCCGTTTCCGCCACGATGCCCACCGGCCCCATGACCCCGCTATCCGGGTTGCCGGAGAGGACCCCAAGGAGCCCCCCCACCAGGGCCCGCACCATCTCCGGGCCGAAGGCCAGGGTGCGGCCCGCCGCCAAGGCGAGCCCTTCCCCAAAGCCCACCTTGCGGTAGACCACCTCCGGCTGGTAAACCACCCCAAGCCGCTCCATCCCCGCTTCCCAGGTGAGGGTGAGCTGGACCACTTCCCCCCGGCGCAGGAGGGAGAGGGTGTGGGTGCCGGGGGTCTTGACCCGCTCCAGGTCCTGGGGCCTTTGGAAGGGGGTGCCGTCCACGGCGAAGAGGACGTCCCCGGGCTTTAGCCCCACGCCTTCCGCCACGCTTCCCGGCACCACCTCCAAGACCACCGCCCGCCCCGTGGCCTCGGGCACCCCTTGGGCGCTGAAGAGGTAGCCCAAAAGCCCCCAGGCCAGGAGGACGTTCATCCCCACCCCGGCCACCAGGACGAAGAGCTTGCCCAAAAAGGGGAGGGCGTCGTACCCCCGGCCCCGCTCCTCGGGGAGGAGCCCCTCAATGTCGGCGTAGCCGCCCAAGGGGATGGCGGAAAGCCGCCACTCGGTGCCGAAGGCCTCCCGCCGCAGGAGGACGGGGCCGAAGCCCACGCTGAAGGCCTTGACCCGCACCCCCTGGAGGCGGGCGGCCAGGTAGTGCCCGAGCTCGTGGACGAAGACGCTCACGCCGATGATGAGGAGGAACCAAAGAAGGCTCATGTCCACCTCTTGGCCTCTTCCCGGGCCCAAGCGTCCACGGCGAAGAGGTTCTCCCATGTTAGGGGAAGGGTGGGGGTGGCTTCCAGGACCCGGGCGAGGATCGCTGGGATGCGGGTGAAGGGGATGCGACCCGCCAAGAAGGCCTCCACCGCCACCTCGTCGGCGGCGGAGACCGCCACCTGGGCCACCCCGCCCCTCCTTCCCGCCTCGTAGGCCACCTGTAGGGCGGGGAAGCGGTTTAGGTCGGGCTCCAGGAACTCCAAGACCCCGGGGAGGGGAAGGTCTTTTAGGGGGGTTTCCGCCCGCTCGGGGTGGGTGAGGGCGTACTGGATGAAAAGCCGCATGTCCGTGGGGCCGAGCTGGGCTTTGAGGTTGCCGTCGGTGAAGCGCACCAGGCCGTGGACGTAGGCCTGGGGGTGGATGAGGACCTTGATCCTTTCCAAAGGGAAGCGGAAGAGCTCCTTGGCCTCCAGGACCTCGAGGCCCTTGTTGAAGAGGGTGGCGGAGTCCACGGTGACCTTGGGGCCCATCTTCCAACGGGGGTGGTTCAGGGCCATCTCCGGGGTCACCTGGGAGAGGTCCGCCGGTTCCTTGAGGAAGGGCCCTCCGCTGGCGGTGAGGATGAGCTCGGCCACGTCCTCCCGCCTTTCCCCCAAAAGGGCCTGGAAGAGGGCGGAGTGCTCCGAGTCCACGGGAAGGACCTCGGCCCCGTGGGCCTCCGCCTCCTGCCAGAGGAGGGGCCCCGCCGCCACCATGGCCTCCTTGTTGGCCAGGGCGAGGCGCTTGCCGGTTCTCACCGCCGCCCGGGTGGGGGAGAGGCCCGCCAGGCCCGGGATGGCCGCCACCGCCACCTCCGCCTCGAGGGCGGCCACCTCCTCCGGGGTGCCGAGCTTTAGCCAGGGAAAGCGCGCCTTGAGCGCGGGGTGTAAGCTTTCCTCCGCCGCCACCAGGAGGGGCTTCCACTCGGCGATCTGCTGGGAAAGCGCCTCCAGGTTCTTCCCCGCCGCTAGGCCCACCACCTTGTAGCCCCGCCAGCGGCAGACCTCCAGGGCCTGCCGGCCGATGGAGCCCGTGGAACCCAGGATCACGACCCTTTTCATGTGAAGAGCACCACCAGAAAGTACGTGAGGGGGAAGGTGAAAAGCAGGCTATCTATGCGGTCCAAAAGCCCCCCGTGCCCGGGAAGGAAGCGCCCGGAGTCCTTTACCCCGGCGAAGCGCTTGAGCATGGACTCCGCCAGGTCGCCCAGTTGCGCCGCCAAGGAGAGGAGGAGGCTAAAGAGCCAGAGCTCCAAAAGGCCGAAGGGAAACACCTCCCGCACCATTCCCGTGTAGGCCAAGAGGGCCAGAAAGCTCACCAGGATGCCGCCCAAGGAGCCTTCCAGGGTCTTCCCCGGGCTGATCTCCGGGGCGAGCTTCCGGCGGCCAAAGGCCCGGCCCACGAAGTAGGCCCCGATGTCCGTGGCGAAGCTGGCCACGATGGGGAGGCTTAGGGTCCAAAGGCCCAGGTGGCCATCGGGGGTTTCCCGCAGGAGGAGGACGTAGCCCAGGCTCCAAGGTAGATAGAGGAAGGCGAAGAGGGTGAAGACGAAGCGGGTGAGGTCGGCGCCCCGAAGAAGCTCGTAGCTGAAGCTCGCCATGAGGAAAAGCCCCAAGGCCACCTCCCGCCAGGGGACCTGGGGAAAGTGCCAGTAAAGGGCGGGCAAGGAAAAGAGGTAGACGCCCACGCCCCCCAGGTAGAAAAGGGGCAGATTGAGACGGATGTCCCGCCGGGCCAGCATCTCCTTGAGTTCCAGCCCCCCCAGGAGGAGGACCAGGACCAAGGTGGGCAGGATGAGGGCCACCCCGGCCCAGAGGACGAGGAGGAGAAGCCCCGCCCCCACCAAGGCGGAAACCACCCGGGTGGGGAGGTCCTCCCGTCCGGTCATCCCGAACCCCCAGCAAAGGGGGGCGGCTTGCCCACCCCTAGCGCCGGCACCCCGCCCCTCGCCCTGGGCCTAGCCCAGGATCTCCTGCTCCTTCTTCTCCAAAAGCTCGTCCGCCTTGGCGATGAACTCGTCGGTGATCTTCTGGATCTCCGCCTCGGCCCGCTTGGTGTCGTCCTCGGAGAGGTGGAGGTCCTTGGCGAGCTTTTTGAGCTTTTCCAGGGCCTCGCGGCGGATGTTGCGGATGGCCACCCGGCCTTCCTCGGCGTAGTGCCGGGCCGCTTTGACGAGCTCCTTGCGCCTTTCCTCCGTGAGGGGGGGGATGTTGATGTAAAGGGCGTCCCCCTTGTTGGCGGGGTTGAGGCCGAGGTCGGAGTCGCGGATGGCTTTTTCAATGGCTTTTAAGGCGTTTTGGTCCCAGGACTGGACCACCAGGGTCCGGGCGTCCGGGGCGCTGACGGTGGCGATCTGGTTGAGGGGGACGTGGGTGCCGTAGTACTCCACCTTGAGGTGGAGGAGAAGCGCGGGGTTGGCCCGCCCCGAGCGCAGGCCCGCCAGGTTGTGCTCCAGGGCCTCGAGGCTCTTTTGCATGTGGCTTCGGGTTTCCGCGTACAGCTCCTTCAGGGTCATGGCGCCTCCTTTCTAGGTGTGGATGAGGGTGCCCACCTTTTCCCCCTGGATAATACCCACCAAGGCGCCCGGCTTGAAGATGTCAAACACCACGATGGGAAGCCCCGCCTCCATGCACAGGGTGATGGCGGTGGTGTCCATGACCTGGAGGCCGCGGTTTAGGACCTCCAGGTAGGTGAGCTCGTCAAAGCGCACGGCGTTTGGGTTCTTGCGGGGGTCATCGGAGTAAACCCCGTCCACCTTGTTCTTGGCCATGAGGACCACCTCGGCCCCCACCTCCAAGGCCCTGAGGGCGGCGGCGGTGTCGGTGGAGAAGAAGGGGTTGCCCGTGCCCCCGCCGAAGATGACGATGCGCTCCTTCTCCAGGTGCCTTAAGGCGCGGCGGCGGATGTAGGGCTCCGCCACCTGGGTGATGGTGAGGGCGGTCTGGACCCGGGTGGGGATGCCCAAGGCCTCCAGGGCGTCCTGCAGGGCCAGGGCGTTCATGATGGTGGCCAGCATGCCGATGTAGTCGGCGGTGGCCCGGTCCATGCCCACGCCTTGGCGCGCTCCGCGCCAGAGATTCCCAGCCCCGATGACGATGGCGAGCTGCACCCCGGTTTCGTAGGCGGCCTTGATCTCCCGGGCCAAGGCCTTGGTGGCCTCGGGCTCTATGCCGAAGCCGTTGGAGGTTAAGGAACTCGCCGGAAAGCTTGAGAGGACGCGCTTGTACTTCATGGCTCTAGGAGAAACCGGGGCCCTTGGGGTTTGGGCCCCGGCTTGGCCGCATGGCTTACGCCCCCAGTTCCAGGCGGCAGAAGCGCCGCACCACGATGTTTTCCCCGGTCTTGGCGATGGCCTCTTGGATGAGCTCCTTCACCTTGACCTTCTCGTCCTTGACGAAGGGCTGCTCCAGGAGGACCACCTCCTCCAGGTACTTCTTCAGGCGGCCTTCGGCGATCTTCTCGGCGATCTGCTGCGGCTTGCCCTCGTTGAGGGCGGCTTGGATGTAGATCTGCCGCTCCTTCTCCAGCTCCTCCGCCGGGATCTCCTCGGCGGAGATGTAGCGGGGGTTCATCATGGCGATGTGCATGGCCAAATCCTTGGCCAGGGCTTGGAAGAGCTCGTTGCGGGCCACGAAGTCGGTCTCGCAGTTGACCTCCACCAACACCCCCACCCGCTGGTTGTGGTGGATGTAGTGGCCGATGATCCCTTCGCGGGCCTCCCGCTCCGCCTTCTTGGCGGCCTTCATGGCCCCCCGCTCCCGGAGGAGCTGCACCGCCTTTTCCTCGTTCCAGCCGGCGTCCTCGAGGGCCTTCTTCACGTCCATCATCCCGGCCCCCGTGGCCTCGCGCAGCTTCTTGATGAGTTCCATCTGGCTCATGCTTCCACCTCGTCCTCGCCGCCAAAGTCCTCGGCGGCCGTCTGGGCCTGGCGCTCCGCTTCTTCCACCAGGGCGTAGGAGGGGGAGGGCTCCACCACCCCGCCCCGGGCTTGAATGATCAGGTCCGCCGCCCGGGAGAGGATGAGCTGGATGGAGCGGATGGCGTCGTCGTTGCCGGGGATGATGTAGTCCACCAGGTCGGGGTCGGAGTCGGTGTCCGCCAGGGCGATGACGGGGATGAAGAGCTTCCTCGCCTCCCGCACCGCGATGGCCTCCTTGGTGGGGTCCACCACGAAGATGGCGTCGGGCAGGCGCTTCAGGCGGCGGAAGCCCGAGAGGTACTTCTGCAGGCGCTCCAGCTCGTGTTTCAGGCGCACCTGCTCCTTCTTGGGCCGCTCTTGGATGGCTTCGGAGGCGAAGAGGGCCTCCAGCTCTTCCAGGCGGTTCACCCGCTGGGCGATGGTCTTGAAGTTGGTGAGCATCCCGCCCAACCAGCGCTGGTTCACGTAGGGCATCCCCGCCCGGTCCGCTTCCATGCGCACGATGTCCTGGGCCTGCTTCTTGGTGCCCACGAAGAGCACCGTGCCGCCCCGCATGGCCAGGTCCTCGAGGAAGCGGAAGGTGCGCTCCAGCTCCACCATGGTCTTTTGCAGGTCAATGATGTGGATGCCGTTGCGCTCCGCATAGATATAGCGGGCGAACTTGGGGTTCCAACGCTTGCGCTCGTGGCCGAAGTGCACCCCGGCTTCCAAAAGTTCCTTCACGCTGATGTTTACAGGCATATTCCTCCCGTTCGGGGAAGGTTGGGCTTGGCGTTCCCCGTGCGCCGGCCTCGTTCCCGCAGGACCTTCCCCTGCCTGGCGGGCTGGTCCGGCACACCTCTCCGATTATAGAGGGGCTTTCCCCTTTGCGTAAGCCCCCCCTTTGGGCTATACTCCCTAGGGCGTGGGGCGGTAGCTCAGAGGGAGAGCACCCGCCTTGCAAGCGGGAGGTCAGGGGTTCAAATCCCCTCCGCTCCACCAGCTTCAGGACGCAAAGCTTCACCCCCCGGTAGCGTGGCCGGGGGGTGGTTCTGTTAGCTTATGGTTAGCTTATCTAGGCCTGCCCTCGAGGCCCGGTCAGGTCCTCTGGGTCCAGGACCCAGCTCCGCCGCTCCTCCTGGAGGTGCCGGTAGACATTGAGGGTGATGATGTAGCGGGACTACTCCGGGCTATTCCTTCTCCTGAGGGCCCCGCATCGTTTCCCCCGGCCTGGTGGCGGGAGGTGCTCAAGGAGGCCCTTGTCTCCTGGCAGCAACGGCTCTATCCCCCTGGCCTCGTTGGAACTTAAGGGGGGGAAGGTCAGCAGAAGCCTCATGGGCTTGCCTTGCAAACCTCGTCTACGGTATACATCCTAGCGCCATGGGCAAGCGCGGCTTTCCCCGGCGAGAACCGAGCCCCAAAGAGGTCCTCACCCACCGCCTCCGCCTCGCCCAGGAGGTGGCCCCTCCCACCCCCACGGGCCGAAGGGGCAGACCCTGGCGCTACCCCCACGCCCTCTACCTCGCCCTCCTCCTAGGCAAGTTACGCTTCGCGTGACCCGCGCCTTCTACAAGCTCACCTACCGGAAAACCGA
>NZ_JTJB01000005.1 GCF_000794385.1 Thermus sp. 2.9
TGTACCGGAAGGTGCGGCTGGATCACCTCCTTTCTAAGGAGTAAGCATGCATGTCTGTTCCCGCGCTTTCCCCCTCGGCGCACCCCCCTTATAGGGGGGGTTATTTTTTGACTCCCCTTGTCCCTCCTCTGGACCGAGACCCGCAGGAGGGTATACCCTTAGGGACATGTACGAGGGGAAGATCCTCTACGAGGGGCTCACCTTTGACGACGTCCTCCTCCTGCCGGACTACTCCGAGGTCCTGCCCAAGGAGGTTTCCGTCAAGACCCGGCTCACCAAGCGGCTTGCGCTCAACATCCCCATCCTCTCCGCCGCCATGGACACGGTGACGGAGGCAGAGATGGCCATCGCCATGGCCCGGGAGGGGGGGCTTGGGGTCATCCATAAGAACCTCCCCATAGAGGCCCAGGCGGCCATGGTGCGCAAGGTGAAGCGCTCCGAGGCGGGGATGATCCAAGACCCCGTGACCCTGCCCCCCACCGCCACCCTGGAGGACGCCGAGCGCCTCATGCGGGAGTACCGCATCGGGGGGCTTCCCGTGGTGGACCTCTACGGCAAGCTCCTGGGCCTCGTGACCAACCGCGACCTCCGCTTTGAGCGGGACCTGAAGCGCCCCGTCACCGAGGTGATGACCCCTTTAGAGCGCCTCATCACCGCCCCGCCCGGCACCACCTTGGAGGAGGCGGAGGAGATCCTGCGCAAGCACAAGGTGGAAAAGCTTCCCCTGGTGGACGAGTCGGGGAGGCTTAGGGGGCTTCTCACCCTGAAGGACATCGTCAAGCGCAAGCAGTACCCCAACGCCGCTAAGGACGCCTTGGGCCGGCTTTTGGTGGGGGCAGCGGTGGGGGCGAGCAAGGACCTGCCGGAAAGGGCCCAGGCCTTGGTGGAGGCGGGGGTGGACGTCTTGGTCCTGGACTCCGCCCACGGGCATTCCAAGGGGATCCTCGAGGCCCTGGCCTACCTCAAGGAGACCTTCGGCGACAAGGTGGAGGTCATCGCCGGGAACGTGGCCACCCGGGAAGGGGCGAGGGCTCTGGCGGAGCGGGGGGCGGACGCGGTGAAGGTGGGCATTGGGCCCGGTTCCATTTGCACCACCCGGGTGGTGACGGGGGTGGGGGTGCCGCAGATCTCCGCCATCCTCGAGGCGGTGGCCGGGGTGGAGGGCCTGGACGTCCCCATCATCGCCGACGGCGGCGTCAAGTACACCGGAGACGTGGCCAAGGCCATCGCCGCCGGGGCCCACACGGTGATGCTGGGAAGCATGCTGGCGGGCACGGACGAGGCCCCGGGGGAGGAGGTGCTCAAGGACGGGCGGCGCTACAAGCTCTACCGGGGCATGGGCTCCTTGGGGGCCATGCGCCAAGGCTCCGCCGACCGCTACTTCCAAGACCCGGGCAAAGGTTCGGAAACAGAGGCCAAGAAGCTCGTCCCCGAAGGGATTGAGGGCATGGTGCCCTACAAGGGGCCGGTGGCGGACGTGCTTTACCAGATCGTGGGGGGCCTGAGGAGCGCCATGGGCTACGTGGGTGCCCCGGACATAGAAACCTTCCGCAAGAAGGCCCGCTTCGTGCGCATGACCATGGCCGGGCTCATTGAAAGCCACCCCCACGACGTGGTGGTGGTGAAGGAGGCCCCCAACTACTCCCGCTAGTCGCCGAAGAGCTTCCGGAGCGCCTCGGCGCCACTCCCTTTGCGGGCCAGGCGGTAGGCGCCTTCCTTTTCCTCTAGAAGCCCTTTGGCCACCAGGGCTTTGAGCGTGTCCTCAAGCTCTTTCTTGGAGAAGGGCTCGCCTTCTTCGTCCAGGTAGCGCTGGATGTCCTTGAAGCTGGCGAAGCGGAGCGCCTCCACCGCCCGCATGACCCAGGCCTCGCGGTCCATGGCACCATCCTACCCCGCCCGGCGTGGCATCCTTGGGCCATGGACCCCTACCGGGAGTACCAGGACTACGTGGTGGCCTCGAGGCTCCTCATCGCCCGGGGCCTTTCCCGGGAGGTGCTTAGCCTCGCCCAGTACGCCCGGCTCCGCTTTAAGCGCCTGGAGCTCGCCGCCTCGGGAAGGCTTATGGCCTTGGAGCACCTGGACCAGAGGCTCCGCTTTGGCTTCTGGAGCAACCCCTTGCGCCTCAAGGAGGCCTTGCGCTGGCTTGGGGATGCCCCCTACCTGGAAAGCCCAGTGGCCTTTGAGGCCCTGCTTTACCCCGAGGAGCGAAGGAGGCTCCGCTACCCGGGGCAGGCGGGGGCGTACTACCTGGGCTGGCTCCGCCTGCCCGCCCTCCTCATGGACCCCGTGGCCTTTGAGGAGGCCCTCCGGGAGCAGGAGGCGCGCCAGAAGGAGCTTCCCCTTTTCCTCAACGCCTTCCACCGGGTGCCGGGGGTTTAGTGCCCCTTTTCCCGAGGTCCTTGACCCTCTCCCCGGGGGCGTGTATAATCCGGGGAACGACGCGCATATCTTTGCCTACACCAGTCCCCCTAGCCCAACGAAGGAGCCGAAGATGACCTGGAAGGAAGCCTACCCGGATATCCCCCTAGGCCAGGACGCCTGTGGCATCATCGCCATGGCGGAGAAGAGCGGCAAGCCCTCCCACCGCATCGTGCGGCGGACCCTGGAGAGCCTCTACCGCATGGCCCACCGAGCGGGGGCCATCCGGGGAGAAGGGGACGGCACGGGAATCCAGACCGACATCCCCCGGGAGCTTTGGGCCCGCTTTTTGGAAGAGGCGGGGCTTGAGCCCGAGCTGGCCTTCAACCCCCGCTTCTTCGTGGGCCACTTCTTCCTCCCCAAGGGGGAAGAGGCCCGGGTGGAGGAGTTCTTCACCCTCCTCAAGCGGGAGGGGCAACGGCTGGGCGTGCGGCCCGTCCACTTCCGCCGGGGGGAGGTGGTGAGCGGGGTCTTGGGCCCCGTGGGGCGGCGCACCGAGCCCATCTTCCTCCAGGTGGCGGGGCTTAGTCCGGACGGGGATGGGCCCCTTTGGGAGCTTGGGCTTCGCCTCGAGGCCTTCTTCCCCGTGCACGTGGTTTCCCTTTCCACCCACAGCGTGGTCTACAAGGTGCGGGGGGCGGCGGAGCTTTTAAAACGCTACTACCCGGAGCTTTCCCGCCCCGAGTTCAAGAGCACCATCGCCTTGGGGCACAACCGCTACTCCACCAACACCCTTTCCACCTTTGAGCAGGTCCAGCCCTTTGGGCTTTTGGGCCACAACGGCGAAATCAACACCATTGAGCGCCTAAGGCGGGAGATGGACCATCTGGGCATCCCCCGCACCGGGGGCTCGGACTCCCAGGACCTAAACCGCATGCTGGAGGGGCTCATCTACCGCTACGGCCTCTCCTTGCCCGAGGCCATGGACCTGGTCTTCCCCCCGGTTTTGGGGGAGGTGAAGGCCCTGCCCGAGGAGCTCCAGGACCTTTACCTGGCCCTAAGGCAGCGCTTTGGTCCCCTGGCCCAAGGGCCTGCCGCCATCGTGAGCCGCCACCGGGACGAGGCGGTCTTCGCCACGGACGCCATGGGCCTAAGGCCCCTTTGGCAGTTTGAAACTCCCTACGAGATCGTCTTCTCCTCCGAGCGGGGCGTCTTCAACGCCGAGGAGTTCGTCACCGAGCCCAAGCCCCTGGCCCCGGGGGAGAAGGTCTACCTGCGCCTCACGCCCGAAGGCCCAAGGGTCCTGCCCTTTGACCGCCACCAGCGCCAGGTTTTGGAGAGGACCCTGGCCCGCACCCCGGTGCAGGGCTACCGGGTCCACCTCGGGGGGCCCATCCGCCAGGCCCCGCCCCCCGTGGCCGGGGGAAGCGGGGTGGAGGTGGAGGAGAAGCCCGCCCCGCCCCCCTTAGGTCTGGAACGCGCCTTCGGTTGGGACCGCTGGGACGGGGCCTACCTCGAGGCCCTGGCCAAGACGGGCAACGAGCCCATCGGCTCCTTGGGCTACGATGGCCCCCTGGCCGCTTTAAACCCCGAAAAGCCCAACCTTTCCGAGTTCTTCAAGGAGACCGTGGCGGTGGTGACCAACCCCGCCATTGACCGCGAGCGGGAGATTGAGCACTTCTCCACCCGCACCCTCCTGGGCCGCCGTCCCTTGCCCGATGGGCGGGGCGGGGGAGAGGTGGTGGAGCTCCTCCTCCCCATCGTCCTGGAGTCCGATCCCGGCTTGGCGGAGGCCTTTGGCACCCTCACCCTGGCCGAGGTGCGCGCCCGCTTTAAGACCCGCACCCTGGTGCCCCAGTTCACCGTGGAGGAGGGGCTTCTCGCTGGGCTCAAGCGCCTGGAAGAGGAAGCGGTAAAGGCGGTGGAGGAGGGGGCCGAGGTCCTCATCCTCTCCGACCGGGAGGCCTTCCAGGGAGGCGTGTGGATTGACATCGGCTTGGCGGTGGCGGCGGTGAACCGGGCCCTCCTCAAGCGGGACGCCGAGGGGATCGCCTTAAGGCGGCGTACCTCCCTCCTCGTCCACTCCGGGGGTGTGCGCAACCTGCACGACGTGGCCTTCCTCCTGGGCCTGGGGGCGGAGGCGGTGGCGCCCTGGCTTTTGGAGGAAAAGGCCAGGGCCTTGGAGGGGCGCAAGGGGGTGGCGAACGCCCTCGAGGCCCTTCGCAAGGGCCTGGAGAAGGTCATCTCCACCATGGGCATCCACGAGCTCCGGGGGTATGGGAGGATCTTCAGCTCCATCGGGCTTAAGCCCGAGCTGGCGGAGTATTTTGGCACCCGGAACTTCCTGGGCTCGGAAGCCGCAGGCTACGGCTTTTTGGAATTGGAGCGCACCCTTTTGGAGCGGGAGGGCTTCCTGCGGGCGGAAAAGGTCCTGCCCGCCAAGGACTTCCGCTTTAACCCGAGGATTTACAAGGCCGCCCAGGAGGTGGCCTCGGGCCAGGCCCCCTACAGCCACTTCCAGGAAAAGGTGCACTCCTTGGAGCGGGAAAGCCCCGTGGCCGCCCGGCAGCTCTTGGAGGTGCGCTTCCCCGAAAGGAGCGACGTGGCCCCGGAGGAGGTGGACCTCTCCGTGGGGGGGCATTCCCTGCCCTTCCTCATCAGCGCCATGAGCTTCGGCTCCCAGGGGGAGGCCTCCTTCCGCGCTTACGTGGAGGCGGCCAAGCGCCTCAACATGCTCTGCATCAACGGGGAGGGTGGGGAGATCCCCGATATGCTCGGCAAGTACACCCACTGGCGGGGGCAGCAGGTGGCCTCGGGCCGCTTCGGCGTCCACGCCTATATGCTGAACTCCGCCAGCGTCATTGAGATCAAGATCGGCCAGGGGGCCAAGCCCGGGGAGGGCGGCCACCTGCCCGGCAAGAAGGTCTCCCCCAAGGTGGCGGCCGCCCGCAACGCCGTGCCCGGGGTGGACCTCATCAGCCCCTCCAACAACCACGACCTCTACTCCATTGAGGACCTGGCCCAGCTCATAGAGGAACTCAAGACGGTGAACCCCAAGGCCCTGGTTTCCGTAAAGGTGCCCGTGATTCCCGGCATCGGCACCATCGCCGTGGGCATCGCCAAGGCGGGGGCGGATGTCATCACCCTTTCCGGCTTTGAGGGGGGCACGGGGGCAGCAAGGCTCCACGCCCTCAAGTACGCCGGGCTTCCCGTGGAACTGGGGGTGCGCCGGGCCCACCGGGCCCTGGTGCGGGCGGGCTTGCGGGACAAGGTGGAGATCTGGGCCGACGGGGGGCTCAAGACCGCTTACGACGTGCTCCGGATGGTCCTCTTGGGGGCGGATAGGGTGGGCATGGCCACCATGGCCATGGTGGCCATCGGCTGCACCATCTGCCGCGGCTGCCAGCTGGACACCTGCCACGTGGGCATCACCACGCAGATAGAAACGGTGGAGGAGGCCTTGGCCCACGGCCTCAAGCGCTTCGTGCCCCAGGACCTGGAGCGGGCGGTGGAGCACCTTACCCGCTTCTTCGGGGCCATGGGCGAGGCCCTTAGGGAGTTGGTGGCGGCCTTGGGGGCCCGTTCCCTAAGGGAGCTTCGGGGGCGCTCGGACCTCCTCTACCAGCGGGACCACCTGGAGGAGTTGGACTTAAGTTACTTCTTCGCCCCCGTGGAGGAGCCCGAGTGGCTCAAGGACACCTCGGCCCACGTGCTCCGGAAGCCTCTGAACCAGCTTACCCGCACCATCACCGAGGTGGTCATGGGGGCCTACGCGGAAGGGGGGAGGCGGCTTTTGTTCCAGGAGGGGCCGGTGGACTCCACGGACCGGGCCTTGGGCGCCCATTTGGCCGGGGAGATCGCCCGCAGGCGGCTTTACGGCAAGGGCTTTGAGGCGGAGGTGGAGCTCCGCTTTGACGCCGGGAGCATCGCCGGGAACGGCCTTGCCGCCTTCAACGTGGACGGGATGAAGGTGGTGGTGGAGGGCGGGGCCCAAGACGGGGTGGCCAAGAGCGCCTTCGGCGGCACCGTGGCCGTTCTGAAAGGGCGCAACCCCTACGGGGCCTACGTGGACGGTTCCGTGGGCAAGAGCTTTGCCTACGGGGCCATCGGCGGCCTCCTCATCGTGGAGGGGGTGGCGGATAGCCGCTTCTGCATCCGGCTTTCCGGTGCGGACGTGATCCTGGGCGGGGAGCCCGAGCGCCCCCTCAGGGACGACCTCGGCAACCTGGCCGCCCGGGCGCAGGCCAAGGGCTTCGCCTTTGAGTACATGACCCGGGGCCGGGCCTTGGTCCTGGGGGACCCTGGGCCTTGGATCTGCTCGGGGATGACGGGGGGAAGGGTTTACCTGCGCCACTGGCCGGAAATGGGCCTCACCGAGGAGGCCATGAAGCGCCGGCTGGCCAAGGGGGCCAAGGTGGCGGTGAAGCCCTTGGACGCTCGGGGGGTGGAGGACGTACGGGAACTCCTTTCCGCCTACATCGCCGTCCTTCGGGAGGCCAAGCGGGAGGAGAAGGCGAACCGGTTGGCGAAGCTCTTGGAAGACCCGGCGACCCACTTCCGGATGGTGGAGCCCGTGAGCCAGCAGGTGGAGCAAGGGGTGAGCACGGAGTAGCGGGCCTCGCAAGCCTAGAAGGCCAGGCCCCCGGAACCCCGGGGGCCTCGCCTTATGGACAGGGGGGTCTCCAAAGAGGTACATTTGTCCCGTGCATCCTGGGGCGCTCTTGGACCTCCTGAAACGCCGCACCGGCTTTACCGAGGCCCACGCCCGGCTCCTCGCCGAGCTGGGCCGGGTGATGACCCCCATCGCCCCCGAGGTGGCCTTGGCCTTTTACGATTACCTGGGGCGGGACCCCGAGCTTTCGGAGATCCTCCATGCCGTGCCGGGGAGGGTGGAAAGGCTTTACGGCACCTTCGCCCGCTGGTATGGCGACCTCTTCTCGGGGGTGTATGACGGGGCCTATGCGGAAAGGCGTCGGCGCATCGGCCTGGTCCACGCCCGGCTGGGGATTGGCCCAAGGGCCATGATCCCTGCCATGGGCATCGTGCAGGAGCTTTCCCTGGAGCACCTGCGCACCGCCCTTAGGGGTCCCGAGGTTTTTAGCGCCGTGGAGGCCTTTGAGAAGATCATTGCCATAGAGATTGGGCTGATTGAGGAGAGCTACCTCGAGGCCCTCTCCCTGGGGCTTTCCCTGGGCTACCGGGACCTCAAGGAGGCCTTGTCCCAAGGGGCGGCGGCCCTGCTCTCCTAGGGCTCCTTGGCCAGGTCGTTGAAGCGGACGTGCTGGGCGTGGAACTGGAGCTCCACCGTGCCCGTGGGGCCGTTTCGCTGCTTGCCCACGATGATCTCCGCCACCCCCGCCTTCTCCGAGTGGGGGTTGTAGTACTCGTCCCGGTAGATGAACATCACCAGGTCGGCGTCCTGCTCAATGGAGCCCGACTCCCTGAGGTCCGAGAGCATGGGGCGCTTGTTGGGCCTGGCCTCCACCGCCCGGGAAAGCTGGCTTAGGGCGATCACGGGCACGTTGAGCTCCCGGGCCAGGGCCTTGAGCCCGCGGGAGATGGCGGCGATTTCCTGCTGGCGGTTTTCCCCCTGTTTGCCGCCCCCGGGCCCGGACATGAGCTGCAGATAGTCAATGATGAGCAGGCCCACCCCGTGCTGGCTCTTGAGCCGCCGGGCGCGGGCGCGGAGTTCCATAAGGGTCAGGTCGGGGGTGTCGTCAATGTAGATGGGGGCTTCGGAAAGGCGGCCCGCCACGTCCACCAGGCGGGAAAAATCCCGGTCGGAAAGCTGCCCGAGGCGCACCCGGTTCATGTCAATGCGGGCCTCGGAGCACATCATGCGCAGGGTGAGCTGGGCGGCGGGCATCTCCAGGGAGTAGATGCCCACCCCTACCCCCTCCTTCAGGGCGGCGTGTTGGGCGATGGTGAGGGCGAAGGCGGTTTTGCCCATGGCGGGGCGGGCGGCGATGATGTTTAGGGAGCCCGGGGAGAGGGTGCCGATGAGCTGGTCTAGCTCCTTGAAGCCCGTACGCACCCCCGCCACCTCCCCCTTGTTCTGGAAGAGGGCCTCAATGTGCTCAAAGGTTTCGTGGACGAGCTCCCGCATGGCCCGGGCCTCGGTGTCCGTCTGGGTGAGGGCCACCTCGAGGATCTTCTTCCCGGCGGTGTCCAAAATCTCGTCCAGGCTCCCCGCCTCCTCGTAGGCCAGGCGCATGGCCTCCCCCGCCGCCTGGATGAGCTTGCGCAAGGTCCACTTCTCCGCCACGATGCGGGCGTAGTGCTCGGCGTAGGCGGCGGTGGGGGTGGCCTCGGAAAGCTGGACCAGGTAGCTTAGCCCCCCCACCCCCTCCAGCTCGTTCCGGCGGGAGAGCTCCTCGGCCAAGGTGACCAGGTCCACGGGCTTCCCCTGTCCCCTTAGGGCCTGCATGGCGGTGTAGATCTTGCGGTGGGCCTCGGTGTAGAAGGCCTCGGGAGAGGGGAGAAGGCCTTCCAGTTCGTCCAGGACGTCCGAGTCCAGGAGGATGGCCCCGAGGACGCTCTGTTCGGCCTCGAGGCTATGGGGTGGAATACGCCCTTCGGGATAACCCGGCAACTGGCCCATAAGCCTTACCAGGCTACGCCCAACCCCCCGCAGGATGCCAGGGGGCTTTCCTTGGGGGAAGGATTGCCTCTTTTCCGCCTCTCAGGGGGGCGGGGTAGGGTAGGGGTGTGCGCTGGCTTATCCTCCTGTTCCTCCTCGGCGCCTGCCGGGCCCAGGGGCTTCCCCCGGACTACGCCCTCTTGGCGCGGGGGGGCGTGGCCGAGCTCCGGCAGGTGGCCCTAGCGGGGGAAGGGTATGCCCGGATGCTGGCCGGTTGGCGCCTGGTGGGGGAGGAAGCGGTGCCCTTGGCGGAGCGGGCGGAGTTCGCTTGGCGCTACGCCCTCTTTTTGGAGGGGGCGAGGGCCTTTGAGCCGGGCTGGGAGGCCAAGGCCGCCTGGCGGGTGGCGGCGCCTCTTCTGGAGGCCGCCCAGGACCCCAGGGCCTTTTCCGCTTGGGAGAGGCTTCTGCCCGAGGATGAGGCGGTGGCGGCCCTTTTGCGCCTTGGGGAGGGGGAGAGGCTTTGGGAAGCCCTTTTCCGGGGCCGGGCTTACGAGGCCCTCCTGGAGGTTCTCCCTCCCGGGACGAGGCGGGACCTTTGGGCCCAGGCCCTTTATCGCTTGGGCCGATACCGGGAGGCATTGCCCCATTACCGGGCTTGGGCGGAGGCGGAGCCCCGGGGGTTTTTGGGTCTGGGCTACGCCCTTTGGCGTCTTGGGCGGCGGGAGGAGGCCTTGGAGGCCTTTGCCCGTTACCCCCATCCCGAGGCCCGCTACGCCCAGGGAAGGGTTCTGGAGGAGATGGGCCGGGTGGAGGAGGCCTTGGCCCTTTATCGGGAAAGCACCCCCGAGGGCCTTTGGCGGGCCACGGCCCTCCTGGAACGGCTTGGGCGCAAAGGAGAAGCCCTTCCCCTCTACCTAGAGCTTGCCCGCACGGAAAGCCCTTACGCCGACGACGCCGCCTTGCGGGC
>NZ_JTJB01000006.1 GCF_000794385.1 Thermus sp. 2.9
GTGGAGCGGGGGTTCCGGTTTCTGAAGGACCCCCTGTTCTTTGCGGAGAGCACCTTCTTGAAGCGGCCCGAGCGGGTGATGGCCCTGGGGATGGTGATGGCCCTGGCCCTTCTGGTGTACGCCCTGGGGGAGTGGGCGCTGAGGCGGAGGCTTTGGGAGGCGGGGTCCAGCCTGCCGGACCAGAAGGGGAGACCCACAGCCAAGCCCACCTTGCGCTGGGTGTTTCAACTCTTTATGTGGGTCCGACTGGTGGAGCTGGGGGGCAGGTGGTTCGTCCTCAACCTGGCTCCCCATCACGAGACCGCGGCGCGCCTCCTGGGGGCCGGGCGATATTACCTGCTGGAGTGAAGGGGGTGCGGAATGTGGGCTTGCGGGAACGCTGGGCGAAATAGGGGCACAGGAGACGGCCTTGGCCCTTCTGCAAGGGGGCTTGGGGCTCCTACTGGGCAAGCGCCCAGGCCCGCCCCCTTCTCCACCCCCTTCGCCCCCCCTGGCGGAGGCCTTGCGGGTGGAGGCCCTCCTTCAGGGGGGCCAGGAGGCCTGGGCCCGGGGGGAGGCGCGCTACCTCCTTTGGCGACGGCCCGAGGCCTGGCCCGGGCTCGTCCCCCTCTTCTACCGCCTGGGGATGTACCGGGAGGGAATCCGCGCCGCCTGGCCCACCGCCTTGGCCTACCCCCGGGCGTACCGGGCCTGGGTGGAGGGCTACGCCCAGGGGGAGGGCCTGGACCCGAACCTTCTTTTCGCCCTCCTCCACGTGGAAAGCCGCTTTGACCCCCGGGCGGTGAGCCCCACGGGGGCCTTGGGCCTGGCCCAGTTTTTAAGGAGCACCTGGGCCGACGTGGCCCGGATGCTTGGGGAACCCCCCGCCGACCCCTTTGACCCGGAAAGCGCCATCCGCTACGCCGCCCGCTACCTGCGCTGGCTTATGGAACGTTGCCAGGCCTTGGGGCTAGAGGGGGTGGAGCGGCTCGCCTGCGCCGTCACCGCCTACAACGGGGGTATCGGCTACACCTCCCGGGGCATCGCCCGGGAGGGAAGCCTTTGGGCTTTCCTCCGCTTCCAGGAACGGGACGAGCCCCGGGAGTACGTGAGCAAGGTCCTTTCCGCCTATGCCGCCTACCAGGCTATTCCTTAGCCTGGCGAAGCCCCCGCTCGGTCCAAGCGATCAGGGGCTTCAGGGCGAAGGGGGCGAAGAGGGTGGTGAAGACCACCATGAAGAGGACGATGGCGTACTCCTCCTCGTTCACCGCCCCCGCCGCCAAGCCCAAGGCGGCCACGATGAGGCCCACCTCCCCCCGGGGGGCCATGCCTACCCCCACGGTGAGGGCGCTCCGCACCCCCTGGGTGAGGGCTCCCAGGAACCCCCCCAGGACCTTGCCCAGGATGGCGATGACCGTGACCACGCTTCCCGCCACCAAAACGGCGGGGGAAAAGAGGGCGGAAAGCTCCAACCGCACCCCCACCATGGCGAAGAAGATGGGGGCGAGGAAGCTTTCCACGGCGAAGATGGGCTCCTCCAGGCGGTACTTCTCCCGAAGCTCGGAAAGGAGCATCCCCCCCAGGAAGGCCCCCACGATGGGGGCCAGGCCAATGGTGGCGGCCAGGGCAGCCATGCCTACCCCGAGGGCCAGGGCGAAGCCCAGGGGGCTTCCCACCGGCAGGCGCTCCAGGGGAAGCCGGACGAAGAGGGTGGAGAGGAGGACGGCTGCCCCCACGAAGAGGATGGAGAGGAGGATGAGTTCCAGGATAGCCCCTGTCTCCACCTGCCCGGTCCGGGCCACCCCGTTCACCACCGCCAGGACGATGAGGCCCAGCACGTCGTCAATCACCGCCGCCCCCAGGATGATGCGGGCGTAGGGGCGGGAAAGGACCCCGAGCTCCTGGAGGACCCGGGCGGTGATGCCCACGCTGGTGGCCACCAAGGCGGTGCCCAGGAAGAGGGAGGGGAGGGTGGCGAAGCCGATTTGGAGCCCGAAAAGGTAGCCCCCCACAAAGGGAAAGGCCACGCCCAAGACGGCCACCAGGAAGGCTTCCTTGCCCACGGCGAGGATATCCCGTAGCCGGGTTTCCAGGCCCACCATGAAGAGGAGGAAGATGGCCCCAAGCTCGGCCAAGAACTCCAGGATCTCCCCCTCGTGCACCAGGCCCAAGAGGGAGGGGCCCACCAATACGCCCGCCAGCACCTCCCCGATGACCACGGGCTGGTTGAGCCGCCGAAAGAGGAAGGCCATGACCTGGGCGGCCAGGAGGAGGTAGAAGACTTCCAGAAGGTGCCCTGCCCCGTGCATCAGCCCCTCCTGAGGAAAAGCTTGAGGAAGTCGCTCCGGGTGAGGATGCCCTGCCCCGTGCATCAGCCCCTCCTGAGGAAAAGCTTGAGGAAGTCGCTCCGGGTGAGGATGCCCACCACCTTGTTCTCCCGGTCCACCACGGGGAGGTGGCGTACCTCGGTGGAGAGGAGGACCTCTAGGGCCTTGCCGGCGGGGTCCTCTGGGTGAACCCGGGGGATGTCCGTGCGCATGACCGCCTTTACCGGGGTTTTTTGGTAGCGGCGGTAGATCTCTTCCAGGAAGCCTTCGTCCACCCACTCCCCAAAGAGCTGCAACGCCTCCACGTCGGAGAAGGGGATGTTTTCGGGCCGGGGTAGGAGTTCCTCCACCTGGAGAAGCCCCAGGAGGTGTCCCTCCCGGTCCACCACCGGTAGGCTCCCGTAGCGCTTTTCTAGGATGCGCCGGGCGGCCTCCTCGAGGGTGGCCTCGGGCCCAATGGTATCCGGGCTTGGGGTCATGAGCTCGGCTACCTTCATGGGTCCGAGTTTACCAGCGCCGCCACCTTCGGGCCAAGCGGGGCGCCAGGAGGATGCCGTAGACGAAGCCTCCCAAATGGGCCCACCACGCCACGCCCGGGAGGCCCAAAAGCCCCTGGAGGAGCTGGAGGAAGGCCCAGTACCCCAGGTAAAACCCGGCGGGGAAGGTGACGAAGAAGGGAAAGAGGAAGAAGACCACGGACACCACGTACGCCCGGGGGAAGAGGACGTAGTAGGCCCCAAGCACGGCGGAAACCGCCCCGCTCGCCCCGATCATGGGCACGGGGGAAAAGGGGGTGAGGACCCCTTGGGCCAAGGCGGCGGCTACCCCGCCCAGCAGGTAAAACAGGAGAAAACGCCCGTGCCCCATGCGGTCTTCCACGTTGTCCCCGAAAACCCAGAGAAACCACATGTTGGACAGGATATGAAAAAGGCTCCCGTGGAGGAACATGCTGGTGAAAAGGCGGTAGCTTTCCCCCACGGGATCGGCGAAGAAGAGGCTGGGGATAAAGCCCAGGGCGTAGGCGCTTTGCTCCAGACCCACGGAAAGTTGCCATAAGAAGACCAGGGCGTTGGCGAGGACCAAGCCCTTGACCATGAGGGCGGGCCGGCGCGGTTGGTTTAGGTCGTAGAGGGGGAACAAGCCTAAGGCCTCCCGGCTTTGGGCTCCTGGCGGTAGGGAAGGGGTACGTACTGCACGCTGGGCTTGCCGCCTTGGGGTTGGGGGTAGAGGTCCATGAGCTCGTAGACCTCCAGGGGCATTTCCGTGGACACGTTGAGCCCCAGGGCCCGGGCCTGGGCCACGTCAATGGGGTAGTCGTGGGTCCAGGTTCCCTGGGAGAGGATCGTGGCCACCTCCTCCGCCTTCTCCTCGGGCATGCGCTTGAGGAGGAGGTTTTTCACCGTGGCCTTCACCTGTTTGAGGGCCTTTTCCGCCACGTCCGCCAGGATCAGGGTCTGGTCGTCTATCTCGGAAAGGGGCTTCTTCTCCAGGACCTTCAGGATGCTCGCCGCCGGGTACTGGCCGAGCTGGGGGTCCACCGGGCCCAAGACGGCGTTTTCGTCCATGACGATCTCGTCCGCGGCCAGGGCGATGAGGGTGCCCCCGGACATGGCGTAGTGGGGGACGAAGACGGTCACCCTGGCCGGGTGGCGCAGAAGGGCCTCGGCGATCTGCTCCGCCGCCAGGACCAGGCCGCCTGGGGTGTGGAGGATGAGGTCAATGGGCACGTTTTTGTCCGTGAGGCGGATGGCCCTTAGGACCTGCTCAGAATCGTCAATGTTGATGAAGCGGCTGATGGGGATGCCGAGGAAGCTCACCGCCTCCTGGCGGTGGATGAGGGTGATGACCCGGCTTCCCCGTTTCCTTTCCAGCTCGGCGATCTTGCGGGCCCTGGCTCCTAAGAGCATCTGCTGTTGGAAGTAAGGGGAGAGGGCGGAGAGGATGAAGAAGAGCCAGAAAAGTTGGAAAAAGATATCCATAAGCTGACCTCCAAGGAAGAGTTTATCAAAATGCCCCTTTGCGGCACAGGTCTTATCCCAGCCTCGAAGGCGCCACCCGCTTGGACTTGGGCGCTTTGGGGTAAAGGCGCTCCCCGATCTCGGGGGCGTAGCGGATGAGGAGGGCCCCCAAGGGGATGGAAAGGAGCACCAAAAGCACCGCCACCTGGGCCACCAAGGGGTAGCCTTGGGCTAAGGCCAGGTTTCCCAGGACCAGGTTGAACTCGCCCCGGGGCACCAGGTAGAGGGCGCTATAAAGCCGCCTCTTCTTCCCAAGCCCCGCCCGCGCCCCGCCCAGGTGGTTGAGGGGTAGCTTGAGGAAAAGCCCTGAGGCCACGAGCCCCACCGCCAAGGGGGTGAGGCCCTTTAGGAGCTTGAGGGCCTGGGCTCCCACCACCAGGAAAAAGAGGGCCACCCCCAGGTCCCGCACCGGGCCGAAGAGGTGCTCTAGCCGCTCCCGGAGGCCAAGCCCCGCGGCGATAACCCCGGACAGGAAGGCCCCCACGCCCTCGGAAGCCCCCACGGCGTGGAAGAGGAGGGCGGTGCCTGTAGTGAAGGCGGCGCCCAGGAGAAGAACGAGCTCGTCGGAAAGCCCTTCCATGAAGCGCACGAGCCTTGGGCCCAGGTAGCGGGCGAAGAGGAGGTAGAAGGCGGCCATGACCACCCCGCCCAGGAAGCCCCCCGCCCCGTGCCCGCCCAGAAGGGCGAGGAGGAGGGCCACCACCAGGTCCTCCAAGACCAAGACGCCCAAGACCACCTCGCTTTCCGGGTTGGCCGCCCGGCGCAGGTCAATGATGAGCTTGACGATGACGGCGCTGGAGCTCACGTAAAGCACCCCCGCCAAGAGGGCGGCGCCCTTTAGGTCAAGCCCGGCGAGAAGCCCAAGGAGAAACCCCAAGGGCAGGGCCAAGGCGTCGTAAAGCCCGGCCCGGGTGGCCTTGCCGGAAAGCTCCCTAAGCCGGTCGGGACCGAACTCCAGCCCCACGGAAAAGAGAAGGAGCAAAAGCCCCAAGGAGGGCAGGGGCTCCAGCTCCTCCACGGGAAGCCTTTCCCCCGCCAAAAGCCCGGTGAGGAGGTAGACGGGAAGGGGAGGGAAGCCGAAGCGGTGGACCAGGGCGGCCCCCAGGGCCAAAATCCCGGCGGCCAGGGCGAAGGCTTCCACCGAGGGGTGCATCAGAGGCTCCTCTTCAAGGCTTCCACCGCCTCCCGGCTTCCCGCCACCACCAGGGTGTCCCCCACCTCCAAGACGACCTCGGGGCCCGGGTTGGGGATTAGGGGGGCTCCGGGCCGATCCACCGCCAGGAGGTGGGCCCCGGGGGGCAAGGGGATCTCCCCCACCTTCCGGCCCGCCAGCTTGGAGCCGGGGAGGACCTTGATCCACTCAATCACCTTGGCTCCCAGCTTGCTCTGCGTGTCCCCCACCGCCTCGGGGTGGAAGAGGACCCCGGCCAGGATGGCACCCAGTTCCCGGGCCTCCTCGTCGGTGAGGTCCAAGGTGGCGGAGGGCTCGTCCTCCTCCCCCGCCTCAAAGTACTGGAGTTCCCGCTTGCCCGAGTGGTGGACCACGATCACGAGCCGGTCCCCGCTTTGTACGGTGATGGTGAACTTGCGCCCCACGCCAGGGAGCACCACCTCTTCCACCTTCATCGCGTCCTCCTCGGGGAAAACTGCACCGCCAGGGTGCGCCCCGCCACCAGGCTCAGGATCCCCAGGGTCCAGAGGAAAAGGTCCAGGCCCGAGAGCTTCTCGGCGAAGAGGAGGAGGAGAAGCTCCCGCAGGGCCAGGGCCACGCCGATTTCCAGGAGGACCTCGAGGCGCACCCGCTCAAACTCAAAGTATTCCACGAAGACCCGGACGAGCTCCAGAACGATGATCAAGCTCAATGCGTTGGTGACGAGCTCTTTAAGGCCCAGGCGCACCGTGGGCTCGCTGAGGGTGAGGCCGAGCTCCAAAAAGGTGCGCCCCACCCCCACGAAAAGCCCCACCAGGAGGGCCACCACCACCAGGTTGAAGACCAGGCGGGTGGCCCCCCGGTAAAGGGCGAGGAGGGCCTCCTGCATGACTAGAGGAGGAGGTTAAAGACCCGCTCCGCCCGCTCGTGGTGGGGGGTTTGCGGGTTCTTGAGAGCGGGGTCCAGCTCCTTCAGGGTGCGGGCGTAGGCCACCACCAAGGCCCCGGCCAGCTCAGGGAGGAGCTGGCGCACGTCCTCCGAGACCTCCAGGTCCAGGGGCGGCAAAGCGGCCAAGGCGTCCAGCACGGGCTTAAGTTCCAAGGTGGTGTCCATCTGGCGGAAGGCCTTCAGGGTTTCCTGGAGACCCTTGGTGATGGGCAGGTCGGGCTCAAAGATGATGTCCCGGCCGTTGTACTTGGCGTTCCGCTCCGCCGCCACCAGAAGGTCATAAAGCTTGTTCCGGAGGAAGTCGGAAAGCCGCTTGAGGTCGTTTTTGTCCACGTCCAGCCCCGCCGCCAGGCGGAAGAGCTTTTCAAACTCCGCTACCTTCATCAACATGGCCATCCCTCCACGTACAAGGGTAGTAGATTGCGCACCATGATGTCAAGTTGATTGATAAAAGAAGGCTCCGCCTGACGGCGGAGCAACCCCTAAGCTTCCTGCACGGGGATCCTCACCGGGGGCTCGGCGGGGCGCTTCTCCCGCGGGATCCTCACCTCCAAAACCCCCTTGCTCAGGTGGGCCGTGATGCCCTCCTTCTTGGCATCCTTGGGCAGGAGGTAGGCGCGGTAGATCTTGCCGTAGACGATTTCCGCCAAGTGCTTGGTGCGCTTTTCCTCCCGCTTTTCCCCCTCAATCACCAGCTGGTCCCCCTCCAGGCGCACCTCCAGGTTCTCAGGGCCGAGGCCCGGCACCTCCACTCTAAGGAGGTAGTGGTCCTCCTGCTCGGAGAGCTCCGAGAGGGGCTCCAGGGTTTCCACCTCTTGGAAGGCCTTTTCCAAGGCTTCTTCAAAGGCCTTGCGCACCCGGTTCCTGCCAAAGGGCCAAAGCTTTTCCAGCATCCTCCACCTCCTTCAGGCCAGATAGGGCCTCAGGCGCTCCTCCAGGACCCGCTTGGGGCTCGCTCCCACCCAGGTGGCCACGGGGTTTCCCCGCTGGAAAAGGACCAGGGTGGGGATGCTCCTCACCCCGTATTGGGCCGCCAGAGAGGGGTTTTGGTCGGTGTTCACCTTCACCACCTTGAGCCTGCCCGCGTACTCCTGGGCCAGGGCCTCGAGGACCGGGGCCACCATGCGGCAGGGACCGCACCAGGGGGCCCAGAAGTCCACCAGCACCAGAGGCGCCCCCGCCACCTCTTGGGCGAACCCCCTTTCGTCCGCCTCCACCACCCAGGGCAGGGGGGCCTTGCAGGCCCCGCACACCGGCACCTGCCCGGGCGGAGGGGTGCCCAGGCGGTTCTTGGCCCCGCACTTGGGGCAGGTCACCACCACAGGTATCCCCTCCGCCAAAGGGCCCGTTCCAGCTCGGCGGGCGTGGGCTCTACCAGAACTTCCCCGCCCACGTAGACCACGGGGTGGGAAAGCCTTCCCCCGGTGAGGAAGCGGAGGGTGGGGTGGACCTCGGGGTGGGTCTCCAGGTCCACGTACCGGTAGGGCACGCCCAGCCGATCCAGCAGGCGCCTCAAAAGCTGGGTCTGGGCACACCAGGAAGTGCCGTAGAGGACCACGGGCTCCATGGTCTACCCCCTTCTTAGGGCGTCCAGGGCTTGGAAGAGCTCTTCAATGGGGGGGATGTGGTGGAGATAGGGGGAAACATGGGCGTAGCGGATAATCCCCTCGGGGTCCACCACGAAGAGGGCCCGCTCGCTAAAGCCGTCCTCCTCCCGCCACACCCGGTAGCGCCGGGCCACCTCTCCCTTGGGGTGGAAATCGGCGAGGAGGGGGAAGGTGAGCCCCCGGGCGAAGGCGAAGGCCCCGTGGCAGTAGATGGAGTCCACGGAGATCCCCAGGAGGACGGCGTTCCGGCGCTCAAACTCCGGAAGCTCGGCCTGGTAAAGGTCCAGCTGCTGGCTGCACCCCGGGCTCCAGTCCAGGGGGTAGAAGACCAGGACCACGGGCCGGCCCCGGAAATCGGAGAGGCGCACGGGGTTGCCCTGGGCATCCGGCAGGGCAAAGTCCGGGGCCCTTTCCCCCACGCTGAGGCCCGGGGCCACGCGGGGGGCCTCCATCTTGGGGGCCCTCTTGTAGAGGTTGCGGAGCCCCTCGAGGCCCTCCCGCTCACCGGGCCTTGCCCCCACTTCCCGCCAGAGCTCCTGGAGCATGGCGTGGAGGAGGGAAAGGGCTTCCTTCTCCGGGCCCTCGGCCAGCTTGGGCTCCAGTTCCAGGAAACGACGGGCAAGCTCCGGGAAGCGCATGGCCTGCCTCCTTATTCCTGCCAGGTTCCCTTCAAAAGTTTCTCCGTTTCTTCCTTGTGCCGCGTTTCCTCGGAGATGATCTCCTGGAGGTCGTTGGCGAGGCCGTAGTCCCCGAAGGCCTCGGCCTGCTTCATCCTTTCCACGTAGCGGGCGATGGTCTCCTTCTCCGCCTGGAGCACCGCTTCCAGCATGGCCCGGGGCGTGGCGGCCTCGGGCACGGGGGCGGGCTGCGTGGTGGGCTTCCCGCCCAGGGCGGCGATCTTGTCCGCCAGGAACTGGGCGTGGCGGAGCTCGTCCTGGATCTCCGCCAGGAAGAACTCCTTGAGCTCGCCCCGGTGGATGCCCGAGACCGTGGCGGCGTAGGTCACGTACTGGATGATGGCCTGGTACTCGTGGGCCAGGTCCTGGTTAAGGCCTTGGATGAGGGTTTCCTTGTCCATGCTCACCTCCCGCAAGCTGGGCTTGCCTTTTCATTATTACCCAAAAGCCTTACAAAGGCCCCGCCCCAGGGAAGCCCGGGGCGGGGCTTCCCCTAGCGAACGTTCCCGGTTTCCAGCTTCCTCGCCTTCAGGTCCAGGAGGCTGTACTCGCCCTCCGAGAGGTCGCCGGGCACCACCACCCAGCTCGCCCCGAGGATCTCGTGCTTCTGGCCCTTACCGGCCACGAGGACGAGAAGGGGGTTGTGGGTCTTGACGAGGTGGGCCACCTCGTGGGAGCCCCGCTCGTTCAGGCCCTTGTGGTAGGGCATGGTGTGGAAGAGGAAAATCTTAGGGTAGTCCTTGAGCTCCCAAAGGGCCTTGAGGTGGTACTCGGCGACCCAGGCGGGGTAGCGAAGCGCCTCGTGCTCCTCGGGCTCGCCCTCGTCGGTGATCTCCCCGCCCACGCCCGCCACCAGGTAGGGCCCCCGCCAGAAAGTGAAGGTTTCGTGGACGTTGCGCATCTGGGGGTGAACGAGCTCCACGTTCGCCGCCTCCCGCAAGTATTCCCAGATGGGGGCGTCCTCAGGGCCAGGGATGTAGGCGGTGGGCAGGTGGGCCTCGGAAAGGATGCGGAAGAAGGCGGCGTAGTCCCGGCTTTTCGCCGTCTTGGGCATGAGGTTACCGATGACGGCGATGGCGTCCGCCCCCGTGTCCGGGGCCACCTTGACGAACTTCTCCAAGGCCTCGAGGTCGCCCATGGGGTTAGAGGTGGCGAGGATGTACCGCACCGTGCGCCGCATACTTCACCTCCTCACTCCACCTGGACCTGGATCTTCTTGGGCCGGGTGGCCTCCGCCTTGGGCACCAGAAGGTGCAAGACCCCGTGGCGGAACCGGGCCTGCACCCGGGAAAGGTCGTAGGTGCTGGGCACGTTGAAGCTCCGGGCGAAGGTGCCGTAGGGGCCTTCCAGGCGGTGGTAGGCCACCCCTTCTTGCTTCTCCAGAGGCCGCTCCGCCTTCACGGAGAGCACCCCTTCCTCGGCCACCACCTCCACCTTCTCGGGCTCCACCCCCGGCAGGTAGACCAGGAGGTGGAGGCCCTCCTCGTCCTCCCACACGTCCACCGGCGGGGCGTAGACCCTAGGCCCCTGCCCTTGGGGCGCAAAGGCCCGCGCCAGCCTTTCCTGAAGCTCCTCCAGTTCCCTGAAAGGATCAAACCGCAACACCTTCCATCACCTCCTTCACCACCTCAAGAGCGCGGCCATCCCGCCACGCTCAAGAAGCCTCTTTTCGGCCTCGCCGCGTACGAACTCCAGCTTGGTGGCGTAGCCCACGGCCAAGGGCGCGAGCACCGCGGCGAGGGGTTTCTTCTCGGGGCTTTCGCAGTAGGCCAAGGCCTGGGCCTCGTCGGCGAAGGCGAAGTCCTGGCAGAGGTAGACCTCCTGCTCCAGGTGCCAGGGCAGGACCCAGACCTCCACCCGGCCCTCCTGGACCCGGGCGAGGACCTCGGGACCGAAGGCGACCCTGGGGTAGGCCTCCTCCAGCCGCTCCAGGAGCCTGACCTCCTCCTGGCGCTCCACCTCTTCCAGGACCGGCTCCAGGCGCTTCAGCACCTCGCCGGGGCTCGCCCCGGGGTGGGGCAGGGAGGGAAGCTCCGCCACCACCCGCTCCCTCAGGCGCTTGGGCAGGTGGCCCAGAAAGAGCTTGGTGTGCTCCTCGGGGCCCATGAGGACGAGGCGGGTGAAGCCCCGGGCCTCGGCGAGCTTCTCCAGCTCGTGGGCGAGTGCCTTATAGAAGCGCTCTTCCCAGGCCTCGAGGCGCTTGGCGAAAAGGTCCTGTCCCGCCCCGCCCCGGGAGATGCCCGCCAGGTTGAAGCGGCGGCCCGGGGCGTCCAAGCTGAGGCGGCGCCAAGCCTCGGTGTCCAGGGCCAGGAAGGCGTCATGGACCTCCCCGATCTCCCCCAGGAAGACCTCAAAGACCCGCCAGCGCTCCTGGTCCACGTAGACCACGCCGTAGCGCTCGTATTCGTCCAGGGCGTAGACCAGGGGGAGGAGGAAGGGGGCGCCGTAGTGGGCCAAGGCCCCGTCGGTGAGGAGGCGGTTTGTCTTTTCGTCCAGGAACTGGGTTTTCACCCCGCTCACCAAGGGAAGCTCCACCTGGAGGAGGAGGACCTCAAAGACGTCGTCCCCGGCGAAGAAGACCGCCGTCTTGGCCTCCAGCACCTGGTTCTTCAGGACCTCCAAGACCTTTTCCGCCAGGGCCTCCGGCACCTTCAGGGCCTTCATGGCGTCCTTGGCCCTTAGGGCGTAGGCCCGGGAGGCGTTTTCCGGCTTGGCCGGGTTCACGTCCAGGTACAAGGAGAGAACAGGACCTTCCGTCTTGCCGATAGTTTCCCGTAGCCGCTTGATCTCTTCCTTGCCGATCATAGATTACCTCCAATAAGCGCCACCGCTTTCCGCACCGCCTCCTGGTTCAGCCTTTCCTCCTGGCCGAGCCGGGTGAAGAGGGCTTCCAGCTCGGGGTCGGGAAAGGTGCTTTCCAGGTAGTAGGCCCGGTCAAACCCCTCTTCGGAGAGGAGGCGGAGCATGGCTTCCCAACCTTCCTCCCCGGCCTTGGGGGCGGGGGGCAGGGAAGCCCCCCGCTTCCTTAGGGCCTCGGCGATGGCCTCGGCGTGGGCCCGCTCCCGGGCAGCCACCTCCTGGAGGAGGGCCCGGACGTGGGGGTAAGGCACCCCTTCCGCCGCCCGCTCCGCCCGCAGGGCGTCCAGGAGCTCGTCTTGGTAGGCCCGCCTGAGCACCTCCAGCACCTCCATGCCCCACCCCCTTTAGGCCTCCACCCGGAGGGCGGTTTGGAACACCAGGCCCTGGGGCGTGGCGTCCGCCACCACCCGGTCCCCTTCCTTCACCTCCCCGGCCAGGATCTTCTTGGCCAAGGGGGTCTCCAGCTCCCGCTGGATCACGCGCTTCAAGGGCCTGGCCCCGAAGACGGGGTCATAGCCCCTTTCCGCCAGGAAGTCCTTGGCGGCCTCGGTGAGCTCCAGGCTGATGCGCTTTTCCGCAAGCCGGGCCCGGAGGTTCCCGAGCTGGATCTCCACGATCTGGCGAATCTGCTCCCGGGAGAGGGGCCGGAAGACCACGATCTCGTCCAAGCGGTTCAGGAACTCGGGGCGGAAGTGCTTCTGCAGGACGGCGAAGACCTCCTCCCGGATCCGTTCGTAGGGCAGGCCTTTCTGGATTCCCTCCAGGATCAGGGGGCTGCCCAGGTTGGAGGTGAGGATGATGACCGTGTTGCGGAAGTCCACGGTGCGCCCGTGGCTGTCCGTGAGGCGGCCGTCGTCCAGGATCTGCAGGAGGATGTTGAAGACGTCGGGGTGGGCCTTTTCAATCTCGTCAAAGAGGATGACGGTGTAGGGGCGGCGCCGCACCGCCTCGGTGAGCTGGCCCCCCTCCTCGTAGCCCACGTAGCCGGGCGGGGCCCCGATGAGGCGGGAGACGGCGTGCTTTTCCATGTACTCGGTCATGTCTATGCGCACCATGGCCTCCTCGGTGTCAAAGAGGGTGGCGGCCAGGGTCTTGGCCAATTCCGTCTTGCCCACCCCGGTGGGCCCTAGGAAGAGGAAGCTCCCAATGGGGCGGTTGGGGTCCTTGAGCCCGGCCCGGGCGCGGCGGATGGCGTCGGCCACGGCCCGGATGGCTTCGTCCTGGCCCACCACCCGCTTGTGGAGCTCCTCCTCCAGGCGCAAAAGCTTTTCCCGCTCCCCTTCCAAAAGGCGGGAGACGGGGATTCCGGTCCAGCGGGAGACGATCTCGGCGATGTCCTCCTCGGTGACCTCCAGGCGTACGAACTTCGCTCCCCGAAGTTTCTCGGAAAGCGCCTCCACCTCGGCCTCGAGGCGGGGCAGCTCCCCGTAGCGCAACTCCGCCGCCCGGTTCAGGTCGTACTGCCGCTCGGCCAGCTCAATCTGCCGCCGCACCTCGTCCAGGCGCTGCTGTGCCTCGCGGAGCTTCTTCAGGATTTCCCGCTCCGCCTCCCACTCCGCCCGGAGCTTCTCTATCTCCTTGGTAAGCTCGGCGATCTCCGCCTCAATGGCCTTAAGCCGCTCTTGGGAGTCCGGGTCCTTTTCCTTCTTGAGGGCCTCCCGTTCTATCTCCAGCTGGAGCTTTTTCCGCTCCAGGGCGTCAATCTCCTCCGGGGCGCTTTCCAAGGCCATGCGGAGCCTCGCCGCCGCCTCGTCAATGAGGTCAATGGCCTTGTCGGGGAGGCGCCTTTCCGGGATGTAGCGGTGGGAGAGGACCGCCGCCGCCACGATGGCGGGGTCGGAGATGCGCACCCCGTGGTGGACCTCGTACTTCTCCTTGATGCCCCGGAGGATGGAGATGGTGTCCTCCACACTGGGCTCGTCCACGTAGACGGGCTGGAAGCGGCGCTCCAGGGCGGGGTCCTTTTCAATCTCCCGGTACTCGTCCAAGGTGGTGGCCCCGATGAGCCTGAGCTCCCCCCGGGCCAGGGCGGGCTTAAGCATGTTCCCGGCGTCCACGGCACCTTCCGCCTTGCCCGCCCCCACCACGGTGTGGAGCTCGTCAATAAAGAGGATGATCTCCCCTTGGGACTGCACCACCTCCTGGATCACCGCCTTCAGGCGCTCCTCAAACTCGCCCCGGTACTTGGCCCCGGCCAGGAGGGAGCCCATCTGCAAGGAGATGATGCGCTTGCCCTTGAGGCCCTCCGGCACATCGCCCTTCACGATGCGCTGGGCCAAGCCCTCCACGATGGCGGTCTTCCCCACCCCGGGCTCGCCGATGAGCACGGGGTTGTTCTTGGTGCGCCGGAGGAGGATCTGGACCACCCGGCGGATCTCCTCGTCCCGGCCGATCACGGGGTCCAGCTTCCCCTCGGCGGCCATCTGGGTCAGGTCAATGCCGTACTGCTCCAAGGCGTTGTAGGTGCTTTCCGCGTGTTCCGTCTGCACGGTTTTCCCTCCTCTTAGCTCTTGCAGGGCTTTCTTCAGGGGTTCTAAGCCCGGAAGCCCGGGGGTGGCCTCGCTCAAGGCCAGGACCAGGGTGTCCAGGGCCACGAAGCGGTCCTTGAGCTCCTCCATCAGGGCCTCGGCCCGGTTAAAGGCCCCGGAGAGGCGGCTCGTGAGGTACTGCCCCCCTTCCGCCCCCTCCACCTTGGGCAGCCGGGCGAGCTCCTTTTCCTGGAGTTCTTTAAGGGCTTTGGGGTCGGCCCCCGCTTTCTCCAGAAGGCGCCAGGGGAGGCCCTTGGGGTCCTTGAGCAGGACCACCCAGAGGTGGGGCAGGTCAATGGCCTGGTGCTTCATCTCCCGTGCCAGGACCTGCGCCTGGGCCAGGGCTTCGCGGGCGGCTTGCGTCCAGCGTTCCAGGTTCATACCCCTTGCCTCCTGCTACCCTAAGCATATCACTTGACATATGCATTGTCAAGTAAGTTGAGAAGTAAAAGCCAAAACCGGAATGGGCCAGCGTCAGGGAAGGGGAGGGGAAGGAACGCCTTGTCTGAAGTCTAGCAGAAAAGGAGGGTAAGGATGTCCCGGGGAGCCTAGCGCCCCTCTAGGATCTCCACCACCAAGGCGGCCCCGATGAGGTTGGCCCCGAGGTCCTTGCGGATGCGCTCCGCCTTGGCCATGCGGCGGAGGTCCTCCCGCCGGAAGTACCAGGTGCCCGCCACCTCCAGGGGCTCCACGAAGCCGATCTCCACGTAGGCACGCACGGCGCTTGCGGAAAGGCCGTACTCCGCCAGGGCCTCCAGGGAAAGCCACTCGCTACGCACGAGCATAGTAGGCCTCCGCTAGCTTCTTCCAAAGGGCTTCCTCCTCGGGGCTTAAGCGCTCGGGGATGGTGAGGCGCACCTCCAGGTACAAATCCCCCCTGCCCGAGGGCCCCGGGAAGCCCTTGCCCCTTAGCCTTAGCTTCCGGCCTGCCTGGGTCCTTGGGGGGATGGTGACCTCCACCGGGCCTTCCAGGGTCCTTGCCCGCACCTTGCCCCCCACCACGGCGATGGGGGCGGGGACGTCCAAGGTGGCGTAGAGGTCGTTCCCCTCCAGGCGGAAGGTGGGGTGGGGGAGGAGGCGCACCTGGAGGAGGAGGTCCCCCGGGGGCTCTCCAGGCCCGCCCATGCCGGGCACCCGGATCACGCTCCCCTCCTGCACCCCGGGGGGGATGCGCACGGAAACCCGGCGGCCCCCCACCTCCAAGACCCTTTCCCCGCCGTGGAAGGCCTCCTCCAGGGTGAGGGGAAGCTCGGCCCGCACGTCCCGGCCTCGCCTGCGGCCCCGGCGGCCGAAGAGCCCGCCGCCGAAGAGCTCTTGGAAGAAATCGGAGAAGTCCTCCACGTCAAAGCCGGAGAAGTCGTAGCCGCCGGGAGGCGGGGGGGGCGGGGGCGTGGCGGTGCCGTAGGTGTCGTAGAGCTTGCGCTTTTCCGGGTCGGAGAGGACGGCGTAGGCCTCGTTGATCTCCTTGAACCTCTCCTCCGCCTCGGGGCTTTTGTTGACGTCGGGGTGGTACTGGCGGGCCAGGCGCTTGTAGGCCCTTTTGATCTCCTCCTGCGTGGCGTTTTTGGGGACGCCCAGGATGGCGTAGTAGTCCTTCATGGTCTACTCCACGCCCTCTTCCTCAGGGCTCTTCTCCTCGCCCACCGCCACCCGGGCCGGGCGCACCAGGGCCTCTCCCAGCCGGAAGCCCCGCTGGAAGACCCGGGCCACCTTGCCGGGCTCCCCGGGCAGGAGGCCGATGGCCTCGTGGTAGCGGGGGTCAAAGGCCTGGCCTTCCCCCGGCACCTCCTCCACCCCAAGCCCGGCCAGGATGCGGAAGAAGCCTTCCCGCACCGCCTTGACCCCTTGGAGGATGCTTTCCGGCCTGGCCTCGGCGAACTCCAAGGCCCGCTCCAGGTCGTCCAGCACCGGGAGCAGGGCCCGCACCGCCTTTAAAACCCCCTCCCGCTCCCGAAGCCTGAGCTCCTCCTCCATGCGCTTGCGGTAGTTGTCAAAGTCGGCGAGGAGGCGCAGGTACTGGTCTTTGAAGCGCTTGAGCTCCTCCTCGGCGGCTTGGAGCTTCTCCTCCAGGGCCAAGGCCTCCTTCTCCACCGCCTGGAGGTCGCGCTCCAAGGTGTTCTCGTTCCGTTCCTTCTCCATCCTGCCTCCTGGGGTGCCGGGCCCCGCCCCCAGGGGCGGGGCCCCTTACGGCTTGGTCTTAGTCGGCCGGCTTGTACTCGGCGTCAATCACGTCGTCGGGCCCCTTGCCGCTCGCCGTGGCCCCCTTCTCGTAGGCCTCCACCGCCCGCAAGAGCTCCTCCGTGGCCGCCTTGAGCTCGGGGTCTGGGGCATCCCGTTCCACCAGCTCCTTGGCCTTTTGGATGGCGGCCTCGAGGCGGGCCTTGGCCTCGGGGGTGCCTTGCTTCTCTGAGAGGACTCTTTCCGCTTGGATGCGGGCGGAGTCCAGGGTGTTCTTGAGCTCGGCGTGCTCCTTGCGGCGCCGGTCCTCCTCGGCGTGGCGCTTCGCCTCCTCAATCATCCTTTGGATCTCCTCCTCGGAGAGGGTGGTGGTGTTCTGGATGGTGATGGAGGCCTCCTTGCCCGTGGACTTCTCCCGGGCGGTCACGTGGAGGATGCCGTTGGCGTCTATGTCAAAGCAGACCTCAATCTGAGGCACCCCAGCGGGCATGGGGGGGATGCCCTCGAGGCGGAAGCGGCCCAGGCTCTTGTTGTCGGCGGCCATGGGGCGCTCGCCCTGGAGGACGTGGATCTCCACCGCCGTTTGGTTGTGCTCGGCGGTGGTGAAGATCTCGCACTTGCGGGTGGGGATGGTGGTGTTCCGGGGGATGAGGACGGTCATCACCCCGCCCTTGGTCTCCACGCCCAGGGAGAGGGGGGTGACGTCCAGGAGGACCACGTCCCGCACCTCGCCCATGAGGACCCCGGCCTGGATGGCGGCCCCCATGGCCACCACCTCGTCGGGGTTCACGGAGCGGTTGGGCTCCTTGCCCAAAAGCTCCTTCACCACCCGCTGCACCGCGGGCACCCGGGTGGCGCCACCCACCAGGATCACCTCGTCAATCTGGCTGGGGGAAAGGCCGGCGTCCTTCAGGGCCTGCTCCACCGGGCCCCGCAGGCGCTTCAGGAGGGGCTCAATGAGCTCCTCAAACTTGGCCCGGGTGAGCTTCTTCTCCAGGTGCAAGGGGGTTTTGCTGGCGGGGTCCAGGGCGATGAAGGGGAGGCTGATGGTGGTCTCCGTCATGCTGGAGAGCTCAATCTTGGCCTTCTCCGCCGCCTCAATGAGGCGCTGCAGGGCCTGGCGGTCCGCCCGGAGGTCCACCCCGTACTCCCGCTTGAACTCCTCCGCCACCCAGTTGACGATGGCGTGGTCCATGTCGCTGCCGCCCAGGTGGGTATCCCCGGAGGTGGCCTTCACCTCAAAGACGCCTTCCCCGATCTCCAGGATGGTGACGTCAAAGGTGCCGCCCCCCAGGTCAAAGACCAAGACGGTTTCGTTCCCCTTCTTGTCCAGGCCGTAGGCCAAAGCGGCGGCGGTGGGCTCGTTGATGATGCGCAAGACCTCCAGGCCCGCGATGCGCCCGGCGTTGGCCGTGGCCTCCCGCTGGGCGTTGTTGAAGTAGGCGGGCACGGTGATCACCGCCTTGGTGATCTTCTCCCCGAGCTTCTTGGAGGCGTCCTCCACCAGCTTGCGGAGGATCATGGCGCTGATCTCCTCGGGGGTGTAGAGCTTGCCCTTCACCTCCACCCGCACGCCGCCGTCGGGCCCCGGGACCACCTTGTAGGGGACCCGCTTGGCCTCCTCCTGCACTTCCTCCCAGCGGCGGCCGATGAAGCGCTTGATCTCAAAGATCGTCCCTTCCGGGTTCAAAACCGCCTGGCGCTTGGCCATGCGGCCCACCAGGGTCTCCCCGTCCCGGAAGGCCACCACGCTGGGGGTGACCCGCTCCCCCTCCGCGTTTTCCAGCACCACGGGCTTGCCGCCTTCCATCACGGCGATCACGCTGTTGGTGGTGCCCAGGTCAATGCCTACTGCCTTAGCCATACTTCACCTCTCAACCCTAAGCATAAAGGGCCCCATATGGATTAGTCAAGAGACTTGAGCAAGATAATATCATGGTGCCGCGGGCTACCCTGAAGCCCGGCCTTGCGTGTACCCTAGGAGAAGACATGTCCCGGCTTCCGTTGAACTTCTTGGTTTTCGTTCTGGGCCTTCTCCTTTTGGCCTGGGCCTTTAGCCTGGCGGGTACGGTGGGAAGTGGCGGGGGAGCGGTGAACTACACCACCTTCCTCGAGGACCTGCAGGCGGGCCGGGTCAAGGAGGTGGTGGTGCGGGCCGGGGACACCCGCATCCAGGGCACCTTGGTGGACGGCTCCTCCTTCACCACCTACGCCGCCAGCCCCCCCGACAACGCCACCCTTGAGTCCTGGACCCGGCGGGGGGTGAGCGTGCGGGTGGAGCCTCCCCAGGGGCAAAGCCCCTTGGGCTTCCTCTGGCCCCTTCTGCTGGTGGGCCTTCTCATCGGGGCGCTTTTCTACTTTTCCCGCACGGGGAGGGCCGGGCCTTCCGACTCCGCCTTTAGCTTCACCAAAAGCCGGGCTAAGGTCCTCACCGAGGCCCCCAAGGTGACGTTCAAGGACGTGGCGGGGGCGGAGGAGGCCAAGGAAGAGCTCAAGGAGATCGTGGAGTTCTTGAAAAACCCCGCCCGCTTCCACGAGATGGGGGCCCGCATCCCCAAGGGGGTGCTCCTGGTGGGCCCTCCCGGGGTGGGGAAGACCCACATCGCCCGGGCGGTGGCGGGGGAGGCCAAGGTGCCCTTCATCACCGCCTCGGGGTCCGACTTCGTGGAGATGTTCGTGGGGGTGGGGGCGGCCCGGGTGCGGGACCTCTTTGAAACCGCCAAGCGCCATGCCCCCTGCATCGTCTTCATTGACGAGATTGACGCCGTGGGCCGGAGGCGGGGAGCCGGGGTCGGGGGCGGGAACGACGAGCGGGAGCAGACCCTGAACCAACTCCTGGTGGAGATGGACGGCTTTGAGAAGGACTCCACCATCATCGTCATGGCGGCCACCAACCGCCCCGACGTCCTAGACCCCGCCCTGTTGCGCCCGGGCCGCTTTGACCGCCAGGTGGCCATTGACGCCCCGGACGTGAAGGGAAGGGAGCAGATCCTGCGCATCCACGCCCGGGGCAAGCCCTTGGCGGAGGACGTGGACCTGGCCCTTTTGGCCAAGCGCACCCCCGGCTTCGTGGGGGCGGACCTGGAGAACCTCTTAAACGAGGCCGCCTTGCTCGCCGCCCGGGAGGGGCGGAAGAAGATCACCATGAAGGACCTGGAGGAGGCGGCGGACCGGGTGATGATGGGCCCGGCCAAGAAGAGCCTGGTCCTCACGCCCCGGGACCGGCAGATCACCGCCTACCACGAGGCGGGGCACGCCTTGGCTGCCCACTTCCTGGAGCACGCCGACGGGGTGCACAAGGTGACCATCGTTCCCCGGGGGCGGGCTTTGGGCTTCATGATGCCCCGGCGCGAGGACATGCTCCACTGGTCCAGGAAGCGGCTTCTGGACCAGATCGCCGTGGCCCTGGCGGGGCGGGCAGCGGAGGAGCTGGTGTTTGAGGACGTCACCACGGGGGCGGAGAACGATTTCCGTCAGGCCACGGAGCTGGCTCGGCGCATGATCACGGAATGGGGCATGCACCCCGAGTTCGGCCCTGTGGCCTACGCCGTGCGGGAGGACACCTACCTCGGGGGGTACGACGTGCGCCAGTACTCCGAGGAAACCGCCAAGCGCATTGACGAGGCGGTGCGGCGCCTCATTGAGGAGCAGTACGCCCGGGTGAAGCGGCTTTTGGCGGAGAAGCGCGAGGTCTTGGAGCGGGTGGCGGAAACTCTTTTGGAACGGGAAACCTTGACGGCGGAGGAGTTCCAAAAGGTGGTGGAGGGCCTGCCCCTGGAGGAGGAGAAGCCCCGGGAACCGGAGGAAAAGGAGGCCCCCAGGGTGGTGCCCAAGATCAAGCCGGGTGGGGCCTTGGGCGGGGCCTAAAGGATAAACCCAGGGGGCCTCTGCCCCCTGGGGGAAGGGAATACCTACTTCTTGACCTTCTCCTTGAGGGCCTTCCCCGGCTTGAAGGCGGGGTACTGGGTGGCGGGGATCTTGATCTTCTCCTTCGTGCCGGGCTTCACGCCGGTGCGGGCCTTCCGCTTGCGCACCTCAAAGGTGCCGAAGCCGGTGAGCTGCACCTTGTTGCCGGCGGAGAGGGCCTCTTCCACCTTGGCCAAAAAGGCATCCACCGCCGCCTTCACGTCCTTCTTCTTGAGGCCCGTGGCGGAGGCCACCTGGTCCACCAGATCCGCTTTGGTCACCGTTTTCTTTGCTGCCATTCTTCACCTCCTTCCTCTTTTCCCTTCCGCAGGGACTATATCACGCGTCAAAGCTTGGGTGCAATAGCCTGACCTATTTCTACCGCTATATATAGCAATATGTGATAACGGAAGCATTGGCTCTAGCGGTACTCGGGGGGGAGAAGTTCCCGTACCCTGGCCTCTATTTCCCGGGTGAGGTTTTCAAGCTCCTGACGGGAGATCCGCTCCGCCCTTGGAACGAGGATGGGCTTGCCGTAGACCACCCGGATGGGGCGGCGCAGGCGGAAGAGCTTGCGGCCCACGGGCCAAGCCTTGTCCGTGCCGATGACCGCCACGGGCACCACGGGGCTTCCCGTGCGCAGGGCGATGGCCGCCACCCCGGTCTTGAAGGGCTGGAGCTTGCCGGTGCGGCTTCGGGTGCCCTCGGGGAAGATGCCGAAGGCCATGCCCCTTTCCAGGGCGCGGAGGGCGCTTTTGATGGCGGAGAGGTCGCTTTGCCCCCGTTCCACGGGGATGGCGTAGAGCCGGGGGAGGAGCCAGGCGAGCAGGGGGAGCCGGAAGACGTCGGCCCGGGCCAGGAAGCTCACGGGGCGCCGCACCCCGGCCCCGATGGCGATGGGGTCCAGGATGGAGAGGTGGTTGGCGGCCAGGATCACCGGGCCTTCCTGGGGCACGTTTTCCGCGCCCTCCACCCGGTAGCCGAAGAGAGCGTGCAGGAGGAAACGGGCAAGGTACCAGGCGGCCCGGTAGACGGGGTTGGGCTTTGCGGCTTCCACGGGGTCTTAGTCTAAGGCGGCTAGGGCCCGGCCCGCCTCCAGGTGGGCGAGGCGCAGGGGCTCGGGCAGGCGGAAGCGGGTGGGCAGGCGCTTCACGAAGGCGAGCGCTTCCTCCAGGCCCACGCGGTGGCCGGGAGAGACGTAGAGGGGCTTGACCCCGGTGCGGCTCCGGTAGGCGTAGCCGATGGGGCGGCCCTCGGGGGAAAGGAGGCGCACGGCGCTTCCCGCCTCCTGGGGCAAGGGGCCTTCCAGGCGGCCAAAGAGGAGGCGCTTAGCCACGCCGATGCTGGGGAGGTCCAGGTGGACCCCGAGGTGGCTGGCGATGCCCAGCCCCCGGGGGTGGGCGATGCCCTGGCCGTCCACCAGGAGGACCTCGGGGGCTTCGGGGAGGGCCTTTAGCGCTTCCAGATAGGCGGGGGCCTCCCGGAAGGAGAGGAAGCCCGGCACGTAGGGGAAAAGGGCCTCTTCCGGCACCAGGCCCTTCGCCACGAAGAGGGGGCCTTTTTCCAGGTGGTAGAGGAGGGCCACGGCCACCAGGGGCTTGCCCCGTTTGTGGGAGGCGTCCAGGGCGGCAAGGCGCTTTTTCCCCTCTAGACTTCCCGAGAGGATCACCCGCTGGGCGAGCGTCCGCTGCAAGGCCATGGCCGCCTCGAGGCCCTCGGGCTTAGGAAAGGGCGGCACCTCCATCAGGTGATCTCCCGAAGCCGTTCCAGGACCTCCCCATCCGAGGGGTCGGCCCCGTAGAGGAGGGCGAGATAGTAGGCGGTCCAGGCCAGGCGGTACCAAAGGGCCATGGTCTGGGCCAGCCGGCTTCCTTCCGGGAGCGGCACCTCGGCGATGGCGTCCACCCGGGTTTCCAGGATCTCCTTGGCGAGCCCGGCCGCCTCCCCTCCCCCGAGGAGCACCGCCGCCAAGGGGTCCCCCTGCTCGTGGCGGGCCTCGAGGCCGGTGAGGAAGAACTCCAGGGCGCTAAAGGGAGGGGTGAGGGAGAGGCTTTTGCCGATGCGGGCGAAAAGGCTTTGCGCCGCTTCCTCCAGGGGGCGGAAGAAGGGGCTATAGAAGAGGGGAAGCCGCTCCAGGAGGGTGTAGGCCAGGAACTTGGCGGGGTTTTCCTCCAGGGGGATCTCGGGGGTGAGGCGGCGCCTTTCTTGGAGCAGGGCTTCGTCCACCTCCTTTAGGGCCGCCTCCTCCCCCGTGGCCAAAAGGAGGAAGCGCAGGTAGCGGTAAGGGCTCAAGGGGCTTGGGGGCAGGTGCACGTCCACCCCGGCGCGGAAGCCCACCCGCACCACCCTAACCCGCCCCGATTCCGCCAACACCCCCATGGCCGCCGCCTCCCCCAGGTCGTAGCCCCCTTCCAGGAGGAAGAGGGTGCCCGTTTCCGTCCAGTCGGGAAGGCCCAAGGCTCTGGCGGCGAAATGGGCCTCCCCGTAGGCCAGGGCGGCGTGGGGGGCGGGGTAGGCCTCCTGGGGCACGGGCCCGGAGCCCACCAAGTCCCTAAGCTCCAGGGCCAACCCCTGGCGGTCCACCAGATAGGTTTCCTCGCGGTCCAGGTCGCGCATACCCTTTATGCTAACCCCCATGCGGCCCTGCCCGCCCAAGCCCGTGGCCCGCATCTGGGGAGGAAGCGCCTTGGGATTTGGCCCGGGGATCGGCGAGGTCTGGCTTTGCGAGCACCCCCTTTTGGTGAAGCTTTTGGACCCCAGGGACTGGCTTTCCGTCCAGGTCCATCCACCCCACGCCTACGCCCTTAGGGTGGAGGGAAGGCCCGGCAAGTACGAGGCCTGGTACGTGCTCTCCCCGGGGGAGATCGTCCACGGGTTTTCCCGCCCCGTGACCCGGGAGGAGGTGGAAGCAAGGGCGCGGGCGGGCACCCTGGACGAGGTCTTGAACCGGGTGCGGGTGGAAAGGGGCCAGGTGGTTTACCTCCCCGCGGGCCTCGTGCACGCCCTGGGGCCTGGGGTGCGGGTCTACGAGGTCCAGACCCCCTCCGACCTCACCTACCGCCTTTACGATTACGGCCGCCCCCGGGAGCTCCACCTGGAGAAGGCCCTGGAGGTGGCCCTCCTGGAGCCCACCCCCATCCTCCAGGCGCCCCCTGAGCCCGTGGAGGGAGGGGAAAGGCTTCTTCCTACCCCCTTCTTTGACCTCTTCCGCTACCCCTTGCGCGGGCGGCTTTTCCTCCGGCCCGAAGCTCGCCTGGTCCTCACCCTCCTGGAGGGGAAGGCGCGGCTAGGGGAAGCGGCCCTAACGCCCCCCGCCACCTTCCTCCTGGAGGCGGGGGAGGAGGCGGCTTTAGAGGGGGAGGGGCTCTTCCTCGGGGCTAGCCCGAAAGGCGGCTAAGAAGGGCCTGGAGCCTGGGGGAAGGCTTTTCCCCAAGCTCTTGCCAAAGCCGCTTGCGGTATCCTTCCAAAAAACGCAGGGCCCGGGCCCTTTGTCCCCTCTTCAGGCAGGTTTCCACCAGGAGGGTAAGGGCCTCCTCGTCCAGGGGGTCTAGCTCCAGGAGGCGCTCCAGGTAAAGGGGCTCGCCCTTTTGCAGGAAAAGGGCCCGCACCCGGTGGAAGACCTCCTCCCGTCTGCGGTCCAGAAGGGGGTGGTCCAGGCCGGGGAAGAGGGGCTCTTGGTAAAGCCGTAGCGCCTCCTCGGCTTTCCCTTCCGCCAGGGCCCTTTCCAGGGCGAAGAGGTCCGCCTCCACCCGGGCAAGGCCCTCCTCCAGGAGGTAGGTGGGGACCCCCCAGGGTTCCAGGGCCTTCCGGAGCCGGGCGAGCCAGACGTAGAGGTTATTGAGGGCGGCCTCTTCGGAGAGGTCGGGCCAGAGGGCGAAGGCCACCTCCTCCCGAGGGAGGCCCAGGAGGAGGAGGGCGAAGACCTCCTTGGCCTTGCCCTTGAGGGCCACGGGGCCCAAGGGACCCTCCAGGCGGAACCTCCCCAGGACCTCCACCCGCAAGGGGGGGATTTCCCCGTGGCGGAGGAGGACGGCTTCCCGGGGGCCCAGGCGCAGGACCTCCTCCAGGGGGTAGGCCTGGGCGAGCTCGGGGCGGTTGCGGGGGAGGAGGGAGAGGGGGAGGAGGCCGGGGAGGATGCGGGCCCCCACCTGGGTGAGGTTTAGGAGGGCGTCCAGGTCCTTCTCCTCCCCCAAAAGGCGGTAGCGGGCGGCGTGCCAGTAGAGCCTTTCCTCCCGCTCCTCGGGGTAGGGGGGGAGGAGGCTTGCGTCCCGCTTGAGGAGGGCCAGGGTGAGCCGGGGGAGGAAGCCCTCTAGGCCCTCCACCAGGCTTGGGTCTCCCCGAAGCTCCGCCAAAAGCGCCCTGCCCCGAGCCACCAGGTAAGGGTTTTCCCAGAGCTCCGCTTGGGCCAGGAGGCGGGCGAGGGCTCCTTCGTCCCCTTCCAGGTGGGCGAGGAGCATGGCGGCCTCGAGGGCGGCCAAGGGGTTCCCGGGGGCCTCCTGGGCCCGCTTCAGGTACGCCTTGGCCTTTTCCCTTTCCCCGAGGAGGAGGTAAAGCCGCCCCAGGTCCCGCAGGTGGCCAGGGAGATTGGCGTGGGTGTAGCTAGGGGAAAGCCCGAGCTCCTCGAGGGCGGTGATCCGCCCCAGGAGATCCCCTTGGAGCTCAAAGCGCAAAAGGGCCAGGTTGGTGAGGGGGGCGGCGCGGTAGGGGCTTTCCGGGGGAAGGCGCCTTAGGGCCTCCTCCAAAAGCCCCATGGCCTCCAAGGGCTTTCCCTCCTCGTAGGGCACCCGGGCCGCGTCGTTGAGGAAGCGCCCCGCAAGCTCCCCCGGCACCTGGTCCAGAAGGCCAAGGCCCCGCTCCAGGTAGGCCCGGGCCCGGGGCAGGTCCTGCCCCAGCATGGGCTCGGCCAGGTAGTAGGCCAGGTGCCCTAGGGCAGTAAGGGCGACCCGAGGTTCCTCGTGCAAGAGGCCTTCCAAAAGGGAAACGCCCTCCTTCCTGCCGCACTGCAAAAGCGCCTCCCCCAGGCGCAGCTTGGCCCTGGGCCCCCCCGTGCGCAAGAGCGCTTCCCAGGCGAGGAGGCGCTCCGCCGGGGTGGATATCTGGATGGGCCTTTCCAGGAGGGCGAGGAGGTCTTCCCTGAGGCCAGAGGCGAAGTAGGCCTCGGCCAAAAGCTCTGGGGGAAGCCTCCCTTCCGCCTCCCGCACCGCCTTTTGCACCTCGGGGAGGAGGCTTCGTAGGGCCATCTCCCGCATGAGGTCGTGGAGGCGGAAGCCCTCGGGGGTGAGGCGCAGGAGGCCTTTTTGGAAGAGGTTTTCCGTGGCGGGGGTGGCGTGGGCTTGGGGGAGGAAGGGAAGGGCCGCAAGGAGAAGCCCCTCCCTAAACTCATCCTCGCTCAGGCTCTCCCTTAAGCCCTGGAGGAGGGCTTCCGCCTCCGGGGGCCGGCCCGTGAGGGCGGAGAGGAAGAGGGGCAAGGGCCACCCCCCCGTGGCCCGGTGGGCCTCTTCAAAGCCTTCCCGCCCCCCGAAGAGGGCCCGGGCCTCCTCGAGGGTAAAGGCCAGGTCCTCGGGGCCTAGGCGCACCAACCTTCCCTCCGCCAGGAGCTTGGGGAGCTCGGGGTAGGGGAGGGGTTTGCGGCTCGCCAGGACCAGGAGGCAGGGGAGGGTGCGGAGGAGGGGGGAGAGGGCCTCCTCCCCGGTGAGGTCCTCCAGGACCACCAGGGTGGGCTCGGCCTTCAGGCCTTCCAGGACCACGCCCCAAGGCGCCTCTTCCGGCAGGCCCAGGCCCCGGGCCAAAAGGGCCCGGGGCTCCCCGAGGAGGGCGCTCCCCCAAAGGGTGCGCATCCCTAGCCTTGCCGCCAGTTGCCCGGCCAAGACGCTCTTGCCGAAGCCCGCCGGGGCCTGAAGGTGGACGGCGAAGCCCACCTCCTCGGGAAGGCGGTCCAAAAGGCGGCCTCGTTCCAGATAAACCGGGCTTTGCCAGGCAAGGGCCATGCTTGCCCCCTATTTTAGAAAGCCCCTCCCCTTCTTCCAAGCCTCGCCCTTGACCGAAGGCCCCTTCCCGCCCAAGACTAGGGGGCATGGACCGCGCCCACCTGGACCTGAAGCCCTCGGGCCCCTTGCGGGGGGCCCTAAGGGTGCCCGGGGACAAGTCCGTGACCCACCGGGGCCTCATGCTCCTCGCCCTGGCGGAGGGGGAGGGAAGGCTCCTTTACCCCCTCAAGGCCGGGGACACCCTCTCCACCGCCCGGGTCCTTGGGGCCTTGGGGGCGGAGATCGCCGAGGAGGGCCCCCACTTCCGGGTGCGGGGACAGGGCCTTCGCCTGAAGGAGCCCGGGGACGTCTTGGACTGCGGCAACGCCGGGACCCTCATGCGCCTCATCCTGGGCATCCTCGCGGGGCAGGAGGGGCTTTTCGCCGTTCTGACCGGGGATCACTCCCTGCGCCGCCGCCCCATGGGCCGGGTGGTGGAGCCCCTAAGGGCCATGGGGGCCCAGGTGGACGGGCGGGAAGGGGGGAAAAGGGCGCCCTTGGCGGTGCGGGGGGCGTCGTTGCGGGGCATCCGCTACACCCTTCCCGTGCCCAGCGCCCAGGTGAAAAGCGCCCTCCTCCTCGCCGGCCTCTTCGCCGAGGGCGTCACGGAGGTGGAGGAGCCCGTTCCCACCCGGGACCACACGGAAAGGCTTTTCCGCCACTTCGGCCTGCCCCTTGGGGTGGAGGGGAACCGGATCCGGACGCGCCGGGCGGACCCCTTCCCCGCCCGGGACCTGGTGGTGCCGGGGGACTTCTCCTCTGCCGCCTTCTTCCTGGTGGCGGCCCTCATCACCCCGGGCTCAGAGGTGGTGGTGGAGGGGGTGGGCTTGAACCCCACCCGCACCGGGCTTTTGCAGGTCCTTGCCTCCATGGGGGCGGACCTGGAGTGGCGGGTCCTGGAAGGGGAGGCGGGGGAGCCCGTGGGCTACATCCGGGCCCGGTATAGCCCCCTAAAGGGGGTTTCCGTGGACCCCGCCCTCATCCCCCTCATGGTGGACGAGGTGCCCATCCTGGCCGCCGCCGCCGCCTGGGCGGAAGGGGAGACCTTCATCCCCAACCTTTCGGAGCTCCGGGTGAAGGAGTCCGACCGGGTGGCCGCCATTGCCCACAACCTGAGGGCCTTGGGGGTGGAGGTGGAAGAGGGCCCGGACTGGCTCAGGATCCGGGGGGGCGGGGTGCGCCCGGGGGAGGTGGAGCCCTTCCACGACCACCGCATCGCCATGGCCTTCGCCGTGGCGGGCCTCCCCGTGGGGGTTAGGGTGTGGGAGCCCGGCTGGGCGGAGATCTCCTACCCCGGCTTTTTCCGGGACCTCCTTGGGCTATGCGGGGGATCGTGACCCTAGACGGGCCTTCCGCCTCGGGGAAAAGCTCCGTGGCGAAGCGGGTGGCGGAGGCCCTGGGGGTGCCCTACCTCTCCAGCGGCCTCCTCTACCGGGCGGCGGCCCTTCTTGCCCTGCGGGCGGGGGTGGACCCCAAGGACGAGGCCGGGCTCCTGCGGCTTCTTGAGGCCCAGCGGGTGCGCTTGGTTCCGGGGCGGGAAAACCGGGTCCTGGCGGATGGCGAGGACCTCACCCCCTTCCTCCACACCCTCGAGGTGGACCGGGTGGTCTCGGAGGTGGCCCGACACCCAGGGGTGCGGGCTTGGGTGAACGAACGGCTCAAGGAGGTGCCCCCGCCCTTCGTGGCCGAGGGGCGGGACATGGGCACCGCCGTCTTCCCCGAGGCCCCCCACAAGTTCTACCTCACGGCAAGCCCCGAGGTGCGGGCCAGGCGCCGGGCCAAGGAGCGGCCAAGCGACTACGAGGCCGTGCTTCGGGACCTCCTCGTGCGGGACGAGAGGGACAAGGCCCAAAGCGCCCCCGCCCCCGACGCCCTCGTCCTGGACACCTCGGGCATGACCCTGGACGAGGTGGTGGCCTGGATCTTGGAGCGCCTCAAGGACTAGCCATGGTGCCGGGGGCCAAGGCCAGGCCGGTGCAGGAGTTCCTGAACGTTCTCCTCTTCCGCCCCCTGGCCCACCTCCTGGTGCGCCTCCTCCTCCCCACCTCCGTGCGCCCTCCCCACCTGGTCCTCTTCCACACGGGCCTGGCCCTCCTCGCCGCTTGGCTCCTTTACCGGGGCGAGGACCTTTGGGCGGCGTTCCTTCTTCAGCTCAAGACCGTGTTGGACAACGCCGACGGGCAGCTCGCCCGGCTCAGGGGGGAGGTGAGCGCCTTGGGCCGCTATTTGGACACGGAGATGGACTTCCTGGGCAACCTCGCCCTTTTTGTGGCCCTGGCCCTGCGCACGGGGGAGGGGGAGAAGGCCCTCCTGGCCTTCTTGGTCTTCACCCTGGTGCAGTCCTTTGACTTCAACCTGGAGCGGCTTTACCGGGAGGCGCGGGGGCTTCCCCTCCCCGAGGAGCCCCAGGACCCCGAAACGCCCCTTCTCCGCCTCCTCCGGGGCCTTTACGCCCTCCTTTTCCTCCCCCAAGACCGCGCCATCCGGGCCTTGGAGCTTTTCCTAAAGAGGCGCTTGGGCCTGGACCCCTTGCGCTTTTGGGACGAGGGGGCTTTGGCGGGGGTGGTGAACCTGGGGCTTAGCACCCAGCTTTTCTTCCTCGGGGTCTTTCTCCTCTTCCACCAGCCTGCGGCCTACCTCACCTTCGTCCTCCTCCAGGCCCTGTATCTTGGCCTTGGGTACGTATGGAGGATCGTCCGCAGTATCCCATCCCCACGGTGGGGGCCCTAGTGGAGCAGGGGGGCAAGGTGCTCTTGGTGCGCACCGCCAAGTGGCGGGGGCTTTGGGGGGTGCCGGGGGGAAAGGTGGAGTGGGGTGAGGGCCTGGAGGATGCCCTGAGGCGGGAATTGCGGGAGGAGGTGGGGCTGGAGCTTTTGGAAATCCGCTTCGCCCTGGTGCAGGAGGCCCTCTTTAGCCCGGAGTTCCACAAGCCCACCCACATGCTCCTCTTCAACTACTTCGCCAAGGGGGAGGGGGCGGTGCGGCCCAATGAGGAGATCCTGGAGTGGGCCTGGCTTCCCCCGGAGGCCGCCCTCACCTACCCCCTCAACACCTTCACCCGGAAGCTTCTATTGCGGTACCTGGAGGGCCCATGCGGGTAGCCCTGGTCACGGGAAGCGCCAAGGGGATTGGCCGGGCCATCCTCCTGGCCTTGGCCAAGGAGGGGTTTAACGTGGCCGTGCACTACCGCACCTCCGGGGGCCTGGCCGAGGCCACCCGGGCCGAGGCGGAGGCCCTGGGGGTGAAGGCCATCAAGGTGCGGGCGGACCTCACCCGGGAGGAGGAGGTGGCGGGCCTGGTGGAGGAGGTGCGCTACCACCTGGGGGGGATTGGGGTTTTGGTGAACAACGTGGGGGATTACCTCTACAAGCCCATTGAGGAGGTGAGCCTCGAGGAGTGGCGCTGGATTATGGACACCAACCTCACCGCCACCTTCCTCCTCACCCAGAAGGTCCTTCCCCTCATGGTGGCCCAAGGGTATGGGCGCATCGTGAACCTGGGCTACGCCGGGGCCACCAACCCCATCGCAAGGCCCCACGTCACCCCCTACGCCATCGCCAAGATGGGGGTGGTCCTTTACACCAAGGCCATCGCCAAGCGCTTCGCCCAGGCGGGGATCACCGCCAACGTGGTGGCCCCCGGGGTGGCGGAAAACTCCATTTCCAAGCCCCTTCAGGAGATCCCCATGGGGCGGCTCGCCCTCCTGGAGGAGGTGGCCCGGGCGGTGCTCTTCTTCGTGCGGGAGCCCTACCTCACGGGGCAGGTCCTCGAGGTGGCGGGGGGGTGGAACCTGTAGGATGGGCTTCGTGGACGGGAACGCCCCTGACCCCAAGTACTGGGAAAAGATGCGGCTCGTGGCCGAGGTCCTGAGGGCGGTGGAGGGCCCCATCTACATCGCCACCCACGTGGACCCCGATGGGGACGCCATCGGGAGCTCCTTGGGGCTCTATAGGGCCCTCAAGGCCCTGGGCAAGGACGCCCGCTGGGTGGCCGAGCCCCCCCGCTTCCTCCGCTTCCTCCCCAAGGAGGAGGAGTACTCCGACCCCGTGGACAAGCTTCCCCCCGGGGCCACCCTGGTGGCCTTGGACAGCGCCGAGCCCTCGAGGGTGGTGGGGGTGCCGGTGGAGGGCTTCGTCATCAACATTGACCACCACGGCACCAACCCCCGCTTCGGACAGCTTTACGTGGTGGACCCCTCCAAGGCGGCCACGGCCCAGATGGTCAAGGACCTCATTGACCTCCTGGGGGTGGCCTGGACGGCGGAGATCGCCACCCCCGTGCTCACCGGCATCCTCACGGACACCGGCAACTTCCGCTTCGCCAACACCACCCCCGAGGTGCTCAAGGTGGCGGCGGAGCTGGTGGGCTACGGGGTGAAGCTGGCCGAGCTCACCGACCGCCTCCAGTTCCGCCCTCCCTCCTACTTCCGCCTCATGGGCCAGGTCCTCTCCACCGTGGCCTTCCACTTTGGGGGGCTTCTCGTCACCGCCCACCTGCCGGAGGAGGCCAAGCGGGAGGAGGAGGACTCCGACGACTTCGTGGGCCTCATCCGCTACGTGGAGGGGAGCGTGGTTAGCGTTTTCCTGCGCAAGCGGGAGGAGGGGGTGAAGGTGTCCATCCGCTCCCGGGGCGGGGTTTCCGCCCAGAACATCGCCTTAAAGCTCGGGGGCGGGGGGCACGTGCCCGCCGCCGGGGCCACGCTTAAGGGGGTGGATCTGGACCGGGCCTACGAGCTGGTGCTGGAGGCGGTCCAGGAGGAGCTTAGGCGGGCGGGGTACCTCTAGGAGGGTCAAAGGGGAAGGGTGGGCCCTCCAGAAGGAGGGGCGCCACCGCTTCCCCTGGCTCCAGGAGGAGGCGGAGGCGGTAGCGGTTGCCCTTAGGCTCCCGGTAGACCTCCAGGGTATCCGTCCCCACCAGCCAGACCTCGGGGATCCCAGCCTGGGCGTAAAGGGGTAGCTTCACTCCTTCGTCCAGCTCACGGGTGGAGAGGCTTACCTCCACCACCAACAGGACATCCTCGGCCTGGGGGAGGCGGGTTCGGTAGAAGTCCTCCCGGGGATGGAGGAGGGCCAGGTCGGGTTGGGGCAAGGAGGTGGGGGAGAGGAGGAGAGGGTTTTGCACGTAGACCAGCGCCCGGTCCCCATAAAGCTGCTCTAGGCGTTTGGTCAGGTAAGTGACCAGGCCGGCGTGTTCGCTGCCGATGGGGGCCATTTCGTACACCTCGCCGTCCAGAAGCTCTAGCCGCACCCCTTCCGGAGCCTTTTCCAGAAGGGCTTGGAACTCCTCGAGGCCCAAACGGTGCCGGATCACCCTTCCATTTTAGGCCCCATACTTCAAGAGCCGGCCGGCGTGGGCCAGGAGGAGGGGCATGAGCTCCACCCCCCGCAGGTGCCCTAGGCTCCCCTTCAAGGCCTCCGCCTCCGTGAAGCGCCGGGCCTCGTCCCGCCGCAGATAAGGGGCTTTGAGGAGGAGGGGCACGGGGTGCCAGGAGTGGGCCTTGAGGAGGGCGGGGGTGGAGTGGTCCCCGGTGAGGGCGAGGACCTCGGGCTTCAGGGCCAGGAGCTCGGGCAGGAGGGCGTCAAAGCGCTCAATCTCCCGGACCTTGCCCCAGAAGTCCCCGTCCTCCCCTTTGGCGTCCGTCTTTTTGAAGTGGAGGTAAAAGAACTCGTACCGCTCCCAGTTCTCCTTTAGGGCCTTTAGCTTCCCTTCGTGGGCGTCCCCTTCCCCCTCCACGGGGAGGACCTCCATGCCCACCAAAGCGGCGAGCCCCTTGTACATGGGGTAGCTGGCGATGGCGGCGGCCTTTAGGCCGTACACCTCCTGGAAACTGGGAAACCGAGGCTTCTTGGAGGCGCCCCGGAAAAGGGCCCCGTTGAGCCGGGGCTCGTCCCTTAGCACCTCCCGGATGCGCTCGGAGAGGAGGTTGACAAGGCGGGCGGTCTTGGCGGAGGCCTCGTCCAGGGGCTTGGCCGCCAAGGGGGGAAGGCCCGCTTTTTGGGGGTCTGTGTCCGTGATCCCGTCCGAAAGGCCTTCTCCCCGGAGGATCACCAGGAAGCGGTGCTCGCTTTCCGTATAGAAGTGGACTTCCACGTCCTCTATGTGGGGGATGGCCTCCTTTAGCTTGGCGATGACCCTTCGGTTTTCCTCCGTGGAGGGCCTTCCCGCACGGCGGTCCACCACCTTCCCCTGGGCGTCCAGGGTGGCGAAGTTGCCCCTAAGGGCCACGTCCCCTTCCCGGAAGTCCGCCCCCAGGCCCAAGGCGCTTAAGGCCCCCCGGCCCACCACGTAGCGGAAGGGATCGTACCCGAAAAGGGCCAGGTGCCCGGGGCCCGAGCCCGGGGCGAGGCCCGGGTGGACGGGGGTGAGGAGGCCCAAGGTGCTTTCCGCGGCCAGGCGGTCCAGGTTCGGGGTTTTAGCGGCCTCCAGCTCCGTGGCACCCCCCGGCTCCAGGGGAAGGCCTCCCACGCCGTCTAGGACCACCAGGAGGATTTTTCCGCCAGGTTGGTGAAGCTCCTTGAGGACGGGGAAAAGGTCCATAGGGCCATTGTAAAACCCCCGCCCTTGGGCGGGGGGTCGTGGTCAAACGCCTTAGCGCACGGCCTGGTCGGCGTTCACCAGCCCGTGGCCGAAGAGCTGGCGGCTACCGATGTTCTCGGCGGTGGCCTTCAGGTGGGCCCGCACCTCCCCCGGGCCCCACTCGGGGTGCAGGGCCCGCACCAAGGCGGCCACCGCGGCCACGTGGGGGCTCGCCATAGAGGTCCCGGCGTACCAGGCGTAAGCGGGCGTGTTTTCGTCTACGATGACCGTGGAAAGGATGAGGTGGTACCGGTAGCCGGCAGGTCGTTCGGCCCGTGGCCGAGTGCACCAGCTTTGGCCATTTTCGTCCAGGCCGCAGTCCCCACCCGGGGCGGAGAGGTCCACCGCCGCCCCGTAGTTGGAGTAGAAGGCGAGGATGTCTTGCCCGGGTTCGGCGTTGAGGGTTTGGCTCGTGGGGTAGGGCAGTTGCCAGAAGGGGGTGGCGGTGCCGGTGGCGGAAACGGAAACCACCGTGGGAAGGTCGGAAGGGATGTGGACTACGGGGCCGTTGGCGTTTTGGGCGCTGTTCCCCGCGGAGGCCACGATGAGGGTTCCCATGCGGTTGGCGTACTTCATCACCCGGTCCCAGGCCACCATGGCCGCCACGTCGTCGCGGTTTTGCGTGGAAAGCGTACCGCCCAGGCTCATGTTGATGACGGAGTACCCTCTGCTGGCGGCGTCCAGGATAGCTTCAAAGATGGGACCATCCCAAGCGCCCACATCGTCGTACTCTTCCCCAGTTTCGGGGTCCGTGTAGTGGTAGCGGTCAAAGACCTTGTAGGCGGCAAGGCGCACGCCGGGGGCCACCCCTACCACCCGGCCCCCGCCAAAGGCGGCGGCCACGGTTCCGGAGACGTGGGTGCCGTGGGCTTCGTAAAGGACCGAGGGGGCAGGGGTGCAGAGGTTATTGGGGTCCAGGTGGTCAAAGTCAATCCAGAGGGTGTACTTGGGGTAGCTTGGGGTGTTGTTAGGTCCCCCGGTTTCCCGGCAATAGTTGGTGGCCTGGAAGTCCACGATCTGGGTGGCGAGGTCGGGGTGGTTGTCCATGACCCCCGTGTCCAGCACGGCCACGGTGGCCCGGGCCTGGACCGAGAGGGGCACCCGCTCCCACACCTTGGGGGCGCCGATGCGCCGGATATCCCACTGGTACCGGTAGAGGCTATCCGCCGCCGTGGGGGCGCCGTACGTTTCCTCCGGCACCATGACCCGTTCGGGCAGGCGGTAGAGGTGCTCCTTGCCCACGGCCAGGATTTCCGGGCGCTTGGCCAGGCGGGCCGCGGTTTCCCCATCAGCCAAGACGGTCAGGGCGCCGATGGGGCCGAGTTCTTTCAGCACTTTAGCCCCCGCGCTTTCCGCCAGCCCCTTGGCGCCCGGGGGAAGGGTTTCGGAGCGAAACACCACCAAGTAGCGTTCGGGGTTGGGTTTACCCGGGACCATTTGTACGGAAAGCGTCTGGGCGCTTGGGGTCTGTCCTGTGCAGGCGGCAAACAGGAGCGCCAAAATGCCGAGCAAGCCGTAAATACCTTTCCGCATAAACCACCTCCGCAATGAAACGGGGTCAGTATACCACAACGTGTTCGGCGGCGCTGGGTATGATGGGCGGGTATGGCGAAGGAGAAGGGCCTAACCCCTCAGAGCCAAGACTTCAGCGAGTGGTACCTCGAGGTCATCCAGAAAGCGGAGCTCGCCGACTACGGGCCGGTGCGGGGCACCATCGTGGTCCGCCCCTACGGCTACGCCATCTGGGAGAACATCCAGCAGGCCCTGGACCGCATGTTCAAGGAAACGGGCCACCAAAACGCCTACTTTCCCCTCTTCATCCCCATGAGCTTCCTCAAGAAGGAGGCGGAGCACGTGGAGGGGTTTTCCCCGGAGCTCGCCGTGGTGACCCACGCCGGGGGGGAGGAGCTGGAGGAGCCCTTGGCGGTGCGCCCCACCTCGGAAACGGTCATCGGCTACATGTGGTCCAAGTGGATCAAGAGCTACCGGGACCTGCCCCAACTCCTAAACCAGTGGGGGAACGTGGTGCGCTGGGAGCTTCGCACCCGGCCTTTCCTGCGCACCAGCGAGTTTTTGTGGCAGGAGGGGCACACCGCCCACGCCACCCGGGAGGAGGCGGAGGAGGAGGTGCGCAGGATGCTGGGCATTTACGCCAAGCTGGCCCGGGAGTACGCCGCCATTCCCGTCATAGAGGGCTTTAAGACGGAAAAGGAAAAGTTCGCCGGGGCCGTCTACACCACCACGATTGAGGCCATGATGAAAGACGGCAAGGCCCTGCAGTCGGGCACGAGCCACTACCTGGGGGAGAACTTCGCCCGGGCCTTTGACATCAAGTTCCAGGACAAGGACCTGCAGGTAAAGTACGTGCACACCACGAGCTGGGGGCTTTCCTGGCGCTTCATCGGGGCCATCATCATGACCCACGGGGACGACCAAGGGCTCATCCTCCCTCCCCGCCTCGCCCCCATCCAGGCGGTGATCGTCCCCATCTACCGGGAGGAGAGCCGGGAGAGGGTCTTGGAGGCCGCCTACGGCCTCAAGCGCCGCCTCTGGGAGGCGGGGGTGCGGGTCCACCTGGACGACCGGGACCAGTACACCCCGGGCTTCAAGTTCCACGAGTGGGAGCTCAAGGGGGTGCCCTACCGGGTGGAGCTTGGGCCCAAGGACCTCGAGGCGGGCGAGGTGGTGCTGGCAAGTCGCTTGGGGGGGAAGGAGCGGGTGGGCCTAAAGGCCCTGCCCGCCCTTCTGCCCAAGAAGCTGGACGAGTTCCACGAGGCCCTCTACCAAAGGGCCTTGGCCTTCCGCGAGGCCCACACCCGCAAGGTGGATACCTACGAGGCGTTTAAGGAGGCGGTGCAGGAGGGGTTCGCCCTGGCCTTCCACTGCGGGGACAAGGCTTGCGAGAAGCTCATCCAGGAGGAAACCACCGCCACCACCCGCTGCGTGCCCTTTGACGGGGAGGCGGAAGCGGGGGTTTGCGTGCGCTGCGGAAGGCCCGCGGCCTACGGCAAGCGGGTGGTGTTCGCCAAGGCGTACTGAGATGCGGGTCCTTGGGCGCAGGATCTACTGGCGTTGGTACGGGGAGGTGCTCCTGGAGGGGGGCGTTCTCCTCCGCATGTCGGGGGATGTGGCCAAGTGGCTTCGGCCCGGGGACCGTGTGCGCCTCGCCACCGCCTTCAAGAAGCCCCTTTTAGACTTTGACGAGTACGCCCTGGAGGGGGTCTTCCCCCTCTGGCCTCCCTTTAGCCGGGAGCTAGAACACGTGCGGGAGAGCCCCTTGGGCCAGGAGGCCTACCGGTACCGCCTGCGCGTGCGGGAGGCCACCTACGAGGGGGATTTTGAGGCCATCGCCGAGCTGGAGCAGTTCCACTACGCCTCGGAGAAGGAGGTGGTGGCCCTTTGGGTCTGCACCCGGTGCCAGAAGACCCTTCTCGCCAACACCAAGCCCGTCTGCGACTGCGGGGGGGAGGTGCGGCTTAAGGAGATCCGGGGCTCCACCCCGGCGAGCCGCTTTCTAGTGCTGGAGCTCTTGGAGCGCCTCCCCTTTGAACCCAAGATCCTGGGCTACCTGCGCCTAGACCCGCCCATCCCCCGCATGCACCGCAGGACCCCCGAAGGGGTGGAGCGGGACATCCGGGAAAGGATTTTTCCCAAGGATTGGTTCCACCCCACCTACGAGGGGGGTAGCGACTGGGAAGCGGCCTTGGACCGGGTCAAGACCGCCGCCGCCCGCATCGCCCGGGTGGTGGTCCACCCCGACTACCGTTCGGAGGGCTTTGGGGGGCTTCTGGTGAGGATGGCCTTGGCGTGGGCCGAGGAGCGGGGTGCCCCCGAGGGAAGGCGGGAGAAGCACCTCGTCTACACCATCGCCCAGATGGCCCGCTACCACCCCTTCTTTGAAAAGGTGGGCTTCCGCTACCTCTTTGACACCGCCTCGGGGCGGCCCGTCCTCTTCTACCCCTTGACCGGGGAAGCCAAGGCCTATCTGGAGCGCTTCCTCCGGGAAGATCCCCTGGCCAGGGCCCACGGGGGGCGGCTTTTCCGGCCCCGGTTTGGGCGGGTGGAGGGGCTAAAGGGGCCCATAAGCCTTCAAGGGGTCCACAAGGCTTACCGGAGCCACTTAGACCTCGAGGGCCTTCCCCAAGAGGTGCGGGAGGCCTTGGCCGCCTTCGGGGTGAAGGCGCGGGTGGTGGAGCGGGCGGTGCTGAGGGGCGCGGATTTGGAGATCCCCCCAGGAAGCCTGGTGGTCCTGGCAGGGGCGAGCGGGGCGGGGAAGACCACCCTGCTCCGCCTCCTTCTGGGCGAGCCCCCGGACCTGGGCCGGGTGGTCCTTCCCCCGGGCAAGCGCGTGGCCTATATCCCCGGGGAGCGGGAGGTGGCGCTGGGGGAGGGGGCGGTCCTCGAGGCGGTCTACCGGAAGCTCGGGGACGTGGGGGCGGCCATTGAGGTCCTGAACCGCGTGGGGCTTTCCGACGCCGTGCTCTACCGGGCGCGGCCCAAGGAGCTTTCCACGGGCCAGAGGGAGCGCTTCCGCCTCGCCCTCCTCTTGGCCGAGAGGCCCGACCTTCTGCTCATAGACGAGTTCGCCGCCCACCTGGACGTGCCCACCGCTCGCCGGGTGGCCCTGGGCCTGGGGAAGCTTTGCCGGGAAGCGGGCGTCACCCTGGTGGCCGCCACCCACCGCCCCGAGGTCATCGCCGCCTTGGACCCCGACCTTCTGGTCTTTGTGGGCTACGGGGGGCTCACCACGGCACCTCGGACAGGTCCACGAACATGACCCGTCCCTGGCGCCGGGGAACCCAGAGGGGCTTCTCGTAGCGGAAGGCGTTCTCCAGGACCCAGGCGTACAGGGGAGCGTCTTCGGCGTAGGCCCGGAGGAAGGCTTCCTCCGCCTGGTGCTTGGCGAAGTGGGGCAGGAGCTCCTCCACGCTAAAGGGGCCTTCCACGCCCACCAGGTCCGCCTGGCCGATGAGCTTCCCTCCCGTGACGATGCCCAGGGGCCCCCGGTGGCGGGCGTAGCGCCTGCGGATTTCCCAGGTCTTCTTGCCGTCCACGATGAGGCTGGCGTAAGGCTCGCGCACGATGAGCCCGATTTTGGGCCTTTCCACGCTCTCATTGTAGAGTGGGGGACGTGGGTTGTCCGAGGGAAGGGCAAAAGGAAAAAAGGGCGAGGGCCTTAAAGATCCTGAAGGCCCTCAAGGAGGCCTATCCCGGTGCCCGCACGGAGCTTAAGCATGGTAGCCCGTTCCAACTCCTCGTGGCCACGGTCCTTTCCGCCCAGGCCACGGACAAAAGCGTGAACGAGGCCACCCCGGCCCTCTTCGCCCGCTTTCCCGACGCCAGGGCCCTGGCGGCGGCCACCCCGGAGGAGGTGGAGCCCTACATAAGGCGCATCGGGCTCTACAAGACCAAGGCCAAGAACCTGGTGGCCTTGGCGAGGCGGCTTGTGGCGGAGCATGGGGGAGAGGTGCCCAAGGACAAGGAGGCCCTCATGCGGCTTCCCGGGGTGGGCTGGAAGACGGCCACGGTGGTGTTGGGGGCGGCCTTCGGCATCCCCGGCATCGCCGTGGACACCCACGTGGCCCGCCTAAGCCGGAGGCTTTGCCTCACGGAGGCCAAGCGACCGGAGAAGATTGGAGCCGATTTGGAGAGGCTTTTCCCCAAGGGGGACTGGGTCTTCGTCCACCACGCCCTGGTGCTCCACGGCCGCTACGTCTGCACGGCGAGGAGGCCCCGTTGCGGGGCCTGCGTCCTCGCCCCCTTTTGCCCAAGCCGGGAGGCTTAGGCCAAGGAGGTTTTCGGTGAAGGGGATCTCCCCCCCATATCGCTTAGTGCTGGCAAGTTTCCTCTGGTCCTTCGGGGCCAACCTGGTTTATTTTTTTCTCAACTTTCACCTCGAGGCCCTGGGCTACACCCGGGCCCACATCGGCTACGCCCAGGCCTTTCTCCTCCTCGTGGGGGTGGTGTCCTCCCTCCCCCTCACCTACCTCATCCCCCGCCTGGGCTACCTGAAAAGCCTCTACTTGGCCTTTTTCCTGGCGGCGGGGAGCGGTGTCCTTCTCGGGCTTGGCCTTTGGGTTTTTCCCGCCCTCGGGGGGTACGGCCTGGCGGGGGCGCTCTTGCAGGGGGCGGCGGCCCCCCTCATGGCGCGGCTCGTGCCCCCGGAAAGGCGGGTGGCCCTTTTCAGCCTGCAGGCGGCCCTCACCACGGCGAGCGGCTTTTTCTCCACCTTGCTCGCTGGCTTCCTCTCCGAGTGGGTGGGGGCCAGGCACGTTCTCCTCTTCGCCCTGCCCTTTTTCCTCCTGGCGGTGCCCTTGGCGCTGGGCTTGCCGGAAGGGGAGGGGAAGACCCCACGGCTGGAGGGGCGGTTGGGGGTGTGGCTTCGCCTCCTCGTGCCCCAGGTGGTCATCGGCTTCGGGGCGGGGCTCGTCATCCCCTTTGTGAACCTTTACCTGAAGGAGAAGTTCGGGCTCACCTATGGGGCCACGGGCCTCGTCTTCGCCCTCTCCTCCTTGGCCACGGGCGGGGCCATGCTCCTCCAGCCCCTTTTGGTCGGGAGGGTGGGGAAGCTTAAGGCCATCGTCCTGGTCCAGGCCCTTTCCCTTCCCTTCTTGGCGCTTTTGGCCTGGGCCCCCTGGCTTCCCGTGGTCACCGTGGCCCTCTTGGTGCGGGGGGCCCTGATGAACGCCGCCGGACCCGTCTACGCCGCCTTGGTGATGGACTACTTGCCCGAGGAGGAACGCCCGGGCTTCTTCTTGGTGGAGTCGGCCCTTTGGAGCCTCCTCTTTGCCCTAGGAAGCGCCCTTTCCGGCAAGCTCCAGGCCGCCATGGGGCTTGGCGCCTTCCACTACCTCTTCGGGGCCACCCTTCTCCTTTACGCCCTAGGCATCCTCCTTTGGCCTTGGGCCTTCCGGCAAAAGGCCCCGCCCGGAGGCGGGGCCTAAGGGAGGGAGGGGCGGCTAGGGCTGGGTGTAGGAGCCGCCAGCGCCTTCCGCCTCCAGCTCCAGGGCGAGGCGGCGGTCCAAGAGGTCAAAGCCAATTCCTTGGGGGATAGGTCTTGCCGCCAGGAGGTCGCTCAAGGGTTTGTTCGTGCCCAAGGCTGCGGCTTGCCAGCTCACCGTGTCTCCGCTGGTGGGCTTGAGGGCGGTGAGCCCCGCCACGGCCGTGGGGTCGGGGAGGCTGTAGGAGGTGCTTCCGCCCAGGGCTCCTTGGCTCACGAAGTGTTGCCAGGCGGACCCCATGGGCCAGTTCAGCACCAGGAGGTAGCCCCTAAGATTTATCCCGCCGGAGAAGCCGCTTGCAGAAAGCCCCTGGAAGGTGGGAAGGTTCCCCGCACCCGGCGTGGGCACGGTGGGGCTAAAGGCGAGGCTTGGGGCGCTGATGTTCACCGTGGAGGGCAGGCTCGAGGCGGGGATGCGCTTCAGGGCAGCGCTAGTGCCGCTAAAGGTCAGGACCTGGTAGAGGTCGTCGGGATCGGTGCTCG
>NZ_JTJB01000007.1 GCF_000794385.1 Thermus sp. 2.9
CCGGCGGCGTAAAGGGCTACCGCCACTTCCCCCACGTCCACCAGGCGGCGGACGTAGGGCTTAAGGAAAGCCGGGTAATACCGAGATTCCCGATCCCTAGGGACCTTCAGGTCCACCTGGCCGAAGGTGGTCTCCAGCTTGCGGGGGTAGTAGCCGTTCCTGCGGCCTCCGTGCACCTGCAAGAAGGCCGTCCGGTCCAGCTCCAGAACCGTCTGCAGAACCTCGGCTACTGTCTCCCGCACCGCTTCCCTCAGCAAGATCCGCAAGGTATCCTGGTCCACGGGGCACCTCCTCGTGCTAAGGTGTGCCCCCCTATTAAACACGGACCCTTACACATAAATCCTTACACGACCGGGGAAGGAGGTGCCTGACCCCAAGGAGATGTTCACCTCCTTGCCCAGGAGGTTGGCTTGGGCAGGGTTTGAGGTGGCGAAGCTTGCGCTTACCGGGTTCACGGTGATGGGGGAGGGGAGGGTGGTGGTGGTGGGGCTGATGCTGAAGAAGTCCCGCCCAAAGTAGTAGGTACCCCCCACTGACCCGAAGATGGCCACCTCCCGGTTTGGGCCCACGGGAACGCGGAACGCGTTGTCAATGTCGTTGACTATGCCGTTGCTTCCCTCGTCCGAGAGGACTGTAATGACCGTGGCCGAGTGGACCGTGGCAGACCCCCCGCTGAAATTCTGGCTGCTGGTGTTGTCGTCGCTTTGGTTTAAGTTGGCCTCTGGGCCCGCATAAGCCCCAAAGCAGCGCGCTTTGAAAGTGGTGGCCTCCTGAAGGGTGAGCTCGTAGCTCTGGGCGTTCACCGCGGCGCTCAAGGTGCCAAAGGAGGGGCAGCGGAAGACCACGGTGTAGCGGTCCTGCCCCGCGGGGACGGTGAAGGTGTAGGTGCCGAGCCCGCTGGGGTTCAGGGGCTGGAAGGGGCCGTTGCCCACCCGGTAGGCGGCGGCGGTGGCGTTGATGGGCTCGTCCAAGCCGTTCACCAGCTGCACCTGGACCTGGGTACCGCTGGGCCCGCCCCCGTTGCAGGCGGTGAGGATGAGGGTGCCTCCAAGCGCTAGAGCCTTCCAAAACCTTGCCGTCTTTTTCATCTGGGATCACCTCCCGGCTCCTAGGAAAGCAAGGGGGACCTGAACGGGGCTTGAATGGGGCATGAACGGGAGAGGGGTAGTATAGGAGCATGCTTCTCCGCACCCTGGGGGGGCCGGAACTGGAGGGAGTGGGGTTCGGCCGGGAAAAGCCGCTCCTCCTATTGGCCTATCTGGCGGTGGAGGGGCCCAAACCGCGCCGCCACCTGGCTGAGCTCTTTTGGCCCCGAGCCCGGGATCCCCTCAACAGCCTGGCGGTGGCCTTGGTCCAGCTTCGGCCCCTGGGGGTGGTGGTGGGGGAGGAGGTTCTGGTTGCCCGGGTGAACCTGGACCTGCCCGCGGTGTTTCAGGCCCTCAGGGAGGGGAGGGTGGAGGAGGCTTTGCGCCTCTACCGCGGGGCCTTCTTGGAGCGCCTCACCCTAAAGCTTTCAGAGGAACTAGAGGAGTGGGTGTGGCGCAGACGGGAGGAGGTGGCGCGGAAGCTGGCCCGAGGGGTCAAGCGGGCCGCCTTGGGCCTCGCTGCCTTGGGCTTTGTGGAGGAGGCGGAGGCTCTTTGGGAGCGCCTTCTTTCCCTGCCTGGGCTTCTTGACCCCCCCCGCCCGCCCCGCCTGGAGAAGCTCCTCCTGCCCGAGGAGGTGAGGCGGGCCTTCTTTCGCCTGCTCCTTGGGGGGGAGGCGCCCGGGGGGGGAGATCCTTGCCCGCCTGAAGCTCCAGGGCCTGGTGGACGCCAAGGGCATGCCCTGGCTGAAGCCTCCCTTGGGCCTCGAGGCTCAGGAGGAGGCCCTGGCTTTGGCGCGGGGACGCCCCTTGCGGGAGGCGGGGCACCTCTACCGCCTCGCCGTCCCCTTGCTCCGAGGGGAGGATCTGGCGCGGGCGGTGGAGGCGTTTGTGGCCGAGGCCAAGGTCCTCCTTTCCCGCAACCCCAAGGGGGCCCTGGACTTCTTGCAGGGTGCCCCAGACCTCCCCCCCGTTCGCCTCCTGCGGACCCGGGCCTTGGAGCGCTTGGGGCGCTTTCGGGAGGCCCTGGCGCTTTTGGCGGACCTTCCCGAAAGCGAAGAGGTGCGCCTCCTCAGGGGCGTCATCGCCTTCCGCCTGGGCCGGCGGCAGGAGGCCTGGCAGGTCCTGGAAGGGATAAGGGAGGGATCGGCGGAGGCTTGGAACCTCAGGGGGTACCTGCTCCTCGGGGAGGGTAAGCCCCAGGAGGCGGCGGAGGCTTTCGCTCGGGCGGCGGTGCGCTTCCTGGCGCAAGGGGAGGAGGAGCGCTACGCCGGGGCTTTGGGTAACCGCGCCCTGGCCTTGGCCGAGGGCGGGGCGGCCCAGGAGGTGGTGGAGCGGGCCTTCCAAGAGGCCCTTTCGGGGGCCAAGGGAGCTTTGGCCCGGGCCCGGCTGCTCCTTAACCTGGGGGTCTACCGGGAGCGGCTTGGCGACTTTGCCGCTGCCGAAAACCTCTACCGCGAGGCTTTGGACCTAGGGGAAGAGGGGGGGAGCCTCGAGGTGTTGGGGCGGGCCTGGAACAACTTAGGGGTCCTTTACCACCGTCAGGGGCGGGGGGAGGAAGCAGAAGACGCCTACCGCAAGGCCCTCCTCCTGGCTCAGGAGGCGGGGGAGGTGGTGCTCACGGCCGCGGTGCTGGCCAACTTGGCGGAGCTTCGGGGAGAAAGGGCTTTTTTGGAAGAAGCGGTGGCCCTCCTGCAAGAGGCGGGGCACGAGTCCCTTGCCGAGCGGTACCGGGAGCGCCTAGCCCGCCTTGTGCCGTAGAATCTCCCTATGGAGACCAAGCCTGTCCCCCAAGTACCCTGGGGCTTGGTGGGGGGATTGCTGTTCCTTTTGGGTAGCGCCCTCCTCTTCGCCCTTACCCTGTATTCGGAGAACCCGGCGCCCCTTTCCCCAGGGGTTCTTTATCCCCGTAGGGCCTTGGTGGGAGAGGAGGTGCGGCTCGGCATTGGGGACATCTCTCCGGAAAGGGTCCGGGTTACCGTGGATGGGGTGGAGGCGCCCGTGGTGGAGCGGCGGCCTGGGGAGGTGCGCTTCCGCGTGCCGGCGGTGCCCGGGGGGAAGCGGCGGGTTGTGGCCCGGGGAAGCCCTGCGGTGGAGGCGGAGCTCGTGGTCCTAGGCCAGGTGGTGCGGGAGGAGGCCCTCCTCTTCCTTCCAGAGGGCAAGCCCCTCCGCCTGCCCCCGGGCTTCCGGGTGCTGGAGGAGCGGAGCCTAGGGCGGTGCGGCCTGCGCCTCTACCGTCTTGGGGTGGAAGGCCTCCCCCTTGGCTTGGCCTTGGAGGCCCTCGAGGCCCAAGACCCCGCGTACAAGGCGGACCCAGAAAGCCTCTGGTCTTTGGACCAGGAGGAGCTGAACTTTGTGGGGGCGAAGGGTTTTTGGGCCCGGGACGTGCGGGGGAAGGGCGTGGCGGTGGCGGTGTTGGACACCGGGGTAGAGCCCCTTCCTGGGGAGCGCTTCCTCCCGGGGTACGATTTTGTGGAGGGGGATACGCTTCCCCAGGACGCTTTTCCCGGAGGACACGGCACCCAGGTGGCCTCCTTGGTCCTGGGGGTGGCGCCGGGGGCCGGGATCCTGCCCGTGCGGGTGTGCGACGGGCAGGGGGTGTGCCGGGCAAGCCGCGTGGTCCAGGGGGTCTGCTACGCCTTGGAGGGGCCTCGGCCCTTGGTCCTCAACTTAAGCCTTGGGGGGGACACCCCGGTGGAAGCCCTGGAGGCCGTGCTGCGTCGGGCTTTGGCGGAAGGGGTGGGGGTGGTGGCGGCGGCGGGCAACCAAGGGCCACAGGGGCCTGCCCATTACCCTGCCGCCTTTGACCTTCCAGGGCTTCTGGCCGTGGGCGCCCTGGACGCTGGCCTTCAGGGACCTGCTTCCTTCAGCACCTGGGGTGCCTACCTGGACCTCCTCGCCCCGGGGGAGGTGGCTTGCCGGGGCCGGGGGGGTGGAAGCGGTGTGTCGGGGAAGCTCCTTCGCCGCGCCTTGGGTTGCGGGTGCCTTGGCCCTTCTCATGGAGGAAAGGCCGGGGTTGGACCCGAGGGGGTACGAGGAGCTGTTAAAGGGCTGGGCCAAGCCGCTTCCCCATCCCAAGGAGGCGGTGGGGGCTGGGGCTTTGCGCCTCCCTTAGACTTTTGGGGTATGCGCACGAACCTCAGCGTGGAGGAAGCCTTGGCGCTGGTTTTGGCGGAGGCGAAAGGGGAGCTAGGGGTGGAGGAAATTCCCTTACGGGAGGCTTACGGTCGGGTCCTGGCTGAGGACCTGGCCTCCTTGGTGGACCACCCGGACCAGGACGACACCGCCATAGACGGCTACGCCTGTCGGGAGGAGGATACCCTGGGGGCTTCCCCGGAAACCCCTGTGCGCTTGAGGGTTATTGGTGAAGCCCCGGCGGGAAGGCCTTTTGCGGGAAGGATCGGGGAGAAGGAGGCGGTGGCCGTCTACACGGGGGCCCCCATCCCCCAAGGGGCCAACGCCGTTGTTCGGGTGGAGGATACGAGGCGGGAAGGGGAGTATGTTCTCCTCTTCGCCCCGGCGAGCCCCAAGGACATAAGGCCCAAGGGGGATGACCTGAGGCGGGGGGAGGTCTACCTGAGGCGGGGCGACCTCCTCACCCCGGGGAGGCTCGGCCTGGCGGCGGCCATGGGCTATCCCCGCCTGAAGGTCTTCCGCCGGCCCCGGGTGGGGATCCTTTCCACGGGGGACGAGGTGGTGGAGCCGGGGGAGGCGTTGCCCTTCGGCGGGGTGTACAACTCCAACGCCTACAGCCTGCTGGGGTTGGTCCTCGAGGCGGGGGGCGAGCCCGTCCTCCTGGGCAAGGTGCCGGACCGCCCCGAGGAGGTCCTGGCCCGGCTGGAGAGGGCGGGGCCTTTGGACCTCCTCCTCACCTCGGGGGGGGTTTCCATGGGGGCGTACGACGTGGTGCGGCGGGTCTTGGAGGAAAGGGGCGAGGTGGTCTTCTGGAAGGTCAAGCAACAGCCTGGAGGGCCCTTGCTCCTGGCCCGGCTTGGGGAGCTTCCCGTTTTGGGCCTCCCGGGCAACCCCGTGTCCAGCATGGTCACCTTCTTCCTCTATGGGAGGCCCTTCCTCTTCCGCCTCCAGGAGCGCACCGACCCCCCTTACCGCCCCCTTAAGGCCAAGGCCCTCACCCCCTTCAAGGGGGCCAAGGGGAAGAAGGTCTTCCGCCGGGGAGTGCTGGCCTTTGAGGAGGGGCTCGTGGTGCGCACCACGGGCAACCAAAGCAGCGGCGTCCTCCGCTCCATGGCCTTCGGCAACGCCCTGGTGGTCCTTCCCCCGGACCTGGACGCCCAAGCGGGGGCGGAGGTGGAGGTCATTCCCTTGACTTTCGTGCTCTAGTTCACTAGACTTAAAAAGTTTACGGGCTTTACCCCTCTCCTTTTCGGGCGCGGGTGGGGCCCGGGAAGCGAGCGAGAATGGAGTTCAAAGACTTTCCCCTGAAGGAAGCGATCAAGGAAGCCTTGGCCCGGCGGGGCATCACCGCCCCGACCCCCATCCAGGCGGCGGCGTTGCCCTTGGCCCTGGAAGGCAAGGACCTCATCGGCCAGGCCCGCACGGGCACCGGCAAGACCCTGGCCTTCGCCCTGCCCATCGCCCAGGCCCTGGAGCCGAGCCCGGTGCGGGGGAGGAAGCCGAGGGCCCTCATCCTCACCCCCACCCGGGAGCTGGCCCTCCAGGTGGCGGGGGAGGTGGGCGCCGTGGCCCCCCACCTCAAGGTGGTGGCGGTTTACGGGGGCACGGGCTACGGCAAGCAGAAGGAGGAGCTCGCCCGGGGGGCGGACGTGGTGGTGGCTACCCCGGGGCGGGCCCTGGACTACTTGAGGCAAGGGGTCCTGGACCTTTCCGAGGTGCAGATCGCCGTCTTGGACGAGGCGGACGAGATGCTCTCCATGGGCTTTGAGGAGGAGGTGGAGGCCATCCTTTCCGCCACCCCGGCGGAGCGGCAGACCCTTCTCTTTTCCGCCACCTTGCCCTCCTGGGCCCGGAGGCTCGCCGAGCGCTACATGAAGGCCCCCGTGGTCATCAACGTGGTGCGGGAGGAAGGGGTCACCTACCAGGAGGAGGCCATCCTGGCCCCAAGCGACCGCCTGGCCCTGCTTTCCGATCTCCTTTACGTGAAGGCGCCCAAGCGGGGCATCGTCTTCACCCGCACCAAGGCGGAAACGGAAGAGGTGGCCACGGGGCTAATCCGCTTGGGCCATCCGGCCCGGGCCATCCACGGGGACCTTTCCCAGACGGACCGGGAGCGGGTGATGCGGGCCTTCCGCGAGGGGGAGGTGCGGATCCTGGTGGCCACGGACGTGGCCGCCCGGGGCCTGGACATCCCCGAGGTGGACCTGGTGGTCCACCACCGCCTGCCCGACAAGGCGGAGACCTACCAGCACCGCTCCGGCCGCACCGGGCGGGCCGGGCGGGGGGGCGAGGTGGTGATCCTCTATAGCCCCCGGGAGAAGCGGGAGCTCTCCGAGCTGGAGCGGGCGGTGGGGCGCACCTTTAAGCGGGTGAACCCCCCCACCCCCGAGGAGGTCCTGGAGGCCAAGTGGCACCACCTCCTGGCCCGCTTGGCCCGGGTGCCGGAGCGGGACTTTAAGCCCTACCTGGACTTCGCCGGACGCCTCTTCGCCGAGGGGCGGGTGGAGGTGGTGGCGGCCCTCATGGCCCTCCTCTTGGGCGGGGCGCCCAAGGAGAAGAGCCTCCTCACGGGGGAAGAAGGCTGGCTCACCTTTAAGGCCACGGGGCCTAGGCTCACCTTGCCCCGGCTGGTGGCGCTTTTAAAGGAGAAGGGCCTCGAGGTGGGGAAGATCGCCCAAGGGGAGGAGGGCTTCTACGTGGACCTCCGCCCCCAGGACCTGCCCCGGCTGGCGGAGGTGCAGGGGGTCAAGCTGGAAAGGGCCAAGCGGGTGGAGGCCCTGCCTGAGCCCGCGCCTAACCGACGCCGGGTGCGGGGTTAGGTCCTTTGAGGGACAGGGCCCGGCCTGCCACCAAGAAGTACACCGCTTCCGCCGCTTCCACCAAACGGGCGTTCACCTCCCCCAGAAGGTCGCGGTAGCGGCGGGCCAGGGGGTTGGCGGGGACGATGCCCAGGCCCACCTCGTTGGACACGGCGATGACCCGCTTGCCGCTTCCCTCCACCGCCCTCAGGAAGCGCTCCGCTTCCTCCAGGGGGTCCAGGCCGTGTTCCAGCAGGTTTGAGACCCAAAGGGTGAGGCAGTCCACCACCACCGTGGGGTGGCGGGCCCGCGTGAGCGCCTCCGCCAAGGCGAGGGGCTCCTCCAGGGTCTCCCAGGTGGGGGGACGCTCCTCTCGGTGGCGGCGGATCCTTTCCGCCATTTCCTCGTCCCGGGGCTCGGCGGTGGCGATCAAGGTGGCATAGGGCCCAGCGAGCCGTTGGGCGAAGCGGCTTTTGCCGCTTTTCGCCCCGCCCAAGAGGAGGACGAGGCCGGGGGGCGGGGGAGGGTCAGGGGGCTTGGCGCTTCCTGCGGGGAAGGCCTTTCCTGATAGCCCCAAGGCCCTTCGGAGGCGCTTGAGGTCCAGGTGGGCCTCGAGGGCGTCCGCCAGGGCGTCCAAGGCTTCCTCCAGGCCCTTGGCCTCCCGGCCGAAGAGGGCCCGTTGCACCCCGGGGTTTTCCAGGAGGCCGTGGAGCCAGGTGGCGAGGAGGCTTCCCTCCTGGTGGAAGAGGGGCAGGCCCTCCCCGTGGTGGATCTCGTAGCCCCGCACCTTTAGGCCGTTGAGCCGGGCCCAGTACCCCGTGAGCCCCAAAAGGGACACCTCCTTGGCCTCCACCCGCTTCTCCCGGCGCATCCGCACCCGGTGGGGGAGGAGGCCAAGCCCGGGGAAGACTCCCTTCTCCTCCACCCCCTCCTCGTCCAGGATGGCCTCGGCGAGCATCTCCGCCCCGCCGCAGACGGCGAGGAGGGGCTTGCCCGCCTCCAGGTGGCGCCTTAGGAGGGGCAGGAAGCGCCTGAGCCAGGGGAGGTCCCGGGCGGGGAGGCGGCTTCCGGGGAGGATCAGGAGCTCGGCCCCTTCCGCCTCCTCGGGGCTTTGGGCGTGTATGGGGCGGGCGAGCTCGGCGAGGGGCCAGAACTCATCCAGGTTGGCGGCGTGGGGGTAGCGGAGGATGGCCACCTTGGGGCCCTCCCCGGCCCTAGGGCGGTAGCGGAAGCCGTCCTCCTCGGGGAGCTCCAGGGGGAGCATGGGGAGGGTTCCCAGGACCGGCACCCCTGTCCAGCCCTCCAGGAGGCGGTAGGCGGGGGTGAGGAGGGAGAGGTCCCCCCGGAACTTGTTGAAGGCGAAGCCGACGAGACGCTCCCGGTGCTCTCCTAGAAGGGCCCAGGTGCCGTAGAGGGCCGCCAAGGCCCCTCCCTGGTCCACGTCCGCCACCAGGAGGGCCTTGGCCCCGGCCCACTCCGCCACCTTGAGGTTGGGGAGGTCGGGCCAGAGGTTCCGCTCCACCGGGCTTCCCGCCCCCTCCAGCACCAAAAGCTCGTACTCCGCCAAAAGGCCCTCCAAGGCCTCCCGCACGGGCGCCTCCAGGTGGTGCTTCCGCTCCTGCCAGGGCAGGGAGGAGAGGAAGGGGTCCACCCGGCCCAGGACCACCACCTGGGCCCCCCGCTCCCCGAAGGGCTTCACCAGGATGGGGTTCATCCGCACCTCCGCCTCCACCCCGGCCGCCAGGGCCTGGAGCCACTGGGCGGTGGCCAGCTCCCCGCCCCGGGCCACCCGGGCGTGGTTGGCCATGTTCTGGGCTTTGAAGGGGGCGGCCTTGAGGCCCATCCGGCGGAAGTGGCGGAGAAGCCCCGCCACGAAGAGGCTCTTCCCCACCCCGCTCCCCGTGCCCCAGACCGCTAGGGCCTTAGCCCGCAAGCCGCACCTCCACCGCCTCGAGGATGGCCTTGGCGTCCTCTAGAGCCTTTTCCGCCTCCTCCTCCGTGTACGCCTCCTTGGGGGTAAGCCCGGGGAGGGCGTCGGGGTAGCGGGTGGGGATGTAGAGCTTGTCCAGGGAGAGGGCCTGGGGGAGGAGGTGCTGGAAGGCAGGGGCTTCCTCCCCGGGGAGGTCGCGGAGGAGGCGGGCGAGGCTGTCACTCCAAGGGTCCAGGCCCAGGAAAAGCCAAAGCCCCTTGAGGGCCTTTTCCCCGGCCTGCTGGGCCAGGAAGGCCGCTTGGGCGAACTTGCGGGCCTGGAGGAGGGCCTTTCCCGCCTCCCAATCGTCCTGGGTCTGGAGAAGCCACCGCCTAGCCTCGGCCTTCCGCTTCTCCGCGCTCATAGAGGGGTACCGCCTCCTTGAGGACTCCCGCCAGGAACGGGAGGTCCTTCCGCTCCGCCAGTTCCCTGGGCGTGAGGACGATGGCCTCCACGGGCAGCGGTGCGTCCTTCAGCAACTCCAGGACCCTGCCGATCCGCTCCAGGGGAGGGAGGTCCGTCTCCGCCACCACCAGGAGGTCTAGGTCCGAGCGGGCGTCCGCCGTGCCCCGGGCGTGGGAGCCGAAGAGGTAGAGGGCCTCGTGGGCAAAGGCGCTTGGGAGCCGCTCCACCGCCCCCTCTAAGTAGGTCCGAAGCTCCACCCGCACCCCCTCAGTCTACCCGGACCGTGGCGAGGACCTTCCCTAACGCTTGGAGGAGCGCCGCGATGGCCTCCTCCTTCTGAGCGGAAAGGCGGAGCCACGCGGGAAGCCCGAAGCTGGTGCAGTCCCGGACCCGGATGCCCCTTTCCCTCAGGGCCAGGGCCACCTCCGTGGCCCTCCCCACCCGGACCAGGAGGAAGTTGGCGGGGCTTTCCCGCACCTCTAGCCCAAGCCCCTTCAGGCCCTCCGCCAGGAGGCGCCGGAGGCGGAAGAGTTCCTTTTTGCTCTCCTCCAGCCAGGCCTGGGCCTCGGGGTGTAGGTGGCCCAGAAGAAGGGCCTCCCCGTAGACGGAAACGGGCCAGGAGGGGGCGAGGTTTTGGAAATGGGTGAGGTCCAGGGGGGCCACCAGGTAGCCCGCCCGCACCCCCGTGAGGCCGTGGGCCTTGTTGGGGCTGTAGAGCCGGAAGGCCCTCTGGGGTAGGGGAGGGGGGTTTTCCGCGAGGGGGTAATAGGCCAGGTCCAGGACCAAGGCCCCCCCGGCCCGCTGTGCCGCCTCCTCCAGGAAGGGGTAGACCTCCCCCGTGGGGTTGTTGGGCACACAGAGGAAGGCCAGGGAGCTTCTGGGGAGGAGGGCCAGGAACTCCTCGGGGCTCTTTGCCTCCCAGAGGGGAAGCTCCAGGGCCCTGGCCGCCCGGGCGTACTCGCTGAAGGTGGGGGGAAGGAGGAGCATGGGGCCCCTGAGGTAGCTCCAGCGGGCCAGGCGGTGGATGAGCTCGCTCGTCCCCGTGCCCACGGCCACGTTCTCGGGGGCCACCCCGTGGGCCTCCGCCAGGGCCTCCCGGAGCCTCCGGTAGAGGGGATCGGGGTAGCGGCTGGGGTCGGCCCGCCGGAGGTGGGCCAGGATCACGGGGTTGGGCCCCAGGGCGTTGGCGTTGGTGGAGAAGTCGTAAAGGGGTTCTGGGCCTCCATCTGGCCCACCGTGGATGGGCCTCAGCACGTCGTCCAACATGCCCTCCATGGTAGGAAAGCGCCTCAGGCAAGAATGGGGCCTAGGCTAAGGGTAGAGGCGGAGGGCCCCTTGGCGCATGCGCTCCAGGACGGAGGCGAGGCGTGCCGCTTCCTCCTCCGCATAGGCGTGAAGCTCCACCGGAAGCCCCGGGAAAGCGCGGCGGGCGAGAAGATGGAGATCCTCACGGCGGGCCCCCCGGTAGATCACGAGGACGTCCACGTCGCTTCCCACCAGGGCCCTTCCCCGGGCCCAGGAGCCGAAGAGCCAGGCCTCGAGGAGGGGTATCTCCGCCCCCAGTGCCTCAACCCCCTCCTTCAGGCGGCGGAGGAGTTCCTCCCGCGTCCATTTGGGATAGAAGACCCTCACAGAATCCATAAATGCTTTCCGCATGCGCCAGGAGGCGCTCGGACTCCCCCCTTCGGTAGCGCTCAAAGGGGGCTCCTTCCGCCTTCCGGCAGGGCGTCCGGGTATCGGCTTGGTATATAGGCCTTGTCCAGCTCGCTGGCGGCGTCCAGTAGGGCTTCGGGAACGGGAAAGGTCTGGGAGAGCGCCTCCAGGAGGCCGGCCACCGAGCGGCCCCAAGCCACGGCACCCAACCTTTGGAAGACGGCCTTCACCGCCTTCTCCGCGGCCTGTTGCGCCGCGAAGGCCGTCCACTCGTAGAACCCTTCCCGGAGCGATAGCGAAGCCTGCTCCAGATCCCGTTTGGCCTGGAGCAGGAAATCCCGGCTCCGCTCCACGGCAAAAGTCTACCCCACCGCCTCGGTCAGGGCCAGGAGGAGCCCCACCCCGTAGCCCACGCCCCCCACCCACCAAAGGGCCTTTCCCACGTGGGCGGGACCGGGGGATGGGGCCTCGGGGTTCAGGGCGTAGACGCCCCGCTTCCGGAGGCGCACCCCGAGCCGAAGGGCCAAGGCGGCCATGGGGAAGCCGGCGTTGGGGGAAGGGGTCTTGCGGGCCTCCCGCCAAAGCCGCGGCCAAAGCCCAGGGGGGCAGAGGAGGAGGGCGGTGAGCCGGGCGGGGAGGAGGTTGAGGAGGTCGTCTGCCCGGGCGGCGAAGGCCCCCTTGGCCCCGTGCTCCGGGTAGCCCCACATGGCGTCGGCGGTGTTGGCGTAGCGGTAAAGGGCCGCCCCGCCTAGGCCCAGGAGGGCGTAGTAGAGAAGGGGGGCCACCAGGCTATCGGAGAGGTTTTCCGCCAGGCTTTCCAGGGACGCTTCCCGCACCTCCTCCGCCGAGAGGTCCTCCGTCTTGCGGCTGACGATGCGGGAAAGCCGCCTGCGGGCCTGGGGGAGGCAGTCCGCCAATGCCCTTTCCACCCCAAGCACCTCCTCCAGGAGCATGCGGAGGCTAAAGAGGGGCTTGAGGAGGAGGCCCAGGAGGACCCACCCCAGGGCCAGGGGACGGAGGAGGAGGTCCAGGAGGAGGGCGGGAAGGGCGAAGAGGAGGGCCCCTAGGGTCCAGTACAAGGCCCCCGACCAGAACCCCCGCACCCGACGCCAGGCCCACCCCAGGTACCGCCCCATCCAGACCACGGGGTGGAGGGAAGCAGGGGGCTCGCCCAGGAGGGCGTCCAGGAGGAGGGCCAGGAGGAGGCTCACAGGAGCTCGGCGTAGAGCCCCACCACCGGCCCCACCACCAGGAGGGCGGGGGAGGGGAGACCCGCACCCAGCTCCGGGAGGTCCCGGATCCGGCCCAACCGCACCTCCTCCCCCGGCCAGCCCACCCGGGCCAGGAGGGCCAGGGGGGTTTCGGAGGGGAAGCGCTCCAGAAGCCGCTCCTTCAACCCTGCCAGGGCGTGGAGGGGCATGAGGAGGACCAGGGTGTCCGCCTGGGGCAGGGGAAGGGTGGGGTCATGCCCCGTGGCCACGGCGAAGCTCTTGGCGAGGCCTCGGAAGGTGAGGGGTAGGCCCAGGCTGCTCAGGGCCCCCACGGCGCTCGTCACCCCGGGGATCACCTCAAAGGGGATGCCGGCCCGCTGGAGGGCCAGGGCCTCCTCTCCGCCCCGGCCGAAGACCATGGGGTCCCCTCCCTTAAGCCGGGCCACCACCTTCCCCGCCCGGGCCAGGGCGATGAGCCTTTTGGTGATGGCCTCTTGGGGCGTCTTTTCCCCGTACCCCTCCTTGCCCACGGGGATCCTTTCCCCCTTGGCCAGGGCCAGCACCCCGGGGTGGACCAACCGGTCGTGCAGGACCACCTCCGCCTCCTCCAGGGCCTTGAGGGCCCTTAGGGTAAGGTGCTCGGGCCCTCCAAACCCCGCCCCCACCAGGTAGACCTTTCCCTTCATCCCCGCCTTCTCGGGAAGAGGCGGTGGAGCCGATGGTGGAGGGAGTCCAGGTCCTGGTAGAAGGCCTCCACCTCCCTCCGCAGGGCCTGGAGCCGGGCCAGGGCGGCCTCGCTCGCCAGGAGGAGCCCCCGCCAGTAGGGCTCCTCCTCTTCCGCCGCCTTTTCCTCCAAGCGGAGGAGGGCTTCCCGCAGGGCGGCCTCCAGGGCGGGAAGGGTCTTGGCCTCGGCCAGGCGCCGGATCTCAGGACGCCCCTCCAGGATGGGGGCCAGCTCCTCCCGCTCGTGGGCGAGGTCGTGGGCCTCCTTCTCCAAAAGCTCTCCTAGTGCAATCCTAAGGGCCGAAAGCTCGTGGCACGCCATCTAGATCACCTCCAAAAGCTTGGGGGCAAAGATCTCGCCCCCTTCCAGGTGCGTCCTTCGGAAGGGGAGCACGTCCTTGGGTTCCATTCCCCCGTAGACCACCCCTTCGGGGTAGGCCAGGAGGATGGGCCCCTTGCCGCACCGCCCCAGGCAAGGGGTGGGGGTGAGCTGGACCAGGGGACCGAGTTCCTTAAGCCCCTCCTCCAAGGCGCGGAGGAGGGGCAGGGCCCCGGCCTCCCGGCAAGCCTCTCCCGTGCAGAGGAGGAGGTGGGTGAAGGGGCCGTGGGGGTGGCGCCCCGGGGCGAAGAGGGCGTGGCGAAGGGCGCGCAGCCCGGCGATCTGGGCCTCCCGCCGGGGGGCGAAGCGGCCTATGGGGAAGCGGAAGCGGCAGGTGTCGCAAGGGGCGTAGCCCCCCTCCAAAGCCTCCCGGTAGCGGTCCTCCAGGGCCTCTAGAAGGGCGGGGTGGCCCATGAGGGGCGGGAGGACCTCCAGGGAAAGCCCTCCCACCCGCTTCAAGAGGCGCTCCTCCACCACGCCGCGGAAGAAGAGGTGGGGGAGGAGGTAGACCCGGCGGGGCCTTAGCCCAGCGAGCCGCAGGAGGGCCTCCCTCGGGGTGGGGCGGGCCTTGGCAGCGTAGGCGGGGAGGGTGGGGATGCCCGTGGCCTCCTCCAGGAGGCGGGCCAGGGCGGCGCCCTCGGCGTTTGCCCCGGGGTCCGAGCCGCCCCGGAGGACCAGGAGGGCGGCGTCCTCGGGGGTAGCCCCCCGTCGGCGGAGCCGCTCCGCCCAAAGGGCCACCAGGGCGGGATGGGTTCCGAGGGGCCGGGCGAGGCGGAAGCGGGCCTCGGGGTGGCGGGCCCTCGCCGCCTCCAGGGCCAGGGGCAGGTCCGCCTTGAGGTGGCCCGCTCCCAGGAGGAGGAGGGGGAGGACCACCCCGCCTCCCCGTTCCGCCAGGGCGAGGGCGGCCTCGAGGAGGGTGGGCCGGTCGTGCTCTATGAAGCCCAGGTGGACCTCCATCCCAAGCCGCCGCGTCAGCCCTTTGGCGAGCCCCCGGGCCAGGGCCTGGGCCCTCCGGTCGGGGGAGCCGTGGGCGGCGAGGAGGATCACGGCAGGGCCTCCTCGGGGATCCGCAAGGGCAGGACCCCCAGGGCCAGGGTGAGGTTGCCCCGCTTGGTCTTCTCCACAAGGAGCCTCGCCCCCTCCGCCAACACCGCCGCCTCCGCCACGCCCCATAACCCCGTGTGCCGGAAGACCACCTCCGAGGGGTTGGGGATGGGCTGGGCGTTCAGCACCTCTGGGGGGTGGAAGCGGAGGGGAAGCCCCAGCTCCTGGGCGAAGGCCAAAAGCCCCGCCTCGTCTTGCTTTAGGGTGGCGGTGGCGAGCCGGGCCAGGGCCTCGAGGGCAAACCCCCCCTCCTCCAGGAAGCGGAGGACCTCCTGCCGGATCTCCTCCTGGGGCGTGCCCCGGTTGCAGCCGAGGCCCAGGACCAGGGCGGGGGGGTGGGCGAAGAGGGCGGGGACGGGAAGGGAAAAGGGCCTTTTCACCGTGAAGAGGACCATGCCCTCCACCCCTTCCGGCTCCGGCCTGGGGAGAAGGCGTAAGGTCGGGTAGCGGGCCAGGGGGCTTAGGTCCACGCAGTCGGAGTAGAAGCCCACGGGCCTCCCGTCCACCAGGAGGGCGGAGACCTCCTTGAGGGGCTTCCAGTCCGGCACCCTTGCCGCGAGGGCCTTGGCCAGGAGGTCGGGGGCGGGAAGCGCCAGGCTGTCCGTGCCCGTGGTGAGGACCGCCTCGCCCCCCAGGGCCTCCGCCAGGTAGCGGGCCAGGGGGTTAGCCCCCCCGAGGTGCCCGGCGAGGAGGGGGACGAAGTAGCGCCCCTTGAGGTCCACCACCAAGACGGCGGGGTCCACCCGCTTGTCCAGGATGAGGGGGGCGATGGCCCTTAGGACGATCCCCGCTGCCATGACGAAGACGTGCCCGTCGTGAAGGGGCCAGGTTTTGGCCAGGAGGTCGCGGATGGGCTCGTCAAAGAAGCTGGCCTCCACGAGCCCCCGGTACTTCCCCGCCACGTAGAGGGTGCTCCCGGGCAGGGCCCGGTGTACCGCCTCCGCCACCTTGAGCCCCGGCAGGGTGAGGGTGTAGACCGCCACCCGTTCCGGCCGCAGGGGGCCCACCTCAGCCATCCCGCCTCCGCAAGGAAAGCCCCGGCGTCTCCCCCGGCAAGGGTTCCCCCGTGTCCAGGTCGTACTTGAGCCCGTAGCCCCTTGGGGTGAGGAGGGTGCCCTCAAAGAAGCGGCTGTGGCGGTTGCCGATGACCACGGTGGTGAGCATGCCCGCCTCCGCCTCCTTGAGCCCTTCCAGGGTGGTGAGGGTTACCTCCTCCCGCTTCCGGTAGGCGCTCTTCACCAGGGCAGCGGGGGTTTCTGGGGGGCGGTACTGGAGGAGGATCTCCGCGCTTTTCCCAAGCTGCCAGGTGCGCCGTTTGCTCTGGGGGTTGTAAAGGACCACCACGAAATCCCCCTGCCCGGCGGCGTGGAGCCGCCTTTCAATGAGGGGCCAGGGGGTGAGGAGGTCGGAGAGGCTGATGAGGCAGGTGTCGTGGGCCAAGGGGCTTCCGAGGAGGCTCGCCACGGCGTTGGCCGCGGTGACCCCGGGGATCACCTTGAGGAGGACCTCCCGCCCCCCCTGGGCGAAGCGGCCCGGCAGGCCCACCCCCCCGTCCACCCGGCGGAACCCCCTCTCCTCCATGAGCTCCAACACGGGGGCGGCCATGCCGTAGATCCCGGGGTCTCCCCCGGAGACAAGGGCCACCCGCTGGCCGGCAAGCGCCCGCTCCAGGGCCTCCTCCGCCCGGTCCAGCTCCTCCGTCATGCCCTTGCGCACGACCTCCTTGCCCACGAGGAGCCCCATCTCCTCCAGGAGCTTGATGTAGGTGCTGTAGCCGATCACCACCTCCGCCCCTTCCAGGGCCTCCTTAGCCGCTAGGGTGAGGCCCGGAAGGTCGCCGGGGCCCATGCCCACCAGGTAGAGTTCTCCCATCTTCACCTCCTAAAGCGGTGCCGGAAGTCCGGGGCGTAGAGCCGGCTCCGCACCCCCTTTGCCCGCAGGGCCTCCCCCACCAGGAAGACGGTGGTGTCCCGGGCGGGGAGGCCCTCGAGGCCCCGGAGGTCCGTGAGCCCCACCTCCTCCCCCGCCTGCCCCACCTTGTGCCCGAAGAGCACGGGGGTGTCCGGGGCCAGGCCCGCCTCCAATAGCTCCCGGGAAAGCCGCTTCGGGTGCATGCCCGAGAGGTAAATGGCCAGGGTGAGGCCCTTGGCCGCCAGGCTTTTGGGGTCCTGGCCCTCGGGAACAGGGGTCCGCACCCCAAGCCGGGTGAAGGCCACCGCCTGGGCCACCTCGGGGGCGGTGAGGGAAAGGCCCGCCCGGGCCGCCAGGGCGAAGGCGGCGGTGACCCCCGGGACCACCTCCACCCGCACCCCCAGGGCCTCGAGGGCCTCCTTCTCCTCCAGGAGGGTCCCATAGAGCCCGGGGTCCCCCGAGTGGAGCCGCACCACCCTTCCCTTCCCCGCCTCCTCCGCCAGGAGGGCTACGATCTCCTCCAGGACCATTCCCTTGGAGTCGGCCAGGCGCGCCTGGGGGGCGAGGGCCTTAAGGGACTCCTCGGGGAAAAGGCTACCCGTGTAGAGGACGAAGCGGGACTCCTTTAGGAGCCTCGCCCCCTTCACCGTGAGGAGCTCGGGGTCCCCCGGCCCTCCGCCCACCACGTGGACTACCCTTTCCATCCTTCCTCCTCCCTTTGCCAAAGCCCCACCAGGGTCCAGTAGTCCCGCTCCACCCCTTCCGCCTCCTCCAGGGGGAGGACCTTTTCCCCCTCCATCCCGAGCCGCAGGAAGGCGAAGCCCCTCCGCTCGGGGAAGGCCCGCCTTAGGGCGGCGAGGTCCTTGGCCTTGTACACGAAGACGCTTTGGAAGCGGGCGAGCCCCTCAGGGTCCACCCCCTTAAGCCCCGTCACCGCGGCAAACCCCCCCTCCCCCAGGGCGATGGGCCGGAGGACCCGGGCGGCCGCCAGCTGGTGAGCGCTGATGCCGGGGACGGCCTCCACCTCTATCCCCTCCAGGTAGGGGAGGAGGTTGAGGGGGGAGGCATAGAGGAGGCTGTCCCCCAGGACCAGGTAGCCCCCTTCCCCATGTTGGGACAGCGCCTTAAGGATGGTCCTCGCTGCCTCCCGGCGCGCCGCCTCCCGGGCCTGGGGGTCGTGCCCCGTGAAGAGGGGCAGGGGGACGAGGGGCTTGCCGGGGGGGATGTGGGGCCTCGCCGCCCTGAGGGCCAGGGGCTCCCGCCCCTCCTCCTGGGGGGTAGAAGAGGACGGGGAGGCGCTGGATGAGGTGGAGGGCCCGCAGGGTGATGAGCTCGGGGTCCCCGGGGCCCACGCCCAGGAGGTAGAGCCTCATGCCCCCTCCTTGGTGGCGGCGAGGAGGACGGTGGGGTTCTGCGCCTCCAGCCGGCGGTAGGGCCCGAGGGGCACCACCCGGCTCGCCTGCACCTGGATGCCCTCCACCCCAAGCCCCCTCTCCCGCAGGAAGGCGTATGCTTCCAGGAGGTTTTCCAAGGTGATGGCCGCCACCACCAGCCTTCCCCCTGGCCGCAAGGCCCTCAGGCTCTCCTCCAGGATGCCCCGCATCTCCCCGCCGCTTCCCCCCACGAAGACGGCGTGGGGGACGGGCAGGCCCCGTAGGGCTTCGGGGGCCTCCCCCCGGACCAGGACGAGGTTGTGGGCGCCGAAGCGGCGGGCGTTCTCCTCAATGTGGGGCCAGGACTCGGGGTTTTTCTCCACGGCGTAGACCCGCCCCCAGGGGGCGAGCCGCGCCGCCTCAATCCCCACGCTCCCCGTGCCGGCCCCGATGTCCCAGAGGATCCCGTCTGGGGGGAGGGCGAGGAGGCCCAGGGCCAAAAGCCGCACCTCCCGTTTGGTGATGAGGCCCCGCTTGGGCATCCGCTGTTCAAAGGCCTCGTCGGGGAAGAAGCCCAAGCGGGGGGGGAGGGGGCCTTGGGCCTCCAGGATGAGGACGTTGGGGTCCAGGAAGCGCTCCTGGGCCACGGCCTCGAGGCTGGGGAAGCTCCGGACCCGCTCGTCCTCCTCCCCAAGCCTTTCCGCCACGTGGGCCCGGAAGGGCCCGGCCCCCATGGCCAGGAGGGCCCCCGCGATCCGGGCCGGGGTGTTCTCGGGGTCGGTGTAGACCACGGAGAGGGGGGAGAGGGCCACCTCCAGGAGTACCCCCCCAAGGGGCTTAGCGTGGAGGGAGAAGAAGCGGGCCTCGTCCCAGGGGAGGCGGAGCCGGGCGAAGGCCTCTTGGAAGGCGGTGGGTGCCGGGTGGATCTCCGCCTCGGGAAAGCGTTCCAGAACCCGCTTGCCGATGCCGTGGAAGAGGGGATCCCCCGAGGCCAGGAAGGCCACCTTCTTCCCCGCCCGCACCCGCTCCTCCGCCTCCTGGAGGAGGGGCTCCAGGGGGCCCTTCACCGGGAGCTTCTCCCCGGGGTGCTCGGGGAAGTGGGCGAGGTGCCGCGTCCCTCCGATGAGGACCTCCGCCCCCTCCACCCGCCGAAGGGCCAGGAGGCTCATCCCTTCCCGCCCGCGGGCGCCTAGGCCGATGAGGTAGACCACGGCTAGCCTCCCCGATAAGCCTTGGAGGTGTCCACGCCCCCGTCCGCGGCCAGGCGCAGGAGGGCGTGGAGGGCCGCCACCACCAGGGTGGAGCCGCCCTTGCGCCCCTCGGTGACGATCCAGGGGACGGGGGCCTCCATGAGGGCCCGCTTGGCCTCGAGGACGTTCACGAACCCCACGGGCATCCCCAGGACCAGGGCGGGCTGCGCCCCCCGCCGGACCGCCTCCACCAGGGCCAGGAGGAAGGTGGGGGCGTTGCCCACCCCCACGATGGCCCCTTCCAAAAGGCCCCTTTCCTCCGCGTACCGCACCGCCGCCTCGGCCCGGGTGCCCCCCGTGGCCTTGGCCCTTTCCACCACCTCGGGGTGGGAGAGGAGCTCCACCACCTCGTTGCCGAAAAGACGCAGGCGCTCGGGGTTGAGGCCGCAGGCGATCATGCGGGCGTCCACCAGGATCCGCGCCCCGGCCATGAGGGCCTTAAGGCCCGCCTCCACCGCTTTTGGGCTAAAGCGGGTGAGCTCCTTGTACTCAAAGTCGGCGGTGGCGTGGATCATGCGGCGGACGATGGGCCACTCCAGCTCGGAGAAGCTGTGGGGGCCGGCTTCCTCGTCCACCACGCGGAAGCTTTCCTCCTCTATGGCCCTTCCCCTTTCCGTCATCTGGTGGGCCGGGTTCCTTTGGGTTTTGATCAGGTCATCCACGGTACACCTCCCGGTCCGGCCAGGCGGCGAGGCACCGCCCCTCGTCAAAGTCCGTGAGGGCCACGCTCACGAAGGGCCGCGGGCCGATGTAGGCCCGGAGCTTCTCCTGGGCCAGGCGCACGAGGTTCAGGAAGAAGCGGTCAAGCCCCTCCTCCAGGGCGATCTCGTAGAACCTGCGGGCGGTGGCGGCCCCTTCCGCCTCCTTGAGGGCCCGGGGGCTTGCCCCCGCCTCCTTGAGGAGACCCAGGAGCATGGGCAGGTTCACCTCGCTTCCTGCGGCGTGGGTCATGGTCTTGCCGTCGGCCATCTTGGATATTTTTCCGATCATCCCCACGATCCGCACCACCTCAATCCCCACCTTCCGCGCCGCCCTGAGCACGTCCCCCACGAAATCCCCCATCTCTATGAAGGCCATCTCGGGGAGGTGGGGGAGGAGCTTCTGGGCGAAGCGCTCGCTCTTGCCCCCGGTGGTGGCGGCGATCTCCAGAAGGCCGTTGGCCCGCGCCACCCCCACCGCCTGGACCACGCTCATGCGGAAGGCGCTGGTGGAGTAGGGCTTCACCACCCCCGTGGTGCCCAGCACCGAGAGGCCCCCCAGGATCCCGAGCCGGGGGTTGAGCGTCCGCTTCGCCAACTCCTCCCCCCCGGGGATGGCGATGGTGATGGCCAGGGGACGGTCCGTCACCTCCCGCACCGCTTCCCAGATCATCCGGCGCGGCACCGGGTTGATGGCGGGCTCCCCCACGGGCACCCCGAGCCCCGGCTTGGTCACCACCCCCACCCCCTCACCTCCTTCCAGCCGGTCCTCGCTGGCGAAGCGGGCGTAGGCCTGGATCTCCGCCCCGTGGGTCACGTCGGGGTCGTCCCCGGCGTCCTTGATCATCCCCACCAAAACCCCTTCCCCCTTCCACTCCAGGCGGAAGACCTGGAAGGGTTGCCGCCAGCCCGCGGGAAGCCAGATGTCCACCACCTCTGGGGTCTCCCCCAGAAGGGCCAGGGCCGCGGCCTTGGCCGCGGCGGCGGCGTTGGCCCCCGTGGTGAAGCCGATGCGGCTTCCCTTCTTGTCGCGGGGCGGGGGGTAGGGGTGGCTCATGCCGGGCGCAGGGCGTAAAGCCTCAAGGAAACCAAAAGCCCAAAGAGGCCCAGGCCCAAGGGGAGGGCGAGGGCCTCGAGGTCCAAGGCCGAAAGCTCCGCCGCGGCCAGGAGGAAGGCCACCGCCACCACCGCCCAGCCCAGGAAGCGGCTCGCCCGCTTGGCCCGCTCCGAGTCGCGGGCCAGGTTCTGCAGGCGGCTTGCTAGGAGCCCGTCCACCCCGTCCACCAGGAGCATCCCCAGGGTGAAGAGGAGCCCCAGCCGGAGAGGGGAGAGTTCCGCGGAGAGGGCCAGGGCGGAAAGCTGGCTGGCGGTCTCAAACCCCAGGCCGAAGAGGACGCCCAGGAGGAGGGGGTGGAGGAGGGGAAGGCGGGCGGGGGGCCCTTTCCTCGGGCCTGAGGAGGCGGTAGAGGTTGAGCCCCCCCACCAGAAGGAGGAGGAAGGTGGGGAGGTGGAGGGCCTCCAGGTCCACCCCTTTCAGGAGAAGGGCGGCGGGAAAGGCGAGCAACGTGACCACCCCCCCGTGCCCCAGGGCGAAGAGGATCCCGTTGTAGGGGGAGGGACGCACCCGGGAAAGCCCGTCCACCGCGGCCAAGTGATCGGGGTCCACACCGTGGCGCACCCCCAGGGCCACGGCGAAGAGGTCCAGGCCCGTCATGGGGCTCCTCTACTTGTGGGCGGAACCGCGAGCCTATGCCGAAGACCAGGTTTTCTTCTCATCCTTGCCTCCTTTCGCCCCTGCTCGGGGGCAGGTGAGGCGCGGACTAGGGCGGGTGTTCGGGCTTCCGACCAAGACGAAGGGTCTTGTGTGTGGGTCGGTTACCGTTGCGGCACAGCGCCGGACTTTCACCGGTCTTCCCCCTTTGACGCCCCAAGACATCCGGGCCTTGGGGCACCCTAGCCGCACGGGCCCCGCTGGGGGGCTTGCCTCTGTTTTACTTCCCCTAGAGGTCCCCGTCAATGCCCGGGGGCAAGAG
>NZ_JTJB01000008.1 GCF_000794385.1 Thermus sp. 2.9
GCATAGGGCTTGGCCACCGGGCTCAGGTCCAGGAGGACCAGAACCTCCTCACCCTCCAGGGCAGTCGCGCTCTCCTGATAGACCCGGTCAAGGAGGGCTTCTGCCTCCACCCGTGGGTTGGACAGGAAGCGGTAAAGGGCTTTGGCCTGGTGGAAGCGGTTCTGGAGGGGAGAAGGGAGCGAGGCCACCATCTCGCTCACCCGGGCTGAGCCTGCGGCCAAGGCGCCCCGCACCACCTCTTCAAACCGTCGGTGGAGGCGCTTATCGGGGGAAAACGCTCGCAAAACGGCCCGTGAACTCCTGGAGCCTGGCCTCGGCCACCTTGAGCATGTCCATGGATCACCCCCGGTACCAGATACGGGCTGCGCCCGCAAGGGGAGATTTACCACGAAACGGAGATGTGGGTAAAGTCCTGGAGATTTACCACGAAACGGAGATGTGGGTAAAGTCCTGTTTCCAAAACCTTGTGGGGCCAGTCCACCACCAAGGCGCTTCCCAGGGGCACGAGGCGGTCTTCCCCCAGGGCCCGGAGCACCGCCCGCACCACCCCCCCGTGGGTGAAGAGGAGGGAGGGCCCCCGTAGCCCCTCTAGGAAGCGGAAGACCCTTTCCTGGAAGGCCTCGAGGCGCTCCCCCCCTGGGGGCGCAAAGCCGTGAAAACGGAGGAGGGCCTCCTTGTGGACCGCCTCCAGCTCCTCCCAGAAAGCCCCCTCCAGGGCCCCGAAGTGGATCTCCCGGAGGGCGGGACTGGGGGTGGGGGCGAAGCCCGCCAGGGCCGCCGTTTCCAGGGCCCGCCTGAGGTCGGAGCTATAGGCGGGAAGGGGCGGGAGGAGGCCCCTTAGGGCCCTCGCCTGCCTCCGCCCCAGGGGGGTGAGGGGAAGGTCCGTCCACCCGAGAAGCCTTCCCTCCCGGTTCCAAAGGGTTTCCCCGTGGCGCACGAGCCAGAGCTCCACGGGACGAGTATATTGGGGGCCATGGATCGGGCGATCCTAGAAGAGGCCCAACGGCGCATGGGGGAGCTCACCAAGCCGCCCCGCTCCCTGGGGTACCTGGAGGAGGTGGCGGTGCGGCTGGCGGCCATCCAGGGCCGGGTGAAGCCGGAGCTCGGCCGGGGGGCGGTGGTGGTGTGCGCCGCCGACCACGGGGTGGTGGCGGAGGGGGTTTCCGCCTACCCCCAGGAGGTCACCCGGCAGATGGTTCTTAACTTCCTCCGAGGGGGGGCCGCCATCAACCAGTTCGCCCTGGCGGCGGACTGCGAGGTCTACGTGCTGGACGTGGGGGTCATCGGGGACCTTCCCGACCACCCTAGGCTCCTCAAGTGCAAGGTGCGGGAGGGGACCCGCAACCTGGCCCATGAGCCCGCCCTCACCCGGGAGGAGGCGGAAAGGGCCCTCTTGGCGGGGCGGGAGGCGGCCAGGCGGGCCCTGGCGGAGGGGGCCACCCTCCTGGCCGCGGGGGACATGGGCATCGGCAACACCACCGCGGCCGCCGCCCTCACCGCTGGGCTCTTGGGCCTTCCCCCGGAGGAGGTGGTGGGCCGGGGGACGGGGGTGGGGGAGGAGGGCCTCAAGCGCAAGCGGGAGGCGGTGGCGCGGGCCCTCGCCCGCCTGCGGCCCGGGATGGACCCCCTGGGGGTGGCGGCGGAGGTGGGGGGCCTCGAGCTCCTCGCCATCGCCGGGGTCTACCTGGAGGGGTACGCCCAGGGGGTGCCCTTGGTCCTGGACGGCTTTCCCGTGACCGCGGGGGCCTTTTTGGCCTACCGCATAGAGCCCGGAATCCGGGACCACTTCTTCGCCGGCCACCTCTCCCGGGAGCCCGGCCACCGCCACCTCCTGGAGGCCCTGGGTCTGAGGCCCCTCTTGGACCTGGACCTGGCCCTGGGGGAGGGGACGGGGGCGGTCCTCGCCATGCCGCTTCTGAGGGCGGCGGGGCGCATCCTGCATATGGCCACCTTCGCCGAGGCGGGGGTTTCCCGGGGCGGGTAGGTGTTTAGGGCCCTTTTGGCCGCCTTTTCCCTCCTTTCCGTCCTGCCCGTGCCCGTGGCGCTCCGGGCGGAGGACTTCCGCCGGGGCGTGGCCTTTTTCCCCCTGGTGGGCTACGCCTTGGGGGGCTTTCTCGCCCTCCTTGCGCTCCTCCCCTTGCCCGTGGGGCTCCTTGCGGCCCTCCAGGCGGCCTTTCTTCTCGGCCTCACGGGCTTCTTGCACCTGGACGGCCTCCTGGACGCCGCCGATGCCCTTTTGGGCCACCGCCCGCGGGAGGAGCGGCTCCGCATCCTCAAGGACCCCCACCTGGGGCCCTTCGCCTTCGGCGTGGGGGGGCTTTACCTCCTTCTCCTCTGGCAGGCCCTGGCCCTGGCCCAAGACCCCCGCTTCCTCCTCCTCTTCCCGGGCTTCACCCGCTTCGCCTGTCTGCCCTTCCTCCACCTTTACCCCCTCCTGGGCCCGGGGATGGCGGCCGCCGTTCGGGGGGGCCTTGGGGGCTCGCCCTGCTCCTCGCCCTTCCCTTTCCCCTCCTCTTTCCCTTGCCGGCACTGTTCGCCCTCCTCGCCGCCTTCCTCGTGGCCCGGCTGGCCCTGGCCCGGCTCGGGGGGCTCAACGGAGACATCCTGGGGGCCATGATCTCCTTAGCGGAGCTTTTCGCCCTGCTAGGCTATGCCCTATGGAAGAACCTCGGCGGCTGAAGCCCTACACGAGGCCCCAAGGGGAGCGGCGGGGGCTCCTTATCGTCTACACCGGGGACGGCAAGGGCAAGAGCACCGCCGCCTTCGGCCTCGCCCTCCGGGCCCATGGGCGGGGCCTAAGGGTGCGGATCTTCCAGTTCCTCAAGCACGCCAGCGCCCGCTTCGGGGAGCACCGGGCCTTCGCCCTTCTCGGCATCCCCATAGAGGGGCTGGGGGACGGCTTCACCTGGAAAAGCCACGACCTCGCCGCCTCCGCCCGCCTGGCCCAGGAGGGCTGGGGGAGGGCCAAGGAGGCCATCCTGTCCGGGGAATACGATCTTGTGGTCCTGGACGAGGCCACCTACCCCTTGCGCTACGGCTGGGTCCCCTTGGAGGCGTTCCTGGAGACCCTACGGGCCCGCCCGGCCCACGTGCACGTGGTGGTCACGGGGAGGGGGGCTCCGGAGGCCCTTTTGGCCCTGGCGGACACGGTGACGGAGATGCGCAAGCTCAAGCACGCCTTTGACGCGGGCGTGCCGGCCCAAAGGGGGATTGAGCACTGATGCGCCTGGTCCTAGCGGCACCCCACTCCGGGGCGGGAAAGACCACCCTGGCCCTCGCCTTGGCCCTGGCCCTGGGGGAGCGGGGCCTACGGGTGCAGCCCTTCAAGGTGGGACCCGACTACATTGACCCCACCCACCTCGAGGCCGCCACCGGCCGCAGGCCCTACAACCTGGACGGCTTCTTCCTGGATGAGGCGGGCCTCCTCGCCCTCTTCCGCCACGGGGCGAGGGGGGCGGACTTCGCCCTGGTGGAAGGGGTCATGGGCCTCTTTGACGGCAAGGACCCCCACGGGCGGGTGGGCTCCACCGCGCAGGTGGCCAAGCTCCTCGGGGCCCCCGTGGCCCTGGTGGTGGACGCCAAGGGCATGGCGGGGTCCATCGCCGCCCTGGTGCGGGGCTTCCGCGACCACGACCCGGGGCTTCGCCTCGTGGGGGTCTTCGCCAACCGGGTGGGCTCCGAGCGGCATGCGGAGATCCTCGAGGAGGCCCTGAGGCCCTTGGGCCTTCCCCTTCTGGGCTGGCTGCCCCAGGACCCCGCCCTCGCCCTGCCCGAGCGGCACCTGGGCCTGGTCCTGGCGGGGGAGGCGCCGCCCCCCTTGGAGTCCTTGAGGCGGGCCTTCCGGGTGGACCTGGAGGCGGTCCTCCGCCTGGCGGCCTCCGCCCTGCCCCTTCCCGAGGCCCCGCCTTTCCTGCCCGAAAGGCGGCCGCCTCGAGCCCGGGTGGCCTACGCCTGGGATCGGGCCTTCCGCTTCTACTACCCCGAGGCCCTGGAGCTCCTTCAGGCCCTGGGGGCCGAGCTCCTCCCCTTTAGCCCCCTGGAGGACGAGGCCCTGCCCCAGGCGGAGGCCCTCCTCCTCGGGGGCGGCTACCCCGAGCTCTTCGCCGAGCGGCTTTCGGAAAACCGGGCCCTCAGGGAGGCCATCCGCCGCTTCCCCGGGCCCGTGGTGGCGGAGTGCGGGGGGTACATGTACCTCTCCCAGGGGCTTTGGGTGGGGGAGCGGTTCTACCCCATGGTGGGCCGGGTTCCCGGGGAGGCCCGGATGGCGGAAAGGCCCCTTCTGGGCTACCGGGAGGTGGTGGCCCTGCGGGATAGCCCCGTGGCCCGGGCGGGGGAGGTCTTTAGGGGGCACGAGTTCCACTACGCAAGGCTTCCCCCCTCCCCAAGCCCCGCCTGGCGCCGGGCGGGGGGAGAGGAGGTGGAGGGGTACACGGATGGTCGGGTGTTGGCGAGCTTCGTCCACCTCTACCTCCCCGCCCGGAGAGGAGGAGTGGAGCGGTTTCTGGGCTTGGCAGAGGGTGGGGGGGAGCACTTTTAAAAATAAAGTGCCCCCATACCCTTGAAGTATGGAGCTCGGCCTTTACACCTTTGGCGAACGGACCCTGGACCCTGAGCTTGGCCGTCCTCCCACGGCGGAGGAACGGCTAAAGCGACTTTTGGAAGAGGCGGAGCTGGCCGAGCAAGCGGGCCTCGCCCTCTTCGCCGTGGGGGAGCACCACCGGGAGGACTACGCGGTCTCGGCCCCGGCGGTGGTCCTTGCCGCCATGGCTTCCCGCACCCGGAGGATCCGGCTGGCGAGCGCCGTGGTGGTCCTTTCTTCGGACGACCCCATCCGGGTCTTCCAGCAGTTCGCCACCTTGGACCTCCTCTCCGGGGGGCGGGCGGAGCTTTGGGTGGGGCGGGGCTCGTTCGTGGAGTCCTTCCCCCTTTTCGGCTACGACCTGCGGGACTACGAGGCCTTGTTTGAGGAGAAGCTCGCCCTTCTCCTCAAAATCCGGGAAGAGGAGAAGGTTCACTGGCCTGGGGGGCGCTTCACCAAGCCCATCCCCGGCCTCGGGGTCTACCCGAGGCCCAAGCAGAACCCTTTGCCGGTTTGGGTGGCCGCCGGCGGTAGCCTGGAGTCCGCTGTGCGCGCCGGACGGCTCGGGCTCCCCTTGGTCCTCGCCATCATCGCCGGGACCCCGAAGCGCTTCCTCCCCTTCGTGGAGCTTTACCGGAAGACGGCCCGGGAGCACGGCCACACCCCGAGGCTCACCCTGGCCGCCCATGGCTTTTTAGCCGAGGACGACGCTGAAGCCTTCCGCCTCGCCGCCCCCGCCTTCTTGGCGGTGATGAACAAGATCGGGCGGGAGCGGGGGTGGCGGCCCTTGGACCTCAGCTACTTCGCCTGGTCCCGGGGCCTCGAGGGGGCCGACTTCATCGGTGACCCCCTTAGGGTGGCGGAGAAGGCCCTCTACTGGTATGAACTCTTCCGCCCCGAAAGGTTCGTCCTTCAGCTTTCCGTGGGCACCCTGCCCCATGCCAAGGTGCTCCGGGCCATTGAGCTTTTGGGCGGCGAGGTTCTACCCCGGGTGCAAAGGGCCCTCGCTACACCCCCTGCCGCAGGATAGGGAGGAGCTCGGGCCGCACCAGCTCGGGGGGCGGGGTTTTCCCTTCCCGGAGGAGGGCGCGCACCTTGGTCATGCTGATGGAAAGCCGCTTTTCCCGGTGGGCCTCCGGGCAGGTCCTCTCCGAGGCGATGCCGCCGCAGAGGGGGCAGTGGAAGACGGCTCCCACCCGGAGGATCTCTATCCCCAAGGGGGGAAGCTGGTCAAAGATGCGGTGGGCGGCGTAGGGATCGTAAAAGTCCCCCACCCCGGCGTGGTCCCGGCCCACCAGGAAGTGGGTGGCCCCGAAGTTCTTGCGCACCAGGGCGTGGAAGACCGCCTCCTTGGGCCCGGCGTAGCGCATGGGGGTGGCGAGGCCAAAGAGGACCACCCGGTCCTGGGGGAGGAACTCCCGGAGGAGGCGCTCATAGGCCCGGAGGACCACCTCCGTGGGGAAATCGTCCGCCTTCTTGGCCCCCAGGATGGGGTGAACCAGGACCCCGTCCGCCAGCTCCAGGCCCAGCCGGACCAGGTACTCGTGGGCCCGGTGGGGGGCGTTGCGGGTCTGGAAGGCCACCACCGTGCGCCAGCCCCGCTCCCGGAAGTGGGCCCGCGCTTCCTCGGGGGTCTTCTCCAGGGGGCCGCGGGCCCGGGGCTTAAGCACCTCCACCTTCCCCCCAAGGGCGTAGGGCCCCTTGGCGTAGAGCCGCGCCACCCCGGGGTGGGCCTCGCTCTCCGTGCCGAAGACCTCTTTGGCCAAGCGCCTGAGGTCCAGGGCGTAGGCGTCCGACACGTGCAGGAGGGCCACCCGCTCCCCTTGGTAAAGGAGGGCCACGGTGTCCCCAGGGCCCACCCGGGGTTTCTCCGGGGCCTGCAGGAGGATGGGGATGGTCCAGACCTCCCCCGTGGGCAGGCGCATGGTCTCGGCCACGCTTAGGGCTTCCTCCCGGGTCATGAAGCCCCGGACGGGGGCGAAGGCCCCCGTGGCCAAGTTCTCCAGGTCCAAACGCTCGTCCTCGCCGATGGCAAGGGTGGGAAGGGTTTCCACCATGGGTTACCTCCGTAGAAGGGCTTCCGTTTCCCGAGGGGCTTCCTCCAAGACCCGCACCACCTCTCCCAGGATCCAGAGGGCGGGGGCTTCCACGGCCACCTTACCTTGGGCCACCTCGCCAAGGCGGGCGGGGATTCGGCGCTCTTTGGGCGTGGTGGCCCGCTCCACGAAGAGGATGGGCTCTTCCGGCACACGCCCTAGGCGCAGGAGTTCCTGGGCGATCCAGACCCGCCTTTTTACCCCCATGAGCACCACCAGGGTGGGGGCCTGGGCGAAGGGGCTAAGGTCGGGGTAGCCGCCCCCCTCCAGTACCCCGGAAACGGCGGCGAAGCCGTGGGCTAGGCCCCGGTGGGTGAGGGGAAGGCCTGGGCTGAGCACGCTGCTCACCCCGGGGACCACCTCCACGGGGATGCCGTGCCGTAGGAGGAAAAGCGCCTCCTCCCCGCCCCGGCCGAAGACCATGGGGTCCCCGCCCTTTAGCCGCACCACGAAGGGATAGCGGCGGGCGTAGGAGAGGAGGAGGCGGTGGATGGCCTCCTGTTTCTCGCTTTCCCCCTCCTCCTTGCCCACGTAGACCTTTTGCCCGGGGACGAGGTCCAGGATGCGCCCGTCCACCAGGCGGTCGTGGAGGACCACGGGGGCCCTTTGCAGGAGGTGGAAGGCCTTCAGGGTGAGGAGCTCGGGATCGCCGGGGCCCGCCCCCACCAGGTAGACCTTACCCATGGGCCACCCCCCGGTAGATGAGTTGCCCCCCGATAAAGAGGAGCCAGAGGAGGAGGGCAAGCCGGAGGGGCTCCCTGGGCAGGCGGGTGGCGAAGAGGGCGCCAAAGGTGGCGCCCAAGATGCCCCCAGTGGCTAGGGCAAGGAGGAGGCCAAGGTCTGCCTGGCCAAAGAGGAGGTGCACCCCGCCCCCTAGGAGGGCGAGGACCAGGCCGAAGAGGAGGTCCGTGCCCACCACCTGCTGGGGGGAAAGCCGCGTGGCGTAGAGGAGGAGGAGGGTTCCCAAGGCCCCGGCCCCGGCGGAGGAGAAGCCCACCTCGAGGCCGATCCCAAAGGCCGCGGGGGGAAGGAGCCCGGGTTTTTCCCGCCCCAGAACACGCCCGCGAAGGCTCTGCCAGATGCCCAAGGCCGCGGAGGCCACCACGGTGAGCCCCACCAGGAGGAGGACCAGGTCCTTGGCCCCTTTGAGGCCGGTGAGGAGGAGGCTTCCCAAGAGTACCCCAGGCACGCCCCCCAGGAGGAGGAGCCCGAGCGCCTTGGGCGCCACCTGCCCGCGGGCGAGGTACACCGCCCCCGCCGGAACCTTGACCAGGAAGCCGAAGAGGAGCGCCGTGCCCACCGCCACCTGCGGGGGAAGCCCCAGGGCCAGGATGAGGAGGGGAGCGGTGACGGTGCCTGCGCCCACCCCCGTGACCCCGATGGCGAAGGCGATGAGGAAGCCCAGGAGAAGGGCCATGCTACCCCTCCTTCCCGTGGAGGTGGATGCCGCACTCCAGCTTCCCCTTGCCCGCCCAGCGCCCGGAGCGGGGGTCGTTTGGGTCTAGGGGCTTTGCGGTGCAGGGGGCGCAGCCGATGGAGAAGTAGCCCTGTTCGTAAAGGGGCAGGTAGGGGAGGTCCTGGACCGCCAGGTAGGCGAAAACCTCCTTGAGCGTCCAGTCGTAGAGGGGGCTCACCTTCCTCAATCGGTGTCCTGAAGGGAGGAGGGCTTCCTCCAGGGGCTGGAGGTGGGCCCGGGTGGGGGACTGCTCCCGCCTAAGGCCCGTGAACCAGGTATCGTACGCCTCCAGGGCCTGGAAAAGGGGCTCCACCTTGCGGATCTGGCAGCAGCGGTGGGGGTCGGTCTCGTAAAGCCGCCCGTAGCGGGCTTCCTGCTCCTCCCGGGAAAGGGTGGGGGTGAGGTTCACCAGGCGGAAGCCCAACCGCCTCTGCAACGCGTCCCGGTAGGCGTAGACCTCGGGGAAGTGGTAGCCGGTGTCCAGGAAGAGGACGGGGATGTCGGGCTTGGCCTTTAGGAGGAGGTGGAGCACCGCCACGTCCTCCGCCTGGAAGCTGCAGGTGAAGCAGGGGCTTTGGCTTTGCGCCAGGGCTTCCTCCACCAGGGTTTGCGCCGCCTTCACCTTGTCCATGCCGCCACCTCCTCGGTTAGGGCCTTCTCGGCCTGGGCTATGGCCTTGGCCAGGCCTTCTTGGGGGTCCAGGTCCAACGCTTCCAGGGCTTGGTCCACGATGCGGTACCAGAGCTGCTTCCGTTCCTCAAAGCTCGGGATCCGGGCGATTTTGGGCCTTAGGGTGCGGAGGAAGGCCACGAGCTCCCCATAGGCTTCCGGGAAAAGCTGGCCGAGCCGTTCCTTGAGGCGCACGGCCAAGGCGGGGGCCGCCCCCGAGGTGGAAAGGGCCACCAGGAGCTCCCCGCGGCGGAGGACAGCGGGGAGGATGGCGCTGGCGTTTTCCGGGTCGTCCACGGCCACGAGGAAGACCCGGCGCCGCTCCGCCTCGGCCTTGACCTGGGGGTGGATGGCCTTGTCCTTGGGGTGGCTCACCACCAGGAAGTAGCCCTCCAGGTCCCCTTCCCGGTAGCCCCGTCGGAGCCAGCGGATCCTCCCCTCCCTTTCCAAGGCCGCAAGGCCCCAGGCGTCCTCCTCCGCCAGGACCGTGGCCCGGGCCCCGGCCTGGAGGAGGGCGTGGAGCTTGGCCCCGGTTTCCGGGCCCCCGGCGATGAGGAGGACGGGGCGGTTTTGGAGGTCTAGCATCAAGGGGAAATAGGTCATACCGCCTCCTGGAAAAGGGCCCTCTTGAAGCCCTGGAGCATGCTGCCTAAACGTTCCGTTTCGTCCACGTAAAAGGGCTTCACCCCCCACTCCCTCAGGGCGTCCGCGGTGACGCGGCCCACGGCTAGGGCCTTCGCCCGGGCGTTGAGGGCTTCCCTTAAGGCCTGGGGGTCTTTGGCCCCTTCAAAGAGGAACTCCACCTGGATGGCGGCCACGAAGGCCACCGCCTCCACGGCGCCTTCCCGGATGGCCGCCTCCAGGGCCCGGATGCCTTCGGGGTTGGGCAGGTGGCGGTAGGGCATGAGGGGAAGGACCGCATACCCCCGTTGGGCCAGGGCGGCTTCCAGAAGGGGTAGGGGCTTGCCGTAAAGCTGGAGCGCCGCCCTGCCGGGGCCTGGGGGGAGGAGGGGGATGAGGCTTGGGCTCGTGCCGTCCCCCGTGGCGTGGGGGGGTAGCCCCTCTTCCCGCAGGACCCGGGCCGCCTTGGCGCCCCGGGCCAGGCGGTGGGCTTGGGCCAGGGGGGCCTTAAGGTCCAGGCCCAGGGCCCTACCCCCCTCCAAGAGGTCCCGCACCCCCACCCCGGTGGTGGCGAGGAAGAGGTTCACCCCTTGGCTCAGTTCCCGAAGGCGGTCCTGGTACTCGGGCACGGGTACCCTTTCCGTGCTCTGGGCGGGGAGGAGCAAAGGCGTGAAGCCGAGCTTCTCCGCCAGGGCTTTAAACTCCTCCCTTCGCCTTAGGCCGGCGTAGGCGATGCGCATGGCCACCTCCCTATACGGCGCACTCCCCGCGCCCAAGCTGCACGCTGAACGCCTCTCCTTCCGCCCCCAGGTCCTGGTAGAACTCCGGGGCCTCCGCGTAGGGAGGTACCTCCTGAAGGTCCTGGAGAAGGGCCTTGAAGGAGGCGGGCCCCACGCGGTCCAAGTAGGCTTGGAAGCTCTCCCCATTCTGCCGCTCCACCTCGTAGCGCTTTAGGATCCGCTCCACCGCCTCGGGGACCCGGCGGGCGGGGATGCGGCCCACCACCTGGCCGAAGCGGGCCTCCCCCTCCCGGGTGCGCCCGCCCAAGAGGAGGACGTAGTGGGGCACCTCGCGGTCCCCCACCTTGCGGCTGGAGCCGTAAAAACCGATGTCGGCGATGTGGTGCTGGCCGCAGGAGTTGGGGCAGCCGGAGATCTTGATGCTGATGGCCTTCACCCCTGGGTCCTGGGCCAGGGGTAGGGCCTCCAGCCTTTCCCCCAGGGCTTGGGCTAGGCCCCGGGAGCGGGTGATGGCCAGGTTGCAGGTGTCGGCCCCAGGGCAGCGGGTGATGTCCAGGACGGTGTGGGCCTCGGCGTGGGCTAGGCCCGCCTGCAAAAGGGCCTCGTAAAGCCCGCCTAAAGCCTCCTCCGGGACGAAGCGGAGGAGGAGGTTCTGGCTGATGGCGCTCCGGATCTCCCCGGCGTAGGTCTCGGCGATCCCCGCCAGGGCCCTAAGGCCCTCCGGGGTGATGTCCCCCAAGGGGAGGCGCACGGAAACGGTGTAGAAGCCCTCCTGCTTCTGCCGGAAGAGGTTCGTGCGCCGCCAGGTGTCAAAGCCCGGGGCGAAGGAGAAGGGCTTTTGGGGAGGATTGGGGAGGCGGGGGGGCGGGGCGTCCTCGGGAGGGGCCCAGGCCTCGAGGTCCGCCCCGCTGGCCGTGAGCTTCACCAGGCGCCGTTCCTCCCGCACCGCCTCCCGGAAGGCGGCGATGCCCCACTTCTTCACCAAGAACTTGAGCCGGGCCTGGGTGAGGACCTTGCGGTTCCCGTAGCGGTCAAAGAGGCGGATGATGGCGAGCATGGTGGGGAGGAGGTCCTCCTCGGGGGTGAAGGGTTCCAAAAGCTCGGCGCTCATGGGGGCCGCCCCAAGCCCCCCGCCCACGTAGATGCGGAAGCCCCGCTTTCCCCCCTCCACCGCCGCCACCACCCCGATGTCGTGGATGGGGGTGCGGGCGTGGTCCGTGGCGCACCCCTCAAAGGCCACCTTGAACTTACGGGGCAGGTTCTGCCCCACGGGGTGGCGGAGGAAGTAGCGGTAGGCCTTTTCCGCATAGGGGGTGACGTCAAAGGGCTCCTCCGGGGAGACCCCGGCGTAGGGGCAGCAGGTGATGGCCCGGATGGAGTGGCCGCAGGCCTCCCGGGTGGTGAGGCCCACGGCGTTCACCGCCCGGAGCACCTTGGGCACGTCCCGGCGGTGCACGTGGTGGAGCTGCACCGCCTGGCGGGTGGTCACGTGGGCCAGGCGGTTTTCCGTGTAGCGCTCGGCCACCTCCGCCAGCACCCTTAGGCCTTCAGGGGTGGTGCGGCCCACGGGGAGCTTGATGCGGATCATGTGGTGCTCGGGGCGTCCCCGGATCCCATAGATCCCGTTCTTAAGGCGAAAGACCCGGAAGTCCTCGGGGTCTTCCTCCCCCGCCTCGAGGCGGGCGATCATGGCCTCGAGGTAGCGGATTTCCGCTTCCACCGCTTCGTCCTGCTGGATCTCCCTAACCCCTGGCATCTTCCCTCCCTCCCCCGGCCTCGGGGGTTACCCAGGAGGATATACCATTGAGTCTGTAAAAGTCAAGGGTATGCGCCACCAAATCCTGGGCCCCATAGGGGGAATGGACGGGGGTTGGGGCGACGTGGGAGGGGTCCCTGCGGGTGTTCCCGCTAGGTGGAGGCCGAGGCCGCTTAGGGCTACGCCCAAGGCCAGAGCCCCCCACCGGGCCGGGATGGGAAGGGTTTGGCCCGGGGCGTCCCCAAAGGGTTGGAAGAGGGGTAACAAAAGAAGGCCAAGGGCTAGGGGGGAAGGAGGGCGGCAAGGAAGAGGAAAAGTGCCCCGGCAAGAAGGAGCAGAAAGGCCGCCACGGCCAGGCCCAGGTGCATGGGGTTGGGCCTGGGGGGGAGAATGAAGGGAGCCACAGGAGAAGGGCGAAGGCGAGACGGGGGCGCATGGGTTTTTCCCAGGGTAGCTTCCTTCCCTTTCCGGCAAGGGGGGCGTGCTATAGTAAGGGGGCAGGCTAGGGGTGCCCCAATGGAGGGGCTGAGAGCTGGGTTCTTCCCAGCAACCCTTGGAACCTGATCCGGGTAATGCCGGCGGAGGGAAGCCTATGCGGAAGACCCAAATCCCCCAAAACCCAACACCCCGTGGGCCGCGTGGGCTTTTCCCGCTGGCCTGAGGGGGTGGAAGGTTGCTTGGGAGGCTCTACCTGGTGGTGACCCCAAGGCCGGGGTGGTCTAGGGAAACGATTTTGGACCGCACCGAGCGGGCCCTTGGGGGCGGCGTGGAGGTTTTGCAGCTTCGGGCCAAGGACTGGGAGGCGAGGCCCATCCTGGAGCTGGGAGAGCGGATGCTGGCCTTGGCCCAGGGCTACGGGGTTCCCTTTTTCCTCAACGACCGCCCGGACCTGGCCGCCCTCCTGGGGGCGGACGGGGTGCACCTGGGGCAGGGGGACCTCACGCCCGAGGAGGCGCGGCGCTTCTTCCAGGGCTTAATCGGCCGCTCCACCCACGCCCCGGAGCAGGCGCTAAAGGCCCTGGATGAGGGGGCCGATTACCTTTCCGTGGGGCCGGTGTGGGAGACGCCCACCAAGCCGGGGCGGAAAGCGGCGGGGCTGGGCTACGTCCGCTTTGCGGCGGAGCACCTGGGGGAGAAGCCCTGGTTCGCCATCGGCGGGATTGACCTCACCAACCTGGACCGGGTCCTCGAGGCTGGGGCGAGGCGCGTGGTGGTGGTTCGGGCCATCCTGGACGCCGAGGACCCCGAGGGCGCGGCCAAGGCCTTCCGGGAGCGGCTTTATGGTGTGGCTTAACGGCGAGCCCAAGCCCTTGGAGGGCAGGACGCTTAAAGAGGTCCTGGAGGAACTGGGGGTGGCCTTGGAACGGGTCGCCGTCCTCCTCAACGAGGAGGCCTTCCCTGGGGCTGAGGTGCCGGAGCGGGTCCTAAAGGAGGGCGACGTGGTGGAGGTGGTGGCCCTGATGCAGGGAGGCTAGATGGATAGCTGGAAGGTGGGCGACCGGGAGCTAAAAAGCCGCCTCATCCTGGGGTCCGGCAAGTTCAAGGACTTTGGGGTGATGCGGCAGGCCATAGAGGCGGCGGGAGCGGAGGTGGTGACGGTTTCCGTGAGGCGGGTGGAGGTGGGGGCCCCGGGGCACGTGGGGCTTCTGGAGGCCCTGGAGGGGGTGCGGCTTCTCCCCAACACCGCCGGGGCCAAGACGGCGGAGGAGGCGGTGCGCCTCGCCCGGCTGGGCCGCCTCCTCACCGGGGAGAACTGGGTGAAGCTGGAGGTCATCCCCGATTCCACCTACCTTCTCCCTGACCCCTTGGAGACGCTCAAGGCCGCGGAGAGGCTTTTGGAGGAGGGCTTCGTGGTCCTGCCCTACATGGGGCCCGACCTGGTCCTGGCCAAGCGGCTTGCCGCCCTCGGCACCGCCACGGTGATGCCCTTGGCCGCCCCCATCGGCTCGGGCTGGGGGGTGAGGACCCGGGCCCTTCTGGAGCTCTTCGCCCGGGAGCGCCCAAGCCTCCCCCCGGTGGTGGTGGACGCCGGGCTTGGCCTTCCCTCCCATGCCGCGGAGGTGATGGAGCTCGGGCTGGATGCCGTCCTGGTCAACACCGCCATCGCCGAGGCGGAGGACCCCGTGGCCATGGCCGAGGCCTTCCGGCTTGCGGTGGAGGCGGGGAGGAGGGCCCATCTGGCAGGCCCCATGCGGCCAAGGGAGGCGGCGAGCCCCTCGAGCCCCACGGAGGGGGTACCCTTGGGGAGGCGGGGGTGAGGGCCGAGGTGGCCGTGGTGGGGGCGGGGATCATCGGGGCCCTCACCGCCTACGAGCTCGCCAAGCGGGGGCTTCAGGTGGTCCTCCTGGATGCGGGGAAGGAGGGGGCCGCCACCCGGGCGAGCGCCGGGATGCTCGCCCCCTACCCCGAGGGGCTTTCGGGAGAGCTTCTTGAGGCGGGCCTTTTCGCCCTGGACTACTACCCCGAGCTTTTGGCGGAGCTAAGGGACGAGGGTTTTCCCGTGGAGGCCGGCTTTTCCGGCACCTTCGTGGTGGCCCTGGGGGAAGGGGAGAAGGCGGCCTGGCAGGCGGAGGAGGCCCTGCCCTATCCGGTGCGGGGGGGCTTGGGGGTGAGGCGCTTTCCCGGGGGCTACCTCCACGCCGCGGCGCTCCGGGAGGCCCTCCTCGCCCTCCTGGCCCGGAGGGGTGTTTCCCTCTGGCCCGTGGAGGTGGAGGCGGTGGAGGAGGGAAGGGTGGCCTTCCCGGGGGGTGCGGTGCAGGCCCGGCATGTGGTCCTTGCCGTGGGAGCCTGGGCCGCCCGCTTTGGCCTCGGGGTGCGGCCCCTTAGGGGGGAGG
>NZ_JTJB01000009.1 GCF_000794385.1 Thermus sp. 2.9
GGCCACGGGGCGGGAGGGATGGCGGGAAGGGGTGGACCTCTTTGGGCTCCGGTGGCTGGCCGACTACGCCCACGAGCGCTTTCCCCTCCTGGCCGAGGCCCGGTTTAGGGGAGCGGTTTGGGGCTACCGGCCCATGGGGGAGGTCTTTGTGGGCGAGGTGGGGGAGGGCGTGTACGCGGCGGCGGGGCACGGCCGAAACGGCGTGCTCCTCGCTCCTTGGACGGCGAAGCGGCTTCTAAAACTGATGGGGGTGGAAGGATGACGCAGCTGGAAGCGGCGAGGAAGGGGATCATCACCGAGGAGATGGCCTACGTGGCGGAGCGGGAGGGGGTTTCCCCCGAGTTCGTGCGGGAAGGGGTGGCTTCGGGGCGGATCGTCATCCCCCGCAACAAGAACCACGCCACCTTGGTGGACTTCAAGGGTATTGGCGAGGGGCTTTCCGTGAAGATCAACGCCAACCTGGGCACCTCTTACGATTACGTGGAGGTGGAGGAGGAGGTGGAGAAGGCCAAGGTGGCCATCCGCTACGGGGCGGACACCATCATGGACCTCTCCACCGGGGGGGACCTCAAGGAGATCCGGCGGCGGATCCTCGAGGTGGCCACCGTCCCCCTGGGCACCGTGCCCGTCTACGAGGCGGAGTTCCGCGCCGCCAAGCGCAAGAACTTCTTTGACATGTCCGCGGACGAGCTCTTTGAGGTCATTGAGGAGCACGGGAAGCAGGGGGTGGACTACATCACCGTGCACGTGGGGGTGACCTTGAAGAACCTGGAGGTCTACCGAAATAGCCCCCGCACCACGGGCATCGTGAGCCGGGGAGGAGGGCTCATGGCCGCCTGGATGCTCCACCGGGGGGAGGAGAACCCCCTCTACGCCCGCTTTGACGACCTCCTGGACATCGCCCGCACCTACGACATGACCCTCTCCCTGGGGGACGGCCTGCGTCCCGGCTCCCTGGCGGACAGCACCGACCGGGCGCAGATCGCCGAGCTCCTCACCATCGGGGAGCTGGTGGAGCGGGCGCGGCGCGCCGGGGTCCAGGCCATGGTGGAAGGCCCCGGGCACATCCCCTTGAACGAGGTGGCCACCAACGTCCAGATCCAGAAGAAGCTCACGGGGTATGCGCCCTTCTACATCCTGGGGATGCTCCCCGTGGACACCGCCGCCGGCTTTGACCACATCGCCGGGGCCATTGGGGGAGCCTTGGCGGGCTGGTGGGGTGCGGACATGCTTTGCTACCTGACCCCGGCGGAGCACCTGGGCCTGCCCACGGCGGAGCAGGTGAAGGCGGGCGTGATCGCCTTCAAGATCGCCGCCCACGCCGCGGACGTGGCCCGGGGGAACCCCAGGGCCCTGGAGCGGAACCGGAGGATGTCCGAGGCCCGCTACCGCCTGGACTGGGAGGCCCAGTTCGCCCTCTGCCTCTTCCCCGAGGAGGCCCGGCGGCTCAAGGAGGAGCGGGGAAGCCGCACCAAGGCCTGCAGCATGTGCGGGCCCTTCTGCCCCATGAACCTGGTGGAGGCGGTGCTGAGGGGCAAGGGGAGGCTGGAGCTTCCGGTAGCTTAAGGCCATGGACGTGCTTTCCCGCTTGGAGCGCCTGCCCCTGGGCAGGCCCCACTACCGCCTGCTCTTCCTCCTGGGCTTGGGCTGGGCCTTGGACGCCATGGACGTGGGCCTCATCAGCTTCACCCTGCCTGCCCTTTCCCGGGAGTTTGGCCTAAGCCCGGTTCAGGCGGGGCTTCTCGGAAGCGCTGGGCTTTTGGGCATGCTCTTAGGGGCTTCCCTGGGCGGGCGGCTCGCCGACCGCTCGGGGCGGAAGGCGGTGGTGGGGTATAGCCTCTTCCTGGCGGGCTTTGGCAGCCTTCTCACCGCTTTGGCCCCAGGCCTGGGGTGGGTCTACCTTTTCCGCTTCCTCACGGGGCTCGGGCTTGGGGCGGAGCTTCCCGTGGCGGCGAGCCTCATGGGGGAGTTTAGCCCCAGGGCCCACCGGGGTCGCATGGTGGTCCTCCTGGAGGCCTTTTGGGCGGTGGGGTGGCTCCTCGCCGCCTTGGTGGGCTACCTCCTGGTCCCGGGCCTGGGCTGGCGGGCGGCCTTCCTCGTGGGGGCCCTTCCCGCCCTTTACGCCGCCTACCTCAGGCTTTCCCTGCCCGAGTCGCCCCGCTGGCTTTTGGCCCAGGGGCGCCTGAAGGAGGCGGAGGACGTGGTGGCCGCTTGGGAAAAGGCCTTTCCCCATCCCTTGCCCCCGGCTTCCCCCGTTCCCTCCCCCAGGGCTTACCCCTACGCCGCCCTCTTCCGCCCGCCCCTTTTACGCCGCACCCTTTTTCTCTCCCTCGCCTGGTTCGCCCTGAACGCCGGCTACTACGGGGCCTTCATCTGGCTTCCTTCCCTTCTCGTGGCCCAGGGGTACACCCTGGTGCGCTCCCTGGAATATGTCCTCCTCATCACCCTGGCCCAGGTGCCGGGGTACCTGGCCGCCGCCTTTTTGGTGGAGCGCCTGGGGCGCAGGCCGGTCCTGGTGGCCTTTTTGGCCTTCTCCGCCCTTGCCGCTTGCCTCCTCTCCCGGGCCTCCTCCCCGGGGGAGGTGCTCCTTTTCGGAAGCCTCCTCTCCTTCTTCAACCTGGGGGCCTGGGGGGCCATCTACGCCTACACCCCTGAGCTTTTCCCCACCGCCCTGCGGGGGAGCGGGGCGGGGCTGGTTGCCGCCGTGGGCCGGGTGGGGGGGATCGTTGCGCCCTACGCCACCGGGGCCCTGCTCCCCGCCCTGGGGCCGGGAGGCGTGTTGGCCCTCCACGGGGGGCTTCTCCTCCTGGCGGGGCTTTTTGCCTTCGGGGTGGGGGTGGAGACCCGGGGCAGGCCCTTGGAGGAAGGATGAGGGTGGCCCTCACCATCGCCGGCTCGGACTCCGGGGGTGGGGCGGGGGTGCAGGCGGACCTTAAGACCTTTTTCCGCTTCGGGGTCTATGGGGCGAGCGCCCTCACCCTGGTCACGGCCCAGAACACCCTGGGGGTACAGCGGGTTCACCTCCTTCCCCCGGAGCTCGTCTACGCCCAGATCCAAAGCGTGGCCGAGGACCTTCCCGTCCACGCCGCCAAGACCGGGGCTTTGGGGAGCGGGGAGATCGTGGCGGCGGTGGCGGAGGCGGTGGCCCGCTTCGGCCTGAGGCCCTTGGTGGTGGACCCCGTGATGGTGGCCAAGGGCGGGGATTCCCTTCTCGCCGAGGAGGCCGTGGCGGCGCTAAAGGAGCGGCTTTTTCCCTTGGCGGACCTCATCACCCCGAACCGCCTCGAGGCCGAGGCCCTCTTGGGGAGGCCCATCCGCACCCTGGAGGAGGCGAAGGAGGCCGCCCAGGCCCTTTTGGCCCTGGGTCCCAAGGCGGTGCTCCTCAAAGGGGGGCACCTGGAGGGGGAGGAGGCGGTGGACCTCCTGGCGACCCGGGAGGGGGTGCAGGCCTACGCCGCGCCCCGGGTGGCCACCCGGAACACCCACGGCACGGGCTGTACCCTCTCGGCGGCCATCGCCGCCCTGTTGGCCCTGGGGAAGCCCTTGGCCGAGGCGGTGGCGGAGGCCAAGGCCTACCTTACCCGCGCCCTAAAGACGGCGCCCCCCTTGGGCCATGGCCACGGCCCCCTGAACCACTGGGCGTAGGAGGAAGGGGTAAAAAGATTTCCGCCCTCACTTACGAGGGCGGAAGCTTTGTGTCCTGGTCTTGGTGCGCCCGGAGGGATTCGAACCCCCGACCTAGGGCTTAGGAAGCCCCCGCTCTATCCTGCTGAGCTACGGGCGCCCACGCCCTTGGGATTTTAGCACCCCCCAAGGGGGAAGGCAACTGCCCCCGGTTCGGTATAGTCTTTCGGGGGGGATAGGGGGCGCTTCATAAGTCTCCACTTTATGAACAAGCGCTCCGGGCTTCCTTGCGCTTTGGCGTGGGGAAGCCTACCCTGGAGGGAACCATGACCCAGACCCAGGACCTCGTTTCCCTTTCGGTGAACGCCATTCGCTTCCTGGCCATAGACGCTGTGGAAAAAGCCAAAAGCGGCCATCCCGGCATGCCTATGGCCATGGCCCCCTTGGCCTACCTCCTCTTCCGGGAGGTGATGCGGCACAACCCCCTGGACCCCACCTGGCCTAACCGGGACCGCTTCGTCCTTTCCGCCGGGCACGGGTCCATGCTCCTTTACGCCGCCCTGCACCTCACGGGGTATGACCTTTCCCTGGAGGAACTCATGCGCTTCCGCCAGTGGGGCTCCAAGACCCCAGGCCACCCCGAGTACGGCCACACCCCGGGGGTGGAGGTGACCACGGGCCCCTTGGGGCAGGGGATTTCCACGGCGGTGGGCCTGGCCCTGGCGGAGAAGAAGCTCGCCGCCGAGTTCAACCGCCCCGGCCACCTTGTGGTGGACCACTACACCTACGTCCTGGCCTCGGACGGAGACCTGATGGAGGGGGTTTCGGGGGAGGCGAGCTCTTTGGCGGGGCAGTGGGGGCTTTCCAAGCTCATCGTCTTCTGGGACGATAACCGCATCTCCATTGACGGCCCCACGGACCTGGCCTTCAGCGAAGACGTCCTCCTGCGCTACCGCGCCTACGGCTGGCAGACCCTAAGGGTGGAGGACGCCAACGATCTAAACGCCCTCCGCCACGCCCTAAGGCTGGCCCAGCTGGACGAGCGTCCCACCCTCATCGCCGTGCGGAGCCACATCGGCTACGGCTCGCCCAAGCAGGACTCCCACAAGGCCCATGGGGAGCCCTTGGGTCCGGAGGCGGTGGAGGCCACCCGTAAAAACCTCGGCTGGCCCTACCCCCCCTTCGTGGTGCCTGAGGAGGTCTACCAGCACATGGACATGCGCGCCCAGGGCAAGGCCTGGCAGGAGGCTTGGGAACGGGTCTTGGAGGCTTACGCCAAGGCCTTCCCGGAGCTATACCAAGAGCTTCTCCGCCGCCTTCAAGGGGAGCTTCCCCCCTTGCCGGAGGAACCGCCCGCCTTTGACAAGCCCCTGGCCACCCGGGCGGCGAGCGGCAAGGTCCTGGACCTCCTCGCACCCCGCATGCCCGAGCTTGTTGGGGGTAGCGCCGACCTCACCCCTTCCAATAACACCAAGGCCCAGGGCATGGAGGACTTCTCCCCGCAAAACCCCACGGGCCGCTACCTGCGCTTTGGGGTGCGGGAGCACGGCATGGGGGCCATCCTGAACGGGCTCAACCTCCACGGAGGTTTTCGGGCCTACGGGGGGACTTTCCTCGTCTTTTCCGATTACATGCGCCCCGCCGTGCGCCTGGCCGCCTTGATGGGGACGCCCACCGTCTTCGTCTACACCCACGACTCCATCGCCTTAGGGGAGGACGGGCCCACCCACCAGCCCGTAGAGCACCTCATGAGCCTCCGGGCCATGCCGGGGCTTTGGGTGATCCGCCCGGCCGACGCCTACGAGACCTTCTACGCCTGGCAGGTGGCCTTGCGGCGCAAGGAGGGCCCCACGGCCCTGGTCCTCACGCGGCAGGCGGTGCCCCTCCTTTCCCCCGAGAAGGCCAAGGGGCTTCTCCGGGGCGGGTACGTTCTGGAGGATGCCGAGAACCCCAAAGGGGTCATCGTGGCCACGGGGAGCGAGGTCCACTTGGCCCTAAGGGCCAGGGAGCTTTTAGGGCAGCAGGGCGTTGGGGTGCGGGTGGTGAGCCTGCCCTCCTTTGAGCTTTTTGAAGCCCAACCCGAGGCTTACCGCAAGGAGGTCCTTCCCCCAGGTCTGCCCGTGGTGGCGGTGGAGGCCGGGGCTTCCTTGGGCTGGGAGCGCTACGCCCACAAGGTGGTGGGCCTGGACCGCTTCGGGGCCAGCGCCCCTTACCCCGAGGTCTACGAGCGGCTTGGGTTCACCCCGGAAAGGGTGGCGGAGGCGCTTTTGGCGTTGGTGTAGGCAAAGGCCTTTTACCCCCTAGCGGCTAGGGGAGCGGTGGCCTAGCCTCTTCCCTATGGAGGGGTTCTTGCGCTTTTTTCCCCGGGCCGAGGGGGTCATTTATCTCTTCGCCGGTCTCTTGGTGACCCTGGGGGCGGCGTACCTTCTGGTGGGTTCCGTGGTGGAGGGGATAGGCCTGCTCTTTAGGGGCGAGGGGCACAAGCTCGCCATATTTCTCCTGGATCGGGTGCTCCTTGCCCTGATGATGGCGGAGATCCTCTATACCCTGGTGCGCTTTGCCAAGGAAGGGCAACTCCAGGTGGAGCCCTTTCTCATTATCGGCATCATCGCGGGGGTGCGGCGCATTCTGGTGGTCACCGCGGAGGGGCTTCAGAAGTTTCCCTTTGCCCTGGACCACCCTGGCTTCCAAGCTGTTTTGGCAGAGCTCTTCCTCCTTTCCCTCATGATCCTGGTCCTGGCCGCGGCGTATCGCTTGGTCCAACGCTAGGGGTATAGTCTCCTTGTGCGCTTTGCGGTTTCCATCCTCACGGCGGATTTGGCCAGGCTTAGGGAGGAGATCCAGGAGGCGGAAAGGGCGGGGGTGGACTGGATTCACCTGGACGTGATGGACGGGGTCTTCGTCCCCAACCTCACCTTTGGCCCCATCCTGGTGGAGGCGGTGCGCCGGGTCACCTCTTTACCTTTGGACGTCCACCTCATGATCGTGAACCCCGAGCGCTACCTCGAGGACTTCGCCCGGGCGGGGGCGGACCACCTCACCGTCCACTTTGAGGCCACCTACCACCCCCACCGGGCGGTGCAGCACATTAAGGAGCTGGGGAAGAAGGCGGGGCTCGCCATCAACCCCGGGACCCCCCTCGAGGCCTTTGAACCCCTTCTTCCCGAACTGGACCTGGCCCTCCTCATGAGCGTGAACCCGGGGTTTGGCGGGCAGAAGTACATCCCCACCGCCACGGGGCGGCTTCAGCGGCTTCGTGCCATGCGGGACCAGCTAAACCCAGCCTGCCTCCTGGTGGTGGATGGGGGGGTGAACCGGGATACGGTGAGGGAAGTCTACCAGGCGGGCGCTGACGTGGCGGTGGCTGGGAGTGCCCTTTTCAACAGGCGGCCAGTGGCGGAAAACCTAAGCGCTTTGCGAAAAGCCCTGAAATAAGGCGCGGCCCCGCCTTTGGGCGGGGCCTTTTTGGTCGGGGAGGCCGGATTTGAACCGACGACCACACGCACCCCAAGCGTGTGCGCTACCAGGCTGCGCTACTCCCCGGCGCGCAAGGGTTAGTGTAGTGTGCGGGACCGGTGGCGTCAAGGGGTAGGTGGAATGGGGAGGTTTTTTGCTGGTTTTGGCCCAACTCAAAACTTGCACCACCTGCATACCCCGCATAAACCTGCACACCCCATCCCCTGCCCCCTCCACCTTTCCCCCCCACAGGAGGACCCAGCAGCCTGAGCCCAAGCCGCCAGAGCTCCCGCAAGAGAACCCACGCCACCGCTCCGGAAAGAGAACCTGCGCCGCCTCCCACCCAGCCTCCCGCCAGGTAAACCCCTCCCCTCCCGCCTCCAGCTTCACCCAGTACGGTGGAGGCCCCACTCGCCGTGGAAGAAGGAGAGGGGCGGGGCGGGGAACCGACCCCGCTTCGCCAGGGTGACCAGGTCCAGGACCACCAGGAGCCTGGGCTTGGGGTCTCGCTTTCCCCTGGCCCTGTCCAGGGCCTTTTCCCCCTCCTTACGGGCGAGGCGGATGAGGGCTCGGGTGGGCCAGGGGTAGCGGTTGAGGAAGCGGGAGAGGGCGGCGGGGGACTTGGTGGGGCTGTGCTGGGGCCTGGCTTTGCCGTGGCTTTGGGGGAGGGCTTTGAGGGAGGCTTGGAGGTGGGGGCTGGACAGGCGGGCCAGGATGGCGGAAAGTAGGGATTGGGCTGTGGTCA
>NZ_JTJB01000010.1 GCF_000794385.1 Thermus sp. 2.9
GAAATTCAGATTTGGATGTGGTAGGGGCGGTCCATTCTTGTACCCAGGGAAGGTGCCCGGTAAACTACGGTGCCAAGGTGCTGCGGCTTGACGAGCTAATCCCCCTTTCCAGGGGCGTGTTGTTTTTCGGGAGCACTTGTGGAGGCGGGCATGAGGGAAGCGGTGATCCTCGAGGCGGTGCGCACCCCCATCGGCAAAAGGAACGGGGCCCTTAGGGCGTGGCGGCCCGACGCCCTTTACGCCGAGGTCTTGAACGCCCTCTTGGCGCGAAGCGGCCTGGACCCCACCTGGGTGGGGGACGTGATCACCGGGTGCGTGACCCAGGCGGGGGAGCAGGGGGCCAACGTGGGGCGGCTTGGCGTCCTCCTTTCCCGCCTGCCCCAGGAGGTGCCGGCGGTGACGCTGAACCGCATGTGCGGCTCGAGCCAGCAGGCGGTGCACTTCGCCGCCCAGGCCATCGCCGCCGGGGACCTGGACTTCGCCATCGCCGGGGGGGTGGAGAGCATGACCCGGGTTCCCATGTTCTCGGACATCGGGGGCGGGTTCCACACGCTGAACCCCGAGCGCTTCGCCAAGTACGAGCTGGTGCACCAGGGGGAAAGCGCCGAGCGCATCGCCCGGCTTTACGGGTTTTCCCGGCGGGACCTGGATGAGTGGAGCCTCCTTTCCCACCGCCGGGCGCAAAGGGCCACGGAGGAGGGCCGTTTCCTTAGCCAGATGCTTCCCCTCACCGGCCTGGACGCCGAGGGAAAGTCTTTTCTCCTAAAGCGGGACGAGGGTATCCGCCCAGACACGAGCCTGGAAAAGCTCTTAGCCCTCAAGCCCGCCTTCCGGGAGGACGGCCTCATCACCGCGGGAAACAGCAGCCAGATCTCGGACGGGGCAGCGGCCTTGCTCCTGGGCGAACGGGAAAAGGCCTTGGCCCTGGGCCTTAGGCCCCGGGCCCGCTTCCTGGCCCGGGTGGTGGTGGCGGGGGACCCGACCCTGCAGCTTCTGGAGATCCTCCCCGCCACGCGGAAGGCCTTGGAGCGGGCCGGGCTTGCTCTAAGCGACCTGGACGTGATAGAGGTGAACGAGGCCTTCGCCAGCGTGGTCCTGGCCTTCCTCAAGGAGTTTCAGCCGGACCCCGAAAGGGTGAACCCAAACGGGGGGGCCATCGCCCTGGGCCACCCCTTGGGGGCCACGGGGGCCATCCTCATGACCAAGCTCCTCCACGAGCTGGAAAGGCGGGACGGGGAGTTCGGCCTGCAGGTGATGTGCATCGGCCACGGCCAGGCCACGGCCACGGTGATCCAAAGGCTATAGGAGGGGTATGGAAAGGAGCGCGTTGGTGACGGGTGGGGCCTCGGGACTTGGGCGGGCCACCGCCTTGGCCCTGAAGGCCAGGGGCTACCGGGTGGTGGTCCTGGACCTAAAGCGAGGGGAAGAGGACCTCCTTTACGTGGAGGGGGACGTGCGGGAGGAGGCGGACGTGGCCCGGGCTTTAGCCCTGGCACGGGAGGGTGGGCCCCTCTTCGCCGTGGTGAACGCCGCGGGCATCGGCCTGGCCCAGAGAATTGTGGGCCGGGATGGGCCCCATGACCTGGGAAGCTTCCGCAAGGTATTGGAGGTGAACCTGGTGGGCACCTTCAACGTCCTCCGCCTGGCGGCCTCCGCCATGCGGGAAAACCTGCCCGATGCCGAAGGGCAGCGGGGCGTCATCGTGAATACCGCCAGCGTGGCGGCCTACGAGGGGCAGGTCGGCCAGGCGGCCTACGCCGCAAGCAAGGGGGGCGTGGTGGCCCTCACCCTCCCCGCCGCCAGGGAGCTCGCCGAGTGGGGCATCCGGGTGGTGGCCATCGCCCCAGGCCTCTTTGACACCCCCCTCCTCCAGGGCCTTCCCGAGAAGGCGCGGGCCTCCCTGGCGGAGCAGGTGCCCTTCCCCAAGCGACTGGGCCGCCCGGAGGAGTACGCCCTTCTGGTCCTCCACGTCCTGGAAAACCCCATGCTGAACGGGGAGGTGATCCGCTTGGATGGCGCCTTGCGCATGGCCCCCCGGTAAGGTCTTGGACCTCACCCGCCTCCTGCCCGGGCCCTTGGCGGGGAAGCTCCTTTTGGAGTTGGGCTTTTCCGTCCTCAAGGTGGAGCCCCCCGCCGGGGACCCCTTGCAGGCGTTGGCCCCGGAAGCTTACCGCTTTCTAAACGCCGGGAAGGAGGTGCGGGTCCTGGACCTGAAGGCGGAGGAGGGGCGGGAGGCCCTTTTGGCGCTGGTGGGGGAGGCGGCCATCCTCCTCGAGGCCAACCGCCCCGGGGTGATGGAACGCCTCGGCCTGGGGCCAGAGGTCCTCCTGGCGCATAACCCCCGCCTGGTCTACGCCCGGCTTCGGGGCTACCCCGAGGGGGACGACCCCGGGCACGACCTCACCTACCTGGCGGAGGCGGGGCTTTTGGGCCGCTTTCCCTGGCGGGCCTTCCAGTTCGCTGACCTGGCCGGGGCCTCCGCTTTGGCCCTCGCTGCCCTGAAGGGCCTGCTCCTTGGGGGCGGGGTCTATGAGGTGGCCCTCTCCGAGGCGGTAAAGGCGGTGGCCTACCCGCCCATCCCCTTTTTGGACGGCTCCGTCCTCTGCTACGGGGTCTACCCCACCCAGGAAGGGGAGGTGGCCCTGGCCGCCCTGGAGCCCCACCTTTGGGCCCGGTTCTGCCAGCGGGCGGGGCTTCCTGAACTATTGGGGGCCGCCTTCAGCCCAGCTTCCCCGGAGAACCCCGCCTACGCCAAGCTCCTCGCCTTCTTCGCCGAGCGGCCCGCCCACGCCCTCGAGGCCTGGGCCAAGGAGGAGGGGCTTCCCCTGAGGCGGGTGCGGGGCTAGACCCACCAGGCGAGGGGCCTATGGGGGAAGGCCTTGGGGGCCACCTTCTCCCCCTTGGGGTGGCGCTCCCCGTGGTAGTGGGGGAAGGCGTAGACCTCCAGGACCTCCTCCACCAGGTTCACGAGCCAGACCTCCGGCACCCCCGCCCTCTGGTAGAGGGGAAGCTTCAGGCTGCGGTCCTGGACCAGGGTGGTGTCGGCGATCTCCACCACGAGGAGGGCGTCCTGCGCCGTGGGCGGCCGTTCGTCGTACCGGCTTTCCGGGGGTGCCAGGAGGACGAGATCGGGCTCCGGCTCCGAGGTTTCGGAAAGCCGGAGAGGTATCTGGGAGGCCACCAACGCCTCCCCGCCGAAGGCCTCGCTAAAGACCTTGGTTAGGTGGATGAGGTAGCGGATGTGGTTCTTCCCCATGGGCGACACGGCGTAAACCTCCCCCTCCAAGAGCTCCACCCGCTCGGGGAGCGCCCCCGCCTCGTAGGCCTTGTGGTAGGCCTCCACGGTGAAGCGGTGCTTGACCATCTCCCCTGAGTATACTCGGGGCCGTGCTGGGGCTTTACCACGCCGCCCGGGCCCTGGGCCTAAGGCCCGCCCTTTTGGAGTCCTTGGGGCCCCGCACCCCCTTTTCCCGCCTTTCCCTCCTGGGGGGTGAGGCCAAGGCACCGCCTCGAGGTCCTGGAGGGCCGGCTTTACCTGGACGGGAGGCGGGTGGGGGAGGCCCTGGACCTTTTCCGCTACCTGAATAAGGGCTTGGGGAAGGGCTTTTTCCCCGCCTGGATCGGCTTTTTCGCCTACGAGTTCGCCCGCCACCTGGGCCTTCCCACCCACGCTCCCCTCCCCGGCCTCCCCGAGGCGGCCTTCCTCTACTACCCCGAGGGCTACGCCCTCCTGGAGGGAAGGCTCGTGGCGCGCTCCTCTTTTGCCCTGCGGCCCCTCCCCTACACCCCGCCCCCCTTGCCCCCGTACCCCTTGGTCTCCGACTTTCCCCGGGAGGCCTTCCTGCGGGGGGTGGCGGAGGTCCAGGAAAGGATCCGGGCCGGGGTGGTTTACCAGGTGAACCTCTCCCACCGCTTCCGCCTCCTGGGCGCCGTGGACCCCCTTCTCCTCTACGCCCGCCTCCGGGCGCTAAACCCTTCCCCCTTCATGGGCCTCTTGGAGGGGGAAGGGTGGGCCGTGGTCTCGGGAAGCCCAGAGCGGCTCTTCCAGAAGGTGGGCGGCCACCTCCTCGCCCGGCCCATCGCCGGCACCCGGCCCCGGGGGAGGACGGAGGCGGAGGACCTGGCCTTGGAGGCGGAGCTCCTTTCCTCGCCCAAGGAGCGGGCGGAGCACGCCATGCTGGTGGACCTCCTGCGCAACGACCTGGCCCGGGTGGCCCTCCCGGGCACGGTGCGGGTGCGGGAGCTTTTCACCGTGGAGCGCTACGCCCACGTGATGCACCTGGTCTCCGAGGTGGAGGGGTACACCCGTGCCCCCTTGGGGGCGGTCTTCCGCAGCCTCTTCCCCGGGGGCACCATCACCGGGGCTCCCAAGGGCACGGTGATGGAGGCCATCCGGGACTTGGAGCCCGTGCCCCGGGGGGCCTACACGGGAAGCCTGGGCTACGTCTCGGGCCGGGGGGCGGACTTTAATATCCTCATCCGCTCCTTCCAGAAGGTGGGGGAGGAGGTGCTCTTCTCCGCCGGGGCGGGGATCGTCATCGCCTCTTTGCCCGAGCGGGAGTACGAGGAAACCTTGCACAAGGCGCAAAGCCTCCTCCTGGCCCTGGAGCGGGGCAGGCCGGGGGCCAGGCCCCATCCCCCTAAGGCCACCGCCTCCTGGGGCCCCCCGCCTCCCCCGAGGCGGCTTCGCGCCCGGGTGCTCTTCCTGGAGAACCGGGACTCCTTCAGCTACAACCTGGTGGACTACCTCCGGGCCCTGGGGGCGGAGGTCCACGTGGTGGACCAGGAGGAGGCCCCGGACCTTTCCGGTTTTACCCACCTGGTGGTGGGCCCGGGGCCCAAGGACCCCTACACGGCGGGCCAGGTCCTGGCGTGGACGGAAAGGGCGTTGAGGGAGGGCATCCCCCTCTTGGGCGTCTGCCTGGGCCACCAGGCCCTGGGGGTGGCCTTGGGGGGGGAGCTCTACCGCGAGGCCCCAGTTCACGGGGAGGCCCACCTGGTCTTCCACAGGGGCGAGGCCCTCTTTAGGGGCTTTCCCAACCCCTTGCCCTTCGCCCGCTACCACTCCCTGGCCCTAAGGCGCCTTCCCCCTTCCCTCCGCCTCCTGGCCTGGACGGAAGACGGCGTGCCCATGGCCCTTTGGGACGGGAAAAAGGCCTTTGGCGTTCAGTTCCATCCCGAAAGCATCCTCTCCCCTTGGGGCATGGAGCTTTTGGCCCGCTTCTTGGAGGTGGCATGAGGCTTCTAAACGGCGAACCCCTTGCCGGCCCCTGGCCCGAGGCCTTCTGCTACCACGGGGCAAGCGTCTTCACCACCTTGCGGGTGGAAAGGGGTGAGCCCCTCTGGCTCGAGGCCCACCTCTTCCGCCTGCGCCGCCACGCCCAGGCCCTGGGCCTCCCCTACCCGGGGGACGGGGCTTTCCTAAAGGACCTTCAAGCCCTCCTCGCCCACTTCCCAGGCGCTTCCTGCCTGCGGGTGCGGCTTACTGTGGGGGAAGGGGTGCGGCTTGCGGAGGCCAGGCCCTACACCCCGCCTCCCCAAAGCGCCTACCGGGAGGGGGTGAAGGCGGTCCTCACCCCCTACCGCGTCCACCCGGACCTCGCCCCCTACAAGACGGGCAACTACCTGCCCTACCGCCTGGCCCAAAGGTGGGCCGAGGCGCGGGGGGCCTTTGAGGGCCTCCTCCTGGACGCCTGGGGGCACGTGGTGGACGGAAGCCGCACGAGCCCCCTGCTTTTCCGGGAAGGCACCCTATACGTGCTGGAGGGGGGCCTCGAGGGCATCACCCGGGAGGAGGTGGCCAAGAAGGCCAAGGAGCTTGGCCTTTCCGTGGCGCGGGCCTTCTTGCGCCCTCAGGAGCTTTCCGGCACCCTCTTCCTTGCGGGAAGCGGGGTGGGGCTTTTGCCCGTGGGGAAGCCGGAGGAGGCCCTTCTTCCCCTTGTGGAGGCTTTCCTTCCCGCCTGCTATACTGAATAGCGGTACCGCCAGCCCAAGGCCTTGGGCTGGTGCCCCTTTTTACCCGGAGGGATGCGCATGAAGAAGCCGGTTTACCTCACTCCCGAAGGTTATAGGCGCCTTCAGGAGGAACTGCACCACCTGAAGACCACCAAGCGGCAGGAGATCTCCGCCGACTTTGAGCAGGCCCTGGAGGAGGGCGACCTCAGGGAAAACGCCGGATACGACGAGGCGCGGCGGGCCATGTGGCAGAACGAGGCCCGCATCGCCCAGCTGGAAGACCTCCTCTCCCGGGCGGTGGTGGTGGAGGGGAACGGCACCTACGAGGAGGTGGCCCTGGGCTGCCAGGTGGAGCTGGAAACGGAGGCGGGTGAAAGACTTTCCTTGGCCATCGTGGGGAGCCACGAGGCGGACATCTTTAGCGGCAAAATCTCCGACGAGTCCCCCCTAGGCCAGGCCCTTTTGGGCAAGAAGGTGGGGGACGTGGTGGAGATCCGGGGCAAGAAGGGCGCCCAGGTCTACACCATCTTGGAGATCAAGCCCCTATAGGAGGCTTGCGCTCCGCAAGGGGCCTAGGGCCTCCTCCACGTGGCGCTTGAGGGCAAGGAATAACCGGTCCAAGGGGGCTTCTTCCAGGTAGGGCAGAGCCTCCCCCCCTGGGAGGTGGAGGACGGCGCGAAGGGCCTCCACCCCCTTTTCCCCCAGGTACACCCCCTCCTCGGCGAGCCGCCCCTCCTTGAGGTGAAGCCCCGGGCCCAGGAGATTGGGGGCGAGCCCCCCCGCCTTCACCACCCGCCACCCGGCCCAAACCAGGGGGAGGAGGGGGTTTGCGTGCTTGGCGATGCCCCGGAGGCCCGAAACGAAGAGGGGGTAAACCTTGGGCGCCGCCTCGGGGGAGGCCAGGCGGTAGGCGAGCTCCGCCAAGAAGGAGGCGTAAAGGTAGCGGCGGGGTTCTTCCAGGCCAAAAAGCCTACCCAAAAGCTCCGCCTGGGTCAGGGTGGGGAGGCCTTCCTTTCTGGCATAGACCTGGAAGCGCACGTGGTGGAAGAGGGAAAGCCGCCCCGAGCGGCCCGTGGGCCGCAGGCCCTTCTTGGCCACGGCCTCGAGGCTCCCCTGGGGCGTGACGAAGCGGAGGAGAAGATCCCCCTGGGGCAGGGCCTTCCGCCCCACCACCACGCCCTCTTCCAACCGGTAGCGCTCCACGTTCCCAGTGTATGCTGAAGGCATGGAACGGAGCCTAAGGGACATCCTGGAGTGGGTGGTTTTGGGCCTTTTGGTGGTGGTGGGGGTCCTCCTCGCCCTCTGGGTGGGGGGATGGGTGTTCAGCTTTTTGGGCAAGGTCCTCCTCGCCCTTTCCGGTCTTATCTGGACCCTGTTGGTGTACGCCATCCCCCTCCTCATCCTGGCGGGCATCGGGTACGGCGTGGTTTACTTCCTGCAGAAGCGAAGCGCCTGAGCTCTTGACAGCACTCCACCCATGGTTTAGCCTCCCCCTGAACGCCAGGGGGAGGTGATGTTTCGTGGATAGAAGGATTTTGCTTCGCCTGGGGGCTTGGTTGGGGGCGGGAGCCTTGTTGCGGGCTCAGGCCAACGAGCGGGTTGAGTATAAAGACTTCAAGAAGGAAGCGCCCATCTCCGTGATCTACCACGCGGACTTTGGCGATCCCAACCGCTTCGGCCAGATGCTTACCAACATCAGCAACCACCTGTCCGTGTACGACAACGACCCCTTCAAGGTGAAAATCGTGGTGGTCGCCCACGGGGCGGGGGTGCAGTTCTTTCTCAAGGACTTGGAGGGCACGCCCTGGGCCAACGCCCAGTATGACCGCGAGGCCATCTTTAGCCGCGTGAAGCAGCTGGCCCAACTGGGGGTGGAGTACTACCTTTGCGAAATCACCTTCGCCCGCAACAACATTCCTAAAGACAAGCTTCGGCCCGACGAGTTCTTAAAGTGGGTGCCCTCCGGGGTTGGGGCCTTGGGAGAGCTGCAAGCGAAGGGGTACGCCTACATCAAGGTGGGTTAGACCTCGAGGGCCTCGTGGGGGCCATATAATGCCCCCATGCGGCTTTTATTCATCGGGGACGTGATGGCCGAGCCCGGTCTTCGGGCGGTGAGCCTGCACCTGCCGGACATCCGGGACCGGTACGACCTGGTCATCGCCAACGGGGAAAACGCCGCCAAGGGCAAAGGCCTAGACAAGCGCTCCTACCGCCTTTTGCGGGAGGCGGGGGTGGACCTCGTCACCTTGGGCAACCACGCTTGGGACCACAGGGAGGTGTACGAGCTTTTGGAGAAGGAACCCGTGGTGCGGGCCCTCAACTACCCCCCAGGCACCCCGGGTCGGGGTTGGTGGCGGCTTAGCGCCAACGGGGAAACCCTCCTCTTCGTCCAGGTGATGGGCCGGGTCTTCATGGACCCCCTGGACGACCCCTTCCGCGCCCTGGACGCCCTTTTGGCCCAAGAGAAGGCGGACTATGTATTGGTGGAGGTCCACGCCGAGGCCACCAGCGAGAAGATGGCCCTGGCCCACTACCTGGATGGGCGCGTGGCCGCCGTTTTGGGCACCCACACCCACGTGCCCACCCTGGACGCCATGCGGCTTCCCAAGGGAACGCTTTACCAGACCGACGTGGGCATGACCGGCACCTACCAGTCCATCATCGGCGGCGAGGTAGAGACCTTCCTGGCCCGCTTCCTCACCGGCCGGCCCCAGCCCTTCCGCGCCGCCCAGGGCAAGGCGCGGCTGCACGCCACGGAGCTCGTTTTGGAAGGGGGTAAGCCGGTTTCCATAAGCCCGTACGTGTGGGAGGAGCCGTGAGCGACCCCTTTGAGCTCCTCAAAGCCGAGGTGGACCTCTTAGGCCGCCTGCTGGGGGAGGCCATCAGAAAGGTTTCCGGGGAGCGCTTCTTCGCCTTGGTGGAGGAGGTGCGCCTCTTGGCCAAGGGGCGGCGCCAAGGGGAGGCGGGGGCGGGGGAGGCCCTGTTGCGGCGGGTGGAGGGCCTTTCCGTGGAGGAGGCAGAGGCTTTGGTGCGGGCCTTTACCCACTACTTCCACCTGGTGAACCTGGCGGAGGAGCGGCACCGGGTGCGGGTGAACCGCCTAAGGGCCCAGGCGGAAACCCCGGAAAACCCCAGGCCCGAGGGCTTCTTGGCCCTGGCCCAGGCCCTGAAGGCCCGGGGGCTTTCCCTGGAGGAGGCGGAGGCGCACCTGAACCGCCTGGAGCTTGTCCTCACCTTCACCGCCCACCCCACGGAAACCCGCCGCCGCACCTTGCGGCACCACTTGGAAAGGTTGCAGGAGGAGCTGGAAGGCGAGGACCGGGCGCGCCTTGCGGCCCGGGTCGCCCTCCTCTACGCCACGGAGGAGGTGCGCAAGGCGAGGCCCAGCGTGGAGGACGAGATCAAGGGGGGGCTCTACTACCTGCCCACCACCTTGTGGGAGGCCATCCCCAAGGTGGTGGCGGGCCTCGAGGCCGCCTTGGAGCGGGTTTACGGCCGGCGCCCCCGCCTCCAAAGCCCGGTGCGCTTCCGCAGTTGGATCGGCGGCGACCGGGACGGGAACCCCTACGTCACCCCAGAGGTCACCGCCTTCGCCAGCCGCTACGCCAGGACAGCGGCGCGGGAAAAGTTCCTGGAGGCGCTTGGGGGCCTGGTGCGGGACCTTTCCCTTTCCGAGGCCCGCCTGCCCGTGCCCAAGGAGGTGCGGGCAGGCGGGGAGGGCGTGGAGCGCTTCCCCGGGGAGCCCTACCGCCGCTACTTCGCCGCCCTTTACCGGGCCCTGGAGGGGGAAGCCCTCTCCACCGAGGACCTTGCCCGGGCCCTAAGGGTGGCGGAAAAGGGGCTAGAGGGGGTGGGGCTCGCCCAGGTGGCGGAGGTCTTCCTGAAACCCTTGGAGGCGAGACTTTCCGCCTTCGGCTTGGAACTCGCCCCCTTGGACCTTAGGGAGGAGTCGGGGAAGCTATTGGAGGCGGCGGCGGAGCTTTTGCGCCTGGGGGGTGTCCACGGCGCCTTCCTTTCCCTGGCCCCGGAGGAGCAAGAAGCCCTCCTCACCGAGGAGCTCAAGACCCCCCGCCCCCTTCTGCCCGTGGGGGAGTCGCCCCAAGGGGAGGCCTTGCGGGTGGCCTTGGGGGCGCTTAGGGCCTGGGGGGACAAGGGGGCCCACGTGGTTTCCATGACTCACCACCCCGCCGACCTCCTCGCCGTCTTCCTCCTGGCCCGGGAGGTGGGGCTTTACCGCCCGGGAAAGCCCCTTCCCTTTGACGTGGTCCCCCTCTTTGAAACCCTGGAGGACCTGAACCGGGCCCCTGGGGTCCTAAAGCGCCTCCTGCAAAACCCCGTCTTCCGCGCCCACGCCGAGGGGCGGGGCGGGGTGGAGGTGATGATCGGCTACTCCGACTCCAACAAGGACGCTGGCTTCCTCATGGCCAACCTGGCCCTTTACGAGGCCCAAGAGGCCCTCCACGCCGTGGGGGAGGCGGAGGGTGTTCCCGTTTTCTTTTTCCACGGCCGGGGCACCTCCACCGCCCGGGGTGGGGGGCCGGCGGGCCGGGCCATCGCCAGCCTCCCCGTAAGGAGCGTGGGGCGCCGCCTCCGCCTCACGGAGCAGGGGGAGGCCCTGGCGGACCGCTACGCCCACCCGGACCTGGCGGTGCGCCATCTGGAACAGCTCCTCTTCCACTTCGCCCAGGCGGCCTTGGGGGAGGGGGTGGAGCCCAGGCCCGAGTTCCGTCAGGCCCTTTGGGAGGCGGGGGAAAGGAGCATGGAGCGCTACCGGGCGCTCCTCCAGCAGGAAGGGTTTTTCCCCTTTTTTGAGGCCTTTACCCCCATCCGGGAGATCGGCGAGCTTCCCATCGCCAGCCGCCCCGTCTACCGCCACGGCCGGGTGCGGGACATCCGGGACCTGCGGGCCATCCCTTGGGTCATGGCCTGGACCCAGGTGCGCCTGCTCCTGCCGGGGTGGTACGGGCTTTCCGCCTTGGAAAGCCTTCCCCTTTCCCTCCTCCAGGCCATGTATCGGGAGTGGCCCTTCTTCGCCACCACCTTGGAAAGCGCTGCCATGGCCTTGGCCAAGGCGGACCTGGGGATCGCCGCCTTGTACCTGCGCCTGGTGCCCGAGGGGCTTCGGGGTTTCTTCCAGCACCTGGCGGAGGAGTACCAGAAGACCGTGGACCTTCTGCAGGCCATTTTTGAGGCCCCCTTGCTTCACAACCAAAAGACCCTGGAGCGGCAAATCGGCCTCAGGAACCCTTACGTGGACCCCATCAACTTCGTTCAGGCGGAGCTCCTCCGCCGCTACCGGGCCCCCGGGGGCCGGGAGGACGAGGGCTTGCGGCGGGCCCTTCTCCTTTCCCTCCTGGGGGTGGCGGCGGGGCTCAGGAACGCCGGCTAGACCGGTATGATGGGGGCGATGGAACCCCTTGGCCACCACCAGGACCAGCGGGTGGGCGTTTTCGTGGACACCCAGAACCTGTACCATTCCGCCCGGGACTACTACGAGCGCAACGTCAACTTTGAAAGCCTCCTCCGCTATGCCGTGGGGGGAAGGCGCCTGGTGCGGGCCACCGCCTACGTGGTGGAGAAGGAGGGGGACACCTCCGCCTGGCCGTTTATTTACAAGCTCTCCACCATCGGCTACCGGGTGCGGCGCATGTACCTCACGGTGAAGGAGGTGGGGGAGGGCGGCAAACCCATCTACGAGGGGAACTGGGACATGGGCATCGCCGCGGACATGGTGCGGCTCATGCCCTATTTGGACGTGGTGGTTTTGGGAAGCGGTGACGGGGACTTCGTGGAGATCCTCGAGGTCCTCATGGAGCGGGGCATCCGGGTGGAGGTGATCGCCTTCCGCGAAACCACCGCCCAGAAGCTCATTGACGCCGTGGACCGCTTCGTCCACCTCCCCGACATCCCCAACCCCTTCATGGAGCCGAAGAATGCCGGATGAGCGAGCTTGACCTCTACGATTACCACCTGCCCCCCGAGCAGATCGCCCAGGCGGGGGTGGAGCCCCGGGACGCCGCCCGGATGATGGTGGTCTACCGGGAAGGCCCCTTCAGGGTGGACCACCGGCGGGTGCGGGACCTCCCCGCCTTTTTACGCCCGGGGGACGTGTTGGTCTTCAACGAGAGCAAGGTGATCCCCGCCCGCCTCCTGGCCCAAAAGCCCACGGGGGGCCGGGTGGAGATCCTTTTGGTGCGGGAGAAGGCCCCGGGGCTTTGGGAGGCCCTTTTGGGCCCGGCCCGGAGGGCGCCCGTGGGCACAAGGCTGGCGCTCCTTTCCCCCAAGGACTTAGGGCCCGTGGAGGGCCTTGAGGCGGAGGTGGTGGGGGTGGAGCCCGATGGGGTGCGGCTTCTCCGCTTCCAAGGGGATTTGGCCGCCCACCTGGAAGCGGTGGGGGAGGTGCCCCTCCCCCCTTACATCAAGGCCCAGATCCCTTTGGAGCGCTACCAGACCGTGTACGCCAAGCGCCCGGGGTCCGTGGCCGCCCCCACCGCCGGCCTCCACTTCACCCCCGAGCTTCTGGACCGCTTGGCGGCCATGGGGGTGGAGCTTTGCTTCCTCACCCTCCACGTGGGCCCCGGCACCTTCCGCCCCATCAAGGGGGAGGTGGAGAAGCACGAGATGCACGCTGAGCCCTTTGAGATCCCCGAGGCCACCGCCGTAGCGGTGAACCGCGCCCGGGCCGAGGGGCGCAGGGTGGTGGCGGTGGGGACCACGGTGGTGCGGGCCCTGGAGAGCGCTTGGCACGAAGGGGAAGGGGTGGTGCCAGGGGCGGGGGAGACCAGGCTCTTCATCCGCCCGCCCTACACCTTCCGGGCCATAGACGCCCTCTTCACCAACTTCCACCTGCCCCGCTCCACCCTCCTCATGCTGGTGGCTGCCTTCTTGGGGCGGGAGCGGACCCTCGAGGCCTACCGCCTGGCGGTGGCGGAGGGGTACCGCTTTTACTCCCTGGGGGATGCCATGCTCATCCTTCCCCGCCCTGAAGGTGCATGAGCCAAGCCCAGGCGGCCTCGGCCTCGAGGAGGGTGGGCTTGCGCTCGGGGGCAAACCAGGCGAGGAGGGGGGCTAAGGCTTCCGGGTCCAGGGGGCTTGGCTCGGGCGAGAGGACCAGCTTGTGGTCCCCGTCGGAAAGGGCCACCATGCCTATGAGGAACCCTACCGCCTCGGTGCCTGGAGGGAGGGGAGGCCCCAGGTAGCAGGCGTCCACCTCCTCCCCGTCCGCGGGGTTGAGGAGGCCGGGGACGAAGCCGTAGTTCACCGGGGCCGGGGCGTCCTCGCCCACAAGGACGAGCCTTCCTCCCTTGAAGGCGTAGCGCAAGGGGCTCCCCTTGCTCCACTCCACCAGCGTGCGGAGCCGCTTCATGCCAGGTTCAAAAGGAGCCGGGCCACGGTGAGGTAGATGAGGAGCCCGGAGATATCGGAGAGGGTGGCCACCAAGGGGTTGGAGACCAAGGCGGGGTCCACCCCAAACCGCCTCAGGACCACGGGGAGCATGGCCCCCACCAGGTTGGCGAAGAGGACCAAAAGGAAGAGGGCGAGCCCCACCACCGGGGCCAAGGCGGCGTGCCCGTCCAGCACCACCTTGCCCAGGAGCAACAGGGCGAGGGTCAGGCCGAGCAGGCTTCCCACCACGCTCTCCTTTAGCAACACCCTCCGCCAGTCCTTCAGGTCCAGGTCCCGGGTGGCCAGGGCGCGGATGATGAGGGTGGCGGACTGGTTGCCCGTGTTCCCCCCGGTGCCCAGGAGCACGGGCACGTAAAAGGCCAAGGCGGTCACCGCCTCCAGGAGGCTTTCAAAGCCCTGGAGGATGGAGCTCGTCACCATCCCCGTGAGGATGAGGATGACGAGCCAACGCACCCGGGCGAGCCACAGGATGATGGGGGAGGCTTGGCTGTAGACCAGGTCGGGCACGTCCACGGCGGCGAGCCGGTGGATGTCTTCGGTGGCTTCCTCCTCCAAAACGTCCAGGACGTCGTCCACCGTGACGATGCCCACGAGGCGGCCTTCCTCGTCCACCACCGGCAAGACGGTGAAGTCGTAGTCCGCCATGAGGCGGGCCACCTCCTCCTGGTCGGTGTCCGTGCGCACGTGGACCACCTTGGGGTTCATGATCTCCCGCACCCGGGTTTTGGGGTCGGCCACGATGAGGTCCCGTAGGGAGAGCACCCCCTTTAGCCGGCCCGCCTCGTCCACCACGTAGAGGTAGTAGATGGTTTCCGCGTCCGGGGCCGCCCGGCGCAGGAAGCGGAGGACCTCCTCCACCGTCATCCCTTCCCGCACCGCCACGTACTCGGGGGTCATGAGGCCGCCCGCCTCGTCCTCCTCGTACTGGGTGAGCTCTTCCACCTCGGCCCGGGTCTTGGGGTCCAGGGCCTCCTTGAGCTTGCGGTAAAGCTCGGGGTCCTCCTCCTCCACCGCCTGGAGGGCGTCCGCCAGGTCGTCCAGGGAAAGCTCCTGCAGAAGCTCCTGGGTGCGCCAGGGGGGCAGGGTTTTGAGGTACTCCGCCTGGGCCTCGGGGGGGAGGTTGGAGAAGACCTCCGCCGCCTTGTCCTTGGGGAGCAGGGTCAGGAGGACGTAGCGATGTTCGCCCTTAAGCTCGTCCCAAAGCTCCAGGAGGTCCTGGGGGTGGACCTCTTCCAGGAGGCTTTTGAGCTTGAGGGTGTCGCCGTCTTCCAGGGCTTGGAGAAGGGGGGAAAGGGTGGTTTCCACAGGCGGCCTCCTTTCTGGCTGAAGGCCGCCTGCGGGCGGCCCTCAGCGCTTAGGACTCGAGGGCAAGGGCCCTAACATAACCTTTCCCAGGGTATTCCCTGGCCTGGGCCCCGTCAACCTTGCCCGCTAGAAATGTAGGAAAAATTGAGGTTGACACGCTCAAGGGCCATGGCCTATCCTGGAGCCCGGCCTGGGGGCCGTGCACACCATGTTTGCCCAGCTAGCGGCGCGCCTACAAGAAGCCATAGACCGGCTCCGGGGCCGGGGGCGGATCACCGAGGAGGACCTGAAGGCCACCCTGCGGGAGATCCGCCGGGCCCTCATGGATGCCGACGTCAACCTGGAGGTGGCCCGGAGCTTCGTGGAGGGGGTGCGGGAAAGGGCTTTGGGCCAAAAGGTCTTGGAAAGCCTCACCCCCGCCGAGGTCATCCTGGCCACGGTGTACGAGGCCCTCAAGGAGGCCCTGGGGGGCGAGGCCAAGCTCCCCGTTCTCAAGGACAAGAACCTCTGGTTCCTGGTGGGGCTTCAGGGCTCGGGCAAGACCACCACCGCCGCCAAGCTCGCCCTTTACTACAAGGGCAAGGGGCGCCGTCCCCTCCTGGTGGCCGCCGACACCCAGCGCCCCGCCGCCCGGGAGCAGCTACGGCTTTTGGGGGAGAAGGTGGGGGTGCCGGTCCTGGAGGTGATGGACGGGGAGTCCCCGGAGTCCATCCGCCGGCGGGTGGAGGAGAAGGCCCGCCTGGAGGCCCGGGACCTGATCTTGGTGGACACCGCCGGCCGCCTGCAGATTGACGAGCCCCTCATGGCCGAGCTTTTCCGCCTCAAGGAGGTCATGCGCCCCGACGAGGTCCTCCTGGTCCTGGACGCCATGACCGGGCAGGAGGCCCTGGGCGTGGCCAAGACCTTTGACGCGCGCATCGGGGTCACGGGCCTCGTCCTCACCAAGCTGGATGGGGATGCCCGGGGTGGAGCGGCGCTTTCCGCGCGGCACGTCACGGGCAAGCCCATCTACTTCGCCGGGGTTTCCGAGCGCCCGGAGGGCCTGGAGCCCTTCTACCCCGAGCGGCTCGCCAGCCGCATCCTGGGCATGGGGGACGTGGCCACCCTGGCGGAGAAGGTGCGGCAGGCGGGCCTCGAGGCGGAAGCCCCTAAGGCCGCCAAGGACCTCACCCTGGAGGACTTCCTCAGGCAACTGCAAAATCTCAAGCGCCTGGGCTCCTTCTCCGAGATCCTGGGCATGCTCCCGGGGATGGGGAAGGTCCTTCAGGGGGTCCAGGTGGACGAAAGGGCCATCAAGCGCTTGGAGGCCATCGTCCTTTCCATGACGCCGGAGGAGCGCAAGGACCCCCGCATCCTGAACGGCTCCCGGCGCAAGCGCATCGCCAAGGGGAGCGGCACCACCGTCCAGGAGGTGAACCGCTTCATCAAGTCTTTTGAGGAAACCAAGGCCCTGATGAAGTCCCTGGAAAAGCGCAAGGGCCGGGGACTCATGGGAATGTTCAGGAGGTAGACGAGGCATGGTTAAGATCAGGCTTTCCCGGTTTGGCTCCAAGCACAACCCCCACTACCGCATCGTGGTCACCGATAGCCGCAGGAAGCGGGACGGGGCGTACATTGAAAAGATCGGCTACTACGACCCCCGCAAGACCACCCCCGACTGGCTCAAGGTGGACGTGGAGCGGGCCAAGTACTGGCTTTCCGTGGGGGCGCAGCCCACGGACACCGCCCGCCGGCTCTTGCGCCAGGCGGGGGTTTTCCGGCAGGAGGTCTAGGCCCTTTCCCTGGCGTTGGGCGGGGCGGGGGCCCCGCCTTCTTCCTTTACCATGGAGGCATGAAGGACCTGGTGGAGTACCTGGCCAAAAGCGTGGTGGACCACCCCGAGGCGGTGAGGGTGCAAGAGCGGCGCACCCGGGAGGGCCTGGTCTACCTGGTGGAGGTGGCGCAGGAGGACAAAGGGCGGCTCATTGGCAAGCAGGGCCGGGTGATAGAGGCCATCCGCACCCTGGTGCGGGCCTACGCCAAGCGCAAGGTGGGGGTGGAGGTGCGCTAAACTAAGGGTATGCGCCTGGTGGAGATCGGTCGCTTTGGCGCCCCCTACGCCCTCCAAGGCGGCCTGAAGTTCCGGGGGGAGCCGGTGGTGGCCCACCTGGAACGAGTGTACGTGGAAGGGCACGGCTGGCGGGCGGTGGAGGACCTCTACCAGGTGGCGGGGGACGTGGTGGTCCACCTGGCGGGGGTTACCACACGGGAGCTGGCGGAGGCCTTGGTGGGCCTTCGCGTCTACGCCGAGGTGGAGGACCTTCCCCCCTTGGAGGAAGGGCAGTACTACTACTTCGCCCTCATGGGCCTTCCCGTTTTCGTGGGAGGCGTTCAGGTGGGGGAAGTGGTGGACATCCTGGACGCCGGGGCCCAGGACGTCTTGGTGGTGCGGGGGGTGGGGGAGCGGCTTCGCGATCGGGCGGAGCGGCTCATTCCCCTGCAAGCCCCCTATGTGCGGGTGGAGGCGGAAGGGATCCACGTGGAGCCCATCCCCGGCCTCTTTGATGAGGAAGCTTAGAGGAGGTTTTCCTCCGGGGGTTGATGGCTGAGGTCCAAAAGGTGTTTGAGCTTCAAGGCAGCTTCCACGCCTTGGGTGCCGTAGTTGTTGTTGAAGATCACGAAGACTTTCTCCGCCCGCTCCGCCAAGGTTCGGGTGGCCTGGGCTAGATCCCGGAGCTCTTCCTCGGAGTACCGCCAGTTAAAGCGCTCGTAGGGCTTGGTGTGGGGGCCTTTCCAGGTTTCGGCGTTTCTGCCGTGGCACCGGAGGACGCTCACGGGGTGGGTGGGCTCCAGGACCCTTGGGGGGGCTTCGGGGTGGGGCGGGGCGTCCACGCTCACGTGGATGAGGCCAAGCCGGAGTAGCTCCTTTCTTACGAACCCCCAGGCGGTGTACCACTTGGGGTTGCGGAACTCCACCGCCACCCAGTAGCCCTTCGTCCTTTCCGCCAAGCGTTCCAGGTACTGGAAGCTTCGGGGCTTGGGTTCGGTCCAAGGGGGAAGGCCGAAGTGGAGGTAGCCCAGCTTGCCCGCCTGCCTCAGGGGCTCCAAGGCGGCGAAGAAGCGGTTCCAAGCCTCCTCCATCACCTCTCCCGGCACCTCCCGCTGCGCCAGGTGGCCTTCCTGCCGCGGAAGAAGGGAGCGGAGGTCCTTGGGGAGGGTTTGGGCCTCGAGGCCGTGCCCGGTGAAGGCGGAATAAGCCTTCACGTGAAAGAGGAAGCCCTCCGGGGTCCTTTCCGCCCACTTTTGCACCACCTCGGGCCGGGGGAGGGCGTAGAAGGTGCTGTCCACTTCCACGGTGTCAAAGTGCTGGGCGTAGTACCGGAGGCGCTTTTCCGGGTGCCCCTTTACCTCGGGCGGGTACCAGCCCGAGGCCAAGAGGGTTTCGTCCGTCCAACTGGCGGTGCCCACCCGGATTTCCGCCACACCTTCATGGTAAGCCCTTTAAGCGGCGGGCAGCCCCCTCGTCTTCCAGGCGGCGGGCGGGCCGAAGGCGGTGCCCAGGAGGGCAAACAAAAGGACCCGGACCATGCCCGGGTCCAGGCTTGCCCGCCTTAGAAGGCGAAGTCTTCCAGGTACCAGCGTTCCGTCTTCTTGTGTTCCTCCTTGGGGTCCATCTTTTCCGAGTGGGCCAGGAGCACCAGGAGCTTCCGCCCAGGGACGATCTCCACGTCGGTGGCCTCCCCGGTCTTCAGCCTGCGGCTAAACTCCACCGTCCACTTGGTGCCCTCGTAGGTGGCGGCGGCGGCCAGGATGGAGTTCTTGCCGCCCTCCTTCTCGTCGGGGGAGGGCGAGCCCGTGCGCTTCACTTGGTACATGTCCAAGGCGACCAGCTTGCCACCGTCCATGTAAAAGAGGTACTGGTCCGCTCCCTTCTTCTTGTCGGTTTTTTCCGGCAGGAAGCCGATGCCGATCCAGCCCTTGCTTTCGCCCTCGAGGGCCAGATACAGCGTATCCCCCACCACGCTCCAGTAGAGCGTACGCCGCTCTTCTCGTGCTTGTAGTTTTTGGCGTACTCCCCGCTGGTGATCTTGCCGTCTATCTTGGGAGCCTGGGCCAAGGCCGCGCCGAACGCCAGAACCAAAAGCCAAAGGATGCTTCGCTTCATCCTGCACCTCCGCTAGTCCTTTATGGTTATCCCCACCACGAAGGCCACAGCGCCCACGTGGGTATGGGCCAAGGCCGCCAAAACCGGCCGACTGCCTTCAAAGGCCTCCAAGAAGCCCCGAAGGGTGAAAAGGTTTACCTCCGCATCCTGGGCATTCCAAAGCAGGTGGAAGTAGGCGCCCAGGATGCCCGTGGCCACGCTGACAAGCATCCAGAGGAGGAAGGGGTAGCGCACCCACTTGCCCCGGTGGAAGAACATGAGGAGGGTGAGGGGAAACCCCACGAGGGAAACGAAGAATGGAATCCGGCTCTGCCAGCTTTCCGTCCAGTGGTCCAGGACCCAGTGCTCCATGCCGTAAAAGGCAAACCCCACTAGGGCGATCAGGAGGAAGGTGGAGCGCAAGAACTCCAAAAGCCTTTCCTCCTCGGTCTTGGCGCGGATCAGGGCTTCAATCACGGCGCACCTCCTAACGGGCCCGGTAGATGGCAAGGAGCCCCGTCACCCCCATGTGGGTGAAGGCCAAGGCCGCCAGCACCGGGCGGCTTCCCGCCATGGCCTTCATGGCCGCCTCAAACTCCCACGCCACCTCACCCTCAAAGTTCCAAAGCAGGTGGAAGTAGGCCCCCAAAATCCCGATGAAGATGGAAGCCCACATGGTGAGGATGAAGGCAAGGCGCACCCACGGGGTCTTGCGGTCAAAAAGCACCCAGAGGGTGAAGACAAAGCCCGGCACGGCCACAAAGAAGGGGATCTTGCTCTGCCAACTCTCTGTCCAGTGCCCCAGGAGGAGGAGCTCTAAGGGGTACATCACCCAGCCCACCAGGCAGAGGAGAAGCATCACCAAGCGGATGAACTCTAGCGCCCACTGAGTTGGATTGCTTGCGCTTCTAAAGGCGGGTATCACCCTTCACCTCCTAACCCCTGTCATGACCTTATCACAGGTATGCGGGAGATTTGTCCCCCGGGGTACCCCGGGGGGTGTCCTTCAGGTAGGGGTCCGGGCGCTCAAGGAACTGGCCCGCTACACCCTGGCCGAGTTGCGGCGTCTGGGCCTGGACCTGAGGCCCTCGGTCTTGGACCGCCCGGGTCTGGCGGCCGCCTTGGTGCGGTACGTGCGGAAGTTCGCCCAACGCACGGGGATTGAGGCGGACCTTTCCTTTCATCTGCGCCGGCCTTTGCCCGAGGAGTCGGAAACCGCGGTGTACCGGGTGGTGCAGGAGGCCCTCACCAACGTGGCCCGCCGCTCGGGTAGCCCCCGGCGGTGGGCCACGAACGCGTGGACGCCGTTTTGGCGGTGGCCCGGGGGGAGCGGTACCTGAACCCGAGCCCCGCCGTGGAGATGGTGCACCGGGAAGGGCGGGAGGAAGCCTTACGTCTCCTCGCCCAAGGTCTTTTCCACAAAGAGGTGGCCAAGCGCTTGGCCATCTCGGAAAAGACCGTGGCCACCTACCGGGAACGGGGCATGGAGAAGCTCGGCCTGAAGACCCGGAGCGACCTCTTGCGCTACGCCGTACGCCGGGGTTGGCTTTCGGGCTAAAGGGGCTTGGCCGCCGCCATCCGGGCGTAAAAGGCGTGGGTGAGGGCGATGGCCAAAGCGTCCGCCAGGTGGCTTGGGCTTGGGGGCTCCTTGAGGCCCAAGATCCCCCGGACCATCAGGGCCACTTCCTCCTTGGCGGCGTGGCCGTGCCCGGCCAGGGCCTGCTTCACCTGCATGGGCCCGTAGGCGTAGACCGGCACCCCCGCTTCAAAGGCCGCCACCAACACCGCTCCCAAGGCCCAGCCCACCTTGTAGGCGAGCTCGTTTTGCCGGTAGAAGAACTGCTCCTCCACCGCCAGGGCCTCGGGTCGGAAGCGGAGGAGGGCTTCCTTGATCCGGGCGTGGATGCGGCCCACCCGCGCCTCCGCCTTTTCCTTGTGGGAGGTCTTCACCACCTCCCCGTGGAGGAGCCGGGCTTTTAGGGCCCCTTTTCCTTCCACCGCCACCACCCCGAGGCCCAAGTGGGTGATCCCGGGGTCCACGCCCGCCACCACCACCTCAGTTGCCCCGTTTGGGCGGGTAGTCCCCGTCCCCGTAGCGGATGAAGGCGGGGATATCAAAGTTGTAGGGGTCGGCGTGGGTGGGGAAGTCCACGGGGCGGATGGGCTTGGGCACCACGGTGCTCTCGCCGAAGCCGGCGGCGATGAGGATGACCCGAAGCTCGTCCTGGGCGCGGTCGTCGTAGGTGACGCCGTAGAGGATGTCCACGTCCTCGTTACCCGTGGCCTCCCGCACCCGCTCCACCACCTCCGCCGCCTCCATGAGGGAGAGGTCCTCCGAGCCCACCACGTTGAGGAGAAGCCTCTTCGCCCCCTCAATGGAGCGCTCCAGGAGAGGGCTCATGGTGGCGGTCTTGGCCGCCTCCTCCACCCGGTTTTCCCCGCGGCCCGCCCCGATGCCCATGAGGACCTGGCCCGCCCCTTCCAAGAGGGCCTTCACGTCGGCGAAGTCCACGTTGATGAGGCCGGGGAGGTTGATGACGTCGGTGATGCCCTTCACGCCGTGGTAGAGGACGCGGTCGGCGATGAGGAAGGCGTCTTTAAGGGTCATCTTCTTGTCCACGGCGGAGAGGAGGCGGTCGTTTTGCACCACCACCATGGCGTCCACCCGCTCCTTGAGGCGCTTGATGCCCTCCTCCGCCGCCTTGAGCCTTTTGGGGCCTTCAAAGCTAAAGGGGCGGGTCACCACGGCCACGGTGAGGGCCCCCAGGCGCTTGGCGATCTCCGCCACGATGGGGGCGCTGCCCGTACCGGTACCGCCCCCCATGCCGGCGGTGATGAAGACCAGGTCCGCCCCTTCCAAGGCCTCGGCGATGAGGTCCTCCGCCTCCTGGGCCGCCTTTTCCCCGATTTCCGGATTGGCCCCCGCCCCCAGGCCCCGGGTGAGCTTCTCCCCCAGCTGGATGCGCACGTCCGCCAGGCTCTTGGCCAGGACCTGGGCGTCGGTGTTGGCGGCGATGAACTCCACCCCTTGAAGCCCCGCCTCAATCATGCGGTTAACGGCGTTGTTCCCCGCCCCCCCGAGCCCGATGACCTTGATGACCGCTCCTTCCATCTCTGCCCCCTCTCCTTGAATCATGCCTAAAATAAGTTGTTCAGAATTTCCTTGATGCGGGCCCAAAGCCCCTCGGCCTTGGCGCCTTCCTCTTTCTTTTCCCGTTTTTGCAGGCGCTTGGGCTCCGTCGCCCGGGCGGGCAAGGTGGCCCCGTGGCGCACCAGGCCCACGGCGGTGGCGTGGGCGGGGGTGGCCACCACGTCGGTGAGCCCGGATACCCCCTGGGGCTTGCCCAGGCGCACGGGAAGCCCGTACTGCTGCCTTGCCAAGAGGTCAAAGCCCCTGAGGAGGGCCGTGCCCCCGGTGAGGACTACCCGGTTCACCCGGATTTCCAAGGGCCCCAGGGTTTCGTCCACGGACTGGCGGGCCAAGTGGAGGATTTCCCGAAGCCTGGGCCGGATGATTCGGGCGAGCTCCGGGGCGGGCACCTCGCCCAGGGAGCCCCCTTCTTGGTTGATCTCCAAGACGAGCTCGGGGTCGGCCAACTCGGGAAGCGCCGCCCCGTACTTGCGCTTCACCCTTTCCGCCTCCTCAAAGGGGATCTTGAGGAGCTGGGCGATGTCCTGGCTCACGTGGTCCCCCCCAAGGGGCAAAACGGCGGAGTGGGCGAGCCTGCCCTCCCGGAAGACGGCCACGTCCGTGGTGCCCCCGCCCACGTCCAGGAGGAGGATGGTCATGTGCTCCTCCTCCGGGGAAAGGACGCCGAGGCCGCTGGCCAGGGGTTGGGCCACCAGGGCCTCCACCTCGAGGCCCGCCGCTTCCACCGCCCGGCGCAGGTTAGCCAAGGGACCCCGCCCGGCGGCGACGAGGTGAACGTCCACCTCAAGGCGCACCCCCGCCATGCCCACGGGGTCCCGGATCCCCTCCTGGCCGTCCACCTTGAATTCCAGGGGGAGGGCGTGAAGGAGTTCCTGCTCTGCGTCAAAGGGGTAGGCCTTGGCCTGCTCCACGGCCCGCTCCACGTCGGCCTCGGTGATGCTCTGCCCCCGGCGGATGGCGGCCAGGCCGTGGCTGGTGACGCTCTTCAGGTGCGGCCCGCCCACGGAGAGGATCACCCGCTCCACCTTGACCCCCGCCACCCGTTCCGCCTGGTGGACGCTCTGGCGGATGGCCTCCGTGGTGCGCTCCAGGTTCACCACCACGCCCCGCCGCAGGCCCTGGGAGGGGACGGTACCTTCCCCGATGATGTCCAAGACGCCATCGGGGGCCAGCTCCCCGATGACGGTGGTGACCTTGCTGGTGCCGACGTCCAATCCCGCGATAATCATGGGCGTAAACTCACCCCCCAAGAATACAGGTACACGTGGCCCTTAGGCCAGGTCGCTTGGGCATACTCTAGCAGAAGTTCGGCGCTTGGGGCAAAAAGGACGGTGCCGGGAAGCTCCACGTAGAAACCCGCCGGGGTGTAACGGAGCCGTTTGGCGCCCTTGTAGGCCTTGGCCAGGGCCAAAAGCGCCTCCTTGGGAAGGGGCCCCTTCCCCTCCACCCTAGGCCCCCGGGCGTGGGGGGCCCCGCCGGGAAGGAGGGTGCCGTCTTTTGCCAAAGCGGCGCCGTCCGCCAGGGGTAAGAAGGGCTCCCGCTCCCGCACCAAGAGGCGCACCACCCCGGGCTTGGGCTTTTCCAAGCGCGCCTCCGCCACCCAGGGGTCCTGGAGGAGGGGGGAAAGCCGCCTGGGAAGGATCCAAAGCCAGGGGGCGCCGGGGTAAAGGCCGGCCTTGGCCAGGACCGCCTCCTCCTTCAGGTGGCGCAGACCCACCACCTCCACCTTTTCCACGGGGAAAAGGACCAGGCTTCCCACATAGAGGGTGGCTGCGAGGAGCACGAGGAGGAGCGCGCGCACTAGGTTCATCTTACCCCCTTGGCTTTACCCCGGGCCTAACCTTCAAGGCCACACCTCCCATTCCAGCTCCAAGGGAAGTTCTTCCCGGATACGCTCAAGAAGCGCCAGCACGTCCTTGGCGGTGGCCCGCCCCAGGTTGACGATGAAGTTTCCGTGCTCTAGGGAGACCATGGCGTCCCCCACCCTGAGGCCCTTCAGGCCCCGCTCGTCAATGAGCCGGCCCGCCGACTGGCCCGGGGGGTTTTTGAAGGCGCAGCCGGCGCTTTTCCGCTTGGGTTGCCCCTTGCGGGCGGCGTCCACCTCGGCCATGCGCTTTAGGATCTCCTCCAGGGGGCGCTCCTTGAGCCTGAGGCGCACCCGGGTCACGATCCCGCCCGGCGGCAGGCGGCTTTGCCGGTAGCCGAAGCCCAGCTCCTCGGGCCGGTAGAGGTGGAAGGCCCCGTCGTGGAAGATTTCCACCGCCTCGAGGGCATCCGCCATCTCGCCGAAGCGGGTGCCGGCGTTCATCTTCACCGCCCCCCCACTTGGGCGGGGATGCCGAGGAGCCCTTCCAGGCCGGAAAGCCCGGCCCGGGCCGCCTCTTGCACCAAAAGGGGAAGGAGCGCCCCCGCCCCCACCCAGCCCCTTAGGTCGTAGGTCTGGAACTCCCCCGCCAGGCGGATGACCCGCTCCGGCACCCCCTCGTCCAGCACCAGGAGGTTGGAGCCGTTCCCCAGGACCCGGTAGGGGGCCTCGGTGGCCCGCTTGAGCTCTTCCCGGGTTTCCACCGTCCAAAGCTCCGCCGGGCCGCCCACCCCCAAGGTGGTGTAGTCCTTGAGAAGCACCCGCTCAACCTTCACGGACGAGCCTCCGGGCTAGTTCCGTCACGTCCCCCGCGCCCAAGGCGAGCCAGAGGTCCCCTGGGCCCGCCGTGGCCTTGGCGTAGGCCAGGGCCTCCTCCGGAGGGAGGAAGCGGGCCTCTTGGCCGAGGGCGGCGAGCCTCTCGGCGATCCTTCGCGCGAGGGCCTCCGGGGAAACCTCCCCCTTCTCCCCGGCGGTGTAGACGGGAAGGACCACCACCTCTTCCGCCTCCTGGAGCGCCTCGGCGAAGGCTTCCCAAAGCTCCAGGGTGCGGAGGAGGCGGTGGGGTTGGAAGAGGACCCGGACCCGGCGGCCGAGGAGCCTGGCCGCCTGCAAGGTGGCCCGCACCTCCGTGGGGTGGTGGGCGTAATCGTCCACCACCAGCGCCCCCCGCACCTCCCCCAGGCGCTCAAAGCGCCGCCCCACCCCGGGGAAGCGGGCAAGCCCCCGGAGGATGGCCCCTTCCTCCACCCCAAAGGCCAAGGCGGCCAAGGCGGCGGCGAGGGCGTTCCGTACGTTGTGGGCCCCGGGGACCTGGAGCCTTGCCTCCCCCAGGTCCTTGCCCCCGTAAACCAGGCGGAAGCGGCTTCCCGTGGGGTTTAGGGCGAGCCCTTCCGCCCAAAGCTCCCCTCCCTCCCCGAAGCGCAGGGGCTTGAGCCCCTGGGCCGCCTGGGCCAAGAGGGGGTCGTGAGCGGGGAGGACGGCCACCTCCGCCCCCTTTAGGAAGCCCGCCATGGCGGCCAGGAGGGCCTCGAGGCTTTCGTGGTAGTTGGGGGCCTTCCTGCCCTCGGGGGCCACGTGCTCCCTCTCCAGGTTGGTGGCCACCGCCACCCGTACCCGCACCCCTTGGAAGAGGGGGTCCGACTCGTCCACCTCCGCCAGCCGGGGACCCAGGCCGAAGCGGGCGTTCCCGGGCAGGAGGGAAAGCTCCCCCCCGAGGAGGACCCAGGGATCCAACCCCGCCTCCAGGAGGATGCTCGCCAGCATGCCCGTGGTGGTGGTCTTCCCGTGGGTGCCCGTGACGCCCAGGGAGGGCTTTTGCGCAAGGAGGTGGGCCAAAAGCTCCATGCGCCGCACCACCCGCATGCCCCGCCTCCTGGCTTCCAGGACCTCAGGGTGGTCCAAGGGGATGGGGGTGGGGACGATCAGGGTGTCCTCCCCGCCCAGGTGGGCAGGGTCATGGCCTGGGTAGACGGGAACCCCCAGGGCCTGGGCGCGCTTTCCCGGGGCCAGGTCGCACCCCGTCACCGCCACCCCCTCCCCCAGGAGGAGGCGGGCCAAGGCGCTCATGCCCACCCCTTCTATGCCCATGACGTGCGCCCGTTTCATAGGAACTCCTCCAGCCAGTCCGCTAGGCGAGCAGCCGCCCCTTCCGGGGAGAGGCGGGCCATGCCTTCTTGGTATGCCTCCCGCCGGGTGAGGATGGCCTGGACTTGTTGGGGTAGCCGGGCGTAATCCCCGAGCTCCGCCCCCCCCGCCTTGTGGTAGGCCTTTGCGTTGGCGGCTTGCGCTCCCCCGTCAAGCTTGGGGGAGAGGGGAAAGAGGAGGGCGGGCAGGCGGTGGAAGGCGGCCTCCGCCAAGGTGCCCGCCCCGGCCCGGGAAAGGAGCAAATCGGCGGCGCTCATGGCCAAGGGGGCGTCCACGAAGCCGGCGATGCGGTAGTCCTCGGCCTCGAGGAAGCGGTAGCGCTCCACCCACCTTTCCCCCACCTGGTGGAGCACGGGGAGGCCCAGGGGTTTGAGGAGGGGGGGAAGCTTCTCGTTGAGCTCCAGGCTCCCTTGGCTTCCCCCCCAGGACCAGGAGGAGGGGTTTGGCGGGGTCAAAGCCCAGGCGGGCCTTGGCCTCCGCCTGGGGATAGCGCACCTCCCGCACGGGGTAGCCCAGGACCCGGGCCCTGCGCCCAAGCCAAGGGGGAAGGCTCACGGGCACGCTTAGGGCGAGGCCCTTGGCCCAAGGGGAGAGGGCCTTGATGGCCAGGCCCAGCTTGGCGTTTTGCTCGTGGAGAAGGAGGGGGATGCCCTTAAGCCCTGCCAGAAAAGCCCCGGGGAAGCCCGCATAGCCCCCGGTGGAGAGCACCGCTTGGGGCGGGTGCTCCCTAAGGACCCGCCAGGCGGCCCGAAGCCCCTTGGCGAGCTTTAGGGCTTCCCCCGGCCGGAGGGCGCTCCGGTCCAGTTTGCCGGCGGGGATGAGGGTGTGGGGGATGGAGCTTTGCGGGAGGAGGCGGGCCTCGAGGCCCCCATCGCTCCCCAGGTAGAAAACGGGGTGGCCCCGCCGCCTGAGCTCCTCCGCCACCGCCAAGGCGGGGAAGAGGTGCCCCCCCGTGCCGCCCCCTGTTAGGAGGACCACGCTTTCACCCCCTTCCCCTTGGGCTCCCTGGCCAGGCGCAGGAGCACCCCAAGGGCGAAGCCGGAAACCAAGAGGGAGCTTCCCCCATAGGACACGAAGGGCAAGGGGACTCCCGTCACGGGCAGGAAGCCCACGGTAACCCCGATGTTGAGGGCGGCCTGCAGGGTTAGGTACAGGGTGAGGCCCAAGGCGAGAAGGCTCAGGGGCCCCTGGAGGCGGAGGGCCAAGGCCAGGCCCCGCAGGAAGAGGAGAAGGTAGAGGAAAAGGACCACCAGCCCCCCGAACCAGCCCGTGGCGAAAACCACGCTGGCGAAGACCATATCGTTATGGGCCTCCGGGAGGTGGGGGAGGTTGCCCCCGGGGCCTTGTCCCAAAAGACCCCCCAGGAGAATGGCCTTTTGCGCCTGCAGGACCTGGTAGGCGGTGTGGGCGGGGCTGGCTTCCCCTTGGAGGTAATCCAGGAAGCCTGTGAAGCGCTCGGAAACGTAACGGAAGCGGGCCAGGTAGTAGCCGGAGAAGGGGAAGACCGCCAATAACCCCGCCAGGCCCACCATGAAGAGCCTGCGCCAAGGTACCCCGGCCAGGATGAAGAGGAGGGTGGCCAAGGTCACCAGGAAGAGGGCGGTGGCGAAGTCGGGTTCGATCAGGACTAGACCAGCGGTGACCCCAGAGAGGAAAGCGGCCCCCAGGATGGGGGTATCGTTCCCCTTTCGCCCCACGAAGGAGGCGAGGTAAAAGACCAAGGCCACCTTGGCCAGCTCCGAGGGCTGGAAGGCCACAGGGCCCAGGTAAAACCACCGCCTTACCCCCCCGGGCCCATCCCCCAGGAACAGGACCAAGAGCAGGAGGCCCAGGGTGAGGAAGAGAAGCCAGAGGGCGTGGCGGAGGAGGCGGGCCGGGGGCAGCAGGAAGCCAAGGAGCATGGCGGCGAACGCGAGCCCCACCCGCAAGAGATGGCCCTGGAGGAGGCCTGGTTCCGCCACCCCCACCCCCAAAAGGCCGAAGGCCATGAGGAGGAGGCCCGCTAGGAGGAGGACGGGGTCCACGGCTCACCTCCTAGGGCAAAGACCGCCTCCCGGAAGGCTTGGGCCCGGTCTTTGTAATCCTTGAACTGGTCAAAGCTGGCGGCCAGGGGGGCGAGGAGGACGGAGCCCTCCGCAAGCCGGGCCAGGGCTTCGGCCACCGCCTGCCGCATGGCCTGGTGCCCGTCTTTTTCCCGGATCACCACCACCTCCACGCCCCCGCCCAAGGCCTCCGCCATGCGGGGCCCGTCCTGGCCCACAGCCAGGACCACCCGTACCCGGGAGAGGAGGGGCCTTAAAGGGGCGAGGTCGGCCCCCTTGTCCTCCCCGCCCAGGATCCAGGCGATGGGGGCGGGGGCGGCCCTTAGGGCGGCGGCCACCGCAGGGGTGCGGGTGGCGATGGAGTCGTCAATGAAGACCACTTTCCCCTTCCTGGCGAAGGTTTGGAAGCGGTGCGGGGGACGGGGTAAGGTCCTCAGGCTTTCCTCCAAGGCCCCTTCGTCCAAAGGGCGGCCCAAGAGGTCCAGGTAGGCCCGGGTGGCGGCCAAGGCGGCCCGCAGGTTGCTTTCCCGGGGGTCTTCCGCCGGCTGGAAGGGGTAGAGGCGGGCCGGGCTCCCTTCCGCCGCTTGGCGCACCTTGGCGTCTTGGGCGTTGTAGACCAGGGCGTCTTCGGCGGTGAGGTTCTTGAGAAGGTTGAGCTTGGCGGCGTGGTAGGCCTCGAGGCTTCCGTGCCGGTCCAGGTGGTCCACCCCCAGGTTAAGCAGCACGGCCACCCGGGGCCGGAAGGTGGAAACCCGCTCCAACTGAAAGCTAGAAAGCTCCGCCACCGCCACCTCCGCCTCGTCCACCACGCTCACCAGGGGGGGGTCCACATTGCCCCCTTCCAGGGCCTTTAGCCCTTGGCCCCTTAAGAGGTGGGCGGTGAAGAGGGTGGTGGAGGTCTTCCCCGCGGTGCCGGTGATGCCGAGGATGGGAGTTGGGGAGAGGCGGTAGGCGAGCTCGGCTTCCCCCACCACCTCCGCCCCCCCTTCCCTCAGGCGCTGGAGGTTAGGGTGGTCCAGGGGCACCCCGGGAGCGGCCACCACTTGGGCGTAGCGGCCCTCCAGGGCGAAGTCGGGGGTGAAGCCCAAGGCCAAGGCTTCCCGCACCTCCTCTTCCCGGGGCCTGTCGTCGTGGAAGCGGGCGGCGATCCCCCGGCGCTTCAGGAAGCGCAAGACCCCAAGGCCGCTTCGTCCGAGGCCGTAGACCAGGATCACGCTCCACCTCCCAGGCCAAAGGCGAGGGCGGTGGCCAGGGCGGTGAGGACGGCGAAGCGGAAGACCACCTTGGCCTCCTCCCAACCCAAAAGTTCAAAGTGGTGGTGCAAGGGGCTCATGCGGAAAAGCCTTTTTCCCGTGCGGCGGAAGTAGAGGACCTGGGCCACCACGGAAAGCACCTCCAACACGGGGACGATGGCGGCCAAGGGCAAGAGCCATAGCTTCCCCGTGAGGACGAAAAGCCCCGCCACCATGGCCCCCAGGGCCTGGCTCCCCGTGTCCCCCATGAAGACCTTGGCCTTGGGGGCGTTGTGCCAGAGGAAGCCGAGGAGGCTTCCCAGAAGGGTTTGGGCGAAGGGGTAGGGGTAGAAGGGAAGGAGAAGGATGGCGGCGACGCTCGCCAGGAGTCCGTCCAAGCCATCGGTGAAGTTGAAGGCGTTGGCCGCACCCACCACAGCCAGGAAGACGAGAAGGACGTCCAGGATGGGCCAAGGGGTGTAGGCCACCTGCCGTGCGGCGTAAAGGGCGAAGACCAAGGCCATGAGGCCCTGGAGGGCGAGCTTTTCCCGCGCCTTAAGGGGCCGGGAGAAGCTTCCCCCCAGGTCGTCCAAAAGCCCCAGGAGGGCGAAGCCGAGGCCGAGGAGCCAAAGGGGAAGGAACGGGTCCTTGCCCCCCAGGTAGTAGGCCAAGAAGGCGGCGAGGAGGAAAGCTACCCCGCCCATGCTGGGGGTCCCTTCCTTGGCTAGGTGGGCCCGAGGGCCATCCTGGCGCACGCGTTTGCCCAGACCCATCGCCTTCATGAAGGTGATCCAGACGCCGGTGAAAAGCCAAGAGAGCAGGAGGGCTAGGGCCATACCACCTCCCGGCAGGAAAGAACGCGTTCCCCAGGCACCAGATAGACCCATTCCCCAAAAGCCGCGGCGTCCTCGGCCTCGGCCAAGGGCTTCACCCCTTCCTTGCGCACCAGGTAGACCCTTTCCCCCATAAGGGCCACCACCCCGCAGTCCCCCGCCTGGGCTTTAAGGACGGGGGCGGGGAGGGGAAGGGTGCGGCCCTCGGGGTAAAAGAAGGCCTCCTCCCCCAGGGCCACCGCGCCCTCCCAGGCCACCACCTGGGTGTACCTTCCCCTTTGGAGGAGGGTTGTTTCCCGGTAGACCCCTTCTTGGCCCACCCAGTAAAGCCCCTCGTCGCTCAGGAAGGCGTCCTTGGCGGGGTAGGGAAGAAGCCCCCCCGGGGTCCACACCGCCTCCCCCAGCCCCACGGCGAGCCTGGGGCTTGCCCGCAGGAAGCGGGGAACGCCGGGGAGGGGAAGGCTTTCCAGGCTTCCTTCCCGCAGGACCAAGAGCTGGTAGGGATAGGCGGCGTAAAGGGCCTCCCGGTCGGCGTCCAGGAAGAGGGGGGGGCTAGGGAGGATGGCCTGGAAGCGGCCTTCCACCAAGCCCCCACGGGCGAAGCCCCCGGGATAGGGAAGGGCGGGGGGGGTGGCCCTTAGGGGGGCGCAGGCCACCAGGAGGATAAGGAGAGGGCCTAAGCGTCCCATAGGTCCAGGATCCTTTCCAGACCCACGGCCCTCGAGGCCTTGAGGTAGACCAGGTCCCCCGGCAACACCCGGGCCTTGAGCCAAGCCAGCGCCTCTTCCAGGCCCTCCACCGCTTCGCCCCCCAAAGCGGCCTGGGCCTGAGCAAAGGCGCCCAGGTAAAGGGGCTTCAGGCCAAGCCTGGCCGCCTCCTCCGCCACCTCTAGGTGGAGGCGCTCCGCCAGGCTCCCAAGCTCCCGCATCTCCCCCAGGACCACCCACTTCCGCCCGGGCTGGGCCGCGAGCCAGGCGAGGCCCGCCTTCACGGAAAGGGGGTTGGCGTTGTAGGCGTCGTTGAGGAAGACCACCCCTCCCAGGACCCGCCGCTCCATACGCCCCGGGGGCAGGCGGAGGCCGGCAAGCCTTTCCGCCACCTCCCCCAGGTCCTTCCCCAAAAGCTCCGCCGCCGCCAAGGCGGCCAGGGCGCCCAGGGCGGGCCCAAGCCCGGGGTAGGGCACCTGGACCCTCCTTCCCCGGTATCGGAAACGGCTTTCCGTGGGGAAGAGCTCCAGGTCCTCGCCGGCGAAAGTGGCCTCCCCAAAGCCGTAGGTGGGCTCCCCTCGGTAGCGGCCGAAGGCCTGGAGCACCTCCTTGGCTTGGAGGCTCACCAGGGCCTGGGGGGCCCGAAGGAGCCCCGCCTCCTCCCGCACCACCCCTTCCAGGCCGCCGAAGGCCAGCAGGTGCTCCTCCCCCAAGGCGGTGAGGACGGAAAGGGCGGGCTTGGAAAGCCCCATGAGCTCCGCCATCTCCCCCACCCGGTCTATCCCGAGCTCCACCACCGCCCCTCCCTCCCCTGGGCTTAGGTGGAGGAAAAAACGCGCCAGGGGTGGGGCGGTGTTTTGGTTGCCCGAGGGTGCGGGAAACCCCAGGCCTTGGGCCAGGGCCTCCTTGGTGGTGGTCTTGCCCGAGCTACCCCCCACCGCCACCACCACCCCGGGGAAGAGCTCCCTGAGGGCGCTTCCCAGGCGGAGAAGCGCCCCGTAGGGGTCCTTCACCTCCACCGTGGCCTCGCCAGGGACGTCCGCCAGGACGAGGCTTGCCCCCTGGGCCCGGGCCTCGGGGATGAAGGAACGCCCGTGGGCCCTGGCCCCAGGGAGAGCGACGAAAAGGCTTCCCGGCGCCACCTCCCGGCTGTTCCAGTGGAGGTCCCGCACCGGCCCTCCCCCGGGGTGGAGCCGCCCCCCGGTGGCCTCCGCCACCCACTCAGGCGTTAGTTCCCTAACATGCGCAAGATACACAAGTACCTCACCGCTCCTCAGCATAGGGGGGAAGGCCCCGGTAGGCCAAGAGACGGGCGGCGATCTCCCGGAAGATGGGGGCGGCCACCTGGCTGCCGTGCACCTCCCCCTTGGGGTGGTGGACCGCCACCACCACGGTGTAAAGGGGCTTATCCCCAGGAACGAAGCCGGCGAACCAGGCGGTGAAGACCTCCTGGGAGTAGCGCCCGTTCACCACCACCTGGGCGGTGCCCGTCTTGCCGGCCAGGCGGTAGCCCGGAAGGTGGGCCCGGGGGGCGAGGCCCTCCACCAGGGCTTGCCGCACCGCCTCCGCCGTGGCTTCGGAAAACACCCGCTCCCCCTGGCGAAGGCTTCCCGCAAAGAGGATGGGGGGCCGGTAGACGCCATCCACCAGGGCGTTGAAGGCCGCCGCCAGGTGCAAGGGGGTAATGAGGAAGCCTTGGCCGAAGGTGTGGTTGGCGTAGGCGGCCCGGCTCCAGGCCTCGGGTGGCTTCACCACGGGGGACGCCACCCGGACGCCGGGTAGTAGCTCGGCATCGGTGAGGTGGAGCTTTTTCAGGTATTGGTGGAAGACCTCCTTGGGCAGGGCCTCCGCCAGCCGGCTAATGCCCACGTTGGAGGAGTACTTGAGCACCTCCGCCAGGGTGAGGACGGGGGGTGGGGGACCACGTCGCGGATGGTCCAGCCGTCCACCACCCGGTACATGGGGGCCTCCACCCGGGTGTTGAGGCGGGCTTGGCCCTCTTCCAGCAGGATGGCGGCGGTGAGGGCCTTCATGGTGGAGCCGGGTTCCAGGGCCACCAAGAAGGCGTGGTTGCGCCAGGAAAGGTCCTTTTCCGGGTCCTTTCGCGGGGCTAAGGGGTCAAAGGCGGGCCCGTTGGCCACGGCGAGGATCCGCCCATCCCGGTCCAGGACGAGGGCGGTGGCGAAGCTTCCCTGGCTTTTCGCTAGGCCTTGCCAGAGGGCCTTCTCCGCCATGGCCTGGATCCAGGGGTCCAGGGTGAGGGTGAAGGAGCGCCCCTGGGCCAGGGCGGCGTTCAGGTCGCGTTCCAGACCCTCGAGGCCCCTGCCCGTGCTCCTTTCCCCGAAGCCCAGGAGTTGGCTTGCGCTTTCCCCCAAGGGATAGTGGCGGCCCGCCTGCAGGGTGAGGGTCAAGGGGGTGCCGTCTTGGGCGTAGAGGGCGCCTCGGGGTGGGGATGGAGGGGGCGGGGGCGGGTTGAGGCGGGGCGGGCGGGTGACGAGGGCATAGACGCCCAGGGCGAAGAGGAGGAACCAGAGGACAAGCCCGGCGAAGACCAAGGGTACCCGGCTCACCGCGGTCATGGCGCCCACCTCCCCTTACTCATGGGAATGAAGCCCTCCTTCTCCGCCCACTCCAAAACCCGCAAGGGGCGGCTTGCCCGCCACGTTTCCCGAAGGAGGGCTTCTTCTTCCGCCTTCAGTTCAGCGAGCCGCGCCTCCATCCGGGCGAGGGCCGCCTTTTCCACTTGGTTTCGGTGGCCCAAAGCGAAGAGGAGGAGCAGGCTCAAAAGGTAAAGGAGGCCAAACCGCACCGCCGCCCTCACGCCGCCTCCTTTTCCGCTGCCCGTAGCTTGGCGCTCCTCGCCCGGGGGTTTTGGGCCACCTCCTCGGGGCTTGGGGTGAGGGGTTTTTTGGTGAGCACCTTGAGGCCGCTTTCCTTGAGGAAGCGCTTGACCAGGCGGTCCTCCAGGGAGTGGAAGGTGATGACCACCAGCCTGCCCCCAGGCTTTAGCGCCTCCTCGGCCTGGCGGAGGAAGTCTTCCAGAGCCCCGAGCTCGTCGTTCACGTACATCCGCAGGGCTTGGAAGGTCTTGCGGGCGGGGTGCCCCGCCTTGCGGAAGCCCACCGCCGCTTGCACCACCTGGGCGAGTTGGGTGGTGGTGCGGATCCTGGCCTTCTTCCTGGCCTCCACGATGGCCTTGGCGATGCGGTACGCCTGCCTTTCCTCCCCCAGGTCGCGCAGGATGCGGTAAAGCTCCTCCAGGGGAAGGGTATTCACCACCTCCTCGGCGGTGGGGCCGGTGAGGCCCATGCGCATGTCCAAGGGGCCTTCCTTGTGGTAGCTGAAGCCCCGTCTGGGGTCTTCCAGGTGAAAGCTAGAAACCCCCAGGTCCGCCAGGATCCCCGCCACCTCCTTCACCCCGGCTTCGGCCAGAACCTCTTGGAGGTGGCGGAAGTTCTTCCGGAACACCCTTAATCCAGGTAGGCCCAAGGCTTCCGCCCGGGCGACGGCCTCGGGGTCCTGGTCCAGGCCGAGAACGAGCCCCCCCCGCGCCAAAATGCCCCGGGTGTGACCGGCCCCGCCCAAGGTGGCGTCCACATAGACCTCGCCCGGCTTCACCGCCAGGAGGTCCAAGGCCTCTTGGTACATCACGGGAATGTGCTCGGTAATGCCTTCCATAAATCCCTATCCGATAAGTCCCCGCAGGGCCTCGGGGGCCGGCGGGTTGTGCAAAATCTCCTCAATGGCCTTCCACCAGCGCTCCAGGCTCCAGATCTCCAACCTCCCCGGGGCCCCGGCGATGACCACCTCGCCCCCTTCCGCAAGCCCAGCGAATTGGCGCAAGGGCGGGGGGATGAGGACGCGGGAGGCATTGTCCATGCGGGTTTTGTGGGCCCCCGAGTAGAAGAAGCGCACGAAGGCCCGGGCCTCCTTGTCGGTGAGGGGCAGGTTGACCAGCTGCTCTTCAATCTTGCGCCAGCGGTCGGAGGGGAAGACGTAGAGGCAACCCTCCATGCCCCGGGTGAGCACCAGGCCGTCCTCGAGGAAATCGCGAAAGGGGCCGGGGATCACCACCCGCCCCTTGTCGTCCAGGCTGTACTGGTACTCGCCGAAGGGCATCTTCCCACCTGCTCCCACCTTCCGGTGGCCAGACCCGGTGCGCCTGGATCACGAATGGCCGTGGCCGGGGAAGGTTTTCGCCGGGAAGTATACCACGGCTTCCCCACACTTTTCCACTCTCTCCCACCTACCACCCACCTTTGTCCCACCTCAGGGGTAAAAAAACCCCCGAGCCGAAGCTCGGGGTCCGGGATAGGGCGTAAGCCGGGTTCTGTTTTTTGCGGTCATCTCTCTGGTGTAATGGAGCGCGCTTGTTGTTAGTTGGGCCGGGCCCGACTAAAGGCGAAGCAAGGCGAAAGAAGCCGATAAAGAAGGCGAAAAGAAGCGGCGGGCTCCCGAAAAAAGGCGGCGGTTTGGCGGAGGGCAATCGCTCACGCTTTTAGGACAGTAATGCGGGTCAGTGCGATGCCCATCGGAAAAGGACGCTGTCTCAAGGTGGTTTAGTGCGTTCTGAAGCCGCTGACCGGGGCAATCTTTGACTTAGGTGAGTCATGCTTTTGGGGCAAATCGCTCACGCTTTTAGGACAGTAAAAGAGGGCGATGAGGAAGGCAAAAGCGCCCGTTGATGTAAGCCCACTTTATAGCAAACCGCGCAAAGTTGATGAGAGGAAGAAAGCGGCTACAGAAGGCGGAAAACGCCGTTATGCGGTCGGGTTGCATAGCTGAGACAGCGTGAGACAGCGTCGGAGGGGGGCTTGAGACAGCGTGAGACAGCGTAGCCCGATGCCCAAAAGGGATGGGAATGCCCATCGTTATCGCATTATGCGTTGCATGCATAGTTGAGACAGCGTGACGCTGTCTCAGCCCATAAACTAAAGGTTGTTTTAGCGTATGCTAATGAAAAACTCATGAAAAGCGCTAAAATACCTAGCCCTGAGCCTTAGCCTTCCCAGGGAAGGGGCCTCCACCCTGGACCAAAGCATGACCCCCAGGCCTTCACCTGGGGGTCTGCCGGAGGTAGCGCCTTTCCAGCCAGAGGGCCTGGCGGGCCAGCTCTAGGAAGTCTTCCGGGTCGTCTGGAGGCTCGCGGTGGAGCCAGTGGCGGATGAGGGCGGAAAGCTGGGCGAGGGGTGGAGGGTCACGCTCCAGCTCCGCTAACCGGCCTGGAAACCCAGGGCCTCCAGGATGCCGTTGGCGGCGGTGAGGGCGAGGCCGGGCTTCTCCGCGGTGGCGCGGGCCCAGGCCTCCTGGTCCAGGGCGAGCTCGCGGGTGAAGTCCAGGGCGGCGCTCAAGGGCGCCCGGGCCATGCGGCTGGTGAAGCGGTCCACCTGGGCGATGTCGGGCCTGCGGAAGGCGAAGGTGCTCTCGCCGTGGGTGAAGGTGTAGAAGGGCTTTTCCCGTTCCATCTAGCCTCCTAGCCGTGCTGGATCTCCCCGAGCACCACGAACTCCAGCTCCACGGTGATCCGCTCCGTGTCCTGCTCCACCCCGCCGAAGGAGCGCTTGGTGAAGAGGCAGTCCTTCAGGGTGTCGGTGACGGCGGTGCCGTTGCCCTTGTCGTAGGAGATGACGATGTCAAAGGGGTCAAGCTTGTAGACGTTTCCCTCGGGGGCGGCGGCGCGGAGGCGATCGTACTCCTCCCGCAGGAGGGTGAGCTTCCCCGAGGCCTCCCAGTTGCCCTTGGTGTAGCCCCTGGGGGTGCGGCCCTTGCCGTAGATGGCGTTGACCTTTTCGGAGTCCTCGTAGTCAATGGAGAGGACGTCCGCCAGGGGCACGCCCTTCACCTGGATGCTGATGTGCTCCCAGTCATAGTAGCGGCCGTTGATGGGCATGTTTTACCTCCTCACGCCTTGGCCTGGGCCAGGAAGGGGTTCTCAAAGCCGATGTCCAAGGTTATCTCCCTGAGATAGCCCAGAGGAACGACCCGCACCTGCAGGAGGAGGGTCCTGGAGGCCAGGATGTCCTGGCCCGGGGGCACCACCACCCGGCCACGGGCGATCTCTCCCAGGGACTGCATGACCCGGAGAGGGGTGTTGGCCCGGGCGATGAGGCTGGCCAGGGAGGCGTTCAGGTCCGTGGGGTCCACGTGCCACTGCACGAAGTCCAGGAGGGCCTGGCGGACCTGGGTGACCGCCTTGTCCATCACCCTCCGGTTCTGGACGATGAGGTAGTCGCTGGTGGGGGGCGCCGCCATGCGGCCGTCCACCAGGTAGACCCCGTCCCGCCCGATGAGCCGGTAGACGGTGGTGAAGCCGGCCGTGTCCAGGGCCAGGGCGTGGGCGTTGTTGAAGAGGCTCTTCTTGCCGTAGTCCGTCAGCACGAAGGGGGCCACGGCCACCACGCCGGGGAGGGGTCCCAGCTGGACCCAGGCGGGGGAGACGTGGACCCGGTTCTTGGAGATCCGGGCCCCCACCCGGGCGGCCAGGCTCTGGACCTCCAGCCTCCCGCTGAGGGTGTCCACCACTTCCCCCCAGGCGGCCACGATCATGACCCGCTTGGAGGTGAAGTTGGCCTTCTCCGCGAGCCTGGCGTTCACCCAGGCGTCCACGTCGTTGCCCGGCGCGGCGGTCTCGGTGAGGAACCAGATGTAGCGGAACCGGCCCTCCGCCTCCGTGGCCAGGGCGTCCAGGGCGGCCCACATGGCGGCGTCTGTGGGCTGGGCCACCTGGATGTACTCGTAGAGGATGGGGGCGTTGAGGGCCTCCCGCACGGCGGCCTGGACGCTGGAGACGCTGGCCCTGGGGGCGGTGGCCTGGAAGCGGTAGACCGCCCCCGCGGTGTAGGTGCCGGTGCCGAAGTTCAAGGTGAGCCCGGTGCCGGGGAGGTCGTAGCTCGCGGCGGTGACGATCTCGGCGCTCACGGTGTCCCCGCCGTCCAGGCTGTAGGTGAAGGTGGCGGTGCCCACGGCCCCGCCCCGGACGATCCGCACCACGATCTCGTAGGCGTCCAGGGGGCTTCCGCTCACGCTCACGGCGGGGGAGGCGGGGTTTTGGGTGTCGGCGGTGACGCTGCCCGCGATGTCCCCCGCGGCCCGCACCGCGTAGACCTGGCCGCCTCCGTAGGCCAGCTGGTCGGCCACGGCCCGGGCCAGGGGGCCGGTGCCGAGGAGGGTGGGCACCTGGGAGAGGTCGGAGAGGCCCACCACCTGGTTCACGGGCCCCTTGGAGGAGACCCCCACCACCACCCGCTGGCCGTCCCCGCTGGGGGCCACGATGCCCAGGCCCCCGTCCTGAATCTCGGGGTATACTCCTGGCAGTCTAGCCACGCTTCACCTCCTACTCCTTGACGGTGGGCCCCTGGAGGAACTCCCTCAGGGCCCGCTCAAACTGGGCCCGGGAGACCCGGGTCCCCACGGCCCAGCCCATCCGCACCCGGAGGCCCGCCAGGGCCCAGGGCTCCACCTTGAGGAGTTCGGCGAGCTCCTCCACGGTGGGGTCGGGCTGGGTGATCTCCTTGTCCTCCACTTCCTTGGTCTCCTTGGGCATGTCACACCTCCTCTACGAGCCCTTCCACCTCCACCGCCACGGGCACCCAGTCCACCCCCTCCAGGAGGTAGACCTCCACGGGGATCTCCAGGGCGAGCCCGTTCTCGGGGAGGAGGAAGCCCTCTTCGTCCTGATACGAAAGGGCGATCTCGTCCAGCTTGGCCTGATAGGACCCCCCGGCTTCCAAGGGGGTGTGCCAGAGATAGAGGAGTACCCCCACCAGGAGGCGGTCCAGCTCCTCCTGGCTTCGGGCATAGAGTTCCAGGCGGGCCCGCACGAGCCCGCGATACAGGGTCCGGGTGGTGCGCTCGGGCCCCACCTGTACCCGGCTCCCGTCCCGCCGCAGGCTCCCCGAGGTTAGGGCGAGGAGGGCGGCGGGCACCGTCCGGTAGGCCTCCTCGCGGCTCCGGCGCACGAGGACCCGGGTCCGGGGTAGCCCGGCGTGGACGCAGGCCTCGGTGAGGTAGGCGAGCACAGGGGCGGTCATCTCCGGGAAAGCCACTCCAGGAGGAGGGCCTCGGCCTCTTGGCGGTCCTCCTCGGTGAGGCCCAGGAAGGGGCGGGCGGGGATGTAGACCTTCCGCCCCCTCCCGGCGTAGCCCCCGAACTGGTGGATGCGGGCGTACTCCAGGTTAGTGCCCACGTAGATGCGGCTTCCCGCCACCTTCCAGGAGATGGAGTTCTTCAGGCGGGCCGTGACGACCAGGGGCTTGCGCAGGGCCACGCGCCTCTGGGCGGCGGCGGAGATCCCGCCCCGCTTGAGCCGGTCCCTGGGCCGCACCTCCTTCGCCAGGGTGGCGGGGGAGAGGGGCGGCCAGGGGGAGCCGTCCGGGGCCCGGCTCTCCTCAAAGCGGCGGTGGGTGCGGGCGAGGATCCCCTCGGCGATGGCCTCCTTGACCTTCTGGGGGACGCCCCGCCCGAGCTTTCTCAGGGCCTCGTTTAGCTCCCGCCAGTCCCCTTTGAGGCGCACGCCCATCAGAAGTCCTCCAGGCTCTCCCGGGAGAAGACCCGCTTCCCCCGGACGGCGGCCCCGCCCTTGGGCCTCGCGGGCTCCCCCGTGGGGGGAAGGGGCAGGGAGGCCTTGCCCACGGCCACGTCCCGAAGGAAGGCCACGGCATCCCGGTATCGGGTGAGGGCGGCCTCGTCGGCGGTGCCGGGCCGGATGCCCCGGCGGAGCATGAGGCGGTAGACGGCGATGTCCACCGCCTTGGCCTTCAGCACCTCGGGGAGGGAGGGGAGGGGGAGGGCGTAGCGCTGGGCGAGGTAGCTTTCCACCTCGGCCCAGGCCTCCCTCAGGGCGGCTTCGGCCCGGGCCTGGCCCTCGGGCGTGAGGACCCCCGCCCCCTCCTCGTCCACCAGGTAGAGGAGGACGTCTAGGGGGAGGGCTTGGCGGAGGTCCTCGAGGGTGATCATGCGACGGCGCCGGTGCCGGTGGAGCCGTAGGCCAGCTGCCAGAAGAGGTAGCCCGCCGCTTTACGCTCGTAGACCCCGTAGATGAAGACGTTGCGCTTGAAGACCTCGTCGGAGGTCTCGGGGTCGTCCTTCGCCACCCACTCGGGGCGGCTCCGCCGCTGGAGGACGAAGGGGCGGATGGCCTGGCTCCCATCCACCAGGAACCAGTAGGTCTCGTACTCCTCCACCAGCCAGGGGCTGACCAGGATCTCGGCCTTCCCGTAGTCGGGGTTGGCCCCGCCCGAGGGCAGGGTGGGCACCCCCACGATCTCGTAGGCGGTGCTCTCCAGCCCGGGGCCCACCACCAGGTAGATGGGCTTCTGTAAGAAAAACCCCAGGGGGTAGCCTCGGGCGTCGGTGAGCTGCCTCATCTGGCTCAGGGCCTGACGGAAGGCTTCCCGGGTCAGGGGGGCGTTGCCCGCGTTCTGGAAGGTCTTCTTCCCCACCGTGTGGGAGCCGAAGAAGGGGCGGCCGTCGTAGCCCTTCTGCTGGAACCCTTTGCGCAGGAGGTCGGCGATGAGGAGGTCGTCGTGCTCGGCCCACCTCCGGGCGTACTGGAGGGCGGTGATGCGGATGAGGTCCATCTGGTCGTCCTCCGCGTCCGTGCGGGACACGGCGAAGGTGGCCTCCCAGTCGGCGTTGACGATGGAGAAGGTCTCGGCGGTGAGGTTCTGGACCTGCCGCTCCCCCTCCCAGAGGCGCATGGTGGGCATGTTCTCCATCCAGGCGTAGTAGTTCGCCCGGCCGTTGGACTGGACCTCCAGGGCCAGCTTCGGCCAGAGGGGGGTGTACCCCTCCTTGGCCTCAAAGACCAGGGCCTTGAGGGTCCGGCTGAGGGCGCTCAGGTTCTCGCGGTTCAGGATCATCTACCACACCTCCACCCAGACGTAGTCCGGTTCCACCTTCAGGGCCCGGCCCGCCTTGGAGCGGCCCGTGCCCGTTTTGCCCACGGTGTTGGGCCCGGTGGCATAAACGTCCTTTCCCAGCTCCGTGGGGCCCACGGGGTCGGTGGGGTCGTTCTCAAAGCGGAACACTCCCCGGCGCACCACGACCTTCTTCGCGCCGTCCGTCCCCCCGGTGTTGTCCACCGCCTCCTGGGCCACGCCCAGGGCGATCTTCCCGGTGCCGGGGCCCGCCTCCTCGGCGTAGCCCCCGCTCACCATCACCAGGGCTCCCTGCCGGATGACGGCGTTCGCCTTCACCGGGAGGGGGATGAGGTACTCGTCCGCCCAGCGCTCGGTGTCAAACATCACTCACCTCCAAACCGCTTCAGGGCCTCCTCGGAAACCCTGAAGACCTGGGCGAGCCTGCGCAGAGGCTCGTCCTCCTCCAAGGCCTTCCGCTCCGCCTTGGGCAGCTCCACGGGCACCAGCCGGGGCATCCCCTCCAGGGCCTTGCGGGCGGCCTCGAGGTCGGCCCGGGCCTGGGCGAGCCAGAACTCCCGCTGGTGGGGGAGGATGCGCCCTTCCTCCAGGGCCTTACGCACCAGGGCCTGGGCCTTCTCCTCCCGGGTCTGGACCTTGATGGCTTCCAGCTCCTTCCGGGTGCGCTCCAGCTCCTCCAGGGCGTCCTGCGCGGCCAGGAGGCGCAGGAGCTTGGCCTTGAGCTCCGTGAGGTCCTCGGCTCCGAGGCCCACCTCCAGGACCACCCGGCCCACAGCGGCTTCCCGCCGGAGGCCCTCCAGGGCTTGGAAGACCGCCTCCTCGGTGGCCTCCGGTTCCAGTCCTAGGGCCTGCCTGAGCTTTTCCAGCATGTCCGCCTCCGCTTCTATGCGCTTTTGGAACCGGATGCCGGGGTTGTTGGTGAGGGCGAAGGAGTGGTAGCCCAGCACCCGATGCCTGCCCATCTCGTCCGGGGTGGGGTCGTAGTAGAAGACCGGGGAGACGTAGGCGTACTCCCCCCGGCTCACCCGCTCCCGCCCCGTCTCCGACCACTCCACCAGGCCGTAGACGAAGCCGTCCTCCCCCACCACCAGCCCGGTGATGAACCCCGCCGCGGGGGCCTCCTGGGCCTGGCCCTCCTCCACCCGCACCGTCTGGTGGTGGAAGTCCAGGACCCAGGGCACGCCCCGGGTCCTAAGGTCCTCCAGGGCGGCCTGAAGGCTCTCCTCGTCGTAGAGGAAGACCGTCCCGTTCCCCACGAACTCCCCGAAGGGGTGGAGGGGGATGCGGTCAGGCGCCTCGGCCAAGGCGGCGCGCAGCGTGCCGGAAAAGGTCGGGGTGGAGGTATCGGTATTCTTGGGGAAGCCGGTCAAACTCGTCATAGGGCCGCCTCAGCACCACCCCCCAGTAGGCGCGGTTCTCTGCCCTCGCGGTCTCCGGGGAGAGGGGCCAGCTAGGCCCCGGCCCCTTGAGGCTGAGCGCCCGCGCCCTTGCGAAAGGTGCCGTCCCGGTTGAAGAGCGCCACGATCTGGTCAATGGCCCACCCCAGGACGGCGTCCGGGATCCAGGCGGGCCAGAAGCCGAGGATGGCGTTCACCACCTCCTTGACCCGCTTCATGGCCTCCTCCTTCTTCTGGAGGCCCGGGACCCCGTCCATGAGGTCCTCCACCACCAGGACCGCGAGCCCGAGGGCGAAGTAGGCGATACGGATGACCTTGAGCATCTTTCCCTCCAAAAGGTTTTGCCCCCGGGCTTCCCCGGGGGCACGTTTCCCACCTTAGCCCCAGTTTAACCCAGGGGGTGGGGGGGTGTCAAACCTAGAGCCTGCTCCGCACCTCCACCACCCGGCCCACGATCTCCGCCACCTGGTCCAGGGGAATGACGGGAGGCCCGTTCTCCTCGGGGTTGGTGGAGTAGAGGGCCCCGTTCTTGAGGAGCTTCACCACGTACTCCCCGTTCTCCAGCCGGGCCACCACGATGGCCCCTGGGTGGCCCTTGTCCTCGGTGTTGACGATGATGACGTCCCCGTGGCAGATGGGGCGCTTCCCGGCGCACATGGAGTTGCCCCGCACCTTGAAGGCCGCGAGGTGCCGGGCGTCCCCCTTGACCCGCACGGGGACGGTGCGCTCCTCAATCTCCTCCAGCTGGGAAGGGCCGCCGCCCACGTAGCCGAGGATGGGGATATGCCTTTCGCTCCGCCATTCGCTACCGGGGGCTTCCGGTTCTAGTCGGTAGAGGAGTTCGTGCGCGGGTACGTCTAGGGCTTTGGCTAGGGCCACTAAGGTATCTACGCTTGGTTTTACCCATGTTCCCGCTTTGGTTTGGCGCCCCCTCACGAGGTAGTACAGGGTTCCCCGAGAGATGCCGGTGCGCCGGGAGAACTCTTCCAGGCTGTCCACCCCCATCTCCTGCATCTTCTGCAGGATGAGGTCGGTAAAGGGCCCGTTGAGCTTGGCGCTTGACATATGTCGCACCCTCCTGATAGCATACCCTACAGGATGCGACATATGTTGGCAACTAAAATTGACCCGGCCAAGCTCAAGGCTGCCATGAAACGCAAGGGATTGACTCCGAGAACCCTGGCCGAGCGCATGGGCCTAAACCCCTCCACAATCCGCTACTACCTCTCCGGAAAGCGCGGCAAAAGACCTTCTTACGCTACCCTTTTGGCGCTCGCAAATGCGCTGGGTTTGGAAAGCGTAGAGGAGATTTTGGCCTCTTCTTTGACTTCTGATTTCACAAATGTAGGCAACAAGGAGGAAAGCGATGCCCTGGCTTCCCGTGGATGAGGCAGCCGAACTTATGAGCATCGGAGAACGCACGGTATGGCGGATCGTGGCCCGCCATCGCATCCCCACCCGCAAGGAGAAGCACGGCCGTACCTACCGCACCCTGGTGGACGTGAACTTGCTCGCCTTGGTCTTGGGGAAGGGGCCTATCCCGGGGGCCGATGTAGAGGCTTTGCCTCTTCCCGAGAGGGCTCTTCCCACCGCTAGGCCCGCCCTCGAGGCCCACCTCTCCCGGATCGCCGCGGAGGCCCGGGACCTCCCCCGGGGGCTCAAGTGGGACCTCATCAAGGAGGAGGCGCAGCGGCTCGGCGTCACGCCCAACTACCTGGCCCGGCTCCTCCGCCGCTATGAAGCGGGGCAACTCCTGTATGCACGGCGCCCTCGGCGGGACCGGGGAACTCACCGGGTGCCCGCGGAGCTGAGGAAGCTCGTGGTGGGCCTCAAGCTCGCCCATCCCCGGGCGAGCGCCCGGCGGATCCTGCGCATCCTAGAGGCCAACGACCCGGGCCTCCTCCTCTACCGGCCCTACTCCACCGAAACCCTGTTCCGGCTTTCCGAGGCCACGGTACGGCGCATCCTGCGGAAGGCCGAGGAGAACCCCGCCTTCCGCTACGCCCTCCTCTCCGAGGAGGGGAGGCGGGAGTTCGCCCGCACCTGGGCGGGGCACGTCCTGGCCGAGTACCCCATGCAGATGGTCATGGTGGACATGACCAGGTGCGACGTTTTCGTCTACCTCCCCGAGGAGGACCGGATGGTCCGCCTCCGCATCCACGTGGCCCTGGACGTCTACTCGGGGGCGGTGCCCTCCCTCGTCTTCAGCCGGGAGGAGAGCCAGGTCCCCACGGACCAGCTCCTTATCCTCATGACCCAGGACAAGACGGCCATCGTGCCCGACTGGGACGTGCGGGGCGTGCCCGAGCGCATCTACTGGGACAACGGCAAGGTCTACCGCTCGGAGAAATCGGAGCACTGGGCCCGCACCCTGGGGATTGAGCTCGTCTACTCCCGGCCCCACGTCTCCCACACCCGGGGGAAGGTGGAGCGCTTCTTCGGGGCCTTCCACCAGACTTTTGAGGCCCTGCTCCCCGGCTACGCGGGCTCGGACGCCACGGAGCGGGACTCCTCCGAGCTCCGCCGCCTCCTCCAGAACACCCGGCGCTGGGTAGCGGAGGGGATGCCCCCCGAGCGGGACCCCTACCCCGACCGCCTCCTCCTGGAGGAGGAGTACAAGGGCCGCGCCCTCCAGTGGCTCCTCGGCACCTGGCACCGGGAGCCCCTGGAGGACGGTCTCACCCGTCTGGACCTCTTCCGGGCCTTCGTCCCCCGGCACCGGCTCGCGGACTTCCGCCTGGAGGACCTGTACCTGGCCGCGGCCTACCAGGTGGAGCGGGTGGTGCGGGGGAACGGCACCGTGCAGTACCGGGGGCGCACCTGGTACTTGGACCCCCGCCACGGGAGCCTCCTACCCTGGCAGGGGCAGAAGGTGGTGCTCCTGGACGTGCAGGTCCTCCCGGGCCAGCCCCTCCGGGTGGCCCTCAAGAACCCGGACGGCACCCTGCGGGTCCTCGGGGAGCTCCTCCCCGAGCCCCTGCGGGCGGACAGCCTCGAGGCCCGCGCCAAGCGGGCGGCCGACCGGGCGGCCATCCGCGCCCTGCAGGAGGAGGCGCGCCGCCTGGTGGAGGAGCTTTCCCCCGCCATGCGGCTGGAAGACATGCTGGAGCGCCTCTCCGGCCTCGCCCCCCTGCCCCGGCGGGAGCGCATCACCCTCCGGGCCCAGGAGCTCCCTGCCCCTTCCCCGGAGGAGATCGCCCGCGGGGCGGAGGAGCTCGCCGCCGAGCTGGAGGACGACCTGGTTCTGGACCCCATCGCCCTGGGGGAGCAGTGGCTAAAGGAGCGCGGCCTGCTGCCCCGGGGCGAGGAGGAATAGGAGGTAGCGCATGGGAAGGAAGGCGAACGGCGACCAGACCTTGGCCCTCATTGACGAGGCCCTGGGCATCGTCATGGGGGAGGCGGAGCTCTGGAAGGACCCCCGGGACGGGTTCATCCCCACGGAGGGGGCGAAGGCCCTCTTGGGGCACCTCCACCTGGTGGCCCAGGAGGGCTTCCCCCTGGCCCTGGTGGTGGGCCCGGCGGGGGTGGGGAAGACCCTCACCTGCCGCTACTGGGCCCGGGAGCACGAGGCCCCCTGGGTGCGGGCCCAGCCCAGCTACTCTCCGGCGGCCCTCCTGGAGGATCTGGCGGTGGAGCTCCGCATCACCCGCACCAAGACGTTCCGCGTCCTGCTGAGCATGGTGCGGGACGCCCTCCTCATGAGCCCCAGGGTGATCTTCGTGGACGAGGCCCAGCTCCTGGACCGCCCAACCCTGGAGACGGTGAAGTACCTGGCGGACGAGACCGGGAGCTCCTTCGTCCTCATCACCTCGGAGGAGTTTGAGGGACAGATCCGGCGCCACCGGGACATTGAGAGCCGCATCGGCACCGTGGCCCGCATAGGCCCCATTTCCCTCCAGGAGACCCAGGCCATCTACGAAAACTCCGGCTACTCCCAGGAGACCCTGGCCGAGCTCCACACCCTCACTGGGGGGATCCTGCGGGACATCGTGCGGCTCATGCGGCAGATGGACCGGGTGGTCCAGTGGAGCAGCGAGCGGGGCCTCACTAAGGCCGCCTTCACCCCGGCCCACGTGCGCCGGGTGGCGAGCCGCCTGAACCTCGCGGGGGGTGCGCGGTGAAGCGCTACTTCTTTGACTTCGCAGGCCAGAAAATCCCCATCCGCCGGGATGAGGCCACGGAGTTTTACGAGGTGGACGAGGAGGGGAACATAAACCGCAAGCCCCTGGTGATGCTCCTTGGGGACGGCTCTTGGGTGTTGGAGGGGCGGGAGTTTTACCTCAACCGCCTGGGCAAGCGCGTCCGCTACGAGGTCGTCCACGTGGAGTACGAGGTGGAGCTCCACCAGCCCAGGGGCCTGTACGGCCAGCTTAGGCGGCGTGCCTTGGTGAAGGCCGTCCCCGACTGGCAAGAGATTGATGTGGCCGTGAAGGAGGCCCTTCGTGAACAGGGTTGATTACACCCTCGAGGCCGCCCGCCTGGTCATGCGCATTCTGGAGCTCCCCGGGCTCATCGGGGAGGTGAAGCGGCAGATGACCGCGCTCCGGGCGGAGAGGCGGGAGCTGGAGCGGTGGATGGAGGCCCGGGAGGCCCAGGCCTACCTCGAGGCCCCCGGCAAGACGGAGCGGGAGCGCCAGGCCCGCACCAGGGTGCTCCTCGCCCAGGACCTGGAGTGGCAGAAGGCGGAAAAGAGGCTGCAGCAGATTTTAACCCAGCTGGACAAGCTCCAGGCGGAGCTTGAGGTCCTGGAGCACGAGCGAAAGGCGGTCTACGGGGCGCTGGTGGCCCGGCACGCGGAGGCCCTGGAGGCGGCCCTCGCGGCGGGGCTCTTCGGGGCGAAGCCCCCGGCGCCCCGGGGAGGGAACTGATGACGCGGGAAGAGCTCATTCGGCTCCTCAGGGAGGACCCGGAGGTCCGGGCCGCCCTTGTGGAAGCCCTCCGGGGGGCGCGCCCCCGCCCCCTGGAGGAGGCGGGAAGGGGCATCCAAGCCGTCCTTGCCGAGGCCGAGCGGGAGTGGCTGGCCCGGCACGAGGAGGTGCGCCGTGAAGGGTAAGCGGACCAAGCTGGAGGAGTTGGTGGACGAGCTGGCGGAGGAGGGGCTTCCCCGGCACATGCGGGTGGCCTACGCCCTCTACGACCTGGCCCGGGACATGGTGCGGGCCGCCAACGAGGCCCGGGACACGGAGGCGGTGGACCAGGGGGAGCTGGAGCGCCTGGCCCGCAGGGCCCTGGCGGTGGTGGCCGCCGCCCAGGCGGAGAACGACGCCAAGGCGAGGGAGCTCCTCTCCCACCCGCACCGCATGAAGGGGGTGGCCTGTCCATGAGGCCCCGGCCGTTCCGTAGCGTCCTGGACGCCATCCGGGGCCACGGGCTCACCCCGGGGGAGCTTCGGGAGCGGGCCCGCCTGGCCTACGCCCACGGCCAGGCCTTCTTGGCCCAGCTCTACCTGGACGAGGCCGAGGCCCAGGAGGTGGTCCTGAGGCTCCGCCCCTGCGGCCTCTGCGGGGGCACGGGGCGCGTCGCCGACGACATCCCCTGCTGGCGGTGCGACCCCGGGCTCTCCCGGGCCTGGGTGGAGGTGCGCCGTGACGCCTGAGGCCGTGATCCGCCTGGCCCGGGCGAACCCTGGGACCCCCGTCCGCCTCGCCATCGTGGGGCGGACGGGCCGGGGGGAGGTGAGGGTGAAGTGGGAGGACGGGGGCCTCAAGTTCTGGCTGAGGCCCCTGCGCCTCTGGGACGGGCCCAAGGCGGAGCCCGAGGCCCTTCGCGTCATGGAGCCCTGGCGGATCCTGGAGGCCTGGCTGGAGGGGGAGGATGGGGGAGCGGTCTAAGGGACCGGTGCTCGTGCCCTGCCCGGTGGAAGGGTGCGAGAGGGCCCTCACTGTTCCAGCGCTGGCCCCTGACGGGGCGGTGGGGCTTTGCGTCTGCCTGGCCGTGCGGCTCCGGCTCACGTGGATCTACGGGGGGCCGCCCGAGTACGGGCGCACGCCGCACTTGACCGTCGTGGGGCCTGCAAGGGGGAGGACGTATGATCCGGGAGCGGCTTAGAGAGATGGGCCTGGACCGCCCCCTCCTCACCCCCGCCCAGGCGGCGGCGGTGCTGGAAGTGGGGCGGCCCGCCGTGGAGCGCCTCATTAGGGAGGGGCGGGTCCGCACCGTGCGCGTGGGGCGCAAAGTCTACATCACCGCCGCCAGCCTGGAGCGCCTGGTGGAGGGGGGTGTGCCCGCGGCCCAGGCCGCCTGGCTCGCCCTCCGCCTCATGGAGCGGGCGGGCCTGCGGGTGGAGCTTTTCACGGACCCAAAGGGTGGTGGCTTCCGCGCTTCGGCCGGGGGGAAGGAGGCCCTTGGGGTCTCCCCCGAGGAGGCCCTCCTCGCCCTGGCCGAGGCCTTGGCGAAGGAGGAGAAGGCATGAAGGTCCCCAAGATCACGGACGGGGAGCTTAGGGCCGCGGTGGACCTCCTGCTCATGCGGGGGGCGTGGGGGGTGCCGCGGGAGGAGTTTGGGCGCCACTTCGGCGGGGATCGCCGGGGCCGGGCCATCATCGCCGAGCTCCGCAAGCGCGGGGTGCTCCCCGTGGTGGTGGCCGAGTCCCCCGCCGGGGACGAGGTCTACAAGGTGGCGGACTCGGAGGAGGAGCTTCGCGCTTACCGCCAGAGCCTCCTCTCCCGCATAGAGGAGCTGCACGCGGCGGTGCGGGGTCTGGACCTGGCCTGGCGGCACTGGAAGGCCCACCGCTCCCCCCGCTGGGCCCAGCCCGGCCTGTTTGAGGTGGCCGATGGAGGAGGGCGATGAGGTCCTGGCCGTCCTGGAGGGGCTGGTGGCGCGCTACCCGCGCGAGCGCGGGGGGCTTCTGGTGTGGGCCTTCCTGGACGAGGAGGGGCGCTGGACGCTGGCCCTCTTCCGGGGGGAGGACCTTTTGGAGCTGGACTGGGGCTACGACCTCGAGGCGGTAGAGGAGGCCCTGTGGCGGCGCTACTCAAGCTCACGCTGATCTACGTGGCGGCGGCCCAGGTGGGGCTTCTCCTCCTCCTCGCCTACCTGGCCCTTTCCCGGCGGGGCCCCCTCGGGGAGGGGGCCTCCGTGGGCCTCCTCCTCTTCGCCGCACTCGTTGGCGTCCTGGGGGCCTTCCTGGCCGTGGTGTGGAGGTGGGTATGAGGTACGACGACTACTTCCGCCCCTTTTCCTTCTGGATTGCGGACCTGGAGCAGGAGGTGGCCCGGCACACCCGAGCCCTGCCCCGTTTTTGCGGCGTCACCGCCCAGGGCTGGCCCTACTGCCCCGGGGTGGGGCGGCTTGCCGCCTTCCTCCGGGTGCCCGGGGGGCTGGTGTGGTGGGGGGAGCGGAAGGGGCGGGCCTACTGGATGTGGCAGCCCCTCAAGCCGGGGGAGTGATGGACCCCAAAGAGGCCCTGAACGTATTGGCGCAGGCGGCCCTCGAGGGGGCGGCGGGCGGGGAAATCCTGCGGGTCTACCAGGCCCAGGAGACCCTGGCCGAGGCCCTCAAGCTCCTGGAGGAGCGCCGCCGGGCCCTGGAGGCCCTGGAAGCCCGCCACCGGGCGCTGGAGGCCCGCTTCCGCCAGCTGGACGAGGCCCGGGGCCGGGCCCTCCTCCTGGTCCTGGAGGCCCACAGCCTGCTCAGGAGGCAAGCATGAGGAACCTTTTGCTTTTCCTGCTGATCCTGGCCTATCTCAGCACCCTGGCCATGAGCACCGGCCACCTGGCCCAGTGGTACGCCCTCTCCTTGGGGGGGCTCCCCCCCTGGCTCGCCTGGGGCCTGGCGGCGAGCCTGGAGTTCACCGCCTTCCTCCTCTCCCTCCTCTCCAACTCCCTCCTTCGGGGCTCGGCCTGGGCGGGGGCGGGGCGGTGGCCGCCCTGGCCCTGGTGTGGCTCGGCAACGCCCTCTCCATGCACCGGGCGGCCCCCGGGGTGGCCCTGTGGGAGACCTTGGCCATGAGCCTCTTCGTCCCCGTGGGGACCTACGTGGTGGGGAAGGTGGTGGGGGAGATGGTCCGGGTGTCCCCCAAGGGAGCCACGTTGGACCGGGAGGGGTCCGGGCAGGCGGTACCGGGTGGTACCTCCGCCCGGAAGAGCGGTACCGCGGTGGTACCACGCCCCCCCTTCGCCGGTACCGAGGAGGCCCGCGAGGCGGTACCGGAAGGGGCCGGGGTGGAACCTGAGGTGCCGGTACTGGCGTCCGGTGGTACCGCCCCCGTCCGGGAGCGGACCACCATCCGGTACCAGGAGTCCCGGGCGATGGAGCTTAGCGTGGAAGGGGAGGGCCGGGCCGCCGAGGTCCTGCGGGCCCTCTCCCGGTACCGGGAGCCCGTGACCCTCACCGCCCTGGTCCGGGACCTGGGGTGGCCCAAGACCACGGTCCGCCGCTGGCTGGACCGCTTGGAGGACCAGGGGCTGGTCCACCGGACTGGGGAAGGATGGACCCTGAAGGAGGAGGGCCGCTATGCATGAACCCCTGGACCTCTGGCGGGCGGCCTGGGTGGCCCTGGCCCTCTGGCGGGTGGAACACGGGGAGGCCCGCTGGGTCCCGGTCCACCCCCAGGACCCCAGGCCCGGGGCCTTCGGGGGCCGCGCCGACCTCCACGCCCGCCCCCCCGAGGCCCCGGCCTTCCTGCCCATTTACGTCCCCCCGGTCCCGCCCCTGGGCATAGAGGCCCACAACCTGCGCCTGTGGCGGCACGACGCCCGGGCCTTCGTCCGGGGGCTGGGATACGGGGAACGGCAGCTCATGGAAGCCTACCTGGGCAAGGGGAAGCCCAGTACCCTGGTGAGCTACAACCCCTCGGCCGGTCGGCTTCAGACCCACGCCCCCCTGGACCTCCTGGACCTCTTCGTGCGCCTCGCCCGCCGGGCCGAGGTAGACACCCCCCCACCCCCCGGGGTAGAATAGGCCTAAGGTGGGAAACCTGCCCCCGGAGGAAGCTCCGGGGGCCAAGCTTTGGGGTGCCGTGGATGAGCGCGATCTGGAGCTGGAGCTCTGGCAGGAGGCCCTCGCCCTCCTCGCCCGCCTGGGGGCCTCAGAGGCGGACCTTCGCCCTCTCAGGGAGCGCCTTTGGGCCCTCCGCCTCTACCGCATGATGCCCAAGCCCCAGGCCCCTTCCCTCTGGAGCCGCCCCCTCTTCTGGACGGTCCTGGCCCTCCTCCTCGGCATCGTGGCCAGCCTCCTGGGCCTTCCCGTCCACAAGCTCTTCCCGTGAAAGGAGCGCCATGTTCAGGGATCCAAACCGCCAGCGCTTGATCCGAGGCACGATCCTCCAGGCCCTGTACCTGAACGCCTTCGGGGTGGACGCCCCCGTCAACATCCACGACCCCTACGCCATGCCGAGAGGCGTCCTGGCCCGGGTCATGGAACTCTCCCACGTCCTCCCCGCCCGCTCCGAGATGAACGCCGCCGTGCGCTACCTGCAGCAGAAGGGCTACGTGGAGGCGGTTTGGGACGAGGACGGGGATTTCACCCTGGTCCGCCTCACCACCCAGGGCATGGACCTGGTGGAGGGGAACCTGAAGGACCCCGGGGTCCTCCTGCCCAGGGGGTAGCCGTGGAGCTCAGGGAGGAGATCCACGCCCTCGCCGTGGCCTTCCGCCGCCACCACGAGGAGATCCTCGCCGAGCTCCGCCTCCTCCGGGATGAGTTGGAGAGGGAGCGCCGGGCCCGGTTCTGGGAGCGGGGACTCCTGGCCCTGGCCCTGGTGGCGGCCCTGGTGGGCTGGGTGCGGCCGTGAAGGGCTACAAGCGCCACCGCCTCTGCAAGGTCTGCACCCTCCCGGAGGACCTTCGCGACCGGGTGGACGCCATGCTCCTGGGGGAGGAGACGGAGGAGGACGGCAGGCCCTACAGCATGGAGGGGATCGCCCTCTGGCTCAGGGCCCAGGGGCACGAGGTGAGCCCCTCCAGCGTCCGCCGCCACGCCCGTCATTTAGCCCCAGCCCTGGACCAGGTCCTGCAGATGGAGCGGCTGGTGGAGGCGGTGGAGGAGGCCACGGGCAAGCGCCTCTCCTACGCCGCCGCCTTGGCCAACATCGTGGTGCACAAAGCTCTCCGCTACCTCCAGGACCTGGAGCTCGGGGAGGAGGTGGATCCGGAGAAGGTGGTGCGGCTCGGCCTCGAGGCCGCCCGGGTGGCCCTGAGCCTGGAGAGGCTGGACCGCTCCCTGCGGGAGGAGGCGGCCCAGAAGGTGGAGGAGAGCCTCCGCGCCCGGCAGATTGAGCCCGAGGTCATAGAGGCCATCAAGCGGGACATCTATGGACTCTGAGCGCCTCCTCCTCCCGTACCAGCGGCGCTGGGTGTGGGACCAATCCCGCTTCAAGATCGGCCTCTGGGCGAGGCAGACGGGGAAGAGCTTCGCCGGGACGCTGGAGGTGGTCCTGGACGCGGTGGAGCGCCCCGGCACCCTCTGGGTCCTCCTCTCCGCCGGCGAGCGGCAGAGCCGGGAGCTCGCGGAGAAGGCCAAGCGCCACCTCGCGGCCCTGAAGCAGGCGGCGGAGACCCTGGAGAGCCGCTTCTTTGAGGCGGGGGAGGAGGTGACCCAGCTGGAGATCCGCTTGCCCAACACGTCCAGGCTCGTCTTCCTCCCCGCCAACCCCCGCACCGCCCGCGGCTACACCGGGAACGTCTTCCTGGACGAGTTCGCCTTCCACCAGGACTCCGAGGCCATCTGGGCCGCCATGTTCCCCATCATCACGCGGAGGCCCGATCTCAAGATCAGGATCATGAGCACCCCCAACGGCCCCCGGGGCAAGTTCTACGAGCTCTGGGAGAAGGGGGGAGAGGTCTGGAGCCGGCACCGGGTCACCCTCCTGGACGCGGTGGCCGAGGGCCTGCCCATAGACCCGGAGGAGCTCCGGGCGGGCCTCGCCGACGACTTCATCTGGCAGCAGGAATACCTCTGCGAGTTCGTCTCCGAGGAGGAGGCCTTCCTCCCCTGGAGCCTCATCCTCGCCGCCGAGGCCAGGGAGGACCCCCGGGGGGAGTGGGACCCCGAGCGGGCCTACCTGGGGATGGACGTGGGCCGCCACCGGGACCTCACCGTCTTCGTGGTCCTGGAGCGGGTGGGGGACGTGTACTGGGCGCGCCTCGTGGAGGCCCTCCACCGGGCTCCCTTCGCCGAGCAGGAGGCCCGCCTCCACGCCCTCCTTCCCCGGGTGCGCCGGGCCTGCCTGGACGCCACGGGCCTCGGGGAGATGCTGGCCGAGAACGCCCGCCGGGCCTTCGGCTACAAGGTGGAGCCGGTGAAGTTCACCCTGGAGGTCAAGGCCGACCTGGCCCAGCGCCTCCGCCTCTTCTTTGAGGACCGCCGGATCCGCATCCCCGAGGACCGGGCCCTCCGGGAGGACCTCCACGCCGTGCGGCGGATCATCACCCCTTCCGGGAACGTCCGCTACGACGCGGAGAGGAGCGAGCGCGGCCACGCCGACCGCTTCTGGGCCCTGGCCCTCGCCCTCCACGCCGCCGAGACCCGTAAGGGCCCCGTGGAGTACAGGTCGGTCCTCCGCCGGGCCTTCGCCGGGTGGAAAGGAGCCTACTGATGCCCATCCTGGACCCCTACGGCCGCCCCATCCCCAAAAGCCCACCGCCTTCCGCGCGCCGCCTCCCCCTGGACTCCCCCTACCGGGTCTACCCCGCCCGGGGGCTCACCCCCGAGCGCCTCGCCCGTGTCCTCCGCCTCGCCGACGAGGGGGATCTCGCCCTCCAGGCCGAGCTCTTTGAGGAGATGGAGGAAAGGGACGCCCTCCTCTTCTCCCTCCTCCAGACCCGCAAGCTCGCCGTCATCGGCCTGGACTGGCGCCTGGAGCCCGCGGAGGAGGGCCGGGATGCCCGCCGGATCCTCCGGGCCGTGGAGGAGGTGTGGTGGGACCTCCCCCTGGAGGACCTCATGCTGGACCTCCTCTCCGCCATCCCCCAGGGGGTGAGCCTGGTGGCCGTGGCCTGGGAGTGGGACGGCCTCCTCTGGCGGCCCAAGGCCTTCCGCTGGGTGCACCCGGGGAGCCTGGTCTACCGTTCCGAGGAGGACCGCTTCTACCTCGCCTCCCAGGAGCGGCCGGAAGGGGAGGCCCTCCCCTACGGCGGGGCCATAGAGCACCGCTACAGGGCCCGCTCGGGCCTCCCCACCCGGGCCGGGCTCATGCGCAGCGTGGCCTGGCTCTACCTCTTCAAGCACTACGCCCTCAAGGACTGGGTGGTCTTCGCCGAGGTCTACGGCCAGCCCTACCGCATCGGTAAGTACGATCCGGCCGCCGGGGAGGAGGAGAGGCGGCGCCTGGAGGAGGCGGTGCGCAGCCTCGGGGCTGACGCCGCCGGGGTCATCTCCAAGGACACGGAGATTGAGATCCTGGAGGCGGCCAAGGGCCAGGGGCCGGACGTCTACGAGCGCCTGATCCGGCTCTGCAACCGGGAGATGGCCCAGGCCGTCCTGGGCCAGACCCTCACCTCCAGCGAGGGGGACGGGGGGAGCTACGCCCTGGCCAAGGTGCACGAGCGGGTGCGGATAGACCTCCTCCGGGCTGACGCCCGCGCCCTGGCCAAGACCCTCCGGGAGGGCCTCCTCAAGCCCTTCGTGGCCTTCAACTTCGGCCCCGAGTTCCTGGACCTCGCCCCCTTCGTGGTGCCCGAGGTGGAGGAGGAGAAGGACCTGGAGAGCCGGGCCCGGGTGCTCCAGACCCTCCTGGGCATGGGCCTCTCCATCCCCGAGGCCTGGCTCCGGGAGGAGTTCGGCGTCCCCGCCCCCGACCCCCAGGGCCCCGTCCTCACCCCCCTCCTCGCCCCCCAGGAGCGGCGGGAGCGGGGCCTGGTGGCGGGTCAGGCCTTCGTGGACGGCCTGGGGGACAGGCTCCTGGAAAAGGCCCCCATGCCCGGGCTTTCCGCCCTCCTCCAGGCCATCGGGGAGGCCGAGGGGTACGAGGACCTGAGGCGGCGCCTCCTCGCTCTCTTCCCCGGGATCTCCTTCGCCGAGCTCGCCCAGCTCCTGGAGGCCGCCCTCACCCTCTCCGAGCTCGCGGGGAGATGGGCCCAGCGGCAGGACAGTGGCCTGGACGGTTGAGCCTGACCCCCTGCGGCCCGAGGAGGCCCTCCGCTGGTTCCGGGCCCGCCTTCCCCTCCCCGATCCCGAGTTCCGCGCCCTGGGGGAGGAGGCGAGGCGCCGGGCCTTCTTCGTGGCGGGCCTCGCCGCGCTGGACATGGTGCAGGAGACGATGGACGCCCTCGCCCGGGCCCTGGAAGAGGGGAGGCCCTTTGAGGACTTCCAAAGGGAGCTTTCCGACCGGGTCAAGAACGCCTGGGGCGAGGGGAGCCGCCACCGCCTGGAGACCGTCTTCCGCACCAACCTCCAGCTGGCCTACGGGGCGGGGCGGTGGAAGGAGGCGGTCTCCGCCCGGGAGCTCAGGCCCTACTGGGGCCTCTCCGTGGTCCTGGACGGGCGCACCTCAAAGATCTGCCGGCCCCTCGCGGGGATCGTCCTCCCCGCCGACCACCCGTTCTGGCGCACCCACGTCCCGCCCCTCCACCACAACTGCCGCACCGCCCTGGTCACCTACACCCGGGAGGAAGGGGAGAGGCGGGCCTGGAAGGAGCCCCCTCCCCACGAGCCCCAGGCGGGCTTCGGCCGCCCCCCCACGGCGGAGGAGTGGAGCCCCGACCCCCGGGACTACCACCCTGAGCTCTGGCGGGCCTTCCTGCGGGCCCTCGCCGCCCTCCCCGAGGCCCGGGCCCACCTCAGGGGCCTGGCGGAGAGCCGGGGCCAGGGGAGGCCCGCCCCTCGGGACTGGCTCTTCGCCGCCGGGGAGATGGTGCGGGCCCCCTTCAACCGCCGGGGGCGCTCCGTTCCCGAGGAGCTGAGGCCCCTTCTCGGCCGGGAGCGGGCCACCAGCCTGGAGCTCCACGTGGCCCAGCGGGTCATGGACGGGCACCTGGCCCCGGGCACCCCTCCCGAGGTCTACGAGGGCCTGTGCCTCGAGGCCCCGGCCCACCCCGAGGCCGCCCTCTTCGTCTACGCCCGGGACCAGGGCCCGGTGCTGGCCGCCCTGGCCCCCGCCTCCTTCATCCCCGAGGAGGCCCGGGGGCCCAGGCTCAAGGCCCTCTGGTTCGTGGTATACTCCTTCCACAGCGGGACGCTGGCCACCGGCTACAGCGTGCGGGACCTGAGCGAGCTGGACGTCCCTTGGGACAAGGTGGTATGGCTCAAAAGACCTCCCTGGCTTACGCCCCCCTCGCCCTAGCCCGGGCCTACGTGGCCTGGGTGAGGGAGCTCCTGGACCGGGGGGAGGAGGCCGACCCGGACGAGCTCCTGGACGCTGTGGAGGAGTGGACCCCCTTCCGGGGGTACCTGAGGGACGCCGCGCGGGAGGACCGGGAGGCCGCCCTCGCCCTGGCCCGGGAGGTCTTCGCTGAAGGGCCCAGGCTTCGGGCCCACGGCTTCCCCCTTCCCGAGACCTGGGAGGCCTTCCTCGCCCGGGTGGGACTGGAGCCCTGAGGGCGGCAGGCCCAGGGGGGCCGGGGGTCCTCCCCGGCCCCCCTTCTTCCGCCCCGCCATCCCACCCCCCGATTTGAAAGCGCTTACACGGCCCTGTAACCCCCCTGGAAGGCCCGGGAAGGGGGTGGCCTGGCCTTCCCTTAGCCCCGGCCTCCCCCCGCCTTTTTGGGCCTTTCAGGCCGGGTTTCCTCCCTCCTGTGCACAGCGTCTTTCCCTCTCCGGGAGGGCGCTCAGGCGGGTTTCTGTCCTGGAGCGTGAGCGATTTCCTCAATGCTTTCGCCTGTGGTAGAATAGGGGTGCCCCGGGACGGGGGCGCGGTCGCGCCCAAGGGCCAACCCCCTTGGGTGAGGAAAGTCCGGGCACCATAGGGCGGGGTGCCAGGTAACGCCTGGGCGGGGTAACCCGACGGAAAGTGCCACAGAGAAGAGACCGCCAGCGGCCGGGGCTTCCCCCGGTGCGGGCAAGGGTGAAACGGTGGGGTAAGAGCCCACCGCGCCTCCTGGAAACAGGGGCGGCACGGCAAACCCCACCCGGTGCAAGGCCCGGTAGGCAGGAAGGGCTTGCCCGGCCCGCCAGAACCTGCGGGATGGGCCGCTTGAGGCCGGTGGCGACACCGGTCCCAGAGAGATGACCGCGGAAAACAGAACCCGGCTTACGCCCCGTCCCGGGGCCCCCATGAGGGGGCCTGGGCTTTCCAAGGCGAGCTATGACACGGGAACGAGTTTTGATGATTGTAACCCAAGTTGCTACCTATCCCCTGGATCTGAAAAAATAGTGGCCGCTATGCTTTCCCGTCTCATAGCGGCCTTTTGCATTATAGACGACGCCCTGCAAGCCATGGGCTACAAGGATGACCCCCAAGCCAAAACGCCCGCCTCCGCCATCCTCACCCTCGCCCTCCTTGCCGCCCTAGAGTTCGGCGGCAAGCACAACAAGGCCCTGGCCCTCGCCAAAGACCTCGGCCTCTTCACCCACGTCCCCTCCCCAAGCCGCTTCAACCGCAGGCTCCACGCCCTCTACCCCCTCCTTCTCCCCCTCCTCCACCTCCTGGCCCAGGTCTGGAAGCACCTCCACCAGGCCCAGGCGTATGCCTTGGACACCTTCCCCCTCCCCGCCTGCGAGAACATCCGCGCCCCCCGCTCCCGCCTCTTCCCGGACAAGGCCTACCGCGGCTTCATCCCCAGCAAGCGGGTCTACTTCCACGGCCTCAAGCTCCACCTCCTGGTGGACGACGGGAAGTTCGTCCACGAGGTGAACCTGACCCCGGGGAGCTTCCACGACCTCGCTTCGCTTCTCCTCCTTCCCCTGGACCTTCCCGAGGGGGCGGAGCTCTACCTGGACCGGGGGTACGAGAGCCATCTGTACGAGGACCTCCTCCGGGAGGCCCAGGAGGTTGTTCCCATGGTCATCCGCAGGAGGAACAGCCGGCGGTATCTCCCTTGGATGCAGTACCTGGCCATCGTGGGGCGGAGGGTGGTGGAGACGGTGGGGAGCATGCTCCATCACCTCTTCCCCAGGCGCATCCACGCCGTGACCCAGGAGGGTTTCGTCATCAAAGTTCTCACCTTCGTCCTGGCCCATAACATCAGTCTCCTGACCCAGAAGATGGCTGGGTAGCAACTTGGGTGATTGTAAAGACCTATCCTAGTCCAAGTAAGAAGTATGGGGAGCTAACGTGTACGGCAGGTATACGTCTCCGCGATAACGAGTGGATCCGGATCTACCCATACCCCTTTCGCTTGTTGGATAACGACTACCGCTTCAAAAAGTACGATATCTTGGAGCTCCCTCTGGAAAAGTCATGGGGGGATCCGCGCCCGGATAGCTATCGGCTCGTGGACCCCACTCAAGTCGGGTGCGTGGGGCACTTGGAGGCGGATAAGTACTGGGAGGCCCGGATGCAGTATATACGCCCGACGGTTATTCCCAGCGTTGAACAGTTTGAGGCCCAGATGGTGCGGAGGGTTCCGGTGGGGTCAGCAGGAGTTGGCTTGTTTGGGGATGATTTTTCGGGCCCCCAAAGGGGTAGGGTGCAGTGGGGGAAAACAATAGGAGTCGTGGCTGTGGTTCAGGGTTCGGCCAGAGTGGAAGTGAAGTATGTGGGCGAGGACTGGCCGGAGGAGGACAGAGCCAAACTAGCGTCCCCAGGAGTTTGGGAGGAGGGGCTTTTTGAAGGGGAGTCAGGGGCATCCCTACGGAAGCCCAAAGTGCCACTTCGTTTTTGCCCTTACAAGTTTTATCTAAACTTCACCGATATAAAGGGCGTTTCGCGCAAGAAGGTGATCACCGATTGGGAAATAATACGTCTTTACTTCAGGGAAGAGAAGAGACTTGGTAGCCGAGAGAAGGCTGTTGAGAGCGTCAAGTCCAAAGTAGAGAAAGAGATCTTCGGCCTGGATAGGGAAACCTACATCGTTGTGGGAAGCATCCACCACCACTATGCCAAACCTCAGCTCTATGCGGTTATAGGGTTTATCTGGCCGAAGAAGAAGCCGGAACTGCCCCTTTTCTCAGGTCTGTGACCCCTTGAGCCCAACCGGTTTCTACTAGGGCTCTGCCCACCAGGGAGCGGTGGCATTGGCTGGGGTCTTCCTCAAAACAAAGAAGGCACACCCGGTATTCCCTAAGCAGGAGTCCAAGCTCCTCTAGGGCTCCTACCCGTTGGGCGAGAAGCTGAAGGTAGCTTCTCTGGTAGGTCTGCCAATCCCCGCTTTTTTGGAGGCAAAGGCGCAGTGGTTTAGGGGCCCCCAGCTCGGGGAAATGCCTGTAGAAGATGCCTTCCTTAGCCAGGGCTTCTTTCAGGGGGGTTTTAGAGAACCCCCTTTTCCGGCTAAGGGGGAGATCCCTGACATCGGCCACCAAGTTCACCCCATTGGATTTGAGTATGTCCAAAAAAGTGTTTAAGCTTAACCCCTCGTAGCCGATGGTCAGGACATCTGACATATTCAGACAATATCTGGGGGCCGAAGCTTGTAAAGCACGACCGCTAGTGCCTCCTGGGCAATTTGCCCCTATATTTTGGGGCGGGCCGTCAAGCTAATACTCGCACCAGTGCGGCCACTTCTCTCCCGGCGCGCCGTGGCGGGTGAAGACCAGCATCAGGTCTCCCACGTCCCCCACGTGGTAGCCCACCAGGTCCACGGTCACGGGGCCGAAGTTGCGGTTGAACTGGCCCACCCCGTTTTCCTGGATGCGCTGCACGCGATCGCCAAACCAGTTGACTAGGTTCTGGCTGGTCTCCTGGGAGAGTCCGAGGCACACCCCTTCTATGAAGCCCACCAGATAGCCGAAGCCATAGAGGGCCCGGGAGAAGGAAGGGCTTCCCTCAAAGCGCACGCTCAGCACGTTCAGATAGCGCTTGCCTTTGGGGGCGGCGAAGAAGAGCACGTACTGAAAGACCTCGTCGTCCTCGCTTTTGGCCCACACCAGGTACTTCCTCTCCGCCGAGCGCTCCGGGGGCGGTGGAGGAAGCTTTTCCTCCTGGACCCGCACGATCGGCTCCCTCTTTTTGAGACTAGCGATTAGGTCGGCGATCTTTTACGGACCTCGCCTGCGCGCTCCCTGCCAGAAGCAGAGCCACCAGGACCAGGCTCCACGTTGCTTTCATGGGGCCTTTTATAAGGAAATCGCCCGCCGCACGGGAGTGCCCAGCAGCACCTTGCACGGGATGGCCCACCGCCTCGGCGTGGCCCACCTCCGCTCTGCCAAGCGCCTTCCGCCTGTTCAGCCCACTCCCGACCTCGCCCGCCTCCTGGCCCAGCAGGCCCAGCTTCTCCTGGAAGCGGCCCGCCTTCTTGCCACCCCCCCACCCTCCGGGGTAAGATAGGGCTAAGGTGGGATAACTGCCCCCGGGGAAGCCCGGGGGCAAAGCTTTTGGGAGGGCGTATGGTGCGGTACAAGGCCGAGCTAAGCCACGGCGAGGTGGAGTTCACCGCCGAGACGTTGGAAGCCCTCGCCGCCGAGATTCGGGAGTTCCGGCGGGCCCTGTTGCGGGCCGAGGCCGAGGGCTCCGACCGCCTCGCCTGGGCGGAGCACGTCAAAGCGCCGGAGGAAGGGGCTCGTCCCTCCCGGTAAAGCCCGTATGCGTGTTCTCTGGCCCCTCCCGCCCTCTCCAGACAAAAACCGCGTGGACGCGAGCTTTTTGGACCCGCGCTACCCCGAGTGGCGGAAGGCCCAGGGCCTCGCCCCTCACCAGCACCCCGGGGTGGACCTTAACCTCTCCGGCTCCTCCGGGGACGCCGACCTGGGCTACCCGGTGGTGGCCGTGGCTGAGGGGCGGGTGGTCCACAGCGCCTTCCACCGGGTTTGGGGCCACGTGGTCCTGCTGGAGCACGACCTCCCCGGCCTCGGGCGCTTCTGGACCCAGTACGCCCACCTCCTCTTCCGGGTGGCCCGGGAGGGGGACTACCTCTTCGCGGGCGAGCCCGTGGGGGCCATCGGCAAGGGGGACCCGGCCAGGCCGTACCTCGCCCACCTCCACTTTGAGGTGCGGCGGGCCCCCCTGGAGGCCGACTTCTGGCCCGGGAGCAACGTGGACCTCATCCGGGAGAAGTACCTGGACCCCGAGGCTTTCCTAAAGGCCCACTACGCCCCCGCCCGCCGCTTCTACCGGGTGCGGGGGGTCTTCTGGGCCCGGGGCCGGCAGGAGGTGGAGGGCGTGGTCGTGAACCTGGAGGAACCCGACCGGGTTCAGGTGGCGGTGAGGAAGCTGTGAACGCCCTCTTCCGCCTCCAGGTGATGCTGGACCTCGTGGACCGCATGACCGGTCCCCTGGGCCGGGTGGGGGAGGGCCTGCGTAAGGTGGAGGAGCTTTCCCACCGGGCGGACCTCGCCCTGCAACGCTTGGGGGCGGGCCTTTCCGTGGCCGGGGCCGGGGCGGCCCTCGCCGCGCCCCTGGTCCTCGCCACCCGGGCGGCGATGGACTTTGAGGACGCCTTCGCCGACGTGCGCAAGGTGGTGGGACGCCCCCGCCCCCGCCCTCATGGCCCTCCAGCGGGAGCTTTTGGGCCTCACCCGGGTCATCCCCATGACCGCCCGGGAGCTCACAGAGATCGCCGCCGCCGCGGGCCAGGCGGGCATCCCCTTCGGGGAGCTCGTGCGCTTCACCCAGGACGCGGCCCGGGTGGGGGTGGCCTTCGGCATCACCGCCCAAGAGGCGGGGGACGCCCTCGCCAAGTTACGGAACGTCCTGGAGCTCACCCAGCCCCAGGTGATGCGGGTGGCGGACGCCATCAACTACCTCTCCAACAACATGGCCGCCACCGCCCCCGAGATTTTGGACGTCCTCCGCCGGGTGGGCGGCACAGGGAAGCTCCTGGGGCTCACGGGTCAGCAGATGGCGGCCTTCGGGGCGAGCCTCCTCGCCCTGGGCACCGCCCCCGAGGTGGCGGCCACGGGCCTCAACGCCCTCTTCCAGCGCTTGGCCACCGCCCCCGCCCAGCCCAAGGCCTTCCAGGAGGCCCTGGCCCGCCTGGGCCTCACCGCGCGGGGGCTCCAGGAGGCCCTGAGGCGGGACGCCGCCGGGGCCATCATGGACTTCCTACGCCGCCTCAGGGCGGTGCCCGACCAGCTCACCGTGCTTTCCGACCTCTTCGGTATGGAGTACGCCGACGACATCGCCAAGCTGGTGGGCTCCTTGGGCACCCTGGAGAAGGCCTTCAGCCTGGTGCGAAGTCCGGCCGCCTACACGGGGAGCGTCCTCGCCGAGTTCCAGAACCGCTCCGCCACCCTGAGGAACCAGCTCATCCTGCTCCGGAACGCCCTGGAGCGCATCTGGATCACCCTCGGCAACGCCCTCCTGCCCGTGGTGACCCCGGTGGTGGCCCGCCTCGCCGACCTCCTGAACCGCGTCTCCGACCTCCTGGACCGCTTCCCCCTCCTCCGGGGGGCCCTCGTGGCCGTCACGGCCACCCTCGGGGGGCTTCTGGTAGTGGGCGGCTTCCTGGTCACGGGGCTCGCCGCCCTGGGCTTCGCCGCCACTCAGGCCCGGCTGGGCCTCCTCGCCCTCCAAAGCGGCCTCGCCGGCGCCCTCAGGCAGGCGCGCCTCCTCTCCCTGGGCCTCGCCCTCCTGCGGGGGGAGATGGCCCGGCTGGGGGCGGTGGGGCTCCTCCGGGGGGCCTTCGGCCTCCTCGCCCAGGGGGCCTTCCGGGCCGGGCAGGCGGTGCTCTTCTTGGGGCGGGCCCTCCTCCTCAACCCGGTGGGGCTGGTCCTTGGCGCCCTCGCCGGGCTCGTCTACCTCTTCCGCCAGGCCTGGGGGGCGAGCGAGAGCTTCCGCAAGAGCGTTCTCGGCACCCTCCAGGCGGTGCGGAGCGCCTTCGCCCCGGTCCTCGCCGAGTTCCGGGGCCTGGGGGAGGCTCTGGCCGGGCTCTTCCGCCCCCTCGGGGGGGCCATCCAGGCCTCCCTGGCCTCCGCCCAGGCCGCCTGGGACCGCTTCGGCTACGCCCTGGGGTATGGCATCGGCTTCCTCTTCGGCCTCCTGGAAGCCCTCGTCGTCCGCCTCGCCCCCATCTTCGGGGAAGGCCTCATGGGCCTGGTGCGCATGGTCCGGGGCTTTGTGGACCTGGTGGTGGGCCTCTTCACCCTGGACCTGGACCGGGCCCGGCTGGGGGCCTTGCGCATCTGGGAGGGGCTTAGGGCCGTCCTCTCTGTGCCCATCCGGGTGGGGGGCGTGGTGGTGGACGTGGCCCTGGGGGCCCTGCGGCGCCTCTGGGAGGCGGCGAGCGCCCGCTTCCCCGCCCTGGCCCGGCTGGGGGAGGGGTTGGGGGCCGCTTGGCGGGGTCTGGTGACGGGGGCCGAGGCGGTCTTCCGGCTCCTCCAGACCGTGGTCCTCTCCGGCATCGGGGCCCTGCGGGCCCTCCTCCAGGGGGATTTCCGCCTGGCCCTGGCCTTTGCCGAGAGGGGGTGGCAGGCTCTCAAGGCCCTGCTCTCCTTGCCCCTGCGCCTCGGGGGCCTTCTCTGGGACGCGCTCCGGGGCGGGCTTTCCCAGGCCCTCTCCTTCGTGCGCTCCCTGGCGAGCCCCTTCATGGAGGCCGGGAGGGCCATCGTCCAGGGCCTCGCCCAGGGCATCAAGGCCCTGGCCCTGGCCCCGGTGAACGCCGTGAGGGAGATCGGCGGCCAGGCCCTGGCCACCCTGAAGCGCCTCCTCGGGATCCGGTCCCCCTCCCGGGTCTTCATGGGCCTCGGGGCCATGACGGCCCTGGGCCTCGCCGTGGGGCTCCAGAACATGGCCCCGGCGGTGCAGGAGGCGGCCCGGGCCCTGGTCCCCGCCCTGGAGGTGCCTGCTCCTCGGATGCCGGAGCTTCCGCGGGTTCCCGTGGTGGCAGTGCCCCAAGCCCCCACTCTGGAAGCGCCCGCCCTCACGGCGCCCGAGCCGCCTGCCCCTTCCCCCGCCCCCGAGAGGAGAGGGGAGAGGCCCGTGGTCCAGGTGCGGATTGAGCGGGTGGAGCTTCCCGGGGTGCGGGACGCGGAGGAGTTCGTGGAGGCCTTGAAGCGGCTCTTCCTGCCCTACGTGGAGGAGGTGTAGCGAGGAGGTGTAGCGTGCCCTACTTGCGCTTCGCCACCGGAGACCGCCTGCGGCTGGACGGGGAGGAGATGCCCGGGGTGGTGGTGGCCGTGGAGGTGGAGGGGGAGAACTCCGTGGAGAGCCTTCCCCGGGAGGGCCGCACCGGGGACGTGCACGTCCTCAGGGGCTACCGGGACTTCCGGGTGCGCATCACCCTTCGCCTGGCGGGGAAGGACCCCCTGGCGGAGGCCAGGCGGCTTCACGCCAAGTTCGCCAAGAGCAAGACCGAGCCCCTCAGGGTGGTCCACCCCCACCTGGCCGCCCGGGGAATAGAGAAGGCCCTCTTCGCCCGGCTCACCACCCGGGAAGAGGGCGGGGAGGACGGGCTCACGGCCGTGCTGGAGCTCACCCAGGTGGAGCCCCGGGAGGCCCTGGCCGAGGCTAACGCCCGGGAGGCCCAGGCCCTGGCCGCGGCCCCCGGCCCCCAGGCGGGCCCCCCGCCGGGGAGCGCCCAGCAGAGGCGGAACGAGGGGAAGGGGGGGCAGGCCCCGCCCAAGCCCCCGGCGATGCTACAGGGCTTCCTGGACGGGCGGCAGAGCGCCCATAGCCTCGTGGGAGGGTACAGATGAACCTCGTCCACGTCCCCAAACCCGAGACCCAGAAGGGCACCCCTGCGGGCCTCGTCTTCCACGAGAGCCTGCACGTGCCCTGGCGCACCCTGCACCTCCAGGGGCACGTCTACCTCGAGGGCACGGCCCGCCCCTCCGACGAGGCCACTAAACCCTTCCAGCCTGGGGAGGCGGTGCGGCTCACCCTCGAGGGCCCCCTCTTCCAGGGCGCCCTTCAGGGCCTCCTCTCGGCCACGGAGGGGGTGGCCTGGGGCCTCCCCGAGTGGCGGCGGGAGGTGGACCCCCAGGGCTTCCAGGACGCGAAGGCCGAGGAGGTGGCCGGGTGGATCAAAGGCCAGGTGGGGGGGAAGGCCCTCTGGGGCTTCCAGACCGAGCCCAAGCGCCACTACGCCCTCCCCCGCGTGCGGGCCTGGGAGGGGGTCCTCATGGTCCTCAAGGCCTGGGGCGTGGAGGCGGTGATGCACGAGCTGGACGGGGGGGTCCTCTACGCCGGGCCCGAGGGGAAGAGCCCCCACTACGGGGTGGTCCACCGGGTGGGGGAGGAGGTGGCCTGGGTGCGGCCGTTGTCCCCGGGCCGCTACGGGCTTCGCATGGCCCCTCTCCCCGCCCTTAGGGTCCTCCACCTGTTGCGGGTGGACCACCCTGCCTACCGGGGGGCCCTCCGGGTGGAGGAGCACCGCCTGGTCCTCACCCCCAAGGAGGCCTACCACGAGGTGATCGGCCGTGAGGAGTGATGCCCTGAAGACCGCCCTCCGCAGGCTCGTGGAGGCCCTCTGGCCCGAGCTCGCCCACCGCACCCACCTGCCCCACAAGGCTCGGGTGCTCCGGGTGCACTCCCAGGCGGGGGTGGCGGGTCCCCCTGGGGAGGTGCGCTACAGCGTGGACGTGGAGCCCCTGACCCCCGAGGGCAAGCCCGACCCCACCCGTCCCCCGGAGATCCGGGACGTGCCCCTGGACGTGCCCTGGATGGGGCGGGAGGGCCGGGGGGTGTACGCCCTGCCCGAGCCCGGCACTCTGGTGCGCATCGCCTACTACGACGGCAACCCCGCCTACCCCTATGTGGACGGGGTCCTCTCCGAGGGGAAGGCCGTGGTCCAGGTGGAGCCCGGGGAGTACCTGGTGCAGAAGGACACCGACACCTGGGTGCGCCTCAAGCCCGACGGGGAGATTGAAGTCCAGGCCGCCCCCGGGGTGGTCCTCCGCCTGAAGCCGGACGGGACCGTGGAGCTCTTGGGCACCGCGGTGGTGCGGGTGGACGCCCCCCGGGTGGAGCTCGCCGGGGGCGGCCCCCCCGTGGCCCGGGTGGGGGACCCGGTGCAGGTGGGGAGCGCCGTGGGCCAGATCATCGGGGGCAGCGCCAAGGTCTACTCGGGGTGAGCCATGTACCGGGACTGGAAGTGGCAGGACGGGGACATCCTCCTCTCCCCCAGGGGGGACGCGGCCCTGGCGGAGGGGATGGAGGTCCTCAGGCAGGACCTCCTCGCCCGCCTGGTCTCCCCCCGGGGGAGCCACTGGGCCTTCCCCCTCGAGGGCTCGGACCTCCTGGACTACGTGGGGGCCCCCCTGGACGACCTCACCCGCACCGAGGTCCTGCAGGAGGCCGAGAGGACCCTTCTGGAAGACCCCCGGGTCCTGGAGGCTTGGGGAGAGTGGACGGAGGGGGGCCTCCGCCTCACCGCCCGCCTCACGGAGGAGGCCCTGAGCCTCCTCCTGCCCTGGCCCCTGGAGGTGACGCGTGGCTGACCTGATCCCGCCCCTACCCGACCTGGAGGAGGAGGTGGCGCGGCTCGTGGCCCTGCTGCCCGAGGGCTTCCCCGTGCGGGACCCGGACGCTTATAGTGTGTTCGGCACCTACCTGCGCCTCGCCGCCCAGGCCTCCCTGGAGGCCCGCGCCTTCGCCCGGGCCCTGGCTCCCCAGCTCCTGGTCACCCGGGCCACGGGGGCCTGGCTGGACGAGCACGCGAAGGGGATGGGCCTGGAGCGGAAGCCCGCCCGTCCCGCCCGCCTCCGCCTCCGCTGCGTGGCCTCGGCCTCCGGTACCTTCCCCCCTGGGGCCCTGGTAGGCCTGGGGGAGCTCCGCTACCGGGTGCAGGGCCCCTACGCCCCCGAGGCCCTGGTGGAAGGGGTGAGCGAGGGGGTGGGAAGCCGCTACACCCTGCCCGTGGGGGCGGTCCTCTACCCCGTGACCGTGGTGCCCGGCCTGGAGCGCCTGGAGGTGGTGGAGGTCCTGGAGGCGGGGCAGGACGAGGAGACGGACGAGGAGCTCCGGGCTCGCCTCCTCCTCTCCTGGCCCGCTCTGAGCCGGGGGAGCACCTACCACGCTTACATGAGCTGGGCCCTGGAGGTGCCCGAGGTGCGGAAGGTGAAGGTTCTGGACCAGCACCCCCGGGGCCAGGGCACCGTGGACGTGGTCATCGCCCCGGCCCGAGGCCTCCCCTCCCCCGAGCTCATCGCCCGGGTCCAGGCCCTGGTGGACGAGCGCCGCCCTGTGACCGCGGACGCCCTGGTCCGGGGCCCCACCCCTAGGACCCTCAACCTCTCCCTCCGCCTGCACCGCCTGCCGGGGAGCCCACCCCTGGAGGCCTGGCGCTCCTGTGCCCTGGACTTCCTCCACGGCCTGGACATCGGGGAGCCCTTCTGGCCCTCCCGGCTCATGGACCGCTTGCACGACTATGGGGGCCTCGAGGCGGTGGAGGTCCTCACCCCGGCCGCCCCCGTGGTCCCGGCCCAGGACGAGCTCCTCGTCCCCGGGGAGGTGAGCGTAGTTGAGTGAGCTCGCCGAGGCCTTCTACCGCCATCTGCTGTCCCTCCTCCCCCCGGGGCGCTACCCTCGGGAGGGCGGGGCCGCGGACGGGACGGTGCGGATGCTGGGGGCCCTGGAGGCCTCCGCCGTGGAGGAGACCCTGGCCCTCTTCCGCCAGGCCCTGCCCCAGTACGCCGAGGGGAAGTTCCTGGAGGAGGTGGGGCGGGGGAGGGGGCTGTCCCCGTTCCGGGAGGAGTTGGAAGCCGCCTTCCGGAATCGGGTGGTGTATGCCACGCACTTCTGGCTCCTCGGGGGCACCCTGCCCGGGATGCGTCTGTGGCTGGAGGCGGCGGGCTACGAGGCCCACATCCACGAGCACTTCCGAGACGACCCCTCCATCTGGGCCGAGTTCTCCCTTTACCTCTGGCCCTACCGCCCAGAGTTCACCACGGACCGTTGGGACGACGGGGTGGGAGCGTGGGACGACGACACCTCCTGGGACTACGCCCTAAACGGGGTGGAGCTGGAACGCATCCCCGCCCTGGTGCGGGAAGTGAAGCCCGCTCATGCCCGCGTGCGATCCATCTACTACATCCCGGGGCCCCGAGATGTTTGGGATGACGGAGCGGTGTGGGATGAAGACGGCGATGTCTGGGGTCCTGAGCCCATACAGATATACCCATAGGAGGTAAGGATGCCGAAAAGACTAACACCTGAAGACCGCTGGGAGACTGACTTTGAAGTGCCTGTCCCAGGTGAGGGGCGGCGCATCGGGCCGCTGGAGGTGCTCTTCCAGCGCCTTCTGAACCGCACTGAGCGCCTGAAAAACCGCGTTGCGGACATCCTGGGCCTGCCCTGGGACGCCACGCCGCCAGACACGCTGGCCGGGCTCGCGGGGCGTGTAGGCACCTTGGAAACCAATCAGGGTGGCACAGCCCTCTCTGCCCACCGCACCGCCCCAGTATTAGACCACCCAGACGGCAGTGTCACGGCGGCGAAGCTAGATGCGGTCCGCAACGCCCCTACCATCACGCCTTCCCCCGGAGACTGGCTCCTCGGGGGGCTGGCTAGCGGTACCGGGGTAGGCAAGTTGCCCATCGGCCAAGCCAACGGCGTGCCCCTCCTCAATGCCAGCGGTGCCCTCGCGAGCGCCGACGCGTACCTGAGCAGGGGGTCTGTGACCAGCGCCGTAGACTGGAACACCCTCACCGATGCGGGTACATATGAGATAGCGAGCGGGGCCTTCGGCACCGGCAGCGCCAACACGCCGCCCGCCGTGACCCAGCAGGGGCACCTGCTGGTTCTCAGAACATTGGAGGCCACCACCCAGGTGTACGTCCCTAAAAGCGCCGACCCTGGCATCTATTGGCGGCAGTACGCCGGGGGCACCTGGTCTTCCTGGGTCACGGCCGGTGTGATGTATGGGTCCAACTCTAACGGCTCCTACATTCGGTTTGCGGATGGAACGCAGATATGCTGGGCCTCTCACGACCCGACATCGTTTGGGAGCATGCAGACTGGATATGACACCAACCTCAGTACACGTCAAAACGTGGGACCACCCCTTTAGGATGGACCTGCGCCCACGTGGATGGGCAGGTACCCATAGGAGGTGGTCCCCATGGAACAGCTTACCCCACTCATCAACGCCTTGAAGCGATACTGGAAGGCCGACCTCAGGCGCCTCACCTTCCTGGCCGCCCTGGTGATGGCTCTGGTCACCGCCCGCACCACAAGCGGCCCCAGACTCGCTCTTTCCCTCGGCTCCATAGCCAGCCCTGACCCCCGCTCCGCCTACCGAAGGTTCCAGCGGTTCTTGGCCTGGCCGGGGCTGGACGGGGAGGGCTATGCCCGCTTCATCTTCGCCCTCCTCCGACCCCAAGGGCTCCTCCTGGTCATGGACCGGACCGAGTGGGAGCTGGGGAAGAGCAAGGTCAACCTCCTGATGCTGGCCTTCCTGTACCAAGGCCTGGCCGTCCCCCTGTTCTGGAGCTTCCTTCCCCACGACGGCAACTCCTCCACCCCCGAACGCATCGCCCTGATGGAGAGGGCCTTGGCTTTCCTGAGGGCCCACTTCCCCCACCTCCGGGTGGAGGGTTCCTGGCGGATCGGGAGTTCATAGGGGAGGCGTGGTTCCGGTACCTGGAGGAGAAGGGCATCCCCCGGTGCATCCGAATCAAGGCCAACACCCGGATGTGGCGGTTGGGCTCGGGCCCTCGGGCCTGGGAGCTCTTTGCCTCCCTGAAGGTGGGAGAGAGCCGGGTGCCCAGGCGGCGGTACTGGGTCTACGGGCGGCGCATGTGGGTGGTGGGGTTGCGCCTTGGGGTCCGGGAGTGGCTGATTGTGGCTACGGACCTGGACCCTCACCGGGTGCTGGAGGTGTACGGGCTCAGGTGGGGGATAGAGCGGCTCTTTGGGGCCCTGAAGGGGCGGGGATTTGACCTGGAGGCCACGCACGTGACGCGGGGGGAGAGGCTTTCGCGGCTTTTGGTCCCCTTGAGCCTGGCCTTCGTGTGGGCGTTTCGGACGGGGCTTGTGCTGCACCGGGTGCGTCCGGTGAGGCCCAAGAAGCACGGGAGGCTGGGACAGAGCCTCTTCCGGGCGGGGCTGGACCTGCTCACCCTTTGGGCGCTTGCCCTCTGGGGTGCAGGGGGAGGAAGGCGCGGAAGTCCCTTGGGGTTATGCCCTATGGAGGTTTTGACGTGTACATAGGACACCAACTACAAGTACAAGAACAAAACATGGGTCTTCCCGGTCGCATTCATCACCGCTCCTGCAGTTACCACAGGTGGCGATGTGGTGTGGTCGAGGGTGGATGTCATAAACGCCTTTGAGGCTACCACAACCCAATGTACCTTGGAAGCCGGGCAATATAACACTACCGACGTGGATGTCAGTGCATTTTACACCCTCGCCATCGGGAGGTGGAAATGATTTGGGTTAGGTACATCCCACAGGTAGGGCTGCCCGGCCATACCCTGCGCTATAGCTGGACTGGGAGGGTCCTCACCGCCACCTTATACCGGGGTGAGGAGGTGGTGGGCCAAGAGACCTACGACCTCTCCGTCCTCCAGCCTGGTGATGAAGTGGACTGGGTGGAGCCTGAGACGCTCCAGTTCTCCCCTCTCATCTCTGCCCGGTGCGCCGAGGACAGGACGCTGGAGGTGGTCCTCCTCCGCTGGTATGAGGGGGTTGAACCCCCTGAGTTGGGCGAGGAGGTGCTGGATGGCTAAGCTCATAGTAAAAACCCGAAAGGACCGCCTCCGGGAGGCCTGGGCGGCTCTCCGGGCCGAGCGGGACCACCGCCTGGCCGAGACGGACTGGATCGTGGCCCGGGCCTATGAGCGGGGGGAGCCCGTGCCGGAGGCCTGGGCGGCCTACCGGCAGGCTCTCCGGGACCTCCCGGCGCAGCTCACGGACGAGCAGGTTCTGGCCGGGGATATCCTGTGGCCGGAGCCTCCAAAGCTATAACGTCCACACTCAATCAGGCTATGCATAAGCACTCACCTTACTAACCGGAGCATGACTGGACTTGGTCAAAACTGACCTAGAGCGTGAGCGCTTACTGACCTAAAGCATGACGCATGACATCTGGGGCCGGTGTCGCCACCGGCCTCAAGCGGCCCATCCCAGGGGTTCTGGCGGGCCGGGCAAGCCCTTCCCCTCTACTGGGCCTTGCACCGGGTGGGGTTTGCCGTGCCCCAGCCTGTTGCCAGGCCAGGCGGTGGGCTCTTACCCCACCGTTTCACCCTTACCCGCACCGGGGCCAAAGCCCCGGCCGCTGGCGGTCTATTTTCTGTGGCACTTTCCGTCGGGTTACCCCGCCCAGCCGTTAGCTGGCACCCTGCCCTATGGTGCCCGGACTTTCCTCACCCAAGGGGGGTTGGCCCCTCGAGCGCGACCGCACCCCTATCCCGGGGCATTCTTTAGCTTAGCAGCTTTTTCTGCTAGGGTGGAGGGGTGGGCTCGCGTTTCGCTTGGTACGTACCCTGGGTGCTCCTCCTTCTTAGCCTGGTGGGCCTTGGGGTCTTGGCCACCCTGTGGTTTTTAGGGGCGCTAGCCCTTCTGGGAGGGGCCGCTTTGTTGGCCGTGCGAAGGGTTCGGCGGCTTTGGGGTCCCCGCTGGCGCAGGCTGCCCCCACCCCGCTAGCCCTTGCGCCAAGGCCGGGTGCGCCCTACACTAAGAAGCGGTTTTCGCACGGCCAAGACCGTGCGGGAGGAGGCGAGCGTGAAAGAAGGCATCCATCCCAAGCTGGTTCCCGCCCGCATCATCTGCGGTTGCGGCAACGTCATCCACACCTACTCCACCAAGCCCGAGATCCACGTGGAAGTCTGCAGCAAGTGCCACCCCTTCTACACGGGCCAGCAGCGCTTCGTGGACACCGAGGGGCGGGTGGAGCGCTTCCAGCGCCGCTTCGGCGACTCGTACCGCAAGGGGCGCTAAGGTCAAGGACCGGGCCGGGGGCTTAGGCCCCCGGTTCTCTTTAGAATGCCTCCTGGAGGAAGCCATGCCCCCGGTACTCCACCGACAAGGCTGGATTGAGGTCATCGCCGGGCCCATGTTCTCCGGCAAGAGCGAGGAGCTCATCCGGCGGGTGCGGCGGGCCCTCATCGCCCGGCAAAGGGTTTTGGTGTTCAAGCCCCGGTTGGACGACCGCTACCACGCGAGCCACGTGGTGAGCCACGATGGGGAGAGGGTGGAGGCCATCTCCGTGGAGCGGGCGGCGGAGATGGAAGCCCATCTTGCGCCCCTGCCCCAGGTGGTGGCGGTGGACGAGGTGCAGTTCCTGGACCGCGGCTTCTTGGACCTGGCGGAGAGGTTGGCCCAAGCGGGGGTGAGGGTCATCGCCGCGGGGCTGGACCTGGACTTCCGGGGGGAGCCCTTCGGCATCATGCCCGAGCTCTTGGCCCGGGCGGAGTTCGTGGAGAAGCTCACCGCCATCTGCCCCCGCTGCGGGGCTCCCGCCACCAGAACCCAGCGCCTGGTGGACGGGAAGCCCGCCCGCTACACGGACCCCGTGATCCTGGTGGGGGCCATGGAGCGCTACGAGCCCCGTTGCCGCGCCTGCCACCAGGTGGTCTACTGAGCCAGGGGCAAGGGGGCGCCCTTCTTTTTCCGGAAGCGCACCTCCAGCACCCCTTGGCGGAGGCTCGCCTGGGCGGTGCCCTCTTCAATGGGCCCGGGAAGGTCCAAGGTGCGGCGGAAGGTGCCCATGGGCCTTTCCTCCAGGAGGTAGGTGCCGGGAAGGGGGTGGCGCACCCCGGCGAGGGTGATGCGGCTTCCTTCCTCCAAAAGTTCCAGGTCCTCGGGGCGGACCCCGGGTAGGTCCACCAGGAGCACGTAGTGCGCTTCATCCTCCAGGAGGTCCACCCGGGGGACCCAGGCGGCGGGCTCCTCCCCTGTGAGCTGGTAGGCCAGCTCGGCGATGCGCTCCTGCAGTTCCTTTAGCTTGCGCAGGGTTTCCAGGCGGTCCAGGCGCTCCAGCATGCCCTTAGCATAAGGGATGTGGAAGCGGTGCCGGTGCTGGCGGGCCCCACGGGAAGCGGGAAGACCCTCCTCGCCCTGCGTTTGGGGGAGGAGCTACCGGTGGAGGTGGTGTCCGCCGACGCCACCATGGTCTACCGGGGTTTGGACATCGGCACGGACAAGCCGAGCCCAAGGGAGCGGCAAAGGGTACCCCACCACGTGGTGGACGTGTTGGAGCCTTCCGAGGCCATGAGCGTGGCCCGCTTCCTGGAGTTGGCGGAGGAGGCCATAGGGGGCGTTCTTGCCCGGGGCCGCCTGCCCCTGGTGGTGGGGGGGACCGGCTATTACATCCGGGCCCTTTCCGAGGGGCTTTACGACCTCCCCCCGCCGGACCCTGAGCTTCAGGCCCAGCTTTGGCAGGAGCTGGAGGCCAAGGGGTTTGCGGCGCTGGCGGCGGAGCTTGCCCAGGCCAGCCCATCCGATGCCCTGCGGGTGGGGAAAAACCCCAGGCGGCTCGTGCGGGCCCTCGAGGTCCTGCGCCGCACCGGCGCGCCCCCCGTCCGTTTCCCCAAACGCCCGCCCCGCTTCCGCTACAAGAAGCTCGTGCTCTGGCCCGAGCGGGCCTGGCTTTGGCCGAGGCTGGAGGAGCGGGCCCGCTCCCAGTTCGCCCGGGGGCTTGTGGAAGAGGTGCGGTCCCTCCTCGCCCGCCACCCCACCATGCCCACCGCCCTTCAGGCCATTGGCTACAAGGAGGTGGTGGGCTACCTGAAGGGGGAGTACACCTTGGAGGAGGCGCTAATGCGGGACATCCAGGCGGTGAAGGCCTACGCCAAGCGGCAGTACACCTGGTTCCGCCACGAGCCGGGGGACGTCACCTACCTGCCCCGGGGCGGGGAGGAGGCTTACCCCGGCTTTCGCGACTGGCTTCGCCTCCACTTCGGGCTATAGTGGGGGCATGTTGGCCCACGAGATCCGCGCCCGGGTTGCCCGAGGGGAGCTTGCCCCCAAAGAGGTGGTCCAGGCGTACTGGGAACGGGCCCAGCGGCTTGACCCGGGGCTTGGCGCTTTCCTCACCCTGAACGAAGGGCTTCGGGAAGAGGCGGAAAGGCTAGACCCCAAGCTTCCCTTGGCGGGGGTCTTGGTGGCGGTGAAGGACAACATCGCCACCCAGGGCCTGCGCACCACGGCGGGAAGCCGCCTTCTGGAGAACTTCGTTCCCCCCTACGACGCCACGGCGGTGGCCCGGCTTAAGGCGCTAGGGGCTTTGGTGGTGGGCAAGACCAACATGGACGAGTTCGGCATGGGCTCCTCCACGGAGCACTCCGCCTTCTTCCCCAGCAAAAACCCCTTTGACCCTGGCCGGGTCCCTGGGGGCTCCAGCGGGGGAAGCGCCGCCGCGGTGGCGGCGGACCTGGCCCCCGTGGCCCTGGGCTCGGACACGGGGGGAAGCGTGCGCCAGCCCTCGGCCTTTTGCGGGGTCTATGGCCTCAAGCCCACCTACGGCCGGGTGAGCCGCTACGGCCTCATCGCCTACGCCTCCAGCCTGGACCAGATCGGCCCCATGGCCCGCTCCGTGCGGGACCTGGCCCTCCTCATGGACGCCATGGCGGGGCCCGATCCCCGGGACGCCACCAGCCTGGACCTCCCTCCCCGCTTCCAGGCGGCCTTGGCGGAAGCCCTTCCCCCTTGCGCCTGGGGGTGGTGCGGGAGGGTATGGCCGGCAACAGCCCGGGGGTGGAGCGGGCCTTGGCGGAGACCCTAGGGGTATTCCGAGAGCTGGGGTTTCGCATCCAAGAGGTTTCTTGGCCCTCCTTGCCCCTGGCGCTAAACGCCTACTACATCCTGGCCCCGGCGGAGGCCAGCTCCAACCTGGCCCGCTACGACGGGACCCTCTATGGCTACCGGGCGGAGGGGGAGGAGCTTTGGCCCGTGGTGGAGGCCACCCGGGCCCGGTTTGGCCTCGAGGTCAAGCGCCGCGTTCTGGTGGGCACCTTCGTCCTCACCAGCGGCTACTACGAGGCCTACTACGGCCGGGCCCAGGCTTTCCGCCAGCGGCTCAAGGCGGAGGCCAAGGCCCTTTTCCAGGAGGTGGACCTCCTCCTCCTCCCCACCACCCCCCATCCCGCCTTTCCCCTGGGGGGGCGGCCCGACCCCTTGGCCATGTACCGGGAGGACCTCTACACCGTGGGGGCGAGCCTGGCGGGCCTGCCCGCCCTTTCCTTCCCCGCAGGGTTTGAGGGGGGGCTTCCCGTGGGGCTTCAGCTCCTTGCCCCTTGGGGGGAGGATGAGCGCCTCCTTCGGGCGGCCTTGGCCTTTGAGGAGGCCACGGACCGGGCTTTCCTGAAGACCCCGATGGGGGAGGCCCTCTAGCCCCATGGAGGAAGTCTTCCTGCGCTACCGCTTGGCCACCCGCCTGGCCCGCACCCTGCGGGCTTGGGGCGAGCCCCTGCCCTTACCCCACCTGGGGGAGGCCTTGGGCCTCAAGGGGCCGGTGGAGCGGGTGGTGCGCCCCCTCTTGGACGGGCGCTTCGTGGTGGGGGAGGAGGTGGGCCTATGGGAGTGGCACTACCCCTTTCCCCACCCGGGGGAGGCGGTGGTGGTCCTGGACCTGGAAACCACGGGCCTGGCCCCCGGCTTGAACGAGATCATTGAGGTGGCCCTGGTGCGCCTGGAAGGGGAAAAGCGCATCCCCTTCCAAAGCTTGGTGCGGCCCACCCGGCCGCCAAGCCCGTTTATAGAGCGCCTCACGGGCATCCGGGGGGAGATGCTGGAGGACGCCCCTCCCCTGGAGGCGGTCTTGGAACGGGCCTATCCCCTTCTTTCCGGGGCCACCTTGGTCATTCAGAACGCCCCTTTTGACCTCTCCTTCCTGCGCCCGGCCCTGGAGGGCATGGGCTACCGGTTGGAAAACCCCGTGGTGGACTCCGTGCGCCTGGCCCGAAGGGCCTTCCGGGGTCTAAAGCGCTACGGCCTGGACGCCCTTTCGGAGGTGTTGGAGCTTCCCAGGCGGGAAGCGCACCGGGCCTTGGCCGACGTGGAACGCACCCTTGCCGTGGTCCATGAGGTGTATTATATGCTCACTTCAGGGAGCCCCCGTCCGCTCGTGGACCTTGGGAGGTGATATGACCGCACGGTATGTCCTCACCAGCACATGTATTCAAACCGGGACCATGACCCTCACCGTTTCCCTCCGCCAGCGGCTTCTGGGCCGGGAGCGGGTGCGCTTTGTGGACGAGGACGGGGAAGTGTACGAGGTGGAGGTGGACTGGAAGTCGGGGGTGGTCAGGGGCCTTGGCCCCTATTACGCCAAAAGGCGCCTGGCGGTGAACGAGGCCATCCTCCTTCACTTCCGGGGGGAGGAGGTGGAGCTCAAGGCGGCGCCTCGAGGGCAGGCGCGGCCCCCCGAACCCCGCCCCGAGCGCCGGGAAAACCAGGAGGAGGCCAAGCCGGAAAAGCGCCGGGTGCGCGTCACCCCTTACCCCAAGGAGGTGCTTTTCCCCCACGAGCCTAAGGCGCTGGAGGCCCCGGGCGTCACCGAGGACCTGCGGCGCCTCGGCTTCGTGCTGGAGGGGGGGCTTCCTTGGGTCTACAAGGCGCCCTTGGGCCGGAGGCAGGTGGTCCTTGCCCTTTTGCGCTTGGGGGAGGGGGAGCCCGGTCTTCTTAAGCCCTACCGCCAGGAGGGGAGTTATGCCGTTTACCTGGCCCCGGAATCCCAAAGGGAGGCGGTGCCCCCAGGCTTCGGCTACCTTTCCCCGGAGGCGGTGAGCCGTTTGGTGCGCTTGAAGGGACGTTTTCCCCTCTCCGCTTTGGATTTGGAGGATCTCTTGAAGGCGGGCCGGGTGGACCTCGAGGCGGTGGAGGCCCTGGAGGACCGACTGGTGGCGGAGCTGGCGGAGCGGGGGGCCTTTGCCGCCTTGCTCCTTCTCCTGGCCAAGAAGCCCTTGGGGGAGGTGTTTTTGCTTTCCGAGTTGGAGGCCGAGGCCCTGGAGGAGGGGCTCATCCCCGAGGTGGTGCGCAAGGGGGTGGAGCTTCTGGCCCAACCCCCCTTCCTGGTGCTCAAGCGCCTTTCCCCAGGGGAGTTCCTCCTGCGGCAGGAGGTTGAGGAGGCCCTAAGCGACCTAGAAGCCTTCGCCCAGGGGCTCAAGGGGAGGCTTAACCGCGTCCGTGAGGGCGCTTGACCAAGGCGGCTTCCCCTAGGGCCAGGTCAAAGCTCTGCCTGGCCCGCTCCTTCAAGGCCGCCACCTTTTCCCAGTCCGGGCCGCGGCCGTAGAGGGCCGCCTTGAAAAGCGTGGTGGGGTCCCCGGGGAGGTCTTGGTAGTAGGCCCCCGTTTCCTTGGCGAAGGCGGCCACCTTGGGGTCGTAGGCCACCCCGGCGAAGGGGGTTCCCGCCGCCGCCGCCAGGATGAGGCCGTGCAGGCGCATGGAGATCACGTACCCCGCCTGGGCCGCCAGGTAAAGGAGGCGGCGGGGGTCCGCGGTCTTTTCAATCCGGTGCAGGTAGAAGACGTTCGCCACCTCGTCGTCGTAGCCGGGCTGGAGGAGGAGGACGATCACCTGCTTGCCCTCGTGCACCAGGTTGTTGGCGGTGATGTAGAGGTTCTTTAGCGCCTCGGGCTCCACCCCGGCGCGGGGGATAACCAAGACCAAATCCTCTTCCCGCTTCACCGGGGGTGGGGTGAGGAGGAGGGCGGGGTCGGCCCCGAGAAGAGGGTCCAGGCCGAGCCCCTTGGCGTAGGCGTAGGAGTCCTGGTCGCGGACGATGAGGGGGACGCCCCTAAGGGCCCGGCGCACCCGTTCTTCCCCCCAAGGGGAAAGGGGCCCTAGGGACTGGTTGAAGACCACCACCTTCTTGCGAAACGCCCGGGCCAGGCGCAGCACCGAGAGGTAGTAGAGGAGGCTGAGGGCGCTGGTGGCGTCCTGCAAGAGCCCCCCGCCCCCCAAAAACCAAAGGTCCGCCTGGAGGAGGGCCAGGGGGTTTAGGCGGTGGTAGGCGCGGATGCCGTGCTCCTCCCGGGTGCGCCTCGGGTCCCCGGAGAGGGCCACCACCGAGTGCCCCCGCGCCCGGAGCTCCCGGATGGTAGCCTCGAGGATGGCCTCGTCCCCCGTGTTCCGAAAGCCATAGTAGCCCGCTACCCCAACCACCATGCCCTTAGCCTCCTTACCAGGATAACCCCAAGGAGCCCCAAAAAGAGGCCCAAGATGGCCCCGTTCACCACCCGGAAGAAGGAGATGGGAAGGGGCGTGTGGAAATGGCTGAAGGTGTTGAGGATGGAGGCCACGCCCAAGGCGGCCAGGAAGAGGAGGCCGTTTCGCACCCAGCGGGGCCAGGGGAGGAAGAGGGCCAAGGGGAAAAGGGCGTGGCCGAAGACCTCCTTGAACCGGGGCCGGACCATGATGTCCTGAAGGAGGCTACGGAGTTTTAGCTCCAGCTCCGGGACCACAGGAGCATCGTTCCCCCGGCGGAGGAGGGCGAGGGCGAGGAGGAGAAGGGCCAACCCCGCTAGGGCTACCTCTCCTAGGCGCAAGGGGTGCTGGAAAAGCCGGGTGAGGGCTTGCTTGAAGTCTTTTTCTAGGAAGCTATAGGCCACGAGGAGGGGGGGTACCAGGAGGGTGAGGGAAACCCCCTTGAAGGGGGTGAGGCCCAGCACCGTGGCCGGGGTGGAGCCCAAGGCGGAGAGGAAGACCGCTCCCGCCAGGGCGTAGCCCAGGGTGCGGAGCCACATCCAAAGCCCGTTTCTCGGGCCTAAAAACCCCAGGACCGGGAAGACCAAGGCGGCCAGGAGGGCCCCGGCCTGGCTCCCGGCGTAGCCCAAGGCCAAAAGGAGGAGGGCAAAGGCTACCAGGGGTCCGTACACGGGTAGGCCCAAGGCCAAAAGCCCAAGCCCCGCCAAGACCCCCACCCAAGCGGCGTGGCGCAAGGGGCTTAGGGCGAAGTCCCGGGGGCGGGGTGTTCCTAAGGCGATGCCGCTTGCCTTGAGCCCCTCTTGGATGCGGCCCAAGAAGACCTGGGTGTCCTCGGGGTAGGGGTAAGGCCTCAGGTAAAGGAGCTGGTGCCCCCGCTCCCGGGCGGCCAGGACGTACTTGTCCGCCGCCTCTTTGGGGCTTAAGGTGAGCTGCCACTCGTAGCGGAGGCTAAAGAGCCTAAGGATCCCCTTTTCCCGGAAGGCCTGGAGGCCTGGCTGCGGCGTGCCTTCAATGAGGGCCACCGGGGCGTGCACCAAGGCCTTGGCCTCCTCCAGGCGGTAGGGGTGGCCCAGGGCCTCGAGGCCCGCGAAGACCACGGCGTCCGCCTCCTTGGGCACCACGGGAAGGGCGGGGTCAAGCCGGCGCAGGCGGTGGTTGATGGGCCGCGCCACCACGTAAAACCCCGCCTCCTTGGCCTCTTGCATCTCCTCCAGGGGGTAGAAGGCGGGAAAGGCCTGCACGTCCAGGGGAAAGCCGAGCCAGTCCCCCAGGCGGTGGGTGGGAAGCGCGTAGGCCTTTTCCAAAAGGGCCAGGAGCCAGGCTTCCCCCTTCACGTAGTACCAGCCTCTTCGGGCGGGAAGCCCCGCTTCCCGGAGCTCGCTCCCCGGGCGGTAGCGCAAAACCCCTAGGTCCACCCAGTCCTTGAGGAAGTGCTCGGGAAAGGCTACCCCCATGACCCCTTGGGCCCGGTAGTCTTGGAGCACTTCTAAAAGGCTTTTTCCCCGCACCCGGGCTTCTTCCCGCACCGACTCGGCGTCCACCACCAGGACCACGGGGCCCGGCCGTTCCGCCTTAAGCCGAGGCGAGAGGGCGAGGAGGGAAGGGACGAGGGCGAGGAGAAGGGCGAGGTTGAGGAAGGCCCTCACGCCGCCTCCATCTGCGCCAGGCGGGAAAGGGCCTTGGCCTTGAGCATCTCCAGGGCCACCGGGTTCTGGCCGCCCCCGGTCAGGATCACGTCCGCATGGCGCTTGCTGGGCTCCACGAAGGCTAGGTGCATGGGCTTCACCTTGCTCAGGTACTGCTCCACCACGCTTTCCAAGCTCCGCCCCCTTTCCCGCACGTCCCGCTCCAGGCGGCGGATGAAGCGCTCATCGGCGTCGGCATCCACGAAGACCTTAAGGTCCATGAGGGCCCGCAGCTCGGGAAAGTGCAGGACCAGAATGCCTTCCAAGATCACCACCGGGGCGGGGGAAACCCACTCCGTCTTGGCCCCACGAGTGTAGGCCTTGAAGTCGTAGGTGGGCATCTCCACCCCGCTTCCCGCCAGGAGGGCCTGGGCGTGGGCCAGGTAAAGGGGGAGGTCAAAGGCCTCGGGGTGGTCGTAGTTGACGGCCAGGCGCTCGGGGAAGGAGAAGTGGGAGAGGTCCTTGTAGTAGTGGTCCATGGGTAAGAGGGCCACCCGCTCACCCAGCGCTTCCACCAGGGCCCGGGCCAGGGTGGTCTTGCCGCTTGCGGTGCCTCCGGCGATCCCTATAACAAAGGGCTTGGGCGAACCTACCACCCCTCCATCATAAAGGCGGGGAGGCATCCCTCCCCGCCCCAAACCTTGCCCCTAGCGGGCCACCGCCGCCTTCTCCTGGGCGTGGCCGATGGTCTGGTCGGTTTCCACGTCAAAGGCGTGGAGGCGGGAGGTGTCCGCCAGAAGCTCTACCTTGTCCCCGGGCTTCACCGGGGCGTGGCCGTCCACCTTGGCCACCAGCACGGTGCCGTCCACGCTCACGTGGATTTCCGTTTCCGCCCCCAAGGGCTCCGCCACCTCCACCTCGCCCCGGATGACGTTCTCCTCCTCCGGGATCACCGTGTAGCCCTTAAGCCCCAGGTGTTCGGGGCGGATGCCCATCCAGACCTCCTTCCCGGTGTAGGGGCGAAGGGCCTGGGCCAGGACAGGGTTCACCCGGATGCGGAAGCCTGGGGCGAAGAGGTAGACCTTGTCCCCCTGGGCTTCCACCCGGGCGCGGATGAAGTTCATGGAGGGACTACCGATGAACCCGGCCACGAAGCGGTTGGCGGGGAAATCGTAGAGGTTAAGGGGGGTATCCACCTGTTGGATCTCCCCGTCCTTCATCACCACGATGCGGTGGCCCAGGGTCATGGCCTCCACCTGGTCGTGGGTCACGTAAATGGTGGTGACCCCAAGCCGCCTTTGCAGTTTGGCGATCTCGGCCCGCATCTCCACCCTTAGCTTGGCGTCCAGGTTGGAAAGGGGCTCGTCCATGAGGAAGACCTTGGGCTCCCGCACGATGGCCCTGCCCATGGCCACCCGCTGGCGCTGCCCGCCGGAGAGCTCCCGGGGTTTGCGGTTGAGGAGGTGTTCAATCTTCAGGATGCGGGCCGCCTCTTTCACCCTGCGGTCAATCTCGTCCTTGGGGTAGCGGCGCAGGCGCAGCCCGAAGGCCATGTTCTCGTAGACGTTCATGTGGGGGTAAAGGGCGTAGTTCTGGAAGACCATGGCGATGTCCCGGTCCTTGGGGGGGACGTCGTTGACCAGGCGGTCCCCGATGAAGATCTTCCCCTCAGAGACCTCCTCGAGGCCGGCAATCATGCGCAACGTGGTGGTCTTGCCGCAGCCCGAGGGCCCCACGAAGACCACGAACTCCCCGTCCTCGGTTTCCAGGTTGAAGTCCTTGACGGCCACCACCTTGCCGAAGCGCTTCCACACGTGCTCCAGCCTGACCTTAGCCATGCAAACCTCCTTGGCCCCACGCTTTGAGCCACCTTTGGGCCCATCGGGGGTCGGACCCATTTTAACGGGGTTTTCCCAGGTGGATGTTGTAGTCTGGGAGGACCAGGTACCAAACCGGTACCAAACCTTGGTCCTTTGGGGAGGGATTTATGTTGCAGGGGTTCAAGAGCTTTCTCATGCGGGGCAACGTGGTGGATTTGGCGGTGGCGGTGGTTATTGGCGGCGCCTTTGGCCAGGTGGTGAACTCCCTGGTGGCGGACGTCCTCACCCCCTTGATTGGGGCCCTGGGGGGCGCGCCCGACTTCTCGGCGGTGAGGCTTGGGCCCGTCGCCTTGGGCAAGTTTATCAACGCCCTCTTGAACTTCGTGGTGGTGGCGGCGGCCATTTACTTCCTGGTGGTGGTGCCCGTGCAGGAGGTGCAAAGGCGCATGAAGAGAGAAGAGGCGCCGGCGGCCCCGCCCGAGCCCCCGGAGGAGGTCAGGCTCCTTCGGGAGATTCTGGAGGAGTTGCGGAAGAAGGCTTAAGCCGGTTCCACAGGAAGAGGGCGAGGTAGGCCAGGCCAAGCCCGGGGGCCGGGGCTAGGGTCACCGAGAGGGCGAAGGCGTGGAAGAGGAGGTTTTCTAAGGCGTGGCGGGGGCTCCTTAGAAAGACCGCTTTCAAGGCCGGGCCTTGTCGGAGGGCGAGAAGCCCCAAATAGGGAAGGTAGGGCCAAGGCCCCGTGGCGAGGCCCAAGGCGGAGAGGCCCAAAGAGGCGAAGGCCAAGGCCCGTAGGGGCGGTAGCGGATCGGGCCGCAAAGCGCGCAGTTCTTGCCATAAGGGTTCCTCCTCCCCCGGCCAGGGGGTCTTGAGGAGAAGGAGGCGCCGCCCCTCGTGCCCCCCCAGGTAGGCCTTTGGGTCGGGGGCCACCCCCAGGGGCAGGAGGTGGGCGGGGTTTTCCTGGAGGGCTTGGAAGAGGTGGGGGTCTAGGGGAAGGCCATCCACCAAAAACCAGGAGTGGAGCTTTCCCGAAAGCAAAAAGCCCAAGGCCCTTTCCACCTTGTGCCCCCGGTGGGCTAAAATTCCAGGCCAGGCCTCCGGGGGTTCCTTGAGGAGGGCCTTGCCCCACGGGGGGCTTTCCCGTAAGGGGTGGGCCTTTAGGCGGAAGCGGGCCTCGAGGGCTTCCCCTTCCTCGAGGGCGAAGCGGGCTAGGAGGTTTCCCCGGGCTTCGTACAGCTCCTGGGGTTTGCGGGAAAGGAAGAGGTCTTCCACCGCCTGCCCAGGCAGGTCTTGGGGTAGAGGTAACAGGTATTCGCCCGAGGCGGGGGCGCGGAAGCGGAGGGCCAGGTCCACGGGTCTACGATACACTTTTCCCATGGAGTGGCTCCTGACCCCAGGTCCTGTACGGCTTCACCCCAAGGCCCTGGAGGCCCTTTCCCGGCCCCAGCTTCACCACCGCACCGAGCCCGCCCGGGCCCTTTTTCTGAAGGCGCGCACCCTTTTGCAAAATGCCTTCGGCACGGCAGGGGAGGTCCTCATCCTCACGGGGAGCGGCACCCTGGCCATGGAGGCCCTGGTGCAAAACCTCTTCGCCCCCGGGGAGCGGGTTTTGGTACCCGTTTACGGCAAGTTCTCCGAGCGCTTTTACGAGATCGCCCAGGCGGCGGGGCTTCAGGCGGAGCGCCTGGACCTTCCCTATGGGCGGGTGCCCCGGCCTGAGGACGTGGCCCGGAGGGGCTTTGAGGGGCTCCTTTTGGTCCACTCGGAGACCTCCACCGGCGCCCTGGTGGACCTTCCCGCCCTGGCCCGGGCCTTCAAGGCGGAAAACCCCGAGGGCCTGGTGGGGGCGGACATGGTGACGAGCCTCCTCGTGCGGGAGGTGGCCCTGGAGGCCCACGGGGTGGACGCCGCCGCCTCGGGAAGCCAAAAGGGCCTCATGTGCCCCCCGGGCCTCGGTTTTGTGGCCCTTTCCCCAAGGGCCTTGGAGCGCCTAAAGCCCCGGGGCTACTACCTGGACTTGGCGCGGGAACTGAGGGCGCAACGGGAAGGGGAGAGCGCCTGGACCCCCGCCATCAACCTGGTGGGGGCGGTGGGGGCGGTGTTGGAGGCCACTTTGCCAAACCTGGAGGCCCACCTCGCCCTCAAAGCCTGGCAGAACGAGCTCCTTTACCGGGTGGGGGAGGAGCTTGGGCTAGAGGCGGTCCCCGAGGTGCGAAGCCCCGCCGTGGCCGCCTTCTACCTGCCCGAGGGGGTGCCCTACGGGGCGGTGAAGGAAGCCTTTGCCAAGCGGGGAGCGGTGATCGCCGGGGGGCAGGGGCCCTTGAAGGGCAAGATCTTCCGCCTTTCCCTCATGGGCGCCTACGACCGCTACGAGGCCCTGGGGGTGGCGGCCTTGTTCAGGGAGGCCCTTAACGATATTCTTCCAGCTTCCTGAGCATCTCCTCCCGGGTGTAGACCGCCCGTGCCCCCCCGATGAGCTTGGGCCGGGTCTTGGCGGCGAGGAGGACCGCTTCCCCCAGCTTGCGCACGGAAAGGCGCAGGGGCACGGCCACGGGCCTCAGGTGCATGCCGATGAGGACCCCGCCGATGTCCATTCCCCCGTGGGCTTGGGCCTTTAGGGACTCCACCACCACCGGGTCCTGGTAGCGGAGGAAGGCCACCGTGGCCAGGGCGCCCCCGGCCTTGGGGTGGGGGAAGACCGTGACCTCCTCGAGGCCATACGCCCGGGCCGTCTCCCTTTCCACCACCAGGGCCCGGTTCAGGTGCTCGCACCCCTGGACGGCCACGTGCACCCCCCGCTCCAGGAGAGGGGGCAAAAGCCCCTCCAAGATGGCCTCAGCCACGTCCAGGCTCGGCCTTGTGCCCACCTTTTCCCCCAGGACCTCGCTGGTGGAGCCCCCCAGGACGAAGAGGCTTCCCCGGGGCATGGGGAAAAGCTCCAAGAACTCCCGGATAGCGGCCTCTGCCTGCCGCTTTAGGCCCTCCATGCCCTAAGCCTATCTCACGAAGGCCAGGTCCAAGAGGATGAAGAGGAACATTCCCAGGCTCACCCCCACGTTGGCCTGGAAAAAGGCAACCTCCACCTTGGAGAGGTCCTCCGGGGAAACCAGGCGGTGTTCCCAAAGGAGAAGCCCGCCCACGAGGAAAAGCCCAAGGAAGTAAAGGGGCCCCGCCCCGTAGCTCAGGCCGGCCAGGAAGAAGGCGAGCCAGGCCAGGAGGTGGGTAAGGCGGGCGATGGCGAGGGCCTTGGGGATGCCGAAGCGGGCCGGGATGCTCTTTACGCCAAAGGCCCGGTCAAAGGCGTAGTCCTGGGTGGCGTAGAGGATGTCAAAGCCGGCGATCCAAAGCCCCACCCCCGCCCAAAGCCAGTAGGCGGTGGGGGCGAAGCTTCCCGTGACGGCGATCCACCCCCCGGCGGCGGCCGCCCCGATGGTGAGGCCCAGAACGTAGTGGCAGAGCCAGGTGAAGCGCTTGGTGTAGCTATAAAAGGTGAGGAAAAAGACCGCCACCGGGAGGAGCCTGGCGGTGAGGGGGTTTAGCGAAAGCCCGGCGTGGACCAGAAGCGAAAGGCCCAAAAGGGCCAAAAAGAGGGTTTCCCAAGGCTTCACCAGCCCCCTGGGCAGGTGGCGGTTTTGCGTGCGGGGGTTCAGGGCGTCTATGCGCCAGTCAATGAGCCGGTTTAGGGCCATGGCCATGGTCCTCGCGCCCACCATGGCTAGGGTGACGAGGGAAAAAGTGCCCCATCCGGGCCAGCCGCCCGCCGCCAGGAACATCCCGGCGTAGGCGAAGGGAAGGGCAAAAAGGGTGTGCTCAAAGCGCACCAGTTCCAGGTAGAGCTTGAGGCGGCTCACCCTTTGCGGACCTCCAGGATGCGGTTTTTCTCGTCCACCAGGACCACGGTGGGCTTGAGCGCCTTGGCCTCCTCCTCGTCAAAGACGCCATAGGCCACCAGAATCACCAAATCCCCCGGCTTGATCAGGTGGGCTGCCGCCCCATTAATCTGCACCACCCCCGAGCCCCGGGGGCCGGGAAGGGCGTAGGTGGTGAGCCGGGCCCCGTTGGTGATGTCGTAAATGTCCACCTGCTCGTAGGGCAGGATGCCGGCGGCGTCCAGGAGGTCTTGGTCCACGGTCACCGAGCCCACGTAGTGAAGGTCGGCTTGGGTCACGGTGGCCCGGTGGATCTTGGCGTGGAACATCACCCTCTTCACGGGGTCTAAGTTTAGGGGAGAACCCGGCGCCGGACAATGCCCGGAGGAGGCCTCAAGGGGCCACCTTCCTTCTCTCGCCGCTTGGGGGGAAGACTGTATCAATCCCCTTACGGGGAAGCATCTCGTGCAACTTCAAGTACGAAATTACCCGTGGTCGCCCTCCAGTTAAGTGGTATCAATCCCCTTACGGGGAAGCATCTCGTGCAACAGCACCCCTCTCATAATCTCGTCCTGGACGTTGGTCTTGGAGGGGGGGTTTGTGAGAAAGATGAAGTTTGGAATATGCATAAGCCGTATAAAGGCCGTTTTTGGGGGTTTAACCCGATGAAAACTTGCTTGCGGAAGGGGCGATGAGAAGGTAAAATCGCATATTCACCTTCCCCAAGGGCAAAACTGGCTTTCAAGGTCCCCCGTCCGAGCCTCGGACAAGGCCATTATAGCAGATGAGCGCAACGATGCACTCAGTATATACTTACCATAGAAAAACCTTGCGGAGCTCACTTCACTATGAGAAAGTGCCAAACGTGCCTTTGCGCCTAAATCTAGACGAGCTGCGAAAGTAACTATCAAAGTCGGAAATGGCTAACAGAACTGGAAGCAAAGGGCATACGCATCCCGAAGCAGAGCTTTGACCCACGTTCCACTCATCGGGGTGGATAGGGCAGGGGGGCTTGTAGGGCCTGGATGGGGTGCCTACGCTTCCTCCCCTTGGGCGCCCTCCGGGAGCGTGCCTTCCACAAAGAGGGTCTTGGCCTGGGTGTAGAGGACTTGGCCGGGGGCCGCCTTCCTGGGCCGCCACACGTGCTTCTTGCGGGTGTAATCCACGGGCACCTGCCGCTCCCCCCGGGCCTTGGAGTGGTAGGCGGCGAGCTGGGCGGCGAAGAGGAGGTCTTCCAGGGGCGGGTTTTTGCCCTCAGCCTTCAGGATCACGTGGCTTCCCGGCACGCCCTGGGCGTGGAACCAGAGGTCCTCCGAGTGGGCGAGGCGGGTGAGGAGATCGTTTTCCTTGGCGTTCCGCCCCACCAGGACGGGGAAGCCGGAGGGCGAGGTGTAGCGGAGGCCAAGCCGGGGCCCTTTGCCCTCCTTGGGCCTTTGGGAGAGGGCGAGGAGGGTTTGGAGGTCCGCCGCCTTCACCCGGGCCATCTCCGCCTCGAGGGCCTTTAGCTTGGCCTCCGTCTTGGGGATGAGGTCCAGGGCGCGCTCCGCCAGCTCCTCAAGCCGCCTGGCCCGCTCGTACAGCCTCTTGGCGTTTTCCTGAGGGGAAAGGGCGGGGTCTAAGGGGACCTCCACGGGCTTGCTGTCAAAGCCCTCCAGCATCACCCCGCTTGCCCCCTTGGGCACCTCCTTGAGCCGGGCCAGGAGGAGGTCGGCCTTTTGCCTGAGGGCCTCCGCCTCCTCCAGCCGCTCCAGGGCCTTGTGGTAGTCGGCGAGCCGGGCCCGAAGCGTCCTGGCCTCCCGCGCCAGGGCCTCGAGGAGGGGCTTCCTCAGGGCCTCCTTCTCCTCCTCCTGCCACTTGAGGCGGAGCTCCTCGGAAAGCTCCGTGCGCAAGGTGGGGTCTTCCACCAGGCTCTTTAGGGCCCGGTGCAGGGCCTTGAGCTCCTCCTCCCCCAAGGGGTTTTCCGGCGTGAGCCCGGCCCGGCGGGCGAGCTCCCGCATGAGCTCCAGCCCCACCCCGTCAACGTGGCGCACCACCTCCTTGAGGGGCTTTCCCAAAAGCACCCTTAGGTCTTCCTCCGTTAATGTCCTCGGGTCCAGCTTGGCGTAGGGGGGCGGGGGGGTGTACGGGAGGCCGGGGCGGAGCTCCCGGTAGCGGTTCACCTCCTTGGTGATGACCCGGTCCACCCCTAGGATGGTTCCCCCCTCGTCCAGGAGAAGGAGGTTGGCGTTCTGCCCCGTGGCCTCAAAGACCAGGATGGAAGGGGGCGTGTCCACGAAGCCCTTTTCCCCGGCGAAGTGGAGGAAGACCACCCGGTCCAGTTTGAGCTGCTCCGCCCGCGTTAAAGCCCCCTTGACCCGGGCGGCGAGTTGCCGCTGGAAAGGGGTTTTGGGCTCCCCCAGGATGGTCCCCTCCTCCAGGACCAGGCTTGGGTTGGGCGGTCGGTAGTGGAGGACCAGGTTGAAGATCCGCCCCGTTTTCCCCTTGAGGAGCACGGCCAAGGTGCCCTCGTCGGGGAAGGCGAGGCCGAGGTGGAGGGCGGGAAGCTCGCCCTGAAGCTCCCGCAAAAGGGCGTGGATCAGGAGGCCTTCCATTTGCGAAAGACCACCAAAAACGCCGTGTGCCCCACCTGCTGGAAGCGGGGGTGGGCCACGGGGAGCCGCACCTCCCACTCCCGCCAGCCCACCTCCAAGACCCTCTCCAGCCGAAGGGGTAGCCCCTCCGCCGCCCGCACCGTCTCCAGGACCTGGGTGATGTTGGGGAGGTAGGCCACCAGGAAGCGGTCCGGCATCAGGGCCTCCGCCGCCTTGCCCAGCACCTTCCAGGGCTCCATGAGGTCCAGCGCCACGCCGTGGAAGCCCTCCTGGGGAAGCTCCGCCTCCTCCAGGCCCTGGGCGTGGAAGCGCACGTTTTCCACCTGCCAGAAGGCCTTCACGTTCTCCTCCGCTTGCTTCAGGTGGTGGGGCCGCTTCTCGTAGCTTTCCACCAGGCCCTCCTTCCCCACCGCCCGGGCCAGGAAGAGGGTGAGCCCCCCCGAGCCCGTGCCCGCCTCGAGGACCCGCATCCCCGGGGCCAGGTCTAGGAGGGTCACCATGGCGCTGGCGTCCTTGGGGTAGGTGGGGGTGGCGCTCCGCTTCATGTGGAGGACGTACTCCTCCAGGGTGGGGCGGTGGACGGAAAGGGGCTCGCCCAGGTGGGTCCGCACCATGCCTCCGGGGCCCGCCTGGAGGATGGCCTCGTGGGGGACGCTTCCTTTGTGGTGGTGGAAGACCCCGCCCGCCTTGAGGCGCACCAGGAAGGCGCGGCCTTTGCTGTCTTTGAGGAGAAAGAGCTCGCCTTCCACCCCGCCCACTTTAGCGGGCGAGTTCCAGGTAGTCCAGTACCCGCGGTAGGTCAAAGGGGTTGGGGACCCAGTAGGGGCCGGCGAAGGCGGTGGGGGTGCCCCGAAGGCCCAGGCGGAGGGCGAGGGTTCTTTCCCCCTCCACGAGCCCTTTCACCGCTGGGTCTTCCAGGCACCGGGCGAAGGCTTCCTCCTTTAGGCCCAGTTCCCGGGCCAGGGCCCGGTAGTTCCCAAGCCGCCCCGTCATGAGGCGGTCGTGGTAGGGCCAAAAGGCCCCTTGCTCTGCGGCGCACTCGCTGGCGATGGCCGCGGGCAGGGCCTCGGGGTGGATTTCCTTCAAGGGGAAGTGGCGGTAGCTCACCCGCAGGGCGCCCCTTAGGGCCTGGGCCTTGAGCTCGGGAAGGACTTCCCTGGCCAGGCGCTGGCAGAAGGGGCATTGAAAGTCGGAGAACACCCGCAGGATGGGCCCGGCAGTCCCCAGGAGATGGCGTTCAGGGCCTAAGGCGGCCTCCTCCACCGCCCTCGGGGCCACCCGGGCACGGAAGGGCTCGGCGAAGGAGAGCTCCAGCCAAAAGGCGTCTTCCGGGGTCAGGGTGAGGGCGCGCCCCCTAAGGAGCGGGGCGTTTTGCCGGTACCATTTCTGGAAGGGGAGGGAGAAGGGAAGGCCCGTGGCCTTTTCCAGAAGCAGACCCACGAAGGCGGGGTCCTCCGGGCCCTCGTAGCTTGCGGCCAGGAGGCGGCCGTTTTTCGTCTCCACCGCCACCTTGCCCCCAGGGGGCGGGGCGCCTAAGGTTTGGGAGAAGCCCTCCACGGGCCGGGCGATCTGGGCCATGGCCAGGCCCAAGGCCAAGGCCAGGGAAACGAGCCCCCTCATACCTTGAAGAAGCCTTCCACCGGCAGGACGAAGACCACGGCTCCTCCCACCTGCACCTCCACGGGTTGGGCCAGGAAGGGGTCAGGGGCCTCGGAGAGGGGAAGGCCCCGGGTCACCAGGCGGGTGCGGGTGCGGCACTTCTCCCGCACCAGGTCAAGAACCTCCGCCACCCGCTCGTCTTCCACCCCGATGAGCAGCGTGGTGTTCCCTTCCCGCAGGAAGCCTCCCGTGGAGGCCAGCTTGGTGGACTGGAGGCCCCGCTCCAAGAGGGCCTTGGTGAGGCCGGGGGCGTCCGTGTCCTGCACGATGGCGATGATGAGCTTCATTGGCGCCTATTGTACACCCGCCTTGAGCCGGGCGTGCCACTCCTGGAGGCTCCTCACCCCTAGTTCCTTTTCCCGCGCCTTCAGGATGGCCTTCAGGCTCCACCAAGCCCCTTCCAGGGTGGTGATGAAGGGGAGGCCCTTCTCCACCGCCCTCCGGAGCTCGGGGTGGGGCACGGGGCTGATGAGGAGGTGGTAGTCCTCCTCGCTCACGCTAAACCCCACCTCCCGGTACGCCCGCTTGAGCGCCTCCAGGCGGTCTTGCTCCTCGGGGCGAAGCCCTTCCCCGATGAAGCGCACCCGGCCTTCCAAAGGAAGCTTTTGCCCAGCCCCGAGCTCCGCCTTGTAGTAGGCCAGGTAGGGGTCCTCGTCTATCCCCATGCTTTCGCCCGTGGAGCGCATCTCCGGGCCCAGGACGGGGATAACCCCGGGGAACTTGAGCCAGGGGATCACCACCTCCTTCACGGCGTAGTAGGGGGGCACGGGCTCCAAGTCCTTCACCCCGAGCTCCTTCAGGGTCTTCCCCACGGCGATGAGGGCGGCGAGCTTAGCCAAGGGCACGCCGATGGCCTTGGACACAAAGGGCACGGTGCGGCTCGCCCGGGGGTTGGCCTCGAGGATATACACCTCCTCCCCCACCACGGCGTACTGCACGTTCAAAAGCCCCTTCACCCCCAGGGCCAGGGCCAGGCGGCGGGTGTAGTCCTTCACCTTGGCGAGGGCCGTGGGGGAGAGGTGCACGGGGGGCAGGACCGTGGCGGAGTCCCCGGAGTGGACCCCGGCCCGCTCCACGTGCTCCATCACCCCGGCGATCATCACCGCTTCCCCATCGGAAAGGGCGTCCACGTCCAGCTCCAAGGCCCCATCCAGGTAGCGGTCCAGGAGGATGGAGGGCTTTTCCTCCAAGGGGGCGTAGACTTCTTCCAGATAGCGCAGAAGCTCCCCCTCGTCCCGAAGGACCCGCATGGCCCGCCCCCCCAGGACGTAGCTGGGCCGGGCGAGGAGGGGGAAGCCGAGCTCCCGGGCAAGCCGCAAGGCCTCCTCTGGGCCCTTCGCCACCCTCCCTTCGGGCTGGGGGATGCCAAGGGTCTGGCAGAGTTCGTGGAAGGCTTGGCGGTCTTCCGCCTTGTGGATGGCGGCGTAGGGGGTGCCAAGAAGCTTCACCCCGGCCTCCTCTAGCCCCTTGGCCAACTTCAGGGGCGTCTGCCCCCCCAAGGTGGCGATCACCCCCAGGGGCTTTTCGTGCTCCACCAGGTTGAGGACGTCCTCGAGGGTCAGGGGCTCAAAGTAGAGGCGGTCGGCGGTGTCGTAGTCGGTGGAGACCGTTTCGGGGTTGGAGTTAACCATGATGGTCTCGTACCCCGCCTCCTTCAAGGCCCAGACGGCGTGCACCGTGGCGTAGTCAAACTCCACCCCTTGCCCGATGCGGATGGGCCCCGAGCCCAGGATCACCACCTTGGGCTTCTCCGAGGGCCAGACCTCGTCCTCCTCCTCGTAGGTGGAGTAGTGGTAGGGGGTGTAGGCCTCAAACTCGGCGGCGCAGGTGTCCACCGTCTTGTAGACGGGGGCCACCCCCAGGGCCTTGCGCTCGGCCCGCACCTCCTCCTCCCCCCGGCCCAAAAGCTCGCCCAGGCGCCGGTCAGGCAGGCCCAAGGCCTTGTAAAAGCGCCAGTCCTCCCGGTCCTTGGGAGGGTGGTCCTTGAGCCAAGCCTCCGCCTCTGCGATCTCCCGCATCTGGTGGAGGAACCAAGGGTCAATGCGGGTGGCCTGGTAAAGCTCCTCCACGGGCATGCCCCGCCTGAGGAGCTCCAGCACGGCGTAGATGCGGTCGGGGTTGGGGTAAAGCTTTTTCTCCAGGTCCTCCGTGCGCACCCCAGCCAGGGCCCGCACGTCCCGCTCTAGCCCCCTGAGGGCCTTTAGAAGCGCCTCCTTGAAGGTGCGGCCCATGGCCATCACCTCGCCCACGGACTTCATCTGGGTGGTGAGCTCGTCCTTGAGCTCCCCTAAGGTGTTGGGAAGGTCCTTGAACTTCTCAAAGGCGAAGCGGGGAATCTTCACCACCACGTAGTCAATGGTGGGCTCAAAGGAAGCGGGGGTCTTGCGGGTGATGTCGTTGGGAAGCTCGTCCAGGCGGTAGCCCACCGCCAGAAGGGCGGCGATTTTGGCAATGGGGAAGCCCGTGGCCTTGGAAGCGAGGGCGCTGGAACGGGAGACCCGGGGGTTCATCTCAATCACCACCTGGCGGCCCGTCTTGGGGTCCACGGCGAACTGGATGTTGGACCCCCCCGTGTCCACCCCGATTTCCCGGATCACCGCCTTGGCGGCGTCCCGCATCCTTTGGTACTCGGCGTCGGAGAGGGTCTGGGCCGGGGCCACGGTGATGGAGTCCCCGGTGTGAACCCCCATGGGGTCCACGTTTTCAATGCTGGTGATGATGACCACGGTATCGGCGTGGTCCCGCATCACCTCTAGCTCAAACTCCTTCCATCCCAGGACCGATTCCTCCACCAAGGCGGTGTGCACCGGGGAGAGGGCGAGGCCCCGTCCCAGGACCTCCACGAGCTCTTGTTCGCTTCGGGCGATGCCGCCCCCTGTGCCCCCCAGGGTGAAGGAGGGGCGGACCACCACGGGGTAGCCCACCTCCCGGGCGAAGTGGAGCCCTTCCTCCACGCTTCCCACCATGAGGCCACGGGGCACCTCGAGGCCGATCCTCCGCATGGCCTTTTGAAATTCTTCCCGGTCCTCCCCCTTCTTGATGGCCTCCGCCTTGGCCCCGATGAGCTCCACCCCGTAGCGCTCCAGGATTCCTTCCTCGTAAAGGGCCATGGAGAGGTTGAGGGCGGTCTGGCCCCCCAGGGTGGGGAGGAGGGCGTCGGGGCGCTCCCTGGCCAGGATCCTTTCCAAGGACTCCAGGGTTAGAGGTTCCACGTAGGTGTGCTCGGCCAGCTCGGGGTCGGTCATGATGGTGGCGGGGTTGGAGTTCACCAAGATGGCCTCGTACCCCGCTCCCCTTAGCGCCTTCACCGCTTGGGTGCCGGAGTAATCAAACTCGGCGGCCTGTCCGATGGTGATGGGTCCCGAACCGATGATGAGGATCTTCTTAAGGTCTCTTCTCGGCGGCATCGCGTACCCGGTGAAAGAGCTTACCACATACCCGGGGCACATCCAAGGGCCATCTGCGAAGATTATGCGGTAAAGCCGGGTATATATGCATAGAGTTGCCATAGGCCCCGGGCCCCGGCCCCGGCTATACTCAGGCCATGCGCAAGGTGCGCCCCGAGGAGCTTCCCGCCCTCTTGGCCCAAGGGGTGAAGGTGGTGGACGTCCGCCCCGCCGACCGGAGGAACACCCCCTTGCCCTTCCCGGCGGAGTGGGTCCCTTTGGAAAAGATTCAAAAGGGCGAGCACGGCCTGCCTAAGGTTCCCCTCCTCTTGGTGTGCGAGAAGGGGCTTTTGAGCCAGGTGGCGGCCCTCTACCTGGAGGCGGAAGGCTACGAGGCCATGAGCCTGGAGGGCGGGCTTCAGGCCTTGACGGAGGCGAGATAGCTCCTTAGAATGGCGGATGCTGAGCGTGGTGAGCGTAGCTCAGCTGGTTAGAGCACCGGACTGTGGATCCGGGGGTCGTGGGTTCAAGTCCCATCGCTCACCCCAAAACCACCACCCCGCAAGGGGTGGTATTTTGAAGGGGGGGCCTCGCCCCCATGCGAGGATGGCGGAACCGGTAGACGCGCCGGACTTAGGATCCGGTGGGGCAACCCGTGCGGGTTCAAGTCCCGCTCCTCGCACCAACCGGGCGGGGCCCTTCCCCAACTGCGAGGTGTGGCGTGGCGGAGATCCTGGAGCGTTCCGGCTATCTGGTGAAGGTCCGGGTGGAAGTCCCGGCGAAGAGGGTGGAGGAGAGCTACCAGGCCCTCCTAAAGGACCTGGCCAAGCGGGTGCGGATCCCTGGCTTCCGCCCGGGAAAGGCCCCTTTGAAGGTGGTGGAGGCCCGCTTGGGGCGGGATGAGCTTCTGGCCGACCTCAAGGAGCGCTTGGTGGAGGAAACCTACCCCGAAGCGGTGCGGGAGCTGGGCCTTACCCCCGTGGCCGCCCGGGTGGTGGAGGAGGAGCTCAAGGAGGGGGAGGGCTTCCGCTACGTGGCCGAGGTGGAGAACTACCCAGAGGTGAAGCTCCCCGACTGGCGGAGCTTCACCTTGGAGGTGCCCTCTCCCGAGGTGACCGAGGAGATGGTGGAAAGGGCCCTGGAGGAGCTCCGCCAGCGCTACGCCGAGCTGGTTCCCGTGGAGCGGGAGGCCCAGGAAGGCGACCACGTCTTCGTGCGCACGGAGGAGGGGGCGGAGTTTCCCATTGACCTTTCCAAGGCCCTGCCCCACGTGCGGGAGGCCCTTTTGGGCAAGCGGGCGGGGGACGAGGTTCTGGTGCCGGTGCTGAACGAGCGGGGCGAGAAGGTGCGGGAGGTGAAGACCGAGGTCTTGGAGGTCAAGACTCTGGAGCTTCCCGAGCTGGACGAGGAGTTTGCCAAGACCCTCGAGGCGGAAAGCCTGGAAGACCTCAAGGCCAAGGTGCGGGAAAGCCTCAAGCGCCAGGCGGAGGCGGCCTACCAGGAGGCCCGGGAGCGGGCCTTTTTGGAAAAGCTGGCCGAGGGGATGGAGGCGGACATCCCCCCCTCCATGCTGGAGGCGGAGGAGCGCCACCTTTTGGAGCACCTGGCGGAGGACCTCTACCGGCAAGGGGTTGGCCTCGAGGCCTACCTCAAGGCCCTGGAGGAGCGGGGCGAGCTGGAGAAGTTTAAGGAGGAGTTGCGCCAGGAAGCCCTCAAACGGGTGCGCCGCTCCTTGGCCAAGGAGCGCCTGGCCGAGGAGCTAAAGCCCGAGCTATCCGAGGAGGAGTGGCAGGCCTACTTGCAGGCGGTGGCCCGCTCCTACGGCCTCTCCCTGCAAGAGCTCCGGCGGCAGTTCGGGGAGCGGGGCCTTGCCCGGTTGCGGGCGGCCCACCTCCAGGACAAGGCGGTGCGCCAGGCCCTGGCGGAGCTCCCCTAAGGGGGCATGGTGGCCCAGGGGGGGATTTCCCCCTGGGCTTCCCCTTAGAATGAAAAACGGTATGGTCATACCCTACGTCATAGAGCAGACCGCCCGCGGCGAGCGGGTCTACGACATTTACTCCCGCCTCCTCAAGGACCGCATCATCTTCCTGGGCACCCCCATTGACGCCCAGGTGGCCAACACCGTGGTGGCCCAGCTCCTCTTCCTGGACGCGCAAAACCCCAACCAGGAGATCAAGCTCTACATCAACTCCCCCGGGGGCGAGGTGGACGCCGGGCTTGCCATTTACGACACCATGCAGTTCGTCCGGGCCCCGGTTTCCACCATCGTCATCGGGCTTGCCGCCAGCATGGCCGCGGTGATCCTGGCCGCTGGGGAGAAGGGGCGCCGCTACGCCCTGCCCCACTCCAAGGTGATGATCCACCAACCCTGGGGCGGAGCCCGGGGCACGGCCAGCGACATCGCCATCCAGGCCCAGGAAATCCTCAAGGCTAAGAGGCTTCTGAACGAGATCCTGGCCAAGCACACCGGCCAGCCCTTGGAAAAGGTGGAAAAGGACACGGACCGGGACTACTACCTCTCGGCGCAAGAAGCCTTGGAATACGGCCTCATTGACCAGGTGGTGACCCGTGAGGAAGCCTAGGCCCCACTGCAGTTTCTGCGGCCTGCGCCCGCCCGACACGGGAAGGCTTCTGGAAAGCCCCTTGGAGGACGTCTTCATCTGCGAAGACTGCGTGGCCCGGGCCCAGGAGATTCTTCGGGGGGAAAGCGCCAAGCCCAAGGGGCCGAGCCGCCTGCCCAAGCCCCAGGAGATCAAGGCCCACCTGGACCAGTACGTGGTGGGCCAGGAGGCGGCCAAGCGGGCCTTGAGCGTGGCCGTCTACAACCACTACAAGCGCCTCCTCCACCCCGAGGCGGAGATCGGCAAGGCCAACATCCTCCTCATCGGACCCACGGGCACGGGGAAGACCCTCCTTGCGGAAACCCTGGCCCGCTTCCTGGAGGTGCCCTTCGCCATCGCCGACGCCACCACCTTGACCGAGGCGGGGTACGTGGGGGAGGATGTGGAGAACGTCATCCTCCGCCTCCTGCAAAACGCCGACTTTGACGTGGAGCGGGCGGAGATGGGCATCGTTTACATTGACGAGATTGACAAGATCGCCCGCAAGTCGGAAAACCCCTCCCTCACCCGGGACGTTTCCGGGGAAGGGGTGCAGCAGGCCCTTTTGAAGATCATTGAGGGCACCATCGCCAACGTTCCCCCGCAAGGGGGAAGGAAGCACCCCCATCAGGAGTTCATCCCGGTGAACACAAAAAACATCCTCTTCATCCTGGGCGGGGCCTTTGAGGGCCTGGAGAACATCGTGAAGGCCCGGGTGGGCCGCACCGCCATCGGCTTCACCGGGGGTAAGGAGAAGGGGGAGGAGCCCCTGGAGGTCATCCCCGAGGACCTGGTGAAGTTTGGCATGATCCCCGAGTTCGTGGGCCGGGCCCCCCTCATCGTCCAGCTCCACCCCCTCACGGAGGACGACCTGGTGCGCATCCTCACCGAGCCCAAGAACGCCTTGGTGCGGCAGTACCAGGAGCTTTTCCGCATGGAAGGGATTGAGCTCCGCTTTACCCCGGCGGCCCTCAAGGAGGTGGCCCGCCGCGCCCTCAAGCGGGGCACGGGGGCCCGGGGCCTTAGGGCCATCCTGGAGAAGACCATGGTGGACCTGATGTTTGAGGCCCCGGGGAGCGGGGTGAAGGAGCTCGTGGTGGACCTGCCCCACCTGGACCACCCCTTGAGGGCCCTGGAGGAGGCCCGACTCAGGCAGGCTTCTTAGAGGCTGTCGTAAAAGGGTGGTATTCTTGAGGGATGAGCTCTAGACGATCTTACCCCAGCGACCTCAGCGATGCGGAGTGGGCCCTCCTGGAGCCCCTCATCCCAGCCCCCAAGCCCGGCGGCCGACCCGCCAAGGTGCCGAGGAGAGAAATCGTTAACGCCATCCTTTACGTCCTGGAAAACGGCATCAAGTGGCGGGCTATGCCCCATGACTTGCCCCACTGGTCCACCGTCTACCACTACTTCCGCAAGTGGCAGAAGGAAGGCATTTGGGAGAAGGCCGTCCAGGCCCTGGCCCGCCAGGACCGGGAGCGAGAAGGGAGGCAAGCTTCGCCCAGCGCTCTGGTGATGGATAGCCAGTCCGTCAAGACCACGGAAAAAGGGGGCCCCGAGGGAACGACGGGGCGAAAAAGGTCAAGGGGAGAAAGCGCCAAATCTTGACGGACACGGGGGGTCGCTTGCTGAAGGCCTTCGTGCACCCGGCCAACGAGCACGATAAGCGGGGTGGGGAGGCCTTGCTCCTGGGGATGGACCTCTCCCTTTGGCCAAGGGTGCGGAAGCTCTTTGTGGACTGGGGGTACAGGGGCCTCAAGGGGCTCGCTTCTTCCCTGGGGCTGGAGCTTGAGGTGGTGGCCCGTCCCTACGCGGGGGTGCGTGGGGTCTGGGTGCGGGAGGGGGAGGAGGCGCCGGAGCTTCCGCGGGAGAGGGGGTTCAAGCCCTTGCCCAAGCGGTGGGTGGTGGAGCGGACCTTCGCCTGGCTTGGGCGGAATCGGCGGCTTGCCAAGGACTACGAAGCTAACCCTCGGGTGAGCGAGGCCTGGGTGTATCTGGGCATGCTACGCTTGTTGGTGAAGCGGCTGGCTAGGGCCGCGTAGCTGGCCGTGGAGGACTTTTACGACAGCCTCTTAGGCCTAGCCGGAAAGCCGGGCCACCAGGGCCTCTTTGAGGGCGAAGAGGCGCTCGGTGAGGGAAACGTGGTAGATGTGGGGGTTCACCAGGCGGCGCACCCCTGGGTCTAGCCGGGCCACGTCCTTTTGACGCCTTTCCCGCAGGGCCTCGAGGGGTAGGGGGGGGAAGAGGCGCTTGCCCCTGAAGGCTTCTTGCAGGAGGGGTTCTAGGGTGAACTCCCCGGGGTTCAGCGTGCGGCGCTTGGTGGGGTCGGTGGGATGGCGGAGGCAGAGGGGGGCGTCCTCCCGCACCTCCTCTTCAAAGGTGGCCAGGAGGTCCGCCGTGGCCAGGCCCCGCCCGTCGTACACCCGGTAGACCTTCTTGTGCCCGGGGTTCAAGATCTTTTCCAAGGAGTCCGAGATCTTCATGGCCGGGGCCCAGGTGCCGTTTTCCCGGATGGCCACCAGCTTGTACACCCCCCCTAAGGCCGGGTAGCCCCAGGAGACCACCATCCGGGTCCCCACCCCGTAGACCAGGCGCTTTAGGAGCTTCTCTGGGTCCACGCCGTAGCGGGGGGCTTCCTCCAGGATCTGGCTTTTGATCTGCCAGATGACCAGCTCGTCCAGGTCCCCCGAGAGGACGATGAGGGTGTCGGGGAAGCCCGCCTTGTCCAGCTCCTTGGCCGCCTGGATGGCCAGGTGGGCTAGGTCGCCGGAGTCAATCCGCACCCCCACGGGGCGGTGTCCCTTCTTCCGCAGGTTCTCAAAGACCTTGATGGCGTGGGGCAGGCCGGAGTGGAGGGTGTCCACGGTGTCCAGGAGGAGGATGGTGTCGTCGGGGAAGACCTCGGCGAAGGCCTGGAAGGCGTCTTCCTCGGAGTAGCCCAAGGCCAAGAAGGCCTGGACCAGGCTGTGGGCGTGGGTGCCGGAGGCGGGGAGGCCCAGGAGGTGGGAGAGGCTCACGGCGCTACTCCGGTTGGCCCCCCCGATGAGGCTCGCCCGTGTGGCGCTTTCCCCCCCTTTGCCGGGGGAGCGGCGCAGGCCGAACTCCAACACCACCGCCTCTTCCCCCGCCGCCTCCCGCACCCGGCTCGCCTTGGTGGCGATGAGGGTTTCGTAGTTGATGCGGTTTAAGAGGGCGGTTTCCAGGAGCTGGGCCTGGAGGAGGGGGCCTTCCACGCTGAGAAGGGGCACCTGGGGGTGGGCCACCCGGCCCTCGGGGAGGGCCCTCACCGTGAGGCCGGAGAACCCGCCCATGGCCTGCAGGTAATGGAGGTAGTCCTCGGCGAAGAGGGGTTTGCCGGAGCGGCTTTTTAAGGCGCGGAGGGCTTCCAGCTCTGCCTCGCCGAAGCGGGCGTTTTCCATCCAGGAGAGCAAGGGGTCAAGCCCGGCGAAGACGGTGTAGCCCGCCTGGTGGGCTCCGTAGTCGGGGTTTTTTCGGTAAAAGGCTTCAAAGAGCGCTTCCCTCTCGTGAAGCCCTAGGCGAAAGTAAACCTGACCCATGGTGAGCTGGTAGAGGTCGGTGTAGAGGATGCCGAAGGGGTCCATGGGCCTAGCATAGCCCTCCGCTTTTGGCTACACTAGCGGGATATGGTGGAGGTCCACACCTGCAGTCCCGGTTGCCGCCACCACCTGGGGGGGGCGGGGTGGGGGGATGCCCCGTTGGTGCGCCTGGGCTACAACAAGGAGGCCCGGGCTAGGAAGTTCCCCTACCTGAGGGCGCTTTTGGAGCGGCCCGTGGTCTTTGACGGGGCCATGGGTACCGAGCTGCAAAAGCGGGACCTTTCCCCCGAGGACTACGGGGGGGAGGCCTACTTCGGCTGCCCCGAGGTGCTAAACCGCACCCGGCCCCAAGTGGTGCAGGAAATCCACCGCGCCTACCTCGAGGCCGGGGCCGAGGTGATAGAGACCAACACCTTTGGCGCTCTAAGGCACGTCCTGGCCGAGTACGGGCTTGGGGAGGAGGCGGAGGCCCTCGCTTACCTGGGGGCCAGGCTCGCCAAGGAGGTGGCGGAGCCCTACGGGGCCTTCGTGGCGGGGGCCCTGGGGCCGGGAACCAAGCTCATCTCCTTGGGGCAGATTGCTTGGGATGAGCTTTACCAAGCCTACAAGGAGGCGGCGCGGGGGCTTCTTCGGGGCGGGGTGGACCTCATCCTTTTGGAGACGGCCCAGGACATCCTCCAGGTGCGCGCAGCCGTCCTCGCCGCCCGCGAGGCCATGGCCGAGGTGGGGCGGGAGGTTCCCCTCCAGGTCCAGGTGACCTTTGAGGCCACGGGGACCATGCTGGTGGGAACCGATGAACAGGCGGCCCTGGCCGCCTTGGAGAGCCTTCCCGTGGACGTGGTGGGGATGAACTGCGCCACGGGGCCCGACCTCATGGACAGCAAGGTGCGCCACTTCGCGGCCCACAGCACCCGCTTCGTGGCCTGCCTGCCCAACGCCGGCCTGCCCCGGAACGAGGGGGGCAGGGTGGTCTACGACCTCACCCCGGAGGAGCTGGCCAAGTGGCACCGGAAGTTCGTCCTGGAGTACGGGGTGAACGCCGTGGGGGGGTGTTGCGGCACGGGGCCGGAGCACATCCGCAAGGTGGCGGAGGCGGTGAAGGGGCTTCCCGCCCGGCCTAGGCCGGAGGCCTTCCCGCCCCAGGTGGCCTCCTTGTACCAAGCGGTCTCCCTCCGCCAGGAGGCGAGCCTCTTCTTGGTGGGGGAGCGCCTCAACGCCACGGGAAGCAAGCGCTTCCGGGAGATGCTTTTCGCCCGGGACCTCGAGGGCATCCTGACCCTGGCGCGGGAGCAGGTGGCGGAAGGGGCCCATGCCCTGGACCTTTCCGTGGCCTGGACGGGGCGGGACGAGTTGGAAGACCTCAGGTGGCTCCTCCCGAGCCTCGCCACCGCCGTCACGGTGCCCGTGATGGTGGACTCCACCTCCCCCGAGGCCATGGAGCTCGCCCTCAAGTACCTGCCGGGCCGGGTCCTCCTGAACTCCGCCAACCTGGAGGATGGCCTGGAGCGGTTTGACCGGGTGGCCTCCTTGGCCAAGGCCCACGGGGCGGCCTTGGTGGCCTTGGCCATAGACGAGAAGGGGATGGCCAAGACCAAGGAGGAGAAGATGCGGGTGGCCCTCCGCATGTACGAGCGCCTCACGGAACACCACGGCTTCCGCCCCGAGGACCTCCTCTTTGACCTCCTCACCTTCCCCATCACCCAAGGGGACGAGGAGAGCCGCCCCCTGGCCAAGGAGACCCTGCTCGCCCTGGAGGAGCTTAGGGAAAGGCTTCCCGGGGTGGGGTTCATCCTGGGGGTTTCCAACGTTTCCTTTGGCCTGAAGCCCCGGGCCCGGCGGGTCCTGAACTCCGTCTTCCTGGACGAGGCGAGGCAGAGGGGCCTCACCGCCGCCATCGTGGACGCGGGCAAGATCCTTCCCATCAGCCAGATCCCCGAGGAGGCCTACGCCTTGGCCCTGGACCTCATCCACGATCGCCGGCGGGAGGGGTATGATCCCCTCCTCGCCTTCATGGCCTACTTTGAGGCCCATGCGGAAGACCCCGCGGCCAAGGAGGACGCCTTCCAGGCCCTGCCCCTTTTGGAAAGGCTCAAGCGGCGGGTGGTGGAGGGAAGGAAGGGGGGCCTCGAGGCCGACCTGGACGAGGCCCTGCGCCAGGGGTACAGGCCCCTGGACCTCATCAACGGCCCCCTCCTTGCCGGCATGAAGGAGGTGGGGGAGCTTTTCGGGGCGGGGAAGATGCAGCTTCCCTTCGTCCTCCAGGCGGCGGAGGTGATGAAGAAGGCGGTGGCCCACCTGGAGCCCCACATGGAAAAGCGGGGCGAGGGTAAGGGCAAGATGGTCCTGGCCACGGTGAAAGGGGACGTGCACGACATTGGCAAAAACCTGGTGGACATCATCCTGAGCAACAACGGCTACCAGGTGGTGAACCTGGGCATCAAGGTGCCCATTGAGGAGATCCTGCAGGCGGTGGAGGCGCACAAGCCCCACGCCGTGGGCATGTCGGGCCTTTTGGTGAAGAGCACCCAGGTGATGAAGGAAAACCTGGAGTACATGCGGGATCGGGGCTACACCCTCCCCGTGATCCTGGGTGGGGCGGCCCTCACAAGGAGCTTCGTGGAGGAGGACCTTCGCGCCATCTACCCCAACGTCTACTACGCCGAGGACGCCTTTGAGGGTTTGCGGCTTATGGAAGAGCTCACGGGCCAGGCTCCCCCCAAGCTCACCCAACGGGCTTCCCCCCGCCCCAAGCGGGAGGCGCCCAAGGTGGAGGCGCGTTCCAAGCCCGTGGGGGAGGCTCTCTTCATCCCCAGGCCGCCCTTTTTCGGGGTCCGGGTGGAAGCGGACCTGGACCTTCCCACCATCGCCCACTACGTGAACAAGCTCGCCCTTTACCGGGGCCAGTGGGGGTATAGCCGCAAGGGGATGAGCCGGGAGGCGTGGCAGGCCCTGGTGGAAAGGGAGGCGGAACCCGTTTTCCGCCGCCTCCTCAAGGAGGCCATGGAGGAGGGGTGGCTCAGGCCCAAGGTGCTTTACGGCTTCTTCCCCGTGGCCCGGGAAGGGGAGGAACTCCTCGTCTTCTCCCCGCAAACCGGGGAGGTGCTGGAGCGCTTCCGCTTTCCCCGGCAGCGGGGCGGGGGCTTGAGCCTCGTGGACTACTTCCGCCCCCGCCACGCCGAGCCCTTGGGGAGCGAGGCGGATTGGCTTCCCGCCTACGCCCAAGGGGCCCGGGACGTGCTTGGGGTGCAGTTGGTGAGCATGGGGGAGGAGCCTGCGAGGAAGGCCCGGGCCCTCTTTGAAGGGGGGGCCTACCAGGACTACCTCTTCGTCCACGGCTTCGCCGTGGAGATGACCGAGGCCTTGGCGGAGTACTGGCACAAGCGCATGCGGCAGATGTGGGGCATCGCCGGCCAGGACGCCACGGAGATCCCCAAACTCTTCCAGCAGGGCTACCAGGGGGCCCGCTACTCCTTCGGCTACCCCGCCTGCCCTGACCTGGCCGACCAGGCCAAGCTGGACCGCCTCATGGGCTTCGCCCGTATCGGGGTGCGGCTTACGGAGAGCTTCCAGCTTGAGCCCGAGCACGCCACCAGCGCCCTGGTGGTCCACCACCCCGAGGCCCGCTACTTCAGCGTGGACTGAAAGAGCCCCGGGAAGCCCCGGGGCCTTCCTTACTCCTCCCCTTTGGCGATGGGCACCCCCACCAGGTTGCCCCACTCCGTCCAGGAGCCGTCGTAGTTCTTCACGTGGGGGTAGCCCAGGAGGTACTTGAGGACGAACCAGGAGTGGCTGGAGCGCTCGGCGATGCGGCAGTAGACCACCACGTCCTTGTCCTTGGTGATGCCCAGGGGTTCGTAGAGGGCTTTGAGCTCTTCCGGGCTTTTGAAGGTGCCGTCGGGGTTCACCGCCTTGGCCCAGGGGATGTTCTTGGCCCCGGGAATGTGCCCGGCCCGTAGGGCCCCTTCTTGCGGGTAGTTGGGCATGTGGGTGAGCTCGCCCCGGTACTCCTCGGGGCTCCGCACGTCCACCAGGGCCCCCTTGCCCTCCTTAACCTTCAGGATGTGCTCCAGTACGTCATCCCGGTAGGCGCGGATGGACTCGTCCCGGTAGGGGACCTCGTAGCGGCCCGGGGGGTAGCTGGGGACCTCGGTGGTGAGGGGCCGGCCCTCCTCCACCCACTTCTGCCGCCCGCCGTTCATGAGGCGCACGTCCTTGTGGCCGTTGTACTTGAAGAACCAGAAGGCGTAGGCGGCCCACCAGTTGTTCTTGTCCCCGTAGAGGACCACGGTGGTGTCGTTGGAGATGCCAAGCCGCTCCATGAGTTGGGCGAACCCCTCCTCGCTGATGAAGTCCCGCACCACCGGGTCCCAGAAGTCCTTCTGCCAGTCAATCTTTTGGGCCCCGGGGATGTGGCCCGTGTCGTAGAGGAGGATGTCCTCGTCCACCTCGAGGACCCGCACCTTTGGGTCGTCCAGGTGCGCTTGCACCCATTCCGTGCTCACCAGAACCTCAGGGTGTGCGTAGCCCATGCTCACCTCCCAGCCCCACTATACCCTTGAGCGTGTTCATGCAAGGAACCGCGGCCACAATCTACGCGGGCGCCTTGCCAAGGAGGGCGGGTTCTGGTATAAAGGAGCCTGCGGGGAGTAGCCGCCCCTACGGGGGCCAGCCGGTCGTCAGTACGGGAGGTTTCCCCGGTCGGCTGGGGCGCTTTGGGCGCATGGCGAGACCACTAAAAGGTGGCCTCGGCTTTTTGCTACACCCCGCAGGGAGGGAAACATGGACGTGCTAGCCATTGTGCTCATGGGGCTGGTCTTCGTGGCCAGCCTAGCCATCCAAGGAGGGTTGCAGGCCACTTTTGCCCGCTTTAGCCGGGTGGCCAACGCCCGAGGGCTTACCGGGGCCCAGGTGGCCCGGGCCATCCTGGACGCCCACGGGCTCACCCACGTGCGGGTGGAGCCGGTGCCGGGGGCCCTCACCGACCACTACGACCCCCACGCCAAGGTGGTGCGGCTTTCCGAGCCCAACTACGCCTCGCCGAGCCTCGCCGCCTTGGCGGTGGCGGCCCACGAGGTGGGGCATGCGGTGCAGGATGCCCAGGGCTACGCTTGGTTAAGGGTGCGGGCGAGCCTCTGGCCCGCAGCGAGCCTGGGGAGCAACCTGGGCCCCATCCTGGTGGTCCTGGGGCTCATGGTGGGGGCCTTGGGCCTGGCCAAGCTCGGCCTTTACCTTTACCTGGCCGTGGCCCTCTTCCAGCTCATCACCCTGCCCGTGGAGTTTGACGCCTCGAGGCGGGCCTTGGACTTCCTGAAGCGCATGGGCTTCCTGGACGCCCGGGAGATGGGCCCGGCCCGGCAGGTGCTCACCTGGGCGGCGCTGACCTACGTGGCCGCCTTGGCCAGCTCCTTGGCCACCATCCTCTACTACGCTAGCTTCCTCATGGGCCGGAGGGAGGAGTAGATGCCCCTTCTCCTTTGCCCCCAGTGCGGTGTGGGCATGAAGGAGGTGGAGCGGCGGGGGGTGCTCATAGACGTCTGCCCCCAGTGCGGGGGGGTGTGGCTGGACCGGGGGGAGCTGGAAAAGCTCCTGGCCGAGGTCCGGCAGGTGGAGCGGGAGTACGAGGCGGAGCGGGAGGCCTATCACCGACAGGAAGGCAAGCCCTACAAGAAAAGGAAGGGCTTTCTAGAGCTGTTTGACCTCTTTGACTAAAGGGGGTGGGAGCGCTCCTGGGGGTTCTCCCAGGGGCGTTTCGCTTTATCGGTGGTCCCCGGAGCCCCCTAAGGTACCCCGTGCCTGGCGGGAGCGGAGTTTGGCCAGGTTGGCCTGGGCCACGGCCTCGAGGCTTTCCCCCAGGTCTGTGGCCACTTGGGCCACGTACCAAAGCACGTCCCCAAGCTCCTGCAAAATGGCCTCCCGCGCCTCTGGGGTCAGGGTCCCCCCCTGGTCGCGCAGGACCTTCTTCACCTTGTTGGCCAGTTCCCCCGCCTCCCCCACCAGGCCCAGGGTGGGGTAGAGGAGGCGGTAGGCCTCGGGGTAGAGGGCGGTCTTCTTGGCCTCTTCCTGGTAGGTGTTAAAGGTCATGGGTTACCTCCTTCCGGATGGCGTAGACGCGGCTTATGCCCCCCTCCGCCGTGACGCCGTAGAGGGCTTGGCAGGCCTCCATGGTGCGCTTTTGGTGGGTCACCAGGATGAACTGCCGCCCCGAGGCCAAAAAGCGGGTGAAGCGGAGGAGGTTGGCCTCGTCCAAGGCGGCGTCCACCTCGTCCAAGACCGCCAAGGGTAGCCCCCCTTGGAGCTCCCCCAGGGCGAAGAGGAAGGCCAAGGCGCCCAGGGTCTTCTCCCCGAGGGAAAGGAGCCGGAGGTCCTGGGTGCGCTTGCCCGGGGGCACCACCACCAGCCTAAGCCCCCGCCCTTCCCGCCGCACCTCGGCCCGCGCCCCCAAAAGGGCCTGGGCCTGTTGGCGGAAGGCCTCCTGGAAGCGGTGAAAGCTCTCCTTCAGGCGCTCGGCGTAGGCGGCCTCCACCGCTTTAGCCTCCTTTTCCAGGCGGAGGAGGGCCTCCATGGCTTCCGCTACCTCGCTTTCCTGGCGGGCGAGGCGTTCTTTGAGGGCGAAAAGCTCCCGCTCCGCCAAGGCGTTCACCGGGCCCAAGCGCTCCCGCTCCCTTTCCACCTGGGCCAACCGGGCCTGAAGGGCTTTGGGGGTGCCCGGTATCCTCTCGGCCTCGGGCAGGGCGCTAAGCTCCCGGGCAAGCTCCTCCAAGGTGGCTTCCCGCCGGGCCATGAGGAGGCGGAGGTGCTCCCGCTCCGCCAGGAGGGCGTTGGCCTGGGTGAGGGCCCGGGCTTCCTTCTCCTCTAGGGCCTGGCGCTCCCGCCGCACCTGGCCCAGGCGGGCTTCCAGGGTCCTAACCTCTTCCACCAAGGGCAAGGTGGCCTGTAGGCGGCTTTCCAGCTCCTCAAGCCGCGCTTTAACCCGCGCGGCCTCCTCCTTCGCCCTTTGCCAGGCGCTATAGGCGGCGGCGAGGAAAAGGTAGCGCTCGTGGGCCTCCGCCTGGGCGAGGAGGGCTTCCAAGGCTTCCCGTTCCGCTTCCAGGGCTTTTAGGCGGGCCTCGTCCCAGGCCCCTTCGGGAGGCGTGGGGGGTTTGGGCGGCGGGGGGAGGGGAGCTTGGCGCCGGGCTTCCAAAGCGGCCACCTTGGCCTTGGCCTCGGCGAAGGCTTGGGGGGAAGGGAGGCCCCGTAGCGCCGCCTCCAGCTCGGCGACCCTTTGGGCGAGCTTCGCCTCTTCCTCCGCCAAGGCCTCCACCCGGCGGCGGAAGAGGAAGGTTTCCCCGCTTCCCTTGGTCCTTCCCCCGGTGAGGGCCCCGGAGCGTTCCAGGACCTCCCCCTCCAGGGTCACAAGCCGCTCCCGTCCGCCGGCGCGGCGGTGGGCCAGGGCGGCCTCGAGGTCCTGGAAGACCAGGGTGTCCCCCAGGAGGGTGAGGAGGATGGCCCGCTCGGGAAGCCCCTTAAGGCGCAAGGAGGCCAGGCGGTAGGCGGGGCCCAGGAGCCCGGGGGTGGGCTTGGGGTTGGGGGCGGCGGGTGGGGTAAGGAGGGTGATGGGCAGGAAGGTGGCCCGCCCTCCTTCCCGCTTGAGGAGGCGATGGCCGCCCTGGCCGCCTCCTCGTCTTGGGCCAAGACCCACTGGAGCCTGGGGCCCAAGGCCACCTCCAGGGCCAGCTCCAACCCGGGCTCGGGCCGCACCAGGTCCGCCACCACCCCCAGGATGCCCTTTAGCCCCCGCACCCGCCTAGGGCCTTCCTGCAGGTCGGCGCCCGCCGCCAGGAGCCTTTCCAGCCTTTCCCGCTCCCGCGAGGCCCCTTGCAAGGCGGCCTTGGCTTCGGTTAAAGCGGCCTCCAGGGCCTTTCGCCTTTCCCAGGCTTCCGCCAGCCGGGCCAGGGCTTCCTGGGCCTCGGCGAGTTCCCGTTCCAGAAGGCTCCGCTCCGCCAGGGCTTCTTGGTGGTGGCGAAGCCTTTCCTCGTAGCGGGCGGCTTCCGTTTCGTAGCGGCGCCAAGCCTCTTCCAACCGCCTTTTTTCCGCCAGGAGCCGGGTTTCTTCCCCTTTGAGCCGGGCGAGCTTGGCCCGCACCTCCTCCGCCTTGAACCCCTGGGTCGGGGACGGGGGGGCCGGGGTCCTGGGGCGGGGGGCGGTCCAGGGCCTTCAGGATGCGGGAAAGCTCCTGACACTCCCTTTCCAGGGCCTCCCGCTCCTTCAGGGCGAGGCGCACTGCCTCCAGGCGGGCCCGGAGGCTTTCCTCCTCGGCCTTTAGGGCCTCCTTCGCCGCCTTAAGCTCCCTTTGCGTCCCTTGCAGGTGGGCTTCCTCCTCCGCCAGGGCCAGGAGGCGGGTTTGGGCCCTTTCCAGGTCCTTTTGCGCCTCCTCCGCTCGGGCGAGGAGGAGGCTTCGCTTGAGCCTTAGGGCCTCGAGGTCCAAGGCCCGGGCGCGGGCGGCCTGCTCCGCCTCCTGTTCCAAGCGGCTCGCCTCCGCCTTCAGTTGTCCTAGGACCTTTTCCCGCTCCTCCAGAAGGGCCAAGGCCTCCTTGAGCCTTTCCTCCGTGGCCTTGGCCGCCTCGGCCACGGGCCTGAGGCCGGAAGCCTCCTCCAGGTGGGCCAGGAGGACCTCCTCCGGGGCTTCCAGGAGGGCCCCCACCTCCCCCTGGCCCACGATGGCGTACCCGCCCCGACCTAAGCCCGTGCCCGCCAGGTGCAGGGCCAAGGCCTTGGCGCTCGCCGGGCGGCCATTCACCTTGAGGAAGGTGCGCTCCCCCTCGATGCGCCGCTCCACCCAAAGCCGCTCCCGCCCCCGGGAAAGCTCCAGCCGCACCTCGGCGTAGCCCAGGGGGGGCCGGCCTTCCGCCCCGTGGAAGAGGAAGGCGGAAAGCTCTTGCCCCCTTAGCTCGTGGGCCCGGGCCCCGGTGACGAAGCGCAAGGCCTCCACCAGGTTGCTCTTGCCCGAGCCGTTGGGACCGATGACGCCCGTGACCGCATCGGGGAACTCCAAGAGGGTGCGCTCGGCGAAGGACTTGAACCCTTGCAGGGTCAAGCGGTCTATGCGCCAGGCTTCCTTCATGGCAGGCGAATGGGTTTGGTTAGGTCCAGGTGGGCAAGGCCAGGGGAAGGCTTGCCCTCCACCAAAAACCGCACCTCCTCCGCCCCGAAGGTGGTGAGGAGGGTGTAGGCCAGGCTGTAAAGCCGGAAGGCCTCTTCCATGGCGTCCAGGCCTTGGGCGAAGCCCGCGGGGAGGTCCACCACCAAGGCCTTTTCCAGGCGGAAGAGGGCCTTGGGGGCGGGGGACTGGGTGGCCTCGGCCCAGACGGCCAAGGCCCGTCCCTCGGGGCTTTCCCCCGGGCCCAGGGTGAGGGTTTGGCTTTCCTTGAGGAAGCCCCGGGGAGGGTCGGGGCGGTAGAGGACCAGGACCAGGGTTTCGGGCTTAGCCTCGCCAGGGGAGGGCAGGGACAGGGCCCCCGGGGCCTCGTTCCCAGCGCTTTTCCAGTACACGAAGGCTCCCAGGACGAAGACGAGGAGACCAAAGACGTTCCAAAAGGTGAAGAGTCCGCGCACGCTCATTCCTCCAGGTAGCTTCGGACGCCCTGTGCGATGGCCTCGGCCAGGGCCTGGCGGTCCTGGGGTGTCTTGAGGCGCTCGGCCCCGATTTCCAACAAGACCGCCGCCCCGGGAAGGTCGGTGAGGGCGTAGGGGCCCTCCGCCTTGGCTAGGACCAAGCCCAAGGCGGAAAAGGCGCTTTCCAGGGCCTGGGCAAGGCGGCGGGGGTCGCCGGCGTAGGCCTTGAGCAGGGCCTTTTGCTCCGCGGGGGCGGTGGCGAGGAGGCTTTCGGCGTTCTTGGCCAGGGTCAGGGAGCGCTCCTTGGGCAGGTAGAGGTTGAGGGCGCTTCCCCGGGTGACGTGGAGGGAGAGGAAGACCGCCGCCCCTTGCGCCTGGGCTAGGCGGGCCTCGAGGGGAAGGGTGGCGTCCTGGTTCCGGGTGAGGCGGCTACCTGGGAGCTGGGCCGCCACCTGGCGGGCCAGGTCCAGGGTTAGGTCCTTCTCCCAAACCCCGTCCAGGTTAATCCCCGTATCCTTTCCCCCGTGCCCTGGGTCCAGGAGGACCAAGGGCTTGGGCTTGGGCAAAGGGCCCCACTCCAGGACCACCCGGCCCCCTCCCGGGTAGTAAAGTCGGTCGGGGGGGGTATCCAGGGGCAGGAAAAGCCCTAGGGGTTCTTGCCGAAGCCCCGTGCCCATCCCCTTGGCCAGGAGGAAGAGCACCCCTCCTTCCCGGTAAAGGGCGTTCACCTCCCGGGAAAAGCGGAAGGTGAGCCTCATGCTTTCCCGCTCCACCCCCAATAGCTCCGCCCAGGGAAGCTCCAACAGGATGCCCTCCTGGGCCCGGTAGGTGAGGCCCAAAGCGTCCGCCAGGGGGCGCAAGGGGATGTAGACCTCGTTGCCCCGCCGCCAGGCCGCTCCTTGGGCTGCGGCCTTGGCTTCCTCCCCTAGGATGGGGAAGACCTTCTGCCGGCTTCCCAAGCCCAAAGCCAAGCGGCCTTCCCCTTGCCAAAGGGAAAGCCCCAGGCCCTGGGCCACCAATTGGGCGGGTCCGTAGGCCACCCCCCGCCCCCCCGGGTAGACTGCCTCCCCTGTGAGGCTTCCCGCCTTCAGGGGCTTGGGCGCCTGGGCCAGGGCTAAGGCGGCGAGAAGGAAAGGCAGAAAAAGCCTCATAGCTCCTCCAGAGCCCGGCGCACCGCCTTCTTTTTGTCGTCTTCCTTCTTTTGGTAAGCCTTTTTGCCCCGGGCAAGCCCCAGGAGCACCTTGGCGTAGCCCCGTTCGTTGAAGTAGATCTTCAGGGGCACCAGGGTGAGACCCTTTTGCTCCACCTTGCCCCGGAGGCGATTGAGCTCGTGGCGATGGAGGAGGAGCTTGCGCTTGCGGCGGGGGTCCACGTTGGTGTAGGAGCCCTTCTCGTAGGGGGCGATGTAGAGGTTTTCCAGGTAAAGCTCCCCGTCTTCAAACTTGGCGAAGCTCCCCGTGAAGTCCACCTTCCCCGCCCGGATGGATTTCACCTCCGTCCCCTTGAGGACCAGGCCCGCCTCATAGGTTTCCAGGATCTCGTAGTCGTGCCGCGCCCGGCGGTTCTCCAGCACGGGGGCTATCTTACCGCAGGGCAAGGCCGAAGGCGAGGCTTAGGCCCGTAGTTTCGCTGTACTGGCCTTTTAGGACGTTTTGCACCTTTAGCTCGTAAGCGAAGCAGCCGTCGTAATAGCGAAAGGTAAGGCCGTAGCGGCTTAAGCCGCCCCCGCTTAAGCCCACCTCGGGGGCGAGCCAAAGGGCCTGACAGCAGGTGCGCTCGGGGAGGGGCATGGCGTAAGCCAAGCGCACCTCCTCCAGGCTGCCCCGGACGTAGGCCACCCGGAGGCTCCCGAAGCTCGGGTCTTGGAAACGTCCTTCCAGTTGCTCTAGCCGGTTCGCCAAGGGGTTTTCCAGGATGTAGCTTAGCCCCATGGGGCCATAGGCGCCCTCCAGGGAAAACCTTTGGAACTCATCCCGGTTTTCGTAGGTGAAAGGAGGGGTTGGGCCCAAGGGTTCTAGCCGCCCGGCGTAGCCCGTCCGGAGGCGGAGGTCTCCCTCCTCAAACTCCCCCTCTAGGCTGCCTCCCAAGGCCAAGTAGGGATGGTACCCGGTGCCGGGATAAACGCTAAAGAGGAGGGAAGGGGCGAGGAAAAAGCGAAAGGGCCCCTCTTGGAAGGCGGCACGGTAGCCCGCCTCGAGCCCCAGGGTCCAGCCTTGGCTCCTTCCTGTTTCCGCGTACCGGAGGAAGGGGCTTAAGCTGAGGTTTTCCAGGCGGAAGGTGGGCCGGTAGCGAACCTCGAGGCGGGGGGTGTCGGCGTCGGGGGGGTTGGGGCTTGCGGCGAAGTAAAGGTCGTCAAAGAAGGCCCAAACCCCAGGGGCGTAGCCCAGTTGCGCCTCCATGCCCCGGCCTTCTTCCCGGTAGCCCAGGACCAGGGCCTCCTGGCCCGCGCCAAGCCCCGTGGCAAGGAGGGTAAAGCGCCTTTTCCAGCGGCCGATCTCTTCCCCGGGCCTGGGGAGGGGAAAATTCCTCACGCCAAGGCTCCACCCCCCATCCGGGGTGCTCCCCAAGACCAAGGGGCTTTCCAGGGTAGGCTTCCGGTTGGCGTTGGCCCGGGCCTCCCCGATGGGGATTTCCAGGTTCCAAAGGCCCAGGCTGGCCTCCCCCACCAGTTCCCCGGTGGCCACGTCAAACCGGGCCTCCCCCATGGAGAGGCGCACATCCTCCCCGCAGGGGCACGGGGTGGCCAAAAACCCCTTTAGGAGGGCTTCTCTTTGGTTGAAGCGGGCCTCTTCCGCCTTCAAGCGGTAGGCGGGGGATTCCAGATAGACCCCTTGGCCCAAGGGGGGGCGCTCCAGGAGGATGCTTTCCGCCTCGGCCCGTAGCCTTCCTTGGGCAAGGCGCACACCTTTTAGGGTTTTGCCTTCCAGACGCTTGGCCTCTAGCCGCCACCCTTCCGCTTCCCCGGTGAGGTTTTCGGCAAAGAAGGCCTTTTCCTCCTCCCGGTAGCGGATGAGGGGGGCCTCGAGGAATAGCCCCTCCCGTTCCAAACAGGCCCGCCCTTCAAAGACGAGCTCCTCCCCGTCGTAGCTAAGCTCCTCCCCGCCCAAAAGTCCTTCTTCGGTTTCTAGGGTGTAGGGCCGGTTAGCGCAGGGGCCTGCCAAGGCCAAGCTTCCCAAAAGGGCTAGAAGGAGAACCAAACGACCCATGGCCAAGAGGATACCAAGCTAGGGCGCCCAGCCCGAGGGCCTCGCCAAGTAGGGCGGGGCCTGGCCTGGTTTGACCTCCACCCGGAAGAGCCCGGAGAGGGTGAGGTTGCCTCCCGTGTTCCGGGCCTGGGCCAGGGCCTGGTCCAAGAGCTGGCTTAGCCCCAATAGGAAGCGGTCCTGCACCCCCTTCTCCACGGGTAGCGCCCCGAAGGTGAAGCAGGCGGGGTTCACCTGGGGGCAGTGGGGTTCCAGCCGGAGCCTTCCCCCGAGGAAGTAAAGGCGCCAGCTCCCCAGGTCCACCCGGTACCCGGCCCGCAGGTGGTCCCGGTACTGGAGGACGAGCTTCTGCCAAAGCTCCCTTCCCGCTCTGTCCGCCGGGGTTAGGGTGTAACGCCAGGCCTTGGCCCCTTCCTGGGTGAGGCTTTGACTTCGGGTGAGCCGCCATTCTTGGGCCTGGGTTGAAGAGAGGAGAAGTACCAAAAGAACTAGCCAAACCCTCCCCATGCCCTTTAGTTTCCCAAGCTGATCGGTGGAGCCTTGGTCATTTGCACCCAGGGAACTAGCAGGGGTGTGCTAAGTTTTCCGCCGATGACGCCCGTGCTGCTTCGTCTCGGCACTGAGGGGTTTCGGAGGGTGATTGTCCAGGACTTTACCTTTGCCACCCCAGTGCCTGGCGGAAGCCTACGGCCGCCACCTCCTGGAAAGGGGTGGGGGGCTTGGGAGGGTCGGACGCAAGCTCGCTTTCATCGCCCACAAGGACCGTGGGGTCCGACTTGGGAACGAGTTTGGGAGTATGGTTGGATTGGAGGTGGAGTGGTGAAACAAGTGGCGGTGATAGGTGGGGGATACGTGGGGCTTACCACCGGGGTGGCCCTGGCGTACCTGGGTCACCGGGTGACAGTGGTGGCCTTGGGGCTCATGCTGAGGGTGATGGGGGCCTTCGCAGCGGAGGCCTTAAAGCCCAAGGAAGGGTCTTCCCTTCAGGGGGTTTGACC
>NZ_JTJB01000011.1 GCF_000794385.1 Thermus sp. 2.9
AATCTTCCGTAAGACTCCTAGCTTTCCAGCCTCTATCCTTTAGATACGCTGTGCGAAAGCACATACCTGTTCCACCTAAGGTAGGAGATAGATTAAGTGCGTTTCTTGCTTCTTGCCACAATGAATTTGTAACCCAGTAAGAGATGGCCATAGCTCTGGCAATCCAACCGTCCCTAGGGTTTTTCACATCCAGATAAGTTTGGATCACTTGTGCCTCAGGGTTTTCCTGGAGAAATGCATCCAGTTTTCTTAAGAAATCTAGCTCAACCAAGTTATCGGCATCTAGAATGATCAGAGCATCCCAGTTTGACAGCTCAATCTTTTGAAGGGCATCCCTTATGTTCCAGGTTTTTCCTGGTCTACCCTGGTTACGGCTTATCACACATGCTCCCATTGACTTGGCTATTTCAGCTGTACCATCGGAGGACCTATCATCAGCAACGTATACCCTATAGAGTTCCTTGGGATAATTCTGACGAAGAAGTGAATCCAACAAATGAGAAATTACCCTAGCCTCGTTATGTGCAGGTATCAATATAGCGAATCTATGCTTTGGGGAAAAAACGAATGGGACCGATCGTTTTTTCACTCCTTTTAACCGCAAAAGGCCGAGTATGGCTATGATAGCATCCCAAATAAAGAAAAAAGCCATTGCTGCCCACAAAAAACCAGCTAAGACTGAGAAAAAAACCTTTACCTCCATTTTTCCTGCCTCCTTACGCTCACAAGCCACTACAAACAATTTGACCCAACTACCTAGCTACAGCATAAGAAATCCAGTCCGCGGGCCTAGGCCCAAGGCCAAGCCGCCAGGCCACCCCCTGGGCCACCCTTTGCCCGGCCCGGCCGTCCCCGTAAGGGTTCGGGGCGGTGCGCATGCGGGCCAGGGCGTCGGGGTCCTCCAGGAGGCCCTTTACCGTGCGGTAGACCCCCTCGGGGTCGGTGCCCGCCAGCTTGAGGATGCCGGCCTCGAGGCCCTCGGGCCTTTCCGTCACGTTCCTTAGGACCACCACCGGCACTCCCAGGGCCGCCCCTTCCTCCTGCAGCCCCCCGGAGTCGGTGACCAGGAGGAGGCTTTCCCGCATGAGGGCCGCCATGGGCCCGTACTCCAAGGGGTCCAGGAGGACAAAGTTCCTCACCCCCTTGAGCACGGGGAATACGGCCTCCCGCACCACAGGGTTGAGGTGCACGGGGTAGACGAAGGTGAGCTCGGGGAAGGCCTCGGCCACCCGCCTCAGGGCCCGGGCCAGCTCCGAAAGGAGGGGCCAGTTCTCCCGGCGGTGCATGGTGACGGTCACGTAGGGCCCCGGGGGAAGCCCCTCGGGGAGGCGGCCCAGGCGGGCCGCCAGGAGCACGGCGTCCACCCCCGTCTGCCCCGTGACCAGGATGCCCTCCTCCCCCTTGCCCTCCTTGAGGAGGTTGGCCTTGGCCAGGGGGGTGGGGGCGAAGTCCAGGTCGGTGAGCACGTCGGTGAGGCGGCGGTTGGCCTCCTCGGGGAAGGGTTCTTTGAGGTTGCCGCTCCTCAGGCCCGCCTCCACGTGGCCCACAGGGAGGCCCACCAGGAAGGCGGCCCAGGCTACGGCGAAGGTGGTGAGGGTGTCCCCGTGGACCAGGACGTAGTCGGCCCGCATCTCCTCCAGGGCCCGGGCGGCCTGGGGCAGGATGCGGGCCGCCAGGTCGGGGAGGGCCTGGCGTTCTTGCATCACATCCAGGTTGCGGTCCTCCCGGATGCCGAAAAGGGAGAGGGCCTGCCTGAGCTGCTCCCGGTGCTGGCCGGTGAGGAGGACCAGGGGTTTGAGGTGGGGCAAGGCCTTTAGGGCCAGGTAGACGGGGGCCATCTTGGTGGCCTCGGGCCGGGTACCGAAGGCGAGGACAACTGTTTTGGAATTTTGTAGCATATTGCTATGCATCATATTACTATCTAGGCTGTTTCTGTAGATTCTGTAGATCGGTATAGCACTTGGAAAACGGGTCGGGCACCTGGATTTTCTTTCCTTTCTTCGGCATGGAGCTTCCCTCAGTTGGTTTTTCTCACGCTATTGTTTTAGCACCCTCCTGATAGCCTCCTCCACCAACTCCGATATCTCCTTTCCCTCCTCCAGTGCTTTGAGCTTCAGTTGCCGGTGAAGATCCCTGGGGATATACACCTTTAAGGCAGTGTAGTCCTCTCGGCGGCTCTTCCCCTGGATCCTACCCTCGCCCTCTCCCTCCTTGAGGGTGTGGACCAGCTTGGCAAACTTGCTCATCCTGACACCTCCATTATCTCCTGCCCCACCTCTCGGTAATCCTCCCAGGCTAGGCGAGCCCGGGGATCCGGCACCTGGTACACAGGTACCCCCAGGAGGGCTGCCTTGGGAAAGGCGGCGGCCCGACGGATCTGCCCTCGAAAAAGGGGAACCCCATGGCTTTCCAGCAGGCTTCTGGCCTCATCCCCGTCCCGGCTTGGACGTGGGGGGATCATGGTGAGGAGAACCCGATACCTGGCCCCTGACCCCCTGAGGGCTTCCAGGGTGGCCAGGAGGGCCTCCAAAGCCAGGGCATCGGGGGTGGTGGGCAGGATCAGGAGGTCTACCCCCTCCGCCAGCGCCTTCAGGTCCTCCTTTGAGGGCCTGGCCTGGGTGTCGATGACCACGTGGGTGTACTCCCGAGCGTAGCGGCTGGCCACCCTTTCATCCACCACCTTCACGGGAAGGCCTCCCCGGGCGTGCCAGCCCGTGGCGGAGCGGTTGGGATCCCCGTCCACCAAGAGGGTGGGGGCCCACGCTGATAGGAAGCTGGCTAGGTGGACAGCGGTAGTGGTCTTGCCTACTCCCCCCTTGAAGCCCGTGATAGCCAGGATCATCACTCCCTCCTAGTCTATCCCCCCGGCTCCTGGGTACCTGGGGTCTTGAGCACTCCAGGGCCCCAGGTTCTTGGGGGAAGCCCAGGGCCTGGGAGGTTAGGCTTTTCCGGCCGTGTTTTGCTCTTCATCTGGCTCACCCACAAAAAAGACGAGATCGGGGCCGATGAGGGACCTGAATTCCTCTTCCCTCTGCTTTTTGAGGTACTCCATCTTGGCCTTCCCATACTTCTGTACCCATTTCTCCTTGTCCTGTTTCATGTCGCACAGGTTCAGGTAAGGGCATTCTTCGCATGCGGTTTCCAAGCAGAAGGCCAGGGGTTGCCTATGGGGTTCTGGCTGGACTCCGCTGTCCAGCAACTCCTTCACCACCCGCTCCACGAAGGAGGGGTCCAGTTTTATCACCCGGTACTGCCGCTCCCAAAGACGTGGGCGGAGCGATGCGGGTTCGGCGTAGCCGTAGTTGCGGACGATCTGGCCCACCCATTTGGGATCCTGCCACCGGGGGATGTCGTTGGTCCGTTCGCGTCCCCAGCTATCCCCGACCTGCCTTCTGGCCTCCATGATGACGTGCACCAGGGCCACGTGGGAGTAGTACCCCTGGCGGATCAGTTCCTTTAGGGCCACCTCCACTATCTCCGCATCCGTGGGCATGCCCCCCTGTCCTTCCGCCTGCCGCTGGAGGGCCTCCTCCAGGCGGGAAAGGAGGTCGGGATCCCCCAAGTGGTGGGCGATGGTGCGCAACGGGGCGGCGATTTCCTCCAGGCGGTCGCCCTTGCCAGAGAACCTCTCCCGGTAGAGCTGGTGGAGGCTGGGGGCGTTTTCCATGGCCCAGATGTAGAGGTTGTCCCGGAGCTCCTGAAGGCCTTCGGGGGTAAGCCCCGTGGGCCGGTCCCGGTAGCCCAGATCCTTAAGGCGAACGGTGCGGATGGTGAACATCCGGCTTCCCAGGATCTCCCCGGTGCCCTGGGTGTTGGTGATCACCTTTACCCCGAAAAAGTTAAGGGTCTGGACCCTCATGCCCTTGGTGTCCGTCCACTGCTTGAGGGCGGTTTCCTTCTTGTAGGACACCTTGAGGAACTGCTCCAGGTTGGAGGCCTCGGCGCTGCCCGAGCGCTGGCGGACCTCCTCCAGGTCGTCGAAGGCCACCAGTCCCCCGGTTTCGTCGATCAGCCGGGCGGCGGTAGCCGCGCTGGTCTGCCCCGTGATCACCACCCCGTTGGCTCCCACATCCGCCATAAGCCGGGCCAACTCCGTTTTTCCCGAACCGGGGGGGCCCACGATGAGCACCAGGGGTACAGCGTCGAACACCGCTTGCACATAGGAGGTCATTACCACCAAGGCGGCCAGGACGTAGTCGTTCTCCCGGGGAAGGAGGACCTGCCGCAGGTGCTGGATGATCAGCCTGGGCAGGTCTGGGGGGCGCAGGGTCATGGCGCTCTTCCCAGCCTCCCTGGCCTTCAGGAAGCGGTTGATGGCCTTTTCGCTCCAGGAACTACCTGCGGGGGCCTTGGGCGGCTTACGGATGATGGTTCCGTCGTCCAGGGCCAGGACCCGGTCCTCCAGGGGGGTGCCACGGGGAGCAGGCAAATACCCCCAGCCCAGCACCGCTCCATCCGAGCGGATCACCACCGTGCGGTAGCGTGCCCCTTCCTCCCCTCGGTTCTCCAGGATGCGCACGGGCACGTAGAGGTGCCCGTTGATAAAGGCCCGGTTGATGTCCACGGGGTTGGGGAGCCGTACACCCCCGCTTTCCCCATCCTCCCGCTCCGGGGACCAGCGTTCCCCCGCCTCCAGCAGGAGGCGGAAGCCCTCTGGGGTACCCTGGGAGAGGAAGTAGTCCGTCCAGTCTTTCCCCATACCTTCGGGGACCCGCACCCGCACCACGGGCCTCCGGGCCAGGGCGGCCACCTTGCGGGCCATCGCTTCGCCAGCCTCATCCGCATCCTGGCCCAGGTAGACCTCTTCCCAAGGGGCCCAGAAAAGGGGATCCTGCCAGGCCTCAGGGATGGCAGATCCGTGCGTGGAGGTGGCCACCGCCAGGTCGCTGGCCCAGGGCTGCCCCAGGAGCTTCAGCCAGAGGATCCAGCCGTCCTTGGCCCCCTCGCAGATGAAGAGCCTGCGGCGGGTGGAGGAGCCCTCAAGGGGAGGAATGGCCCAGTAGGTGGTAGGCTTCCCCCTACCCCACCCCTTCCCCTTAGCCCCTTGGGTAAGGCCAGGGATGGCGTAGTAGAGGTAGCGGCGGACGGGGATCCCGTCAGGCCCCATAACGGGGTAGGCAAGGGCATCGCGTACCTCCCCTGGATTGTCCAGTCCCAGGTAGAAGCGCCGCACCACCCGGGTGTCCAGCCCCCGTCCCCGCAGGTACTCCAGGGCCGCTTCCGTATGGAGGAGTCGGTTGACGTGGCGCTTTGCCACCTCCTCCGAGGCGGGATCCAGGGGCTCTCCCTGTTCGTTCTTTGGCTTCAGCAGGTCGAGAAAGCGGGGATGGGCGAAGGGATCCTCTCGGTTCCCAGGTACCTGGGTGTTTTGGGGTCCTGGGGTCTTCAGAACCTGGGGCAGCTCAGTACCTGAGGTCTTGGAGGAGGGACCCTTTTCAGCCCCTCCTTTTCGCCTCACCTTACCCCCTTTTCCCTGGGAGTCCCGATAA
>NZ_JTJB01000012.1 GCF_000794385.1 Thermus sp. 2.9
AGGCAAGATTAGCCCTTACGGGCTGACCCTCCCCTTGACCTTTTTCGCCCCGTCGTTCCCTCGGGGCCCCCTTTTTCTGTGGTCTTCACGGACTGGCTATCCATCACCAGAGCGCTGGGCGAAGCTTGCCTCCCTTCTCGTTCCCGGTCCTGGCGGGCCAGGGCTTGGACGGCCTTCTCCCAAATGCCTTCCTTCTGCCACTTGCGGAAGTAGTGGTAGACGGTGGACCAGTGGGGCAAGTCATGGGGCATAGCCCGCCACTTGATGCCGTTTTCCAGGACGTAAAGGATGGCGTTAACGATTTCTCTCCTCGGCACCTTGGCGGGTCGGCCGCCGGGCTTGGGGGCTGGGATGAGGGGCTCCAGGAGGGCCCACTCCGCATCGCTGAGGTCGCTGGGGTAAGATCGTCTAGAGCTCATCCCTCAAGAATACCACCCTTTTACGACAGCCTCTAAGTCCACACCGCGCCCCCTCAGCCATTCCCTGGCCCAGCGGAAGGCCTCCTCGGGGGAGAGGCCCTTCACCGCCTGGATGAGGGTGAGGAGGTTGCCCTGCCGGGGTTCAGGAGCTCCCGGGTTGTGGTCGATCCAGAGGCCGGTTTTGGCATCGATGCTGAGGCTGCTGCCCCTTTCCCCATCGATGGATCCCGCCCGGAACTCGTGCCTCAGCCGTTGGGCACCTGGGAGGAGCTCCCCCACCAGCTCATCGATCCGTTCGAGGAGCAGCTCGTGCAGGTTCATTTGCTCCTCCCGTGTAGGGCCACAAGGCTCGCCCTGTAGCGGTCCTCGGGGAGGAAGCGGGCATAGTGGTGCTGCACCATCTGGATGCTGTCCAGGAGGAGGTTGGCCGCGTGCTCTAGGCTTTTCGTCCGCTTCACCGCCGTGGTGGCCACGATGTGCCGCATGGAGTGGGGGCCGAAGGGCCTGAGCCCCCTGGGAACCCCGGGCAGGGCCAGGACGTAGGGGCTACGCCGCTTAAACATCTTGTGGAGGGCTTTTGGGCTGTACAGTCCGGGGAAGAGGATGTTTCTATCCCCCTGGACCTGAGCCAGCAGGGGATGGACCACCCGCAGGTAGGTGTCCACCAGGCTGTTCAGGCGGTAGCGGACCCCTCCCACCTCCATCTCGAAGGGGGGAAGGTCCTCATCCAGAGGGAATAGCAGGGGCTTGTCCCCTTGGTGCCGGAAGACGGCGCTGTGCTGGTTTTTGAACTCCTCCGGGCGGTAGAGGAGGTGGTACCGCCCCTCCGGGTCCCGGTAGAGGTTTCCCCGCTGGTCCAGCCTGTCCAGCCCCTCCCAGTTGATCCGGGCCCCGTACCAGTGCCTGGCCCGGAGGGGGTGGATGCTCATGGCCCACCAGATGAGGGCATCCCGGTAGAGGGCGAGGGCTTCCCTTCTTGCCTCCTTGCCGGGTATCCCCTCAAAGGAGGGGTTCAGGAGGTCCCCCACCATGCTGGCCAGGTCCTCCAGCATGAAGGCGATGCCCCGGCGCACCCAGTCCAGGGGGTTTTCCTCCTCCAGAAGGGGTTCCACGTTGTGGTAGCCGGGATTTTCCACCTTATGGTGGCCAACAACCCGTCGGAGTTCTTTGAGCCTCTCCAGGTCCCCCTTAATGAATCCCTTCCGGATGAGGTGCAGGATTGCGTCCAGGACCTTCTCGTCGCTCGTCGTTACCTGCGCTACACCAGAGCCCTCAAAGCGTTCCCAGCGCCAGTTCAGGTAGCCCCAGACCAGGTCGTAATCCCCCAGGAGGTCCAGGGAAAGATCCTTAAGAGGAAACCCCCTTTCCTGGACCAGGTAGCCCAGGAACCTTTCCACCTCCCCTCGGCGCATGCTCAGTGTGGCCTGGCTTATCCTTCGCCGCGGAACAGAGCCCGTCTTCAGGGAAGCCTCCACCGCCTTTTGGCTTCCCCGTTCGCTACCTGCCCATACCTCGTATTTCTTCCACCCCTCCTTCACCCCGTCGGGCCAACGGTCGAAGGGGAGGCTGAAGGGTTTTTCCCGTGCTATCTTCGTCCGGATCTGCCTCTCCGAGCGGCGTTCCCAAAGGGCAAGAAGCTCTCCCCTCAGGGCCGCGCGTTCCTCGGGGGAAAGGTCGGCCACAGGCTTTCCGTACCGGGCCTGGGCGGCCAGGCGCAGGAAGGTGGATCCGATCTCCGCAAGGCGCCCGGTAACCCCCTCTTTGTAAACCCCCGTGTCCTTTACTTCCCACCGGCGCACCCTTGATGTAAGGGCTCCGGGGGAGAGGCCCAGAGCCTCTTCGATGCGCTCTATGCGCTCCTTGGATGTGGGCTGTTTATGGCCTTTCAGCCAACCCCGTATCGTAGACTCACTCAGGCCAACCTCCCTTGCCAGCTTGTTCACGCTCATCCCAGCCCGGGACATGGCCCAGCGGAGGGCCTCAGGGAACTCGGCAGGCATGGAGGCCTCCTCCGCTTCCCTCTGGGCCAGGGATCGGGCCAGCTTCATGGCGGCGGTGAAGTGGGGCCGAGGCCTTCCCTCCACCTTCTGCAACTGCTTGGCCAGGGAGTCGATATCCTTGTCGGAGAGGCCGGCAAGCCAGGCCACCAGCTCCGCCCTCGAAGCGAAGTCCTTTATCAGGGCAAGGCGGCGGAAATGGCTGGCGTAAGCACGGCCACCCTTATCTGCCTTTACGATCTCCTGGGCGATGGCTTCGATGGGATCGCCTTGCGGTAAAACAGCCGGTTTTTTCGGAATTCCCATGTTCCCCCTTGCGGTTTTGCGCCGCCCGGAGGATAATGACGCTGGCAGGGGCGTATTTGAACCTGCACCCCCCTTTTATCGGGGAGGGAAGCCGGGATGGGATAGGGGGCCTCCCGGCTTCTTCAGCGTTTATCCTCAGCGGCACCTCCATATCCTAGAAGCCTCAGGGCCTTTTGAACCTCCTCGTCGTCCTTCCACACACTGGACCCCAAAGCCTGCACGGTGGCCAGCCCCTTCTCCGTCAGGGTGTAAACCCCCCCTTTCCGGGAAACAAGGCCTTCCCGTGAAAGGGCCCGGAGCCTATACCAGACGGAGTCGGGGTTGATCCCCATGGTTCTGGCCAGCTCCTGTCCAGTAGGGAAGCGCCCTTCCCTGGCCAGGAAGACCAGGAAGGCCTTCAGGGTTTCCTGGCGCTTCGCAGTTAGGCTGGCCAGAAAGCTCAGGGTCATTTCAGTAGTAAGTTAACGCCATCGAGGGGCCATGTCAAGATACACTCACCTTCTTCTCGGGGAAAAAATCCGGGAACTTTTCCTCCCCCCCAAGTTGCCAGGAGGTCGACTCATGGGGAACGGGTTGACTCAGATCGCTCCTGGAGCCTTCTTCCTGTGAGTCAACCCCTGAGTTAACCCCTGTGCCAACAAAGTTACCGACTCAGAGGAGGTTGACTCAAAAAAGGGGGGGGTCGGCACAAGGGTTGACTCAGGGTTTTGTGCCGGTGTCAACGAGCATTTCTCTCTCTCTCTCTCTTTTAAAGAAAAAGGTTAACTCAACGGTTGACTCAGACGATGAGGATCGGAAAAATGCCTCCTTTTGAGTCAACCTAAGCCATCTGTCTAACCCCCCCTGCCCGGAAAAGTTTCTGCAAGGGGGAAAGTTACGCTGGCAACTGTGGGGATCGATGTAAACTTGCGGCGAGAGGGGCAGGTTTTACATTGGTGTGTATAATTGGCTTCAGATGGGGCTATAGTGGGAGTTAATTGGGCATAATGTGGCGTACCGCCATCCTCCGGGCAGGACCCCGGCCAGGACCACCCCTAGGGGGGCGAGCCACAGGCCCCGGAAGAGGAGGCCCCCGAGGAGGAAGGCGAGGACCGCCCCTAGGCGCCACCAGCCCCCCCGCCTCCAGAGGGCCAGGACCCCCTGCCCCACCCAGAGGGCGAGGAGGGGCGAGGCCCCCTTCATCCCCGCCGTGAGCCACCCGAGGCCGGAGAAGAAGGCCTCCCTCCACCCCACCCGCCTGGCGAATAGGGCCCCGGTGAAGGGAGCCCCCCAGGGGCCATCCAGTAGCCCCGCCAGGGCCCCCAAAAGCTCAGGCCGAAGCCCTCTCCGTCCTGCGGTAGACGCCATCCCTCGCTTCTACCAGGCCCCGGCTCACCAGGCGCTGGAGCCTCTTGGCCACCGTGGACTTGGGCCACCCGAGCTCCCGGGCCAGGGCGCTCGGCCCCTTGGGGACCTCGAGGGCCTCCAAAAGAGAGAGCTCCTCCTCCTCTAGGGGAACGGGGAGGGTGTTCTCCGTCTTCCCCTCCCTCCGGGGCCCCACGGCCCCGTTCACCTCCGGGGACTCCCCTACCGGGAAAGCGGCGGGCGCCCTGGCGTTTCCCGCCTCCTCCCCGTTCACGGCCTTCTTCGCCCTCACCCGGACCACCTCCTCCCTGTCCACGGCCTCGCCCCCCTTCTGGAGGGCACCCGTCTCCGCAAGGACCGGCTCCTCCGGGGCCTCCCTGTTCACCCGGGCGTCCACGCCCCGCTTCCGCTCCGCCAAGCCCAGGCTCATGGAGGTCAGGTTCCCCCAGAACACCACCCCGGCCCCGATGAGGCTCCCCCAGAGGGCCCAGGCGCTCCCCAGGACCACGGAGGCGAAGGAGAGGTAGAAGGTGGCCACCTCCACGGCGAAGGCGATGAAGGGGGAGGCCCGCACCCCCTCGCCGTCAAAGCGGGCGTAGTAGTGCCGGAGGTGGGCGTAGCTCGCGGCCAGGGCCACGGCGTAGACCACCACGCCCACCCCCGCCAGGAGGGGAGCCTTGCTCGCCGCCTCCCCCACCACCTTGCCCGTGATGAAGCCCACCACGGGCATCGCGGCGGCGCCGATGGCGGCCTGGGCGTAGACCCTGAGCACGGCTCACCTCAGGACCCGGTCCAGGGGCGTCCACCGCCTGCGTTCCCGCCAGGCGTTCACCGCCCGGAGGAGAAACAAGACCCCGAGTACCAGGACCAGGCTCAGGCCCGCCCCCAGGACCACCCCCGCCTTCACCCCTTCGTCCACGCCCACGGCCCAGGCGGCGTAGATCACCTTGGCGGGCACCTGGTGTTCCCCCACCTGGACCACGCCGTTCACGTCCGCACGGAACATGCTCCGGGGAACGGTGAACACCACGTCCCCCGCCTTGAACGCCACGTCTTCCCCGTTCACCGATCACCTCCGAAGAGCCCGAAGAGGCCCCTCCGCCGCTCCTTGGCCTCGAGGGTGCGGCGGAAGGCCTCGGTGATGCGCTTGGCCCACTCCTCCAGGGCCTTGAGCCTCGGCTCCACCTCGCCCCGCCACAGGGCCGTGGCCCCCTGGATCCGCTCCTCCGCCTCCTGGATGGCTTCGGCCTTGGCCGCCCGCACCGCCGCCTCCAGCCGCTTCCAGTCCACGCCGTCCCCCGTTCTTAGGCCCTCCACCAGGGCCTTCAGGGCCCGGATCTCCTGGTGGTGGAGCCGAAGAGCGGCGTTCACCCCACCGAACCGGGAGGCCTCCTTCTGCACCGCCTCCTCCAGGCGCTCCACCCGCCTCGCCAGGTCCTCCAGCTGGGCGGAGAGCTTCCCCAGCTGGATGTAGGCCGCCCCCACGTCCACCTGCGGCTCCGAGCCCAGAAGCTCCCGGGCCCGGCCCCGGGACTCCTGGAGCCGCCGCTCCACCTCCCGAACCTCCTCGAAGGCCCGGCGCCGCCCCTGCTCCGGTCGGTAGAAGAGCAGGGCATGGGCCAGGCGCTCCCGGTAGAGGAGGGGGTCCTCCGAGGGGTCCTGGCCGAAGACCTCCTGGTAGGCCCGCCGCCACCTCGAGTCCCGCGCCGCCTCGTTTTGGTCCTGGGACCGGGAGGTCTTCTCCGCCCGGCTGGGAGGGGGAGGCGCCCCCGCTGGTTGCTTCCCCGTCAGGGGAACGCCTTGTGGAGAAGCTTGCCTCGGAGAAGGAGCTTCCACCGGAGGAGAAGGCGCCGGGGGAGAAGCCTCTACCGGAGGAGAAGCCTCCACCGGGGAAGGGGCCTGCGCCGCCTCTGCCGGAGGAGGAGCCTGCGAAGGAGCGGGGTCTTTCTGGGTCGGCTCCGCCTCCACCCCGAGGACGCCAAAGGCCTCCTCGTAGCTCCCCGCCAGCCCCTCCTCCACGAGGGCGGTAGCCACCCGAAGGAGGGGCTCCTCCAGGGGGGTGGCAGACCTCCCCGCGAGGGCCCGGAAGGCCTCCTTCGCCCTCCGGGAGGGGAAGACCCCCTTCGCCTTCTCCAGAACCTCCTTCGCCACCTCCTCCTCAAAGGAGGAGAGCCTGTCCGCGAGTTCCTTCCAAAGCGCTTCCATCTACACCCCCAGAAGCAGGTAGAAGCCCAGGAGGGCCGGGAAGAAGGCCACCAGGAAGCCATAGCCTTCCTCCTCCCCTCGGAGGAAGCCGTCCGCCGCCAGCGCCAGGGCCAGGTAGGCCATGGCGGCGTAGGGGCCGCCAAGCCGCCACGCCATCGCCCCGGCCAGGCCCAAGACCGCGCCCCCGTAGTAGACCCCCACCCTTCCCCGGAAGAGGGCCCGGAGGAGGGGGGAGAGGGCGAGGAGGAAGGGCAGGACCCCCTGGGCGAGAAGGCCCTGGAGGAACCAGGCCCCGAGGAGGGCGAGGGCCGCCATCCCGAGGAGGGAGACCCACTCCCTCACGGCAGGACCACCCTCCGGTCGCCGTCCACGAGGTCCACCACGCCCTCCGTGGTGCGGCTCCCCACCAGCCGGAAGAGGACCATCCGCCCCGTGGGCACGGAGAGCTCCGCCACCCCGTTCACCACCATGGCCCGGTCCGCCAGGCGGTAGCCCTCGTACCCGGGAGGCGGGGGGTCGCCGTAGAGGGCCACCCCCTCCTGGTCCTCCCCCCGGAGCCAGGCCTCGCCCACCGCCTGCACGTCCGCCGTGAACCCGGGGGCGGTGAGCTCCACCCGCACCCGCTTCCGGGCCAGGGGCACGGTCCGGCTCTCCCCGGAGCGGGCCACCACCCGCCCCTCCTGGAAGGGGAGGCCGTCCGCGTAGGCCACGAGGAGGACCTCCCGGTACTCCCCGTCCGGGGGGCTCACGGCCAGGGCGAAGGGCGGGGTGCAGGACCGGGCCCGCTCCACGTCCCCGAGGAAGGCCGCCACGCACCCCACCCTCGAGGCCACCTCCTCCGGGGTCAGGTGGATGGGGGCGTACCGGGGCTCGGGCACCCGCACCACCCCGCCGTCCTGGGGCGAGGCCACCTCCACCCGGGCCTCCCCCGCCCCGTCCCGCACCCGGATCACCGCCCTGGGGGCCGTGGGCACCTGGAAGGAGGCCCCGCCCCGGTGGACCAGGACCATGCCCTCGAGGCCCGAGGGGGCCGGGTCGGGGTAGGCCGCCACCCCGAAGGCCCACTCCCCGTCCACCCAGGCCTCGTAGGTGGCGGCGCCGCTCGCCCAGGGGGCCTCCGCCCGCAAGGAGACGGTCCTCCGGGCCACCTCCACCCGGGCCATGCCCCCGGGCCTGAGCTCCACCTCCCCTTGGTAGCCCTGGACCTCCACCCCTTGCCACTCCACCCGCACCTCCACGGGGACCTTCCCGAACACCCCCGTGAAGCGGAAGGTGGGGTCCTCGCACCGGGTGGCGCTCTGGCCCCCCACCTTCACCGTGGCGCACGCCCCCTCCTTGACCCCCGCCACCTCGAGGCGGGCCGGGCCCTGGAACTCCCGCTGGAGCTCCGTGCAGGAGGAAAGGAGGAGGGCAAGGGCCAGGAAAGCGCTAGAAGCGAACCTCATAGCTCAACCGCACGCCCCCGTAGAAGCCCGTGGCCGTGGTGAAGCGGAAGCGGTCCACGTGGGAGGCCACGCCCCTCCCCCAAAGCCCGTCCCGGTACCCCGCCTGGAGGCTCACCCGGAAGGGCGCGAGGGGGAAGCCCACCTCTCCCTCCACCAGAAGGCCCCGGTCCCGCCCGATGTCCTCCTGGGGCACGGCGTAGGCCAGGCGCGCCTCCCCAAAGAAGCCCTCCCCGGGGTAGACCAGGGTGGCGAAGAGGGCGGAGAAGGGGGTGTCCCCGCTCCCGAGGCCAAAGTAGCGTCCGTAGCCCAGGGTCAGGTCCACGGGGCCCAGGAAGGCGCCTCCTTGCGCCTCCACAAAGTACCGCCCGGGCTCGCCCCCCACGAGGCCCGCGCCGAGGCCGATGCGGGCGTGCACCCCGGGGAGGAGGCCGCCTTCGGGCTCGTGCTCCACGTAGCCCGCCCCGAAGTAGTAGCCGCCGTCCCCCGCCCCGAGCTCCCCCACCAGGCGGATGCCCTGGAAGAGCCCGGCCCGGGCGGTGGCCTCGCTCCGGCCCTCCAGGCTCCGGTAGCTCACCCGCACGCTTCCCGCCCCGAAGGAGGCCTCCACCCGGTCGGTGCCCAGGTGCACCTGGGCCTCCTCCCACCCCAGGGCGAGGCCCCCGAAGGGACCCCTCTCCCCCACTCCGGCGTAGACCTGGGCCCTCGCCCGGGAGTCCACCCGCTCCTCCAAGGCCTTGGTCCTCTCCTCCAGGGCGTAGACCCGCTTGCCCGTGGCCTGGGCGTCCTTCACCCGGGCCGCCTCGTTCTCCTGGACCTTTTGGGTGAGCTCGGCGAGGGCGGCCTCGAGGGCCTTCACCCGCACCTCCATCTGGGCGAGGGCCGCCTTCTGCGCCCCAAGCTCCTTCTCCAAGCGGTCCACCGCCCCCTCCAGGGCCTCCAGGTCCTTGAGGGCGGCCTGGGCCTCCAGGGCGGTGAGGAGGGCCTGGCGCACCTCCTCCAGGTCCTTCTCCATGGCCTCCAGGCGCACCCCCTGGTCCTCCAGGGCCCGCCTCACCTCCGGCACCACCTCCAGGAGGTCGGCCACCTGCCCGTAGAGCTCGGCGATCCGCTCCGGGGCCGCCCCCGCCTCCTCCAGGGCCTTCCGCACCCGGGCCAGGACCTCCTCCGTCCAGGTGAGGTAGGCCCGGTAGAGCAGGACCGCCGCCTGGTAGCGGTTCACCGCCTGGTTCCCCCGGAAGGTGCCGTTCGGGAAGCCCGTGAGGACGCCCTTCTCCAGGAGGGCCCGCACCGCCCCCTCGGCCCAATGCCCTGGGGGCACGTCCGCCATCTGGGCCTTCACCGAACCCGCCAACAAAAGGGTGGCTAGGGCGACTCGCCGCATAGCCACATACTACCACTCTCTAACTTTTATGGCAACACATTACACGCTAAGCTCCACCCCCTCCGGCTCCCTCCCCTGGAGGAGGTCGTCCAGAGCCTGGGCCAGGTCGGGGTAGACGAGGTAGCGCCCCTTCGCCACCACCTGGAGGGCGGTGCCGAAGGAGGGCCGGGTCCTCCGCCTCCCCTCCTTCAGGTCCGGCTCCCCGAGAACGGGGTGCAGGGCGGGGTTTTCCAGCACGTCCAGAAGCCTCTCCCCGTGGGCCGTGGCCACCACCCGCACCCCCCTCCGGGAGGCGGTGAGGCACTCCTGCACGTCCTCGTTGTAGCCGATCTCGTCCACCACCACCACCTCCGGGGAGTGGTTGGCGATGGCCTGGTAGATGATCCGCCCCTGGTTCCTGGAGGGAGGGTCCGGCACCTGCATCCTCCGGGCGGGCCGGATCCCCGGGTGGGCGGTGAGCCCGTCCCCCCCGATCTCGTTGGAGGTGTCCACCACCACCACCCTTGGGCCCCACTTCTCCGCCAGGATGCGCACGATGTCCCTGAGGAGGGTCGTCTTCCCCGTGCGGGGCGGCCCCACCACGAGGAGGCTTCCCCCGCTTTCCAGGAGGTAGGGCCTGAGGGGCTCCGCCACCCCCTCCACGAACTTCCCCACCCGGATGGTGATGCCCGTCATCTCCCCCAGGGCCGACTGGATGCGGGAGACCCGGTGGAGGGTGCCCTCGATCCCGGCCCGGTTATTCTCCTTGAACCCCCCCACCCGGTGAAGGACGAAGCTCAGGTCCTCCTTGGTGATCTCCCGCTCCGAGAAGCGGGGGGCCCCGTCCACGGTGTAGGCCAGGGGGGCCCCGAGGTCCATGGCGATCTCCTCCAGCCTCGCCCCGTGGGGCTCCACCTCCTTGCGTACCCAGGGGGGAAGCTTCTCCATGAGCGCCGCGAACTCCCTGTCAAACCCCTCGCGAAGCCGCACCATGCGTTATTCCCAACGGTCCGAAAGCCCGGACAAAAAGCCCACCACCGCCCCCAGGGAGAGGCCCGTGGGGAGGCCGGAGAGGAAGGCCCACACCTCCTTGGAGGCCGCCCCAAGGTGGTGGGCGAGCCTCTCCAGGTCCGCCCGCCCGAGGAGGGCCGCCCCCAGGTAGAGGAGGGCCGTCCAGGGGAGGAGGACCCGGGCCACCCGGCCCAGGGCGTACCCCGAGAGGGCCCCCACCCCGAGCAAGACCCAGGCCTCCTTCTGGGAGAAGGCCCGGCCCAGGGCCTCGAGGGCGTGGAAGGCAGGCAAGGCCTCCATCACCCCCTCCGCCAGGCCCGGTAGACCGAAAGCACCCGCTCCACGTACCTCTGGGTGGAGGCGGGAATGGCCCCTCTCCTCACCGCTCCGAGCCCGGCGTTGTAGGCGGCGAGGGCCAGCCGCCAGTCCCGGGTGGCCTCCCAGAGCTCCCGCAAGTGCTTGGCCGTGGCCCATAAGGCCCAGTCGGGATGGGAGCGCCACTCCAGGGGTGCCCCGGTAACCCTCTGCCAGGTGCCCGGCATGAACTGGCCCAGGCCCACTTCTCCGGCCCGCCCTACTGCTCCCGGGCAGTAGCCGCTTTCCACCCACACCACGGCGGCCACCAGGTAGGGGTCCACCCCCCAGGCCCGGGCGTACTTCCACGTCTTCGCCCAGAGGTCCTGGGGGACGTGGCCGCACGCGAAGGCCGCCCCCAGGAGGAGGACCAGGTAGGCCGCTCGCCTCACCCCTTCTCCACCTCCCTCTCCAGGAGGGCCCGCACCGCCTTGAGTTCCCCGTACACCCCGGCCAGGAGGGCGAGGCCCACCCCGTAGAGGAGGACCACGAGCCCCGCCCCCACCCCGGCCCCGTCCAGCCGGAAGAGGCCGAGAAGGAAGAGCCCGGCCCCCAAGACGGCCACCGCCTTACCCAGAAGCTCCGCCCACTTCACCTTCCACCTCCTTTCACGTACTCCCGGATGTAGAGCCGGTGCACCCAGTCCTCCACCGCGAAGGGCACCCCCCGGAGGAAGGCGAAGTAGAAGCGCTCCACCAGGGGAGCGGGCTCCGCCCCCTCCAGGGAGAGGCCCACGTAGCCCCGAAGGAGGCGGATGGCCTCCTTCCGGTCCACCACCACGAACTCCCCGTCCACCCGGGGGGCGAAGCGCACCACGGCCCCCGCCAGGGCCAGGGAGGGCCCGTAGCTCTTCGGGTGGGTGAGGCCGCTATCCGTGGTGAGCAGGTACACCTTCACCCCTCCCTTCACCATCGCCTCCCTCAGGGCCTCCGCCAGGGGCTTCAGGTCCAGGACCGCCACCTGCACCAGGACCTCCCCCGTGGCCCGCCTCACCGCCTCCGCCGCCTCCGCCAGGGTGTAGCTCCTTCCCAGGGCAACGGAGGCCGCCAAGGCCAAGACTGGGACGAACCAGGACCTCATCCTCCTTCACCTCCACCGCTTCGCCGCAAAGCTTCCCCAAAAGCACCCGCTCCCCTTCCTCCCGGGGGAAGGCCAGGACCTCGGGCACGGGCGCCTCCCGGCGCTCCTTCTTCCACCGCTCCACCGCCCGGCACCACCGGAGGAGGGCCCGGTACCCCTCCCGGTCTGCCCCCTGGATGGCCTCGAGGCCCTTCTGGGTGATGGAGAGGCGCACGGGCTCCCCCTCCACCTCGCACCAGCCCAGCTTGACCCAGGCGGGCTCGGGGGTGGGGAAGCCTTCGGGGAGGCGGAGGTCCAGGCGAAGGGTCTCCGAGCCCCGGTAGTACCGCTTGAACTCGGGCACCCGCCGGGTGAGGGCTTCCAGGTAGAGGAGGAGGCTTTCGGGCCTCGAGGGGTCCCGGCTCCAGGGGGCGGCCTCCCCTTCGGGCGAAGCGGAGGCGGGGAGGGAGACGGGCCCCCGCGTCCGGGGAAGGGGGAAGCCCGCCTCCTCCACCCGCGCCTCCCGCGCCTTCTTCCAGAGGCGGTGCAGGAGGTGTTCCTTCCGCCACATGCCGAAGAGGTTCATGCGGGCCGGAGGAGCGCCCTCCAGCAGGACCACCGCCTCCCCCTTGGGGGCGGTGCGCATCTCCTCCGGGGAGAGGAGGGGCCGGGCCACCTCCCGCTCCCCCACGGTTCGGCTCGTGGGGATGGGGAGAAGGCCCCTCCGGCTCACCCCCCGCACCTCCTGCATCACCGAGGTCTCCCCCAGGACCTCCGAGAGGCGGGCGGCGTCGTTGTCGGAGAGGCCGGAGAGGAAGTAGACCCGCTGGGCGAAGGTGCCCTCTATGGCCTCCCACTCCTCCCCGTAGACGGCCCGCCCCTGGTCCGTGTTCTGCACGGCGATGTGGTAGGCCACCCTCCGGGAGCGCATGGTGCCCAGGTTCTCCTTGATCCCGGGGAGGAAGCCGAAGTTGGGGAACTCGTCCCAGTAGACGCTCACGGGCACCTTGAGCCTGCCCCCGTTCCGGTTAGCGTGCTGGAGGGTCTTCAGGTCCACGATGCGCTTCAGGAGCTTGAGGAGCACGTACCCCGAGGCGTTGTCCCCGATGAGCTCCTGGGGCACGCCGATGTAGACCAGGCTGGGCTCGGAGAAAACCTTCGCCCAGGGGACCTCCATGGGCCCGGGCTCCGTGGCAGCGGCGAGGCCCGGGTCCAGCCAGATGGAGAGGCGGTTCCGGGCCCCGTTCAGGATCCCCGCCAGCTGGTCCTGCCGCATCTCCAGGAGGGTCTTGAGTTCCACCTGCAGGTAGGGCCGCACCTCCACGTAGGCCTTGAGCCCGGCCACCCCGTCCCCCAGGACCCGGTAGACGTGGGCCAGGGAGTACCGCCCCTCCACCCCCTCGGCGTGGATCAGGGCCTGGAGCAGGGTCCGCTCGAGGCCCGGGTAGAACTCCTTGGAGTCCGGGACCTTAGGGTTCCGGGGCACGAAGATCTCGGCGATGAGCTTGGCCTGGGTGATGTCCTCGGCCCCCTCCAGGAAGTTGATGCGGTAGGACCTCTCCCCCCACGGGGTGAAGGGGTAGACGGCCCGCCCGTGGTGGGCGTAGTAGGCCATGGCCTCCATGAGGCCTTCCCGGTCCGGGTACTTCAGGTCGTAGACGATGGCCGTCCACCCGTCCTTGGCGTCCAGGAGGAGGTTGGGCAGGTAGTACCCCGAGGTCTTCCCGTGCCCCGGCTTCCCCACCACCAGGGTGTGGGCCACCCGCTGGCCCTCGGAGACCCGGAGGGGCCTCTTCCCGAGCTGGCCGTACCAGCCCACGCCCTTGGGGTTGAGGTAGGGCTCGAGGTCCCTCTCCGTGGCCCACCGCCCCTGCCCCGGGAGTTTCCTGGGCCTCGCGGGGCTGTAGACGAAGGGGGCGAGGCCCCCCACGAACCCCAGGACCAGGACGAGCCGGAGGAGGTCGTAGTTGAGGCGGGCCGCCCAGAGCCGGTTGAGCTCGCTTCCGCACGAGGTGGCGACATTGAGCATGCAGGCGGTGGCGAACTCCAGGCCCCTCGCCCCGGGCCTGCCCACGGCCCGGTCCCAGCCCGCCTCGGCCAGGGCGTTCGCCGCCTCGAGGGCCCCCCGCGCCCCCAGGTAGAAGACGAGGCCCAGGGTGGCGAGGAAGAGGAGGAACCCCAAAGCCCGAAGGGCCTTGAGGGGGCGTGGGGTCTCGAAGAGGGAAGCGGCCTCCACCTACCTCCTCCCCCGCGCCCGGGCGATCCACCTTCCTGGGGCCTTAGGGGCCAGGGGCCGGGCGCGAAGCGCCGCCAAGGCCTCCTCGCTCAGGCGGAACTCCACCCTGGGCAAGGGGTCCCTTTTGACCCACTTCGGTCCACGGTCAATCCAGCGCTTCACTCCTCATCACCTCCCTTCCTGTAAGCGCTCCTGTCAATCCACCTGCCCGGAGGCGGCCCCCCTGCGGGAAGGGTGGTGCCCGAGGGGGTCTCCGGGGGCCGCACCTCCTTGGCCCGGTCGGTCCACCTTCCCGGGGCCTCAGGGGCTCCCTTGTAGGAGGGGACCTCCCCGGGACCCGTGTAGCCCACGCTCTGCCCCACCCCGGGGGCGGGCCGCACCACGGCGGGCCCCACGCCCTCGCCGTACTCGGCCCGGTGCACCCACGGCACCTCCGTCCCGGAGGCCCGCACCTCCACCGTGCGCTGGTAGCTGGGCGGCAGGGCCGGGGCATCCCCCCCCGAGGGCGGGCTCCACCAGGAAGAAGGCGTCCTGGGGCTTTCCAGGATGTAGCCGCCCACGCCCTCCACTCCCGCCGTGAACGCCCTCTGGCCGGCAGAGGCCAGGCCGCCCGCCGCCTGTTGCACCATCTGCCCCGCACCCCCGACGCCCCTCGCGGCCACGCTGGTGGCGTAGCCCACCGCCGCCCCCGTCACGGCCAGGGAAAGCCCACCGAAGAAGGTGGCCACCAGGCTGGAGAGATAGCCCGCGATGAGGAGGGCCGCCGCCATGCCTCCCACGGTCATCAGCAGGGTCTGGGCCCAGGCCTGGAACATGTCCACGAGCCCTTTGCCGATGCCCAGGACGAAGGTGCCCATCTGGCGCATTCCCTGGGCGATGGCCTCCTTGGTCATGGTTCCGCACGCCACGGGGGAGAGGAGGGCCTTGCCGTCCGGGGGGACGTTCCGGTAGTTGAGCTTCCCGTCCGTGTCCACGAAGACCTCAAAGCCGCACACCGTGGGGTCCCACCCGTTCCTGAGGGCCAAGTCGTTCAGGGTCTCGGCGAAGATGCGGCGGTTCTCCCGGAACTGGCCGGTGAGCTGTTCCACGGTGGTGTTCACGATCTCCACCGCCTGGGAGGCGATGTAGGCGGCGGGCCGGGAGACCCCGAGCTCCATGCCCCCCCGCACCACGAAAGGCCCGACGGCCCCCATGAGGAAGGCCCAGACCACCACGGAAAGCCACCGCCCGAAAAGCTGGGGTCCGAGGCCGATGGGAAGGGCCAGGCTCCCCGCCACGATGGGCCAGAAGGCGGAGGCCAGCATGAACATGGTGCTGATGAGCACCGTGAGGACCATGGCGATCACCACGAAGGGGATGAGGAGGAGGGAGGCGGGGTTGAGAAGCTGGGCCGCCGCCCCCACGCCCGCCAGGACCTGCTGGGACAGTTCCGACAGGTTCCCCTGGTTCAAAGCGGTCCCCGCCACGTGGACGAGGCCCGCCTCGGCGATGGCGACCAGGGTGAAGAGGGGGTTGATGACCGCCCCTAGGGCCTTGAGGTTGTTGGCGGCCTCCGTCATGGCGTCCGCGAGCTCCGTGCGGAAGGTGTTCGTGACGGCGTAGTACACGCCCTGCGTCCCGCCGAAGCTCTCGTCCAGGACCTCCCCGAACCAGAGGAACCCCCCCGCCAGGACCACCCGGGCCATGGCCCCCAGGACCTCCTCCAGGCTTCCGTAGTAGACCGCCCGGATCAGGCTCCAGATGAGGCCCACCACGATGAGGCTCCGCCCGATGGTGTAGGCCCCCGCCTGGAAGTCCCGGAGGCTCGCCTTGAAGAGGGCGATCCAGTCGTTGAGGTTGAGCATGGCGTTGAGGATGCCCGTGAGGAAGTCCCGAACCCCCTGGTCGATCTGTCCCTGGGGCGGCGGGGGCGGGTCCGCCAGGGCCAGGAGGAAGAGGAAGGGGAGGAGGGCGAGAAGCCTCGCGCCCCACCCCTTGGGAAGAAGGGCCCGCCTCACGGGCTACCCCCCGAGGGCGGCGGGGTGCCGCTTTGCGCTCTCCATTGCCGCGCGAGGATCTCCAGGGCCTCCCCCGCCGCCACGTACTTGGCCGAGGTCTTCTCCGCCTGGGTCGTGTAAGGAATTATGTGTAGGGGTTTGTGTATAAAAGGGGGGTACCAGGATTAGGAAGGAGGTACCCCGTGGACCAGGATACCTTGCAGGTGATGCTAAGGGAAGCGGTGAGGCAGACGGTGACCGAGGTCTTGCAGATTCTCCTGGACGCCGACCGGGAAGCCTTCTTGCGCCAGCACGGGGGACGCAAGAACGGCTACTACCCCCGCAAGCTGGAGACCGCCTTTGGCCAGGTGAAGCTGGCCATCCCCCGGGATCGGGAAGGGAAATACTATCCCAGCCTCCTTCAACCCTATGCCCGCCGTCAGGTGGACGTGGGGGAGGTGGCCATTGCCCTTTACGCCGCTGGGGTGAGTCAACGCAAAGCGGCGGAGGTGATGAGCCTCTTGCTGGGCCACCGGTACACCCACGAAACCATCAGCGCCATCACCGACCAGGTGCTGGAAGCGGCCGAGGCTTTCCAGAAGCGGCCTTTGCCGGAGGAGATGGCCTTTGTTTACCTGGATGGCTTTTTCTTGAAGGTGCTCAGGGAGGGACTTGGGGTGGAGAGGGCGGCCGTATACGTGGCCCTGGGGGTGACCCCCAAAGGGGAGAGGCAGGTTCTGGGCTTCTGGCTCCTTCCCACGGAGAACGCCCATGCCTGGGGGGAGGTGCTGAAGGAGCTTTGGGAAAGGGGGCTAAGGCGGGTGTTGCTGTTGGTCACCGATGGTCTACCTGGGATAGAGGAGGCCATCAGGAGGGTTTATCCCATGGCGGGGTGGCAGCGGTGCGTGGTGCACATGGTGCGCTCTAGCCTGGGGCAGGTGCGTTCCCGGGACAGGGCTCTTTTGGCCCAAGACCTGAAGGGGGTGTACATGGCGGGGAGCCGACAGGAAGCCCTGGGTGCTTTGGAGAGGCTGAGGGAGGCCTGGGGTGCCAGGTACCCTTCCCTGGTGGCCTCCTGGTGGGAGAACTCGGGGGCTCTGCTCCGTTTCCACGATTACCCCCAGGTGCTCTGGCCCTATCTTCGCAGCACTAACCTGATGGAGCGGTTTATTCGGGAAGTGAGGCGTGGGACGAAGGTGCGGGACCACAAGTTTCCCAAGGGAGAGGCGGTGTACAAGCTTTTGTACCTGGAGTCCGAGCGGCAGGAAGGGAGGTGGGCGGAGCGGAGGTTGAAGGGTTTTGCCGAGGTGCAGGAGGTGTTGGAAGGGATG
>NZ_JTJB01000013.1 GCF_000794385.1 Thermus sp. 2.9
GAGAGGTATGCCCCCCGTACACAGACGCTTACACATAAATCTTGACACGACCTCCGCCTGGGAGGCCACCTGGCCCATGAGGGCCCGTAGCTGGTCCTCGGCGCTACGCTCCTGCTTCCTGATGAGCTCCACCAAGTTCTGGTTCACCTGGACCAGTTGCTCCACGGTCATGGCCTGCTGGGCGGCGAGGTTCTTCATCTCCTGCACGGCCCGGAAAGAGTCCTGGGCCTGCAGGCGGATGAGCTCGGCGAAGCCCTTCACCACCACCTCCGTCACCTCCCGGGTGGAGGGGGCGGTCTGGGCCTCGGAGATGAGCCTTTCCGTGATGCCGGGGTCCATCACGCCCCCCGAGCCGGAGCCGCTGGTGCCGCCCGAGCCGGAGGTGCCCCCGGAGCCCCCCGGGGTGTTCTGGGCCCCAAGGGCGCCTCCCGGGGAAGCGCTTTGCGCCCCCACCACGCTCGCCCCGGAAAGCCCCCCGGTGAGGGAGGCCCACCCCTTGGACACCGCCTCGGCGATGAAGTTCCAGGCGGCCCCCAGGGTGTCCCAGAGGTCCTGGAGGGTGCTCTCCAGGCTCAGGTTCTCCTGCTGGTTCTTCACGTTCTGGGCCACCCGGGACTGGTTCTCCAGGAGCTGGGCGGTGCGCTGGAGGTCGGCGAGGCTCTGGGTCGTGGCCTGGAAGCCCAGCTGGGGCACCACCCCGGAGATGAGCCGGGTCCACCACTCCGGGCCCCAGTAGAGGGGGTCGTCCCCGGGCTTCCAGGCGTCCAGTTCCCGCAACTGCTCCGCCCGCGCCCGGGCCAGGGCGTTCAGGATGGCGTTCTTCTGGCGGCGGATGTCGCTCATGAGGTCCGTCAGGGCCTGGTCCACCTGGTCCACCAGGGGGTTGAGCTGGTGGAGGCCAAGCCCCTTGCCCAGCCAGTCCAGGGCCAGCCCGGTGCCGTAGTAGATGGCCTGGTTCTTGAAGTCCTCCCACATGTCCCCGAGCTGGTTCCAGTAGTTCACCGCCTTCTTCACGGTCCGGTGGGCGGTGCACAGCCACCGTACCGAGGAGAGCTCGTAGAAGCCGATGAAGCGGCAGGCCTGGGCGATGAAGCCGTCCAGGTCCTCCATGAGGCCCTGGGCCTGGAGGTTCTGGCCCGAAAGCCCCGTCCCCTGGACCTGGAGGGCGAGGAGGGCGTAGGCCGTGCCCGTCTTCTCCCCGGTGTAGTCCACCTCCAGGCGAAGCGCCGTGGTGCCGCCAAAGCCCCCGGTGTCCCAGTACCGCTTCACCTGGAGGGAGGTGGTGCGGAAGACCTCCCGCCCCGAAGGAAGGGCCACACCCCTCACCTCGAGGACCCTCTCCCCCGGCTCGGGCGCCACCCGGGCCTCCACCACCAGGACCCGCCCCTCCGGGTAGGTCCCGGGCCTCGGGGAAAGCCACGCCACCCTCACCGCGAGGGCGGGGAGGAGGGCGAAGGCGAAGGTCAGCGAAGCGATCTTGGGGATCCAAGCCCTCATGCCCGCCCCTCCGCGAGGTCCACCACCGCCTTGAGGACATCCCCCCCGTACCTCTCCACCAAGGCCTTCCTCCGGGCCGCTTCCTCCTGGGCGCTGGTGAAGAGCCAGTAGTCGTAGGGCGTGGGCCACAGCTGGAGCACGTCCCCCTCCTTCCGGTCGTCTCGCACCGCCCACACCATCACCTCCCCGTAAAGCCCCTTGACGCCCCCCAAGGAATTCCACACGGCCATGGCCCGGTCGGAGAGGCCGAAGACTCTTCGCACGTGCTCCTCCTCCCCCTGCACCCGGAAGAGGAAGACCCAGGTGGTGTTCTGGAGAATCCTCCCCGCGCTCTCCCCGCTGTAGTCCTGGAGGCTTTGGGTGATGCTCCAAATCCCGCCACCCAGGTGCCGGAACCGGCGGTAGAGCTCCTCCACCAGGCTCGCGGCGTAGGGGTTCTTGAACACCTTCCAGGCCTCGTCCAGGACCACCAGGAGGTTCCGCTCCTCCCCCCGCTTCTTCCCCTCCTTCGCCCGCTTCCAGATGAGGTCGGCCATGAGCACCGTGCCCACCACGTCCAGGCCCTCGTAGGCGTCCAGGCCCTCGAGCTCGTAGCACACCACCCGGGCCGTGCTCACGGGGACGGAGGTAGGGCGGTCCACGAAACTGCCCATGGGGGAGTCCCCGGTCCAGGACTGGAGCCGGAGGGCGAGGCTTCGGGCCACCTCCTTCTCCGAGGGGGACACCCCCCGCCCCCCGATCTCGTCCAGGGTGAGGAGGGTCTTCACCAGGTCGGAGAGCCTGGCCCCGAGGTAGCGCTTCTCCTCGGTGCCGTCCTCCCTCAGGTCCACGGTGGTGGCCCGCTTGTAGGTCTGGTCTATGGCCGCCTCCAGGATGGCGTTCTCCACCGCCTCCTGGGTGGGGTCGCCCCCGGGGGGGACCATGGCCCGGAGGAGCTTCAGTAGGTCCCCCTTCTTCTCCGGGGTGGGCTCCACCTCCCCCTCCTCGAGGTCAAAGGGGTTGATGCTGGTGCCCGCCCCGGGGCGGATCTCCACCATGGCCCCGCCGAAGGCCTCCACCAGGGCCTGGTAGTTCTTGCCCCGGTCCAGGATGACCACGCTCGCCTTCTCGTCCCGCAAGAGCTCCGAGAGGAGGTACTGCACCGCGAAGGTCTTCCCCGAGCCCGAGCCCCCCACCACGATGCCGTTGTAGTTCCGCATCCGCTTGTCGAAGGGGTCCACGGAGACCAGGGCCCCCTGGCGGTTCCGGAAGAGGGCCACGGGCCTCGGGCTTCCCGACCAGGCCCCCGTGGTGGGGAAGAAGTGGGCGGCGTTGGTCTCCAGGAGGTAGACCTTCTCCTCCGCTATCCCCCCGGAGAAGGGGGCGAGGGTGAGCCAGGGGGCGAGGAGGCCGTTCCTGAGGACCCGGAAGGGGTTCCCCGGAACCTGGCTCAGGGTGCTCACCGCCTGGCTCACCCGCTCCTCCAGGGTCTCCCGGTCCCGCTCCAGGAGGACCAGGCTCGCCCCCACCTGGAAGATGTGGTCCCCCGTCTGGGAGACGTGGGTGATGGCCCCCTCCGTCTCCACCTGCCCCACCCGCACATTGGGGTCCACGTAGGTCCCCGACTGGGAGGCGGAGTAGTACCGCCTCGCCCGGGCCTTGAGGGCCCGGATGGCGAGCTCGAAGGGCTCGTGGAGGAAGTCCATGACCAGGTAGAAGCGGTCCCCCCCGGCCTGGGCCAGCACGTCCCCCATCTCCGCGTAGGTCTCGTCCGGCACCGTGTAGAGGGAGAGGACCCCCGCCCACATCCCCCCCACGTAGAGGGCGTCCCGGTAGGAGTTGTCCACCTCACTCCGGGCGATCTGGGCCCGGAGGGTGGGGGGCCTGAGAGAAGGGATGCGGCGGATGGCCTCCCGGGGGTAGCGTTGCCAGGTCTGTTGGTACTGGGGCACCTCCGCAAGGGCCAGGGCGGGGTTGAAGTAGCGGTAGAGGACGGCGAAGAGCTCCTGGTCGCCCATGGGGAAGGCGAGGACGCGGTAGGCGGAAGCCGCGCGGATGATCCGGGTCCGCACCCGCTCCGCCTCCGCCACCACCTCCTTCCACTCCTCCGGGGTGAAGGGCACCCGGCGCCGCTTGTGCCGGGGCCTGCCCAGGAGGACGCTGAGGTAGACCCGCTTCTCCAGGACCTGCCCCTTCTGCCACCGCTCCCGCCAGGCCTCGTAGCGCCTTTCCTGCAGGAAGCGGGCCGTGGGGTGGGAGGGCTCGAGGCTCCGGTACCGCTCCACCCGGGCGAAGGGGGCCGGGGAGACCTCCACCACGAGCCGGGCCCGGCTTCCCTCGGGCACGCCGCTCCGAAGGATGGTCTTGATGACCCCCACCAGGCCCTCCATGTAGGCGGTGCTGGTGAAGAGGGTGGGCTGAAGCTCCAGCCGAACCCCGAGCTCCACCCGCCCATCGTTCAGGACCACGAGGCCGTCCTGGATCTCCCAGTACGGCAAGAGCGCGGTGAGGGAGTCCTCCCGCGCCCGGGAGAAGGGGCTACCTCTGGAAGCGCTCGTCATAGATCAGGGGAGTCGTGTCCTCGTCCCGCTCGGGGCGGTAGCGCTCCTTCTGGGTGAGCCAGGCGATTTCCTGCCAGAGGCTCGCCCCGGGGAAGCGCATCCGCAAGCGGTCGGAAAACTTCACCGCCAGAAAGCCCGCCACGCCCGCCAGCACCAGCCCCAGGGCCGGGTGCGGCAGGCTCCCGCCCACCTGGAGCCCCAGGGTCATGGCCACGGCCCCGAGGAAGAGTTGCCAAAGCTCGAGGCCGAGGAGCGTCAGGGGTTGGTAGAGCCGCCACACCCGGAGCCTGAGCATGGTTCAGAGGAGGTTCGTGCAGGCCGAGGCGTTGGCCGGAGCGGTGGCGTTCCCGAAGAACATCTTGGCGAAGTAGGGTGCGGCGGCGATGATGATGCCCCCGATGCCCGCCCCGATCATGAGGGGCATGGCGTTGCGCCCACCGATGGCGAGGGATATGCCACCCACGGCGAACATGAGGATGATGATCCCCAGGCCGATGGGGCCCTTCAGGTAGCCCACGATGGTGCAGATGGCGTTCGCCACGTTGCCGAAGGCCTGGTCCGCCGGGTTCGCCTGCGCCTCCGCCACCCCGAAGAGGGCGAGGCCCACCGCCAACGCCAGCACGAAGAACCGGAAGTGCTCCGTCTTGAAACCCTTAGCCAGCTTCTTCAGCACGCTCTACCTCCCAAAAGGTCAAGAAGCCCGAAGCCCAAAGCCTGAAGCCCGTCCATCCCCACAACCTTGACTCGCGCGTTCCCACCCCCTTTCAACCTCATACGACTGCCATTATAGCAAAACCCTGCCCTTTTGTGGCAACATGAGGGCGTGAGGCTGAACCCCGAGGTGCGCAAGGAAGCGGAGGAAAAGCTCGGCAAGAAGCTCCCCGGGCCAGACGAGCCCGGCTTCTACGCCCTACTGGAGGAGCTCAGGGAGAAGGACCCGGAGCTCGCCGCCCTCCTGGAGGAGGGGATCGAGTTCGAGCAGGTCAGGCCCCCGGAGGAGGAGGTCCGCCGGGAGGTGAAGAAGCGGGCCTTCCTCCGGGACCTCTACAACCGCCTCTTCAACCGGTATGACGAGCTTACCGGGGAGTGGGTGCCCTCCCGTCCCAAGCAGATCCTAATCGGGGTGGGGGGCCTGATGGGCCTCGTCGTCTTCATGTGGGCCCTGAACAACCTGGGAGGCCCCAAGCGCCCGGCCCAGGCTCACCCCTCCCCCCAGGTCCAGCAGGCGGCCACCGCTCCCCAGGCGGCCTCCGGAACGCCCCCTCAGGCCCAGGCCCAGGAGGCTCCCGCACCCCCGGCTGGCGCTTCCGGGGCCACGGGGGAGGCCGCGCCCCAGTCCCAGTCCACGGCCACCCCGGTCGCTTCTCCGTCAGGAGAACGCCTCGAGGCCGTCCCCCCTCCGCCCACGCCCTCGGCCACCGGGGAGGTGCCTCCCCCGCCCCAGACCCTGGGAGGCGCGGGAGCCTACTCCGCCCAGGCCGCGCCCATGCCCACGGAGGGGCCCTCCCTCACCCTCTACCTCCGTCCCACCGGGGAGGCCCAGGCCGCCTCGCCCTCCATGGCCCTCTACATGGGCCAGGCCCAGGAGGCCCCCGAAAAGCCCTCCCTCTCCGTGCCCCTGAAGGCCCAGGCCCAGGAGGCCCCCGCCGGTCCGGGCCTCGCCGTCTACCAGGGCCAGGCGGGTAGCGCCTCGGGCCAGGTGGCCCCCGTCTCCTCCTTCGTGGCCTACAGGAAGACCGAGGCGCCCCAGGCGGTCCCCTCCTCTCCCGCCCCGCCCCAGGCCCCCCAGGGGCCTGGCCTCTTCGAGGCCAACCTGCCCGAGGTCTTCGGGGGGAGGCAGGCCCCCTCCACGCCTCCTTCCACGGCCTCTTCCACGCCTCCCGCCACGGCCTCCTCCCCCTACCTCCCCGGGGCGCGCCTCGAGGGGAGGCTCGCGGTGAGGCTCGTGGTGCCCGAGGGGCAGGAGGTCCCCGTGGCCCTGGAGACGGAGGACGGGGCCACCTTCCTGGGCAAGGCCAAGCTCTCCCCCACCCGCCGGGTGGAGGTGAACCTGGACCAGGCGGTCCTGGCGGGGAAGGTCTTCCCCGTGCGGGCCGTGGTCCTGGGTTCTGACCTCGCCCAGGGCCTCCCCGCCCAGGTCCGGGAGGAAGCCCCCTCCCTGGTGGCCGACCTGGTGCGGGGCTCCCTGCGGGGCCTCTCCGACTACGTGCGGGCCCGGAGCCAGCAGACCACCGTCACCACCACGCCCTCGGGCACGGTGATCCAGCAGGGGCAGACCCCGCCCCTGGAGCTCTTCTTGGGGGCGGCGGCGGCGGACCTTTTCTCCGTCCCGGAGGGCACGAGGGCCGTGGTCCGGGTGGCGGAGGTGGCTCAGGGGACGCCCCTCACGGTCCTGGTGCTGGGGGCCGGGCAATGAGCGTGAACCCCCTCGCCGTGGACCTCGCCTGGTCCGAGGGGCAGGTCCGGCGCTGGGGCCTCGTCCCCCCCGAAGAGGCGGTGCGGGTGGAGGGCTACCTGGGCCTCACCTACTACCGGAAGGAGGAGCCCGTGGCCTTCTGGGCCCACCCGAGCGTGGCCCGCTACCCCCTCACCGCCCTCCGCCACCTGGCGGGCCTGGCGGAGATGCGCCTCCTCCTCGGGGTGCCTCCTGACCCCAGGGTGTGGCGGGTGAGCCCCAAGCCCCGCCACCCCGTGGAGGAGCCCGATGGGGTCTGGCTCACCTCCGAAGGCCCCGTGGCCCTGGAGTACGACGCCGGGGCCTATGCCCGGGCCCGGGTCCGGGCCAAGGGGGAGGCCTTCGCCCTGAGGTTCGTGGGGCAGGTCTGGGGCGCCCCCGTCCCGGAGCGGGTGGCCTACCTGAGGCGGTTCCTCCCGGGGGCGAGGGTCCTCCTGGCCCCGTGGGCCTAGCGCACCACCACCACTTCCACGCCCGGCACCACCCCGGCCCAGGTTCGGTCCGCGGTGAGGACGGCCAGGCCGCGCACCCTCCCGGCGGCCAGGCAGGCCCGGTCCCCCAGGGAAAGGCCCAGGGGCCGGGTCAGGGGGTCAAGAGCCCCCGCCTCCAGGGCCTCCTCCAGGGTGAAGGGCAGGACCTCGAGGCCCATGGCCAAAAGCCGCCTCACGATGCGCTCCGGGTCCTTCCCCCTGGCCTTGAGCTTGCCCGCCACCTCGGCGAGGTTCACCGCGCTGATGGCCGCCCCCTCCCGAAGGGCCTCCCGCACCGCCTCAAAGCCCGGCTCCCTCTGCAGGTAGGCGAGAAGGGCCGAGGCGTCAAGGAGCTTTCGCGGCCCCTCAGGCATCCTTCTCGGCCTCCAGGCGGCGCTCCCTCAGAAGTTCCTCGGCGAGGCTTTCCTGGATGTCGGCGAGCTCCGCCCAAAGCTCCTCCTCCAGCCGCTCCCAGGGGGTGAGGACCAGGCGCCCGTCCTCCACCAGGGCCACCAGCCTGGCCCCCGGCCCCAGGCCCAGGGCCTGGCGGAGGGGACGGGGAAGGAGCACCCGGCCCTGGGCGTCCAGGGTGAGGGTGGTGAAGTCCGCCTTTTTCACCATATAGGTCATTTTACACCAAAGCCCTCATGCCCCCCCACACGAGAGGCCCTTCACGGGCCTTTCGTCCGGGGAAGGGGTGTACCGGGGAGGCGGCCCGATGAAGGTGCAGGCCCCGTACCCCCCGGTGAGCATGCGGATAAGAGGGTAGAAGGCCGCCGTCCTCCCGCCCTGCCCGTTCGGCACCGGAGCGAGGAGCCCGGCCAGCAGGAGGAGGGCCGCCAGGCTCCACTTGGCCCGCCGGAGGTCCCCCATCACCACTCGGTAGCCCAGGAAGATCACCGCCAAGAGGACGAGCGCCCCCACTAGGACCACAGGGGGGGTGAGGGCGCACACCAGCCGGCTCACGACACAAAGGACCTCGTTCATACTCCAAACAGGCTCAGGAGGGCCCTGGCGTTCCAGGCGAGGATCCCCCCGAGGAGGGCGGCGATGAGATAGCCTACCCCCCGGTCCCGCTCCCCGATGGCGATGAGGAGGCCGCCCAGGGCGAGGCCCAGGGTGGTGATGGCGAGGATCACCGCCTTGGGGGGCTCCAGGCTCATCACCAGGTCCTTCATGGCGTCAACCGCTTCCAATCCGCACCTCCTTCACCTCTATCCGGGACCGCTTCGCCCCCTCGGGGACCAGGACCACCACCCGGCTAGCGGTGGCCTCGAGGTCGTCCTGGGGCCTGGGCCGCCTTCCCACGGGCCCACGGTTTCCCACCACGAGCACCCGCTCCCCGTCCTTCTCCAAAACGGCCCTGCTTCCCTGCCGCTTGAGCACGCGCCAGCCCTCCCTCTCCATGGCCTCCGCCTGCCGCCGCACCAGGAGGGCCATCTCCAGGGCCCCCGCCCTGGGGGTGTAGTACCGGGTGAGCCCGAGGCGCTTCCGGCCCTTGGCCGCCGGGACCAGGACGGGGCCGAGCCGGGTCATCACCGGCTTCAGCACCCGTTGCCTCAGGGCCTCCCCCACCAGGGCCTCCCCGTAGCGCTCCAGGGCCTCCTGTAGGGTGTAGGGGCCTTCCCGCCAAGGCGCGAGGAGGTCCATTCTACCTCCCTTCCGTCTGGACCTCGATGGTCTTGCCCAAAAGCCGCCTCTCCAGGAGGAAGCTCCTCCCGGGCCCGAGCTCCACCCCCCGCCACCTGAGGAGGAGTTCCCCGGGCCTCGCCCCGTGGACCACGATGACCCCGCTCTGCCCCTCTCCGGGGTTCAGGACCGCCTTTAGGGGGTCCCGGCGCACCTCAAACCGGAGGGGCTTCCCCTCCTGCAGGATCTGGAGATCGTTGAGGGCGAAGCTCACGGGGCGGCTTCCCCGGTTCTCCAGGGTGAAGAAGACGCTCACCCTCCCCTCCTCCCCGGAAGGGGCCTCCACGGTGGTGGTGAAGTGCACCGCCGGGGCCTGAACCTGAGGGCTGGGGGTGGGAGAAGGAGCGGGGGAGGAGCTTTGGGCAGGCCCCGCCGTGGGAGTGGAAGGAGTCTGGGAGAGAGGGGCGTAGGTCCCCCCCTGGGTCCGCTTGAGGAGCACCTGGTACCGCCTCGGGTACTCCCCCGGCCCGATGCGCACCGTGAAGAGGAGGGTCCTCCCCCCCACCTCCACCACCAGGTCGGTCATCCCGCTCTTCACGGGCACCGCCCCCGTCTGGGTGCCCATCATCCCCGTGGAGAGGAGGAGCCTGCTCCCGCCCCCCTCGAGGCGAAGGAGCTCCCGCTTGGCGGAGAAGGCGGCGTCCACCGTGTCCCAGAAGTCGATGACCGTGGTGAAGCCTGGGCTTACCTCCAGAAGCCCCGGGGTCTTTACCAGGTCCTCCGCGTAATAGGTCTTGAGCACCACCTGGGCCTGGGCCGGAAGGGCCATGGTTAGAGCCAGCAACACGGCACGCAACCGCATGCCCTCATGTTGCCATATATTGGGTAGCTAGGCAAGCCTTTGTTGCTAGTCCTCCCCCAGGTATCCTCCTAGGAGGGCCAGGAGGCCCAAGGCGGCGAGGGCGAGCCCCAAGGGCACGGCGTAGAGCAGGGCCACGGGAGCGAGGAGGGCGGCGGGCCCCAGGGCGTCCCCCACCGCCTGGGCGTAGAGGCGGGCGGGGCGGCCCAGGGGGAGGGGCCTGAGCCCGGCGGCCACCCCGTAGAGGGCGGGGAGGAGGGCCCAGGCCAGGCCCCCCGCCAGGGAGAGGAGAACCCCGTGGACTGCTCCCCCCAGGAGGGCCACCAGGGCCAGGCCGAAGAGGAGCCCCTTGAAGGCGTCCACGTACTCCCGGGCAGTCCCCCCGCGCTTAAGCAGGCGGTCCTGCACCAGGAGGAGGTTCAGGGCGGGAAAGAGGGCCAGGGCTCCGGGGATGGCCCCCGCAAAGGCGGGGTAGAGGACGAGGGGAAGGGAAGCGGCGAGGAGGAGAAGGGGCACCAGGGGAAACCGCCTCACCCTGGGGGAAGAGGGGAAGGCCCCGCGTTCTCCTGGCGGAGAAGGGGTCCGCTCCTGGATGAAGAGCCTTCCCATTTCCCGCCGGGAGGCCTCAGGGGGCGCCTCCTGAGGCAGTGGGGGCAGTCCGGTCTGGGTCTCCTCCCGAGGAGGCACCTCCCGTGGGGTTTCCGGGCGGCCCGGCTGGAGGAGGCGCGCCTCCGGCCTCTCCCCTTCCCCCTTGAGGAAGGCGGCGATCCGGCCCACGTCCGCCGGGGAGAGGACCCGGGGAAGCGCCTGGAGGTGCTCCTCCAGGGAGGCCACGTGGAGGACCCCCTCGTGGTAGCCCCGCCGGTAGCTCCCCACCACCAGGGGCACCACGGGGAGGGCGAGGAGGGCGTAGGCCTCCCGGCCTAGGGCCTCGGCCTGGCGCGCCTCCTTCGCCAGGGCGAAGACTCCCGCCTCCGAGACCAGGAGGTGGCCCTCGCCGAAGGGGACCAGGTGGGCTTCCATAGACCGCATCTTACACACCTTCCCTTTCCAGGAAGGCCTCCGCCACCCGGGCGAGGACCTCCTTCCGGAGGGCTTCCCGGCCCAGGGCCTCGGCCACCTCGCATGCGTCGCCGCCCTCGAGGGGGGTGAGCAGGTAGCCCCCAAGCTCCTGCTGCCACATCTCCGCCGCCTTCCTCCCGGCCTCGTCCCCGTCCAGGAGGAGAAAGGTGGGCCTGCCGTCCGGCTCGGGGAGGGTGCCGTTCACCCCGGCCACCCCCACCACGTCCAGGAGGTCCCCCACGGCGAGGTAGAGGGCCACGGCGTTGAGCTCCCCCTCCACCACCAGGACCCCCGCCCGCTTCCCGTAGCCCGGGCCGTACCAGGGCGGCGTGCCGCACCCCCGGGTGAGGTAGCGATAGCGCTGGCCCTCCTTGGGCTCCCGGTGCCGCACCTTCACCGCCACCACCCTCCCCTCCGGGTCATAGACCGGAAGGTAGAGGTCCCCCTCGGGGGAAAGCCCCATCCCGAGGAGGACCGCTTCCCTCAGGGTGAGCCCCCGCCCCTTCAGGACCTCGGGGAGCTCCTTCGCTTCCCTGAGGCGGGCCTGGGCCTCGGAGAGCGCGGCCCCCAGGTCCACCGGGGGCTTGGGCTTCTCCTTCCCGCGCCGGAGCCGCTTCGGGAGCTCGGGGAGGGGCCTCTCCCCGAGGAGGATCTCCACCGCCTCCGCCTTGGAGAAGCCCGCGGCGAGGAGCAGGTGGTAGGCGTTGCCGCTCTCCCCGGTGGCGTGGTCCCGGAAGAACCACACTCCCCCGGCCTTGAAGAGGGAGAGGGAGGGCTTCTTGTCCCCCCGCCAGACCGCCCGGTAAAGCCCGGGCCTGCCGGGCCTGGCCCCCGACTCTGGGAAGAGCCGGGCCACGAGCTCCGGCAGGTCCACCGTGTCGATCGCCTGGGTGAGTGGGTCCACGCCCCTTCCCGTGGGGCCGCTAGGCCCCCGGGCCCTTAGAGCACCTCCTCGGGTTCCAAGAAGGCCTCCAGCACCACCCCCGCCCCGTCCAGGTCCAGTCTCGCCCAAACCAGGGGGATCTCCTCCTGGAGGAAGAAGACCTCCGCCGCCACCTCCCCCTTGGGCCGCCTGAAGGTCCGAGCGTAGCCCAGGGTCTCCAGCTGCAGCCGCTCCTCGGGGAGCAGGCTGGCCATGGACACCACGCTGGCCTCGCCGTGGGCCAGCCTGCGGAAGGAACCCTCGGGAAGGCGCAAAAGCCCCTCGAGGGCGCTTTCACGTAGAACCACCACCAACCGCTCCCGGGAGGGGAGCAACCGCAACAGCCGGAATCCTGACCTCCCTTCCTCTTCAACCCGAACGCGGAAAAGGGCTTCAGTGCTCATAGCTCCACCTCAAAAGAAGCCGCATCGCCTCGAGGGCCTCCCGCCCCCGGAGAAGGAAGCGAAACACTCCCTGGACCTCCACCTCCGAGGCGGGCAAGCGCAGGGTGGGATAGGCGGGGTTGTGGGGTTTGAGGACCACCATGTCCCCTTGGGGGTAGATGTACTTGAGCGTGGTCTTCCCCTCGTGAAGCACGGCGGCAATCTCCCCTCGCCTCGGCCTCACCCCCCGCTCCACCACCACCACGTCCCCATCCAGGAGGTACTCCGCCATGCTGTCCCCTTCCACCACGAGGGCGAAAAGGTTAGGGCGTGCGGGCAGGGGGATGAGGCCCTCCACCTCCTCCAGAGCCTCCTCCAGGGGCCCCGCAGGAACCCTTCCCACCACCGGAATGGCGAGGCCCGCAAGCAGCCTCCCCTCCGGCGTAAGCTCCACGTGGGTGGGGCGGCCGTGCCCTTGGGGATAGAGGACCACCAGGCCCTTCCGGGCCAGGGCCTCCAGGTGCTGGCGCACGGTCTGCGGCCGCAAGCCCAAGGCCCGGGTCAGGTCATGGGCCGTGGGGGAAAGGCCCCGGCGCAGGAGCCGCGCCGCTTCTAAAAAGACCCGCTTTTGCCCTTCCGGCAAGGGGGGTGCCATAGCTCCTCCTCTACCTGTTTTATAACAGTACCCCCCTCAAGGTGCAAGCCCTCCACCCAAGGTTCTTCGGTCAGCGGGCAAAACGGCGTAGGGCACTCCAATCTCCGCGAGAAGGAGCACAGGAAGGCATGCGCTGACCGACTACATGCCGTTGCATCGGGAGGAAACGGGCCGTATCGTGTGGCCATGCCACGCACCAGCAAACACCCCCTTCCCCGCCACGTCCTCCGCATCGGCGAGAGGCGGCGGGAGCTTGGCCTTACCCAGGAAGAGCTCGCCCGCATGGCGGGCTTCTCCACCAGCCTCATGGCCAAGATCGAGCGGGGCGCCGTGGACCCCAAGACCCTCTCCGCCCAGTACCTGGTGGGCCTCGCCAGGGCCCTCGGCCTCACCCTCTCCCAGGTCATGGGGGAGGATGTCCCCGGGGACGACCTGGGCTTCGTCCCCTTCACCCTTCCCGTCTACACCTCTCCCAAAGAGCTGGAGGAAGGCAAGCCCGCCTCCCGGGCCTTCCTCGCTCCGGCCGAGCTTCCCCGGGGAGCGGTGGTGGAGCGCCTGGCCTTCCTGGAGGTCCCGGGGAGGTGGCTCGCCACCCTGGACCTCCCCTTCCCCACCGCACGGAGGGTCTGGGTCCTCACCGAGCTCAGGCCTCTTCTCCAGCCCCAGGCGGTCTACCTGGGGAAGGCCCAGGGCTACGCCGCCTTCTTCCCCCACGAGGCCCTGGAGAGGGATCCTCTGGCCCTCTACCCCCTCCACCCGGAGCTCCCCACCCTCTGGCTCGAGGAGGAGCGCCCCGAGGTCCTGGGCCTGGTACGGGGATGGCGGGTGCTATAGAGGCCATGTATTGCCAAAATGGGTGGTGTATGCTAACCTCTAGTTGCGGCTAGCCAACCCTGGGGTGAGCGTGCTAGACTCCAGGGTTAAGGAGGTGAGAGCTCACCTAAGGACGCGTAGCGGTAGGTAAAAGCAGGAAGACCGGGGTTTCCCCCGATCCCTTCACCGCAAGCATCTTGGTACTCTCGAGATCCCCTAATCCGAGGGTACCAAGCGGAAGGGAAAATGTCAACCCGGGTGGAAGCCCCACGGGCCCCAGGGCCGGGGGTAAGCGGCCCAGAAGGCAACCGTGGGAGCGCGAATCGGCTGGACCCATCTGGAATCGCCAAACGGATTCACCCTCATCCCCAACCCCCTGCTCAACAAGCTCTTCGGCAGCGGCTTCTCCGACCGGGAGTTCGCGGTCTTCCTCGCCCTCGCCACCCGCAGGAACCTCCACCACAAGAAGGCCTCCACCAAGGACCTGGCCCTCCTCCTCCGGCGGGACCCCCGCACGGTGGAGAAGGCCCTGCTCGCCCTCTGGGAAAAGGGCCTGGTGGAGCGGGACGCCACGGGGTGGTGGCTTTCCGATGCCCCGCCCGGGCAGGACCTGCAGGCCCCCGTGCACGCCGTGCAGACCCCCTTGCAAACTTTGCAAGGCACGGGTGAGGAAAACGCCCTCCAGGACGGGCTTCTCTCGGTGCGGGAAATAAGAGAAAAAGAACTAACCACTGAAGAAAAAAATCCTCCTCATCCTCACGCCCAAGCGGCGGAGGCGGAGGAGGCTGAAGAGGTAGAGGCTGACCGCAAAGCCCCAGAGGAAAGGGCGGTTTCCGCCTCTCCCTCAGAGGGAGGAGAGCGGGCGACCTTCCTGGTTCCTTCGCCGTCTCCGGCCTCCCCTTCCCCTTCTGGATCTTCCCCGGTGCTCGTGAATGAAGGCACGAAGTACCGCCTCCAGGCCCGCCTCAAGGAAGCGGGGCTCTGGGTGGACTTCTACCGGGTCTTCCGCCCGGGCTTCGCCCACGGGGGGCTTTGGCGGGCCTACCTGGAGCGCCTGGAGCGGGAGGCCCTGCCCCTGGGGGAGGCCTTCCTCCAGGCCCTGGACCGCACCCTGAAGGGAGCCCGCCTCGGCGTGGTCCGCTACCCCGCGGCCTACCTGGACCGCCTGCTCCAGGACCTCGCCCCGCCCGAGCGCTCCTTCCCTCCCCCGCCCCCGCCCGAAGAGGTGCCTAAGGACGCCCTCCTCCTCCTCCCGGACGGGAGGCGGGGGTACTTCGCCGGGTGGACCGGGGGCGGGGCCAAGGCCTTCGTGGAAGTGGACGGGGTGGCCTACCTGGTGGACCGGGAGAGCGTCCTCCAGGCGCGTGTGCTAGGGTAGAGGGGAATGGTCACGACGCCCCCTTCACCTTCCCTGAGTCGGGTTCCCCTAAGGTTTGGCGCCCACTACGCCGCCGTGGTGGTCGCGGAAGGGCAGGTCTTCGTGAAGGAAAGCCAGGCCCCGAACGGCCAGGTCTACACCTTCTACCGCCTCCGCCTCCCGGACGGGAGCTTCCTCCGCCTGCCCCGGGCCCACCGGGGCCGGCCCATGGCCGAGCTGGTGGGGGCGCGCATCCGGGGCACCTTTTGGCCCCGCACGAACGGCCAGGGCCTTCTGGAGAAGTCCCTTCGCCTTGGTCGGATCGGGGTTCCCAGGGGGGACGGGAAGGGACACCCCTTGATGGCCGCCCAGGGCCGCGTGGCCTTCGTGGACCGGGAGGAGGGGAGGTTTGGCCTCGAGGTGCGGCCCAACCCCAAGGGGCGCCTCAAGGAGCCCTTCACCCTCACCCTCTGGGCTCCCCTCGCCCTCCTCGAGGGCCTGCCCCCCGTGGGAAGCGGGGTCTATGTGGAGGGGGAGGCCCGCTTGAAGACCCGGCGGCTCGTGGCGAAGAAGGTGGAGCCTGCCAGGCTCTGGGACGATCCTTCCTGAAGTAGAGGGAAGTTCTGCTGGCCTCGAGGCCACGGCAGGGAGGCCGAAAGGCTCTTATCCGGGTGATTTAGAACACACCCGCTGTGGGATTTGACTCACGGCGTGAGGCGGGTTATATTGCTTCCAAGATGAAGAAGACCGTCCTCATTCCCCTCAAGGACTGGGCCCTGGAGCAGGGGCTCTCCTACTCCGGCGCCCTCAAGCAGATCCAGGAGGGGAGACTCAACGCGCGGCGCCTTGGCCGCTACTGGTACGTGGTCAAGGAGGTGGAGGCCCCGGGGGGAGAAGGGGTGGTGCTCACCCTCTTCACCCACGCCGGGGGGGCGGGGAAGACCTCCCTGGCCCGGGACCTGGGGTACGAGATGGCCTCTAGGGGCAAGCGCGTTCTTCTCGTGGACGTGGACCCCCAGGCCAACCTCTCCGCCTGGCTCGGCATCGTGGACGCTCCGGTAGAGGAGACCCTTCTCGGGCTCCTAGAGGGTAAGGGACGCTTCAGGCCGAGGGAGGTGCTTCCGGGGGTTAGCCTCATCCCCGCGCATGTGGAACTTGCCCGGGCCGAGCTTGTCCTCATCCGGGAGCCCTACAAGATGTTCGCCCTGAGGAAAGCCCTGGAAGCCTTCCGGCAGGAGTACGACCTCATCCTCGTAGACTCCCTGCCCTCTCTGGGCTCCCTGGCTGGAGTTGCGGGTATGGCCGGGGACGGCCTTCTGGTTCCCGTGGAAGCCTCGCCCAAGGGCCTTCAGGCCCTGCCCACGGTGCTTTCCGTGGCCCAGGACTACGCCGAGGGGTTGGCCTCTCTGGGGATGTGGGGCGGGGGCGCCTTCGTCCGCGCCCTCATCCCTAACGGGCTGGAAGGGACGGTCCGGGACCGGGAGGTTTTGGCCCAGCTCGAGGGCCTTGGAGGGCGGATCCCCTTAGCACCCCCCTTGGTGCGCCGTCCGGCGGTGTACCGGGAGGCTCAAGTACAGCGGCTTCCGGTGCAAGCGGTGGGCGGGGAGGAGGTGCGGCGGGAGATGCGGGCCCTCGGGGACTTTCTGGAGGGGATCCTGGAGCAGGTCAAGGCTGAGCTTCACAAGGAGGTGGCCTGATGAGCCGCAAGCCGAGCCCCATGGACCCCTTCCTGGCCAGGGCGCTTTCCGCCTTGGAGGAGATGGAGGGGAAGCCGGTCCAGGCTGGGGGGAAGACGCTTCCCCTCGAGGCCCTCGTCCCTTCTCCCCAGCCCCGCAAGCGCTTTGAGGGACTCGAGGCCCTCGCCCACTCCATCCGGGAAAAGGGCGTGCTCCAGCCCCTCCTGGTGCGGCCCTTGGGGGACGGGAGGTACGCCATCGTGGCCGGGGAGAGGCGGTACCGGGCCGCCCGGATGGCGGGGCTTTCCGAGGTCCCGGTGCGGGTGGTGGAGCTCTCCGAAAAGGAGGCGAGGCTTTTCGCCCTGGTGGAGAACCTCCAGCGGGAGGACCTGAACCCCTACGAGGAGACCGTGGGGGTCCTCGCCCTGCTATCGGAAGACTTGGGGAAGCCCGTGGAGGAGGTGGTGGGGCTTCTCCGCCGGATGCGGAAGGAGAAAAGGGGGGAAGCGGGCCATAACGTTATGGCCTCCCCCGAGGCCCAGAGGGTGGAGGAGGTCTTCCAGGCCCTGGGGCGGATGACCTGGGAAAGCTTCGTGCAGAACCGCCTCCCCCTCCTCAACCTCCCTGAGGACCTGAAGGCGGCCCTGGAGGAGGGGGCGATCCCTTACACCGCCGCCCTGGAGCTCAAGAAGGTGAAAGACGAGGCCTTGCGGAAGGCCTTCTTGGAGGAGGTGAAGGCGGGCCTCTCCTTGCGGGACCTGAAGGCCCGGGTGCGGGAGGTTCTGGTCGCGCGTAAGCCTGCCTTGGAGAAGGCTCCTGCGGCGTGGTATGGAGACGTCATCGACGCCTTGAAGAAGACGGATTTTAGTGCTCTCCCCACGGAAAAGCGGGCCAGGGTAGAAGCGCTCTTAGCGGAGCTCAAGGAACTGCTTGGTTAAACGCGTCTGGGTTCAGTATGGCGGTCTTGCCAAGGATCCACGAAGGGGTTTTCTACTGGGCTTATCGGATCCTGGGGCCGGAGTTTAAAGGCCCCACGATTGAGGATCCCCTTGGGGTTCTTCCCATTCCTCTCAAGACGGCCCTCCTTCAAGCGGTAGGGAAGCGGTTTGGGTTAGAGTTCGATCTTGCAGA
>NZ_JTJB01000014.1 GCF_000794385.1 Thermus sp. 2.9
CACATAAATCTTGACACGACCGGGGGACGAAGGTGCGGGACCACAAGTTTCCTAAGGAAGAGGCGGTGTACAAGCTTCTTTACCTGGAGTCGGAGAGGCAGGAAGGGAGGTGGGCAGAACGGAAACTAAAGGGGTTCTCGGAGGTGAAGGAGGTGCTGGAGAAGATGCTTCAGGAGCGGTATGCCCCCCGTACACAGACTCTTACACATAACTACACATACCTTCGTGTGCTACTTGATCTGTCCCCCCAGGGTGTGAAAAAAGAGGGGGTGCTATGCCACAAGACCGTGAGCACCCCCAGAACGTAGCCTTTGGCTGACCTACCATCTTGACGCAGAGACCCTCATCGTGGCTACCTACATTTGGGTGGGTCACGGGCGTAGCCCGTACCTTGCTGACGAACTCAAAGCCCTCGTCGCTCAAGGTTTCAAGCTCCCCAAAAAGCAAAAGCACCAAAAGGCCACCCTGGCCGAACTCCTGGCCCTCGCCATCTTCCTCCTCCGCAAGATGTTCCCCTACGGGGAAGCAGCCAGGGCCAGGACCTCGCCAAAGGCCACCTCGCGGCCAAGACTACCCTGAAGGCTTACTTCCCCTCCCTCCCCCACCTCTCCCGTTTCTACCGGATCCTCCAGAAGGCTCATGGGCTGCTGGCCCACCTCGCCTTAAAGCTCTCCGGGGGACAAGGCCTGCTCCAGGTGGTAGACCTCAAGCCCATCCCCCTGGCCCACGGCCACCGTATCCACGGCCTCTCTCTTCCTGAGGCCGCGGTGGGGGTGGGTCCCCTGGGAGCCTTTGGCGGGTACGTCCTTGTGCCGGTGATGAACGAGCGGGGCCTCTTCTTTCGTTGGACTCTTCTTCCCGGGAATGCCCGGGAGACCTGGGCAGGGGAGCTTCTGGAGGGTTTGCCCGCGGTCCTTGGTGACCGGGGGTACAAGCTACGCTGACGCGTGACCCGCTGGGTCCAGGGGGTCAAAACACCTTCCTACCGGCTTAGGGGAGGAAAGGTGGTGGAGACGGGGTGGAGAGAGTGGGTCACGCGTCAGCGTAGCTTGTTGGGGAGGGTACGCAACTGGATCGAGACCCGGTTTAGCGTGATGGTACGCTCTTTGGGGCTTCACCGGATAGAGGTTCGGTCCTACTGGGGTCTAGTGGCCCGGGTGAACCTCATCCTGCTGGTCCACAACCTCATCCGTAGCCGGGTGCTCTTGAAAATGGCTAGGGGGGAGCTATGAGGTAGCACACGAAGGTATACGATTTCCAGGTTATAGGGTTATAGGTCCTTCCCCCGACCCGCACCTTGCTAGTCCGCCGCCACCTGCTCTTCTACATCCGGCGTGCCGTAGAGGAAGAACTCGGCGGGCAGGGGGCTACCGTACCAGATGATGCCGGCCTCGAGGGTTTCCTCCGTCCACTTGATGGGCTTCCAGTCGGGATCAAAGATGAGGTAGCCGGGGTCGCCGAAGAGCTCCACCCGGTTCCCGCCGGGCTCGAGGACGTACATGAACATGGCCTGGCTGATGCCGTGCTTGCCGGGGCCGGCCTCGATCTTGATCCCTACCTCGCGGAAGACGTCGGCGATGTTGTTCAGGTCATGGGGGTAGCCGTACCAGTAGCAGATGTGGTGCAGACGCCCCTTGGCCCTCTTGCCGTCCCGCATGAAGGCGATCTCGTGGACCAGGGGGCTCACGCTGATCCAGGCCCCGGCCTCGATGCCGTCCTTCATGACGATGTGCTCCCGGAGGCGGAAGCCCAGGTGCTCCATCATGAAGTTCTTGTTGACGGTGACGTCCGAGGCCAGGAGGTTCACGTGGTCCAGGCGGCGCACGGGCACGCCCCTCAGGGGCCGCTTCTGGGGACGGTTGAGGAGGGGGGTCTTCTTGTCCTCGGGGGGCTCGTAGTACTCCACCTCCCAGAGGAGCTCCATGGGGTGCCCGTCCGGGGTGGTGAAGCGGTAGGCGGGCCCGTGGCCGAGGTCCCCGTCAATCCAGCCCTTGCCAAGGCCCGTGGCCTCCAGGGCCTTCACCCGGCGTTCCAGGGCCTGGGGGGAGCTGGTGCGCCAGGCCACGTGGCCCAGGCCGGGCTTGGGGGCCTCGGTGATCTTCAGGGTGTGGTGGTACCAGTCCTCGTAGGCCCGCATGTACACGGACTGCCCCTCCTGCTTCGTGACCTCCATGCCCAGGAGGTCGCGGAAGAACCAGAGGGTCCCTTCGGGGTTGGGGGTGTAGATCTCCACGTGGGCCAGCTGGTGCACGTCAAAAATCGGCTCCGGCTTCATGGTTTACCTCCCTCGTTTTGGCCTTGAGGCCAGTTGTATGCTAGGTACTTGAAAGTGTAAAGCGCAAGGGGGGTGTTCGCTATAGTCAAATCCCGCATGAAGAGTTGAACGGCGGGGTGGTGTTCGCTATAGTCAAACGCAAGCGGGATGCGAGGAACACGCCGGGGCCCTCAGGACCCCGGCGCGGCCGTGGAGGAACCTTAGGCCTCCGTGGGGTTGATGAGGTCAGGCACCTTCCAGCCCTCCAGGTCGTACTCCCCGAGGAACTTGTCCACGAAGGCCCTGAGGGCCTCGTTGACCCCGGCGGCCTCCATCGCCCCCAGAGCCTCTATGCGGATGTTCTCGTGGTTCCCAGCGTAGTTGCGCTCGTAGAGCTCGTGGCGGCCACCGAACTCCGTGCCCACGGCGTCCCAAAGCGCCTTCATGATCTTTACCCGGGTGACGGCGTCCACCCCGTTGCCCCGCACGTACTGGTCCAGGTACCGCCGGATCTGGGGGTTCTGGAAATCCTTGGCGTGGGAGGGCAGGTAGATGAGGGCGCTCGCCAGGTCGCGCTCAATGATGTCCTTGACTTTGGGGTAGACCTCCGGGGCGAGCACCCGGTAGGTGAGGCCCGCCCAGAGGTTGGGCAGGACGTACCCGTCCACCCAGGGCATGGGGTCGCGGGCCATGGCCTCCGTGAGGGCCCAGAAGAGGTTGCGGTAGGTGAGGATCTCGCCCAGTCGGGCCTGGACGCCGCGGAACTGGGAGGCCCCGGTGACGTCCAGGGCCTTCATCGTGAGGCCGGCGATGAAGTCCAGCTTCACCGCCAGGCGGGTGCACCCCTGGAAGGGGAAGCGGTGGACGAAGCCCGAGAGGGGGAAGAAGGCGTTCACCTTCTCCACGTCCCCGTAGACGAAGACGTTCTCCCAGGGCACCAGCACGTTGTCAAAGACGAGGATGGCGTCGTTCTCGTCCAGGCGGCTGGAGAGGGGGTAGTCAAAGGGGCTCCCTGTCTTGGCGGCGATGAACTCGTAGGAGGCCCGGGAGAGGAGCTTGACCCCCTTGGCGTCCATGGGCACCACGAAGATGAGGGCGAACTTCTTGTCCTTGATGGGAAGGGGCCCGTAGTGGGCGATGAAGTTCACGTGGGTGAAGGCGCTCCCCGTGGCCACCACCTTGGCCCCCGAGACCACGATGCCCGCGTCCGTCTCCCGCTCCACGTGCATGTAGACGTCCCCCACCTCCTCCACGGGCTTGTGCCGGTCCACGGGGGGGTTGACGATGGCGTGGTTCCAGTAGAGGAGCTTTTCCTGGGTTTCCTTGTACCAGCGGCGGGCGTTTTCCTGGTAGGGGGCGTAGAACTCGGCGTTGGGCCCCAGGGTGCCCACGAAGGCCGCCTTGTAGTCGGGGCTGCGGCCGCCCCAGCCGTAGACCGTCCGTTGCAGTTCGGCGATGGTGTCCCGGGCCTTGAGGAGGTCCTCGGCGCTCCGGGGCCCCACGAAGAAGGGGTGGGTCCAGCCGTTGCCGGACTCGGTGGGCACGGTCCACTTCCAGCCCGAGGGGTCCTTAGAGCGCTCCAGGTCCTCCTTGTGGAGCTCGTGCAGCCGGTCGTACCAGCGGGCGAACATGCGGGCGGTGTTGCGGAAGGCGGGGTGGGTGGTCACGTCCTTCACCCGCTCGCCCATGAAGTAGACCTCCCGGCCGTCCCGGAGGCTCTCCAGGTACTCCTCGCCCGTCATGGGCCGGGCCAGCGCCTTGAGCCGCGCATGCACCTGCTCGTTCATTCCAAACCCTCCTTTCTTTCCCCCTTTGGGGTTCGCTAAGTGACTTTAGAGGAAAGAGGCCCTTTCGCAAAGGGGCGGGTTCGCTGAAGGCGAACGGGAACTTCGGTCCCGGCTACAAAATCACGGGACAAATCTCGGGAGCGCCTTCGGCTGAGCAGAGTTCGGGACTTCGGCGGCGAGCCTTTGTTCGGTTATGGCGAACATACTTGTTGTGGGGTTTACCCCAAAAGGACTACGCTACCGCTTGAGGACCGTGCCGAAGGTAATCCGGAGCGTCAAGAAGGCCATAGAGCTCTTGGACCTCTTCACCGAGGAGCGTCCCGAGTGGGGGGTCACGGAGCTCGCCCAGGCCCTGGGGCTTCCCAAGGCCACCGTGCATGGTCTCCTCTGCTCCTTGGTGGAGGGGGGGGTACTCCACCGCCTGCCCTCGGGGCGGTACCGCCTGGGCTGGCGCATTCCCCTGCTCAACCGCGTTCTCATGGAGTCGGTTCCCCTTCGCCTCGAGGCCCGCCCCCGCATGGCCCGCCTGGCCGAGCTCTACGGTGAGACCGTGCACCTGGCGGTGTTGGAGCGGGGCAGGGTGCTCTACCTGGAGAAACAGCAAGGGAACCGGGCCATTCAGGTGAACATCACCGGCGTGGGCGCCTACCTCTACGCTCACGCCTCTGCCCTTGGCAAGGTCCTCCTGAGCGGCCTGAGCGAGAAGGAGGTGATCGCCGTTGTCAGGACCCACGGTTTGCCCGCCCTCACCCCCAACACCATCACCACCCTGGAGGAACTCCTTTCCGAGCTCAGGGGGGTGCGGGAGCGGGGCTACGCCTACGATCTGGAGGAGTACCTTCCCGACCTCTGCTGCGTGGCGGCCGCCATCCGGGACCACACGGGGGAGGTGATAGCCGCCCTGAGCTTTTCCGTCCCCAAGTACCGGTTTTTGGAGATGAAGCAGGCCTACCGGAACGTCATCGTGGAAGCGGCCAAGGAGATCTCCGAGGCCTTAGGTTACGAGGAGGCGAGAGGGAGGAGAGGTTATGTCCGAAAGGGTTAAGGTAGCCATCCTGGGCTCCGGCAACATCGGGACGGACCTGATGTACAAGCTCCTGAAGAACCCGGGCCACATGGAGCTTGTGGCGGTGGTGGGGATAGACCCCAAGTCCGAGGGCCTGGCCCGGGCGCGGGCCTTGGGGTTAGAGGCGAGCCACGAAGGGATCGCCTACATCCTGGAGAGGCCGGAGATCAAGATCGTCTTTGACGCCACCAGCGCCAAGGCCCACCTGCGCCACGCCAAGCTCCTGAGGGAGGCGGGGAAGATCGCCATAGACCTCACCCCGGCGGCCCGGGGCCCTTACGTGGTGCCCCCGGTGAACCTGAAGGAACACCTGGACAAGGACAACGTGAACCTCATCACCTGCGGTGGGCAGGCCACCATCCCCCTGGTCTACGCGGTGCACCGGGTGGCCCCCGTGCGCTACGCGGAGATGGTCTCCACGGTGGCCTCCCGCTCCGCGGGCCCCGGCACCCGGCAGAACATCGACGAGTTCACCTTCACCACTGCCCGGGGCCTGGAGGCCATCGGGGGGGCCAAGAAGGGGAAGGCCATCATCATCCTGAACCCGGCGGAACCCCCCATCATCATGACCAACACCGTGCGCTGCATCCCCGAGGACGAGGGCTTTGACCGGGAGGCCGTGGTGGCGAGCGTCCGGGCCATGGAGCGGGAGGTCCAGGCCTACGTGCCCGGCTACCGCCTGAAGGCGGACCCGGTGTTTGAGAGGCTTCCCACCCCCTGGGGGGAGCGCACCGTGGTCTCCATGCTCCTGGAGGTGGAGGGGGCGGGGGACTATTTGCCCAAATACGCCGGCAACCTGGACATCATGACGGCTTCTGCCCGGAGGGTGGGGGAGGTCTTCGCCCAGCACCTCCTGGGGAAGCCCGTGGAGGAGGTGGTGGCGTGAACTGGGACCTTTCCACGGCCAAGCCCCCGGTGGTGGTGGACACCACCCTGCGGGACGGCTCCCACGCCCACCGGCACCAGTACACGGTGGAAGAGGCCCGGGCCATCGCCCAGGCCCTGGACGAGGCGGGGGTCTACGCCATAGAGGTCTCCCACGGGGACGGGCTTGGGGGGAGCTCCCTCCAGTACGGCTTCTCCCGCACGGACGAGATGGAACTCATCCGCGCGGTGCGGGAGACGGTGCGGCGGGCCAAGGTGGCGGCCCTCCTCCTTCCCGGGATCGGCACCCGGAAGGAGCTCAAGGAGGCGGTGGAGGCGGGGATCCAGATGGTCCGCATCGCCACCCAGTGCACCGAGGCGGACATCTCCGAGCAGCACTTCGGCATGGCCAAGGAGATGGGCTTAGAGGCGGTGGGCTTCCTCATGATGAGCCACATGCGCCCTCCCGAGTTCCTCGCGGAGCAGGCCCGCCTCATGGAGTCCTACGGGGCGGACGTGGTCTACATCGTGGACTCGGCGGGGGCCATGCTCCCGGAGGACGCCTACGCCCGGGTGAAGGCCCTGAAGGAGGCCCTCTCCCGGGCCAAGGTGGGGTTCCACGCCCACAACAACCTGGGCCTCGCCATCGGGAACACCCTGGCGGCCCTGGCCGCGGGGGCGGACTGGGTGGACGCCACCCTAAGGGGCTACGGGGCGGGGGCGGGGAACGCCCCCTTGGAGGTCCTGGCCGCCGTCTTGGACAAGGCGGGGCTCAACCCAGGGCTGGACGTCTTCAAGCTCCTGGACGCCGCCGAGTACGTCATGGGGCCCATCCTCCACTTCCAGCCCTACCCCGACCGGGACTCCGTGGCCATCGGCTACGCCGGGGTCTACTCCACCTTCCTCCTCCACGCCAAGAGGATCGGGAAGGAACTGGGCGTGGACCCCTTGGCCATCCTCCTGGAACTCGGTCGCCGCCAGGCGGTGGCGGGGCAGGAGGACTGGATCCTGCGGGTGGCCCTGGAGCTCAAGGAGAAGGAGGCGGGGGCCCTCGCGGACTAGGGGGAGGCCATGAGGCGCGTAGGGTTTATCGGCCTTGGGCGCATGGGCCTGCCCATGGCCCAGAACCTGGCGAAGGCGGGCTACGAGGTTCTGGCCTGGAACCGCACGCCCAAGGAGGCGGAGGGCCTTGTCCTGGTGGGAAGCCCTAAGGAGGCGGCGGGAACGGGCCTGGTCATCACCATGCTGGCGGACGACGCCGCCACGGAGGCCGTCCTAGGGGAGATCCTGGAGGGGCTTCCCGAGGGGGGGCTCCACATCGCCATGAGCACCCTGGGGGTGCCCTACTCCCGCGCTTTGGAGGAACGGCACAAGGCGGCGGGGCGGCGCTACCTGGCGGCCCCCGTCTTTGGGAGGCCCGAGGCGGCGGCCTCCCGAGCGCTCCGCATCGTGGTGGCGGGGGAGGCCAGGGACGTGGAGGAGACGAGGCCTATTCTTTCGGCCTTGGGCCAGGAGGTCCACGTGGTGGGGGAGCGTCCTTACCAGGCCCACGCGGTGAAGCTTGGGGGGAACTTCCTCATCGCGGCCATGCTAGAGGCCCTTTCCGAGGCCTACGTGCTGGTGGAGAAGAACGGGGTGAAGCGGGAGGCTTTTTACGAGGTGGTGCGGGCCTTTTTCCGCTCACCGGTTTACGAGAACTACGGCCGCATTCTTTTGGAGCGGCGCTTTACGCCTCCGGGCTTTGCTTTGCGCCTTGGGCTCAAGGACGTGCGCCTCATCCACCAGGCGGCGGACACCACCCACACCCCCATGCCCCTTGCCCACCTGCTTTTGGACCGGATGCTGGAGGGGGTGGCCCGGGGGATGGGGGAGGAGGACTGGACCGCCATCCTTAAGCTCGCCGAGGCCCACGGAGGTTTGGCGTGATCGATCCCACGGAGTTCCGCAGGACCCTGGGGCGCTTCGCCACGGGGGTGACGGTGGTCTCCGCCTACGACGAGGGGGGAAACCCCAGGGGGCTCACGGCCAACGCCTTCATGTCCGTCTCCCTGGACCCTCCCCTGGTCCTGGTTTCCCTGGACAACCGCTCCCGGACGAAGCCCGTTTTGGAGCGGGCGGGCCGCTACGGGGTGAGCGTTCTCGCCGAGGAGCAACGGGCCCTTTCCGACCACTTCGCGGGCCGTCCCCAGGAGGGGCTGGAGATCGCCTTTGAGGAGCGGGCGGGGGTGCCCCTCCTGAAGGGGGCCCTGGCTCAGGTGGCGGCCCGGGTGGTGGCGGTCTACCCCGGGGGGGACCACACCCTCTTCCTGGGGGAGGTGGAGTACCTCTCCTGGCGGGAAGGGAGGCCCCTCCTCTACTACGCGGGCCGGTACGGCCGGCTGGGAGAGTGGGGTTAATGTGGCTTAGGGCGCAAAAGGAGGTGAGGAAGCGGCCATGATGAGGCCATGGAAAAGGGCTGGGACCTTTCCCCTCCCCGCTGCGACCTCTGCGGGCGAGCCCTCACCTGGCGGGAAGGGCGGGACCACCTCTACTACTACACCGCCGCGGGGCACACGGGGCTCCTTATGGTCTGCTCCCGCTGCCGTGCGGAGGCGGAGGAGCTTCTTCCCCCCAACCTGCACAGGGCCCTTCCTCCCTGGGGGGGCCTGGCCTACCTCTACAGCCGCAGGCGGGCCTGAGAGGGGGTGGGGCTAGTGGGAGCCTGGGTCCTCCTGGCCCTCTTAGCGGGGGCGGTCCTCCCCTTGCAGGCGGGGGTCAACGCCGAGCTCGCCCGGGTGGTGGGGGGGCCTGTGCGCTCGGCCCTGGTCTCCTTCGCCGTGGGCACCCTGGCCCTCTTCCTTCTGGCCCTTCTCCTCACAGGGCCCTCCTGGCCCTGGGGCCGGATGCTCCAGGCCCCCGGGTGGGTGTATGTGGGAGGGCTTCTTGGAGCGGTATACGTGGTTTCCGTGATCGTCCTGGCGCCCAGGCTTGGACCCCTTCTCACCTTCGCCCTGGTGATCGCCGGGCAGCTTCTCGCCTCCCTCCTCCTGGAGCACCTGGGTCTCCTCTACGCCCGCCATCCCGTGAACCTCCCCCGCCTCCTCGGCCTCTTGCTGGTGCTCCTCGGGGCTTACCTGGTGCGGAGGTTCTGATGGTGGTCCTCAAGGTGACCCTACTGGAGGGCCGCCCCCCCGAGAAGAAGCGGGAGCTGGTGCGGAGGCTCACGGAGATGGCTTCCCGCCTCCTCGGCGAGCCCTACGAGGAGGTGCGGGTGATCCTCTACGAGGTGCGCCGGGACCAGTGGGCGGCGGGGGGCGTGCTCTTCTCGGACAAGGAGGGGACATGACGCTTCTTGAGGCGGTAGAGAAGGCCCGCGCGGAGAGGAGGACCCTTTCCGGCGGGCGGGACTGGGGGGTGGGCCTGGAGGAGGCCTACCGCATCCAGGAAGCCCTCTTCCCCGGGCCCCTCAAGGGCTACAAGCTGGGCCTGGTCTCCGAGGCCAAGCAGCGGCAGATGGGGATCGCCGAACCCATCTTCGGCCGGGTGCACCCGGGGATGCTCCTGGAGCGGGTGGTCCTGGAGGCCTTTATCCAGCCCCGCCTCGAGCCCGAGGTGGCCGTGGTCCTGAAGGAGGACCTGCCCCCCGGGGCCTCCGTGGGGGAGGCCTATCGGGCGGTGGGGGGGTACTTCCTTGCCGTGGACGTGCTGGACTCGGTGTGGGAGGGCTACCGCTTCACCCTCCCCGAGGTGGTGGCGGACAACACCTCCGGGGGCGGCTTCCTCTTGGGAAGGAGGCGCTTCTCCCGGCTTCCCCAGGGAAGCCTCCGGGTCTACCTGAACGGGGAGAAGGTGGCCGAGGGTCCCGTGGAGGCCCTGGGGGACCCGGGGAGGAGGCTCCTTTGGCTTGCGGAGAGGGTCGGGGGGCTTCGGGCGGGCCAGGTGGTCTTCCTGGGCTCCCCGGCCCAGGCGGTGCCCCTCGCGCGGGGCGTCCTGGAGGTCTGGGGCGGGGGGGACGTGCTCCTCGCCCGGGTGGTGTAGGAGGTGCGCCATGGTGGAACCCAAGATCTACAAGGAGACGGTGGAGCGGCTTGAGGCTTTGGGCTTTCCCTTCCGGCTTCCCCTCGAGGTCACCCACTACATCGGGGGGGAGTTCGTGCGGGGGGAAAACTTCTTCCCCGTGGTCTACCCGGCCACGGGGGAGGTGATCGGCACCGCCCCCGAGGGGCGGGAAAAAGAGGTGGAGCAGGCGGTGGCCGCGGCCAAGGAGGCCTTCAAGAAGTGGAGCAAGATGCCGCCGAGCCAGCGCCGTCCCTACCTCCGCCGCTTCGCGGAGAAGATCCGGGAGTACAAGCCGGTCTTTGAGGTCTTGGAGACCTTGGACGTGGGCCGGCCCATCCACGAGAACCGCCTGGGGTACGTGGACCGGATGGCCAACAACATCGAGTTCTTCGCCGACTTCGCCGTGACCCACGGCTCCGAGGCCTACCCCATGGAAAACGGCTACATCAACTACGTCCTCCGCTTCCCCGTGGGGGTGGCGGCCCTCATCACCCCATGGAACATGCCCAGCATGCTCGCCACCTGGAAGATCGGGCCCACCCTGGCCTTCGGGAACACCGCCATCCTGAAGCCCGCGGAGTTCACCCCCTTGGGGGCCTGGCTCCTCGCCCGGTGCGCCCACGAGGCAGGGCTTCCCCCCGGGGTCTTCAACGTGGTCCACGGCTTCGGACCGGACTCCGCCGGGGAGCTCCTCACCAAGCACCCCGACGTGCGCCTCATCTCCTTCACCGGGGAGACCACCACGGGGAAGATCATCATGAAAAACGCCTCGGACACCCTGAAGCGGCTTTCCATGGAGCTCGGGGGGAAATCCCCTAACCTCATCTTTGAAAGCGCTGACCTGGAGCGGGCGGTGGAGGTGACGATGCGGGCGAGCTTCTTCAACCAGGGGGAGGTCTGCCTGGCGGGCTCGAGGCTCCTCGTCCAGCGCTCCATCTACGAGCCCTTCCTGGAGAAGCTGGTGGCGGCGGCCCGCTCCCTCAAGGTGGGGGACCCCCTGGACCCTGAGACCCGCATGGGGGCTCTGATCGCCGAGGAGCACCTGAACAAGGTCATGTCCTACGTGGAAATCGCCCGGGAAACCGCCACCATCCTCACCGGGGGCAGGCGCCCTGAGCTTCCCCACCCCTTTGACAAGGGCTACTTCCTGGAGCCCACGGTGGTGGTGGACGTGAAGCCCACAGACCGGGTCTGCCAGGAGGAGATCTTCGGGCCCATGGTGGTGGTGATGCCCTTTGACACGGAGGAGGAGGCCATTGAACTCGCCAACAACACCCCCTACGGCCTGAACGCCATCGTCCAGACCCGGGACGTGGGCCAGGCGGTGCGGGTCTCCGAGGCCCTGGAGGTGGGCACGGTCTGGGTGAACGACTGGTTCGTGCGGGACCTCCGGGTGCCCTTCGGCGGGGCCAAGCAGTCGGGGATCGGCCGGGAGGGCGGCCACTACGGCTACGAGTTCTACTACGAGACCAAGAACGTCTGCATCGCCAACCGCTAGGAGAGCCATGCGCCCGGAAACCTTCGCCGAGGAACTGGAACGGGCCTGGGAGGAGCGGAGGCCCATAGAGCTCCTCTCCGACCGGGGCCTCAAGGGAATAGAGGCCGCCTACCGGGTGCAGGAGGCCTGGAACGCCCTGCGCCTAGGGAAGGGGGACCGGGTGGTGGGCCGGAAGATCGGCCTCACCTCCAAGGCGGTGCAGGAGCAGCTCGGGGTGGACCAGCCCGACTTCGGCAACCTTTGGGAAAGCCGCTTCTTTGGCGTGGGGGAGCGGGTGGAGGTGGAGGCCCGCCTCTTCCTCCAGCCCCGGGTGGAGGGGGAGCTCGCCTTTCTCATCGGGAGGAGGCTGGAGGGCCCCGGGGTCACGCCCCAGGAGGTGCTCGCCGCCACGGAGGCCGTGGCCTTCGCCATAGAGATCGTGGACTCCAGGATCCGCGATTGGCGGATCCGCATTGAGGACACCATCGCCGACAACGCCTCCTATGGGGGGTTCGTGGTGGGGCCTTGGGAGAAGGCCCTTCTGGAGGAGGACCTCTCCGCCTTGGGCCTGGTGCTTTACAAGAACGGGGAACCCGCGGCCCAGGGGGCGGGGGCGGCCTGCCTCGGCCACCCGGCGCGGGCCGTGGCCTGGCTCGCCAACACCCTCGCCGCCTTCGGGGTGGCCCTGGAGCCCGGGGACATCGTGATGTCCGGGGCCTGGGCCCCGGTGCAGCCCGCAGGCCCGGGGGACCTCTTCACCCTGGTGGGGACGGGGGGGAGGGCCCTTTCCCTGCGCTTCGCCTAGGGGGTGGTCTTCGTGCCCATGCTGGAGGTTTTAGTCTCCCGGGAGAAGCCCCTCACCCGGGAGGAGAGGGAGGCCCTGAAGGAGGAGGCCGAGGCCATCTTCCAGGAGGTCCTCGGCACCCCCAAGGGGCGGCTTAGGGTCTTCGTCCTGGAGGAGGCGCCGAAGGGGGATGAGGCCCAAAGCCCTTCGCGGTGGGCCTAAGGAGGTAGACATGGAAAGCGTCAAGGAGGTAGACATGGAAAGCGTCAAGGTCGCCACGGGACCCTTCCTAACCCACCTCCACCGGTCGGGCGAGGGGGAGGCGGTCCTCTTCATCCACGGCTCGGGGCCGGGGGCCACGGGGCTTTCCAACTGGCAGCTGGCCCTGCCGGAGCTGGGGCGGGACTTCCTCTGCCTGGCCCCGGACCTTGTGGGCTACGGGGAGAGCACCCACCCCGAGCCGCCCCCCCGGGGGGCGAGGGCCTGGATGCGGCTCTGGGTGGACCAGCTCCTGGGGCTTTTGGACGCCCTGGGGCTGGAGCGGGCCCACCTGGTGGGGAACTCCCTCGGGGGGGCCATCGCCCTCCACCTCCTCATGGAGGCCCCGGAGCGCTTCGGGAGGGTGGTCCTCATGGGGCCTGCGGGGGGGCCTTTCCGCCAGACCCCGGAGCTGGACCGCATCTGGGGCTTCTACGAGGACCCCACCTTAAGCGCCATGAGGAACGCCATCCGCTGGTTCGCCTTTGACGAGGGGTTCGTCAGGGACCGCCTCGAGGAGATCGCCCGGATGCGCCTGGAGGCCGCCCTGAGGCCGGAGGTGCGTCGGAGCTTTGAGGCCATGTGGCCGAGGCCGAGGCAGGAGGCCATTGACCAGCTGGTGGTGCCTCCCTCGGCCCTCAAGCGGATGGACCACCCCGTCCTCATCCTCCACGGATACCGGGACGGGATCGTGCCCATAGAGACGAGCCTCTACCTCATGGAGCACCTGCCGAACGCCCACCTGGTCCTTCTGGGGCGGACGAGCCACTGGGTGCAGATCGAGCAGGCGGCGACCTTCCACCGCCTGGTGCGGGCCTTTCTCAAGGGGGAGCTATGAAGGCGGCCAAGACGGAGGCGCTTAAAGGTTTGGCCGTGGGGCCCATGGCCCTCAGGCCCTTCGCCGGGGAGGGGCTCGTGGCGGTGGGGGGGACTTCCTGAAGCGCGTGGAGGACGGCGGGGTGGAGGTAGACGGGGGGCTGGGGCAGGCCTCTTGCCCGGACAACCCCCGGCTTGGGACCCAAAGACCCCAAGCCCGGGGGAGGGGGGTAATCCCCGGGAGCGACGGGTTTTTGGGAACGCGAAGCGCACTTCACTCCTCCCCCCACCCCGGCACCACCAGGCTCTTCATCCCGGTCCAGTAGGCCACCTTCTCCCTGGGGTGGCCTTCTTTGAGGAAGCGGCGGATGGCCCGCCAGCGCAAGGGGAGGGCGAGGTCGGCCCGCCGCTTGCCCTCCGCCTTCACCCCGGCGAAGTCCGCGAACTCGGTCAGGATCCACTTGGCCTCCTCCAGGCCAAGGGGCTTCCCTCGGTTCTTCCCCGGGGCGGGCTTGAGGAGGAGGTGGGGGTAGGGGAGGGGCTGGTGGGAGGCGAGGAAGGCCCTCTGGGGGAGCCAGTCGGCGAGGACCTCCCGGGCGAGAGGGGAGAGGGGGACCTCCCGGAGCTTGGCCCCCCGCACCAGGAGGACCTTCTCCCGGACGTCCTCCTGCCAGAGCTCCACGGCCTCCTTCACCGTGAGGCCAACTTCTCCGAGGAGGACGAGGAGGACCCGGAGGAGGGGACGCCAGTAGGCGAGGGGATAGGCCCCGGCCTTCTCCAGGAGGTCCTGGTAGGCCTCCTCGGGCATGGCCCGGGAGGGGGCGACCACGGGGAGCTCCTGGCGGGAGGGGAGGCGCACATGGGAGGGCATGGGATGCCCGGCCCAGTCCAGGAAGGGGAAGAGGTGCCTGAGGCTCGCCCGGGCCCGCTCCACGGTGCTCCAGGCCATGGGTCCCCGCTCCCCTCCGGGGAAGCCCTTCTCCTTGGCCTCCAGGAGGAAGGCCTTGGGGTCCTCGGGCTCCAGATGGGGCCACCGCCTCCCCTTTAGGGCGAGCCAGCGGACGAAGTAGCCCACGTAATGGGGGGCCACCCGGTCGGGCTTTTTGCGGTGCCGCACCAGGTAGGCCCAGAGGGCCTCCTTGAGGAGCGCCTCGTCCCAGCGCGCCAACGCCTCCCCCACCACCCGCCTCCTCTCCTCGGGGTGGTCCCACACCTCCAGCCCAAGCCCTTCTCTCATCCTCACTACCATCTTATCACCCCCCCCTCAACCACAACCCAACCCCACCCCGCTCCTTCCCTTCGCTTCCTCCTCCTCTCCTTCTCTATTCCCTTCTCCGCACCATTCCCGACGCTTTGACCCCTCCTCATGAGAGTTGGAAGGCTCGGGTTTGGGGGGTGGGGGAGGAAAAAGTGAAAGCAGGGATTAAAGAGGGGAAGCCGAGGGAGCGGGGCTTACCCCACCGCCCCGCCCCCAGAAACCCCCCAGATGGGGAGCCACCTCCTCAACCCCAAGGGGCTGGCCCTCCTGGGCCTCCCCCCAGGAGCCCTGCCCCCTCTCCCCTTGCGGCGGGTGTGGCCCGCCTTGGCGGACCGCCTCGAGGAGGGCGAGGCCTACCTGCCCCTGCCCACAGGCCGCCCGGGCCGGGTGCGGCTTCTGGGGTTTGGGGACCGGCGGATCGCCCTCTTCCAGGAGCAGGCAGAGCTCCTGCGCCTGGCGGAGGAGCTCACCCAAAGCCGGCGCCACCTGGAGCTCCTTAGGGCCCAGGCCCATGAGTTCCAAAACCTCCTCCATGTCATCGGCGGGCTCCTGGAACTCGGGCAGGTGGAAGAAGCCCTGCGCCTCGTGCAAGGAGAGCTCGCCGCCGAGAAGGCGCTGGAAAGCCTTCTCCGCGGAATAGAGGTGCCCTTGGTGGCCGCCCTTCTGCTCGGCAAGCTGCGCCGGGCCAGGGAGCGGGGCCTAGGCTTCCGCCTTGAAGGGAGACTCCCCGCCCGCTACGCCTCCATAGGGGAGAGCCTGGCGAGCATCCTCGGCCACCTGCTGGAGAACGCCCTCGAGGCGGCCCAAAGCAAGGTGGGTCTCCGCTTCCTGGAGGAGGAAGGCCTTAAGGTGGAGGTTCTGGACGACGGGCCGGGCCTTCCCGAGGGGAGGGAGACCCCTTTCCTCCCCGGGGCGAGCGGCCGGGGCGCGGGGCGGGGCTACGGCCTCGCCTTGGC
>NZ_JTJB01000015.1 GCF_000794385.1 Thermus sp. 2.9
TTGACCTTTCCCAAAAGGAGTGCTAAGCTGCCTTTAAACAGGAGGTTGAACGTTAAACTATGCCCACTTTACGGGATGTGGCCAAGCTAGCCGGGGTTTCCCACACCACGGTTTCCCATGTGCTAAATGGAACCAAGCGCGTGCGTCCCGAAGTGGCGGATCGAGTGTGGGCGGCGGTAGAGACCCTGGAGTACCGCCTGAACCGCCCGGCCCAGGCCCTCCGTCGCGGGCAAAGCCACATCCTAGGCCTGGTTCTGCCTGACCTCACCAACCCTTTTTTTCCCGGCCTGGCCCAAGCCATCGGGTTGGCCGCCCGTAAAGCCGGGTACGCCCTCACCTTAGTGGATTCTTTGGAAGACAAAACGGTAGAGGAGGAAGGTCTAAGTCGCCTTGCCGAGGAACAGGTGGCGGGGGCCATCTGGGTACCCGTAGGGGACTATGTACCCCCTCCCTTCCCTGTGGTGCTGGTAGACCGGACCGCAGAAGGAACCGACGGGGTGGAGGCGGACCACTTTCTCGGAGGCCAACTCCAGGCCCGCCACGCCCTGGCCATGGGCCACCGACGGGTAGGGCTCCTGTCGGGTCCGCAAAGCCTGCGCAGCGCTCGCCTGCGTCGGGAAGGGTTTTTAGCCGAGGCCAAGGTAGGTGGTCTGGAGGTGGTCTGGGAAGAGGAGGTTCCCTTTAGCCTGGAGCTAAGCCCCAAGGCCCGGGCCCGGTTGCGGGCGGTTCGGGAAGAAGTCACCCTCGTGGTGGCAGCCAACGATGTGATTGCTCTGGCGGCCCTCGAGGTCCTGCGAGAAGCAGGGGTCCGGGTGCCTGAGGAGGTTTCCCTTATTGGGTACGACGACATCCCTTGGGCCACACTGGCCCACCCCCCCCTCACCACCGTCCGCCAGCCGGTGAAGGAGATGGCCGAGGCGGCTGTAGCCCTCCTCCTCCGCCGCCTCCAGGAGCCGGAAGGAGAAGCGGTGCAAATCGTCGTGCCTGTGACCCTGGTCCCTCGGGGTTCTACCCGGGAGGTGAGGCGATGATCCTGGTGGTAGGGAGCCTGAACATGGACCTGGTCCTGCGGGTGAAGCGCCTGCCTCGCCCAGGGGAGACGGTGCTCGGGGAAGACTACCAAACCCACCCCGGGGGCAAAGGGGCCAATCAGGCAGTGGCCATAGCCCGGTTGGGAGGAAAGGTCCGCATGCTCGGCCGGGTGGGAGAAGATCCCTTTGGTCAAGCCTTGAAGAGCGGGCTTGCTCAAGAGGGCGTGGACGTCGCCTGGGTTTTGGAGACGCCGGGCCCCAGTGGAACCGCCTTTATCCTGGTGGATCCCGAGGGGCAGAACCAGATCGCCGTGGCTCCGGGAGCCAACGCTCGCCTGGTCCCGGAGGACCTCCCTGCAACGGCCTTCCAGGGGGTCGGGGTGGTCCTCCTGCAGCTGGAGATCCCCCTCGAGACCGTAGTCCGGGCGGCGGCCCTAGGTCGGAAGGCCGGGGCCCGAATTCTTCTCAACGCCGCCCCAGCCCATGCCTTACCGTCGGAGATCCTTCAAAGCGTGGACCTACTCCTGGTCAACGAGGTAGAGGCGGCCCAGTTGACAGAGGCCTCCCCGCCCCGTACCCCAGAGGAGGCCTTAGCTTTAGCCCGCCAGCTCCGGGGTCGTGCGCCCCAGGCCCAGGTGGTCCTCACGCTAGGGGCTCAGGGAGCGGTCTGGTCAGGGACGGAGGAGAGCCACTTCCCGGCCTTCCCCGTCCGGGCAGTAGACACCACGGCGGCCGGGGATGCCTTTGCTGGGGCCCTGGCCCTAGGCCTAGCCGAGGGGCAAAACATGCGGGCTGCGTTGCGCTTCGCCAACGCCGCAGGAGCCTTGGCCACCACCCGGCCGGGAGCCCAGCCCTCCCTACCCTTCCGCGACGAGGTAGAAGCCCTTTTGTTTGGGAGGTAACGGATGAAGAAAGGTGGCGTCCTCCATCCCCTCTTGGCCCAGGTGGTGGCTTCCCTCGGCCACGGGGATCTCCTCGTGGTGGCAGACGCGGGTCTGCCCATTCCCCCAGGGCCATTGCGCATCGACCTGGCCTATGCGCCGGGAAGGCCCCCTTTCCTGGACGTGGTACGGGTGCTCCTGCAAGAGATCGAGGTAGAAGGGGCTGTCCTGGCCCAGGAGATCCGGGAGAAAAGCTCAGAGCTTTACCACCATTTGGAGGAAACTCTCCAGGGGCTCCCGGGTCTTGAGGTGGCCTACGTTCCTCATGAGGAATTTAAGGGGCTTGTGGCCCGGGCCAAAGCGGTGGTGCGCACGGGGGAGTTTACCCCCTACGCCAACCTCATCCTCCGGGCAGGGGTGGTTTTCTGATGGCCCTCTTGGAGATGCGGGGAATCCGCAAACGCTTCGGGGGTGTGGAGGCCCTCAAGGGGGTGGACTTCGCTGTAGAAGCCGGGGAGATCCACGCCCTCGTAGGGGAAAACGGAGCCGGGAAATCCACCCTTATGAAGATCCTCTCCGGAGCCTTGGCTCCAGACGGGGGAGAGGTGTGGCTTTCCGGACGCCGCCTCCGCCTAGGGAGCGTTCAGGAGGCGCGGCGGCAGGGAATCGTTATGGTCTATCAAGAACTCAACCTGGCCCCCAACCTCTCCGTAGCAGAAAACCTCTCTCTCGGCCGCTTACCTCTCTTTGTGGACCGGAAAAGGCTATACACTAGGGCCCGAATTCTTCTTGAAGAACTGGACCTTGGATTTACCCCTGAGGTTCCCGTGGGGGTCTTGGAGGTAGGGCAGCAGACTCTGGTAGCGGTGGCCCAGGCCCTGAGCCAAGAAGCCCGCATCCTGGTGTTCGACGAGGCCACGGCCGCCCTAAGCGCTCGGGAGGCCGAGCGGCTTTTCCAGTTGGTGAAGGAGCTACGGAACCGCGGCCTCGGCATCGTGTGGATCAGCCACCGGTTGGAAGAGGTCTTTCACTTGGCCGACCGGGTGACCGTTCTACGGGACGGGCAGCGAGTGGCCACCCTCCCCCTTTCAGGTCTAAAGCCGGAGGCCTTGGTGGAACTCATGGTGGGAAAACGGGAAGCCGGTCGTTTGGACCTCCCGTCCCCCAAGGCCCACCCACCCCTCCATCTGGAGGTCCGGGGAGGAGGCCTCGAACCTTTGGCGTTCGACTTGCGTCCGGGAGAAATCTTGGGGCTCGCGGGCGTCGTGGGCTCCGGGCGGAGCGCAGTGGTGGAGATCCTCTTTGGGCTTGAAGGGGAAGGAAGAGTAAACGGTGAGCCCCTCCGCTCCCCCTTGGAGGCCATACGAAGAGGGGTCTTCCTGGTACCCGCCGACCGAAAGGCCCAAGGCCTTATCCTGGGCCTGAGCGCCCGGGCCAACATCAGCTTGCCAGTATTGCGGGAGCTCTCCTTCGGAGGGGTGGTTTCCGCCTCAAGAGAGGCGGCCTTAGCCCGGCAATGGTTCCAGGCCCTGGGGATCCGGCCTCAGGACCCCGAACGGCCTGCCGGCACTTTTTCCGGGGGCAACCAGCAAAAGCTGGTTTTGGCCAAGGCTTTGGCCACAAGGCCCCGCCTTCTTCTCTTGGCCGAACCCACCCGGGGCGTGGACGTGGCCGCCCGTCAGGAGATCTACGCCCTATTGGCCACGTGGGCCCGGGAGGGTGTAGCCCAGATCGTTTCCAGTGGGGATACGGAGGAGCTTCTCCTCCTCTGCCACCGGATCTTCGTCTTCCGAAAAGGCCGGGTTGTGGCCGAGTTTCACCCCCCGTACTGCAGCGAGGAGGTGGTGGCCCATGTTGTGGGCACGGCTCAGGCCTGAGTTCCTTGCCCGGTACGGGCTCGTTTGGGCCCTGGGGATTCTGGTGCTGGTTCTTAGCCTTCTCTCTCCTTACTTTCTCACGCCCTCCAATTTACTGAACATCCTGCGGCAAGTTTCCATCAACGCCATCCTGGCCCTAGGCATGACCGTGGTCATCCTCAAGGGAGGGATCGACCTCTCGGTGGGTTCCCTCCTGGCCCTAGCCGGGGCCATGGCCGCGGGTCTCGCCATCGCCGGCCTTTCCCCGGTCCTGGCCATGGGGCTGGGGATCGGAGTTGCCATCGCCCTGGGGGTCCTCCAAGGCCTCCTTGTGGCCTATGCGGGTCTACCTCCCTTCATCGTGACCCTAGCTGGCCTCACCGCTTTCCGGGGGCTCACCCTGGTCTACACCGACGGCAGGCCTATCACCGGCCTCCCTGAGCCCTTTCTCTTCCTAGGCAACGGCACGGTTCTGGGAATGCCGGTGCCCGTGATGGCCATGCTTCTCTTCCTCTTACTTACCCACTTCCTCCTCCGTTACACCGCCTGGGGGCGGTACCTCTACGCCATTGGGGGCAACGAGGAGGCGGCTCGGCTTTCGGGGGTACCCGTAGCCCCTATTAAGGTCTTCGCCTATGCCTACTCAGGGCTGGCCGCAGGCCTCGCCGCCCTTGTGCTCACCGGCCGGCTTAACTCTGCCCAACCCACGGCAGGAACCGGATTTGAGCTGGATGCCATCGCGGCCGCAGTGGTCGGGGGAACCTCTCTAGCGGGGGGTAGGGGAACAGCCTGGGGGACCTTCTTGGGGGCCTTGATCATCGGTGTGCTCAACAACGGGATGAACCTTCTTAATGTGTCGGCCTTTTACCAGTTGATCGCCAAGGGGGTGGTCATCGTCCTCGCCCTCTTGGTGGATCGGCTGGTTAGAAGGAGGTGAGGAAGATGGCAAGGAAGGTCGGGGTTTTCGGGTTGGCGATCTGGATTTTGGCTTCGGCTGCAGCTCTAGCCCAAGGGGCTGTAGTAGGGCTCTCCCTTTCCACCCTTAACAACCCCTTCTTCGTAGCCCTTAGGGATGGAGCGCTGCAGGCGGCCCAGAAGGCAGGAATCCAGCTGGTGGTTCTGGACGCCCAAGACCGGGTGGACAAGCAGGTGGCCGACATAGAAGACCTCATCCAGCGCCGGGTACGGGTCCTCTTGGTCAACCCCACGGATAGCGCCGCTGTGGTCCCGGCCATCCAACGGGCCAACCAGGCAGGAATCCCCGTTATCACCGTAGACCGGGCAGCCTCGGGCGGAAAGGTCGCTTACCACATCGCCTCGGATAACGTCGCTGGAGGGCGTATGGCTGCAGAGTTCATCTGCAACCTCCTTAAGGGCCGCGGTAAGGTGGTGGAGCTGGAGGGCATCCCCGGAACCTCGGCGGCCCGGGACCGGGGCCAAGGCTTCAACGCTTACCTCAAGGAGAAATGCCCGGGGGTGACGGTGGTGGCCCGGCAGACAGCCAACTTTGACCGGGCCCAGGGGCTTTCGGTGATGGAAAATATTCTCCAAGCCCAGCGGGATATCGACGCTGTCTTCGCTCACAACGACGAGATGGCCCTGGGAGCCCTCCAGGCCATCAAGGCCAGCGGCCGCAAGATCCCCGTGGTGGGCTTCGACGCTACTCCCGACGCTGTGAAGGCGGTAGAGGCCTGCGAAATGGCCGCTACCGTGGCTCAGCAACCGGCCGAAATGGGTCGGTTTGCCGTGGAGAAAGCAGTCGAACTCATCCGAGGCGCTAAGGCTCCCGCCCAAACACAGTTCATTCCTGTTCCGCTGAAGCTCGTCACCAACCCACGCTGCAACTGGTAAAAGGGGATCTTTAGCCCCCGGGGTGTCCCCGGGGGCTTCTTCGCCTGTCGAGGCCACCGTAAAAGGTGGCCGTTCCCTGCGAACCTCGACCACTCCGGGCCTCCCAAGAGCCGCCTATGGAGCCATGCTCCTACGAGGGTCTACCCTCAGCGAACCCGTAGCCAGGTTCCTGCGGCCGGGGGCCTGGCCTCCGCCTCCCCCCGGGGCTCCTCCGGGTCCAGGGCCCCGTCCCCGTCCCGGTCCAGGAAGGCGAGGAGGCGGTAGGTCCCGGGGGAGAGGCCTTCAAGCCGGAAGGGCCCCCCTTCCGGGGGCAGGGCGAGGCTCCGGCAAGCGCCCCCCTCGGAGCAGGCCGAGAGCACCACCCGGGCGGGAAGGGCCTCCACCTGGACCTCCGCCGTGGCCCAGGCCCCACCCCCTTCCAGGCGCACCCGGTAGGCCCCGGGGGCCGTCCCCGTGGGTACCCGCACCCGGAGGTAGGCCGTGCCCTGGGCGGGGTTCGGGGCGAGGTAGGCGGCAAGCCCCCCTTCCGCCGCCACCCGCACCGGGACCGGGTAGGGGCTTAGGACCTCCACGGCCAGGCTCCCCTCCTCCCCGGGCTTCAGGGCCAGGCGGCCCTCCACCCGGAAGGCCACCCCGCCCCCCTCCAGGGCCTTCAGGGCGGCGAAGGCGTCTAGAAGCCTCCCCTCCGGCGTGGACCGGCTCCCCGCGAGGAGCGCCCCCTCCAGGGCCTCAGGGGAGGCCGCCCCCCGGGAGCGAAGGAGGGCCAGGGCCGCCGAGACGTGGGGGGCCGCCTGGCTCGTCCCCTTGAGGAGGCGGTATCCACCAAGGGCGGGGCCCAGGACCCCGGAAGCCCCGTCCCCCCCGGGGGCGAGGAGGGGGGCGGAGCGGTTGGAGTAGGAGGCAAGCCTCCCATCAGGCCCCACCGCCCCCACGGTGAGGACCCCCCGGCAGTTTCCGGGGAAGTAGTCCCGGAAGTCCCGCCCGTAGTTCCCCGCCGCCGCCACCACCAAGACGCCCCGGGCCCTCACCTCGTCCACGGCCTCCTGCAAAGCGGGGGAGCAGGGGCCCTCCCCGCTCAGGGAGAGGTTCACCACCTGGGCCGGGTGGGGGTTTGGGGGAAGCCCCGGCACGGGGATCCCCGCCGCCCACCGGAGGGCGAGGATCAGGTCGCTCTCCCGCCCCGTCCCCTCGGGGGGTGAGGAGGCGGATGGGGAGGACTTGGGCCTGGGAGGCCCCCGCCATCCCCACCCCGTTCCAGGCCGCCGCCAGGACCCCGGAGACGTGGCTCCCGTGGAAGGTCTGGAGGGGGCTTCCCGTGCTGGGCTCCGTGGGGTCGGTGTCCCCGTCCACGAGGTCCAGCCCCGGAAGGAGGACGCCCTCGAGGTCGGGGTGGCCGGGGAGGACCCCGGTGTCCACCACCGCCACCACCACCCCCTCCCCCGTGGCCTCGGCCCAGGCCTCGGGGAAGCGGGCCAGGGGGAGGTTCCACTCCTCGGGGAAGAGGGGCTCGGCCTCGCCCCCCTGGGCCCGCACGGGGCGGTCGGGGAGGCCTTCCGTCCCTGAGGCCAGGGTCTGTAGCCCCTCCGCCCGGTACCAGCCCCCGCCCAGGGGCCTCCCGGAGCACCCCGTGGGGCAGTAGCGGAGGACGCCCGCCGCCTGGGGCCTGGCCACCTCCCCCACATAGACCGCGCCCTCGAGGTAGAGGTCCGGGGAGGAAGCCCCCTCCACCACCAGGCGGAAGGGGGCCTCTCTTCGCGTCCCTCCTCCCTCCGCCACCACCCGGGCCTCCCAGGTCCCGGCCTCCCGGGCGGGGATGGCGAGGGAGAGCTCCCTCTTGCCCTCCACCTCCAGGGGAGGAGGGGTCATCCCCGGGGGAAGGCCCTCCACGAAGAGGCGGGCCCTGAGCCCCCTGGCCTCCACCCGCGCCAGGAGGGTGGCCGTCTCCCCCTCCCGAGCCCGCACCTCCTCCTGGCCCAGGGAGAGCCGAAGGAGGGGGGCCTCGAGGGCGCACCCCGTCAAAAGGAGCAGGCTAAAAAGGAGGCTCCAGGTCCTCCTCATCCAGGCCCACCTCCGCTACCCGCCGGGCGAAGGCCGCCTCGAGGGCCTCGTAGGCCTCCTCCAGGCTGGGGAAGTCCCCGAGGTCTTCCCGCTCCCCTCCGGGGCCCTCCCACCAGGCCCGGCACCGCCCCGTGGGCCACTCCTGGATCCATCCTTCGCCCATGGGGGTCTCGTAGACCCGCCGCTTTCTGCTCCCGTCAAACCTGAGGATCATCGCCCAGACAGTACCACCGCGAAGTAGCCGTAGAGGGTGGCCGCCACCTCGCGGCTCTCCACCACCACGTACTTCCCCTCTTTGGGGGCCACGAAGAACCGTCCGTCCGCCAGGAGGAACCACCCGGCCATGGGCGTCCCCCCGAGGCGCACCACCTTCGCCCCCCGGGCCCAGGGAGGAGGCGCCTCCCGCCCCAGGACCAGGGTGAGGCGCTTCTCCTTCAGGGCCTCCCCCAGGGAGGCCGGGGGAAGCCCCACGGCCACCACCTCCTGGGTCCGGTTCGCCAGGAACCAGTAGAGCTCCCGCTCGGAGAGCTCCCGCACCTGGGGTAAGCCCTGGGCCAGGGCGGGGAGGAGGAGGGCGAGGGCGAAGAGAAGGGCCCTAGGGGATCCAGTACCCCTCTTCGTCCTCGCGCTCCATGAGGAGGTCCAGCACTTCCCAGGGAACGAAGACGCCCTCTTCATCTTCCTCCTCCTCAAAGTCCTCCGCCTCCCGGTCCAGGCACTCCAGGCAGGCCGTCTCCAGCTCCCGGCCATCGGGGAGGCGGATCGTGATGCGCCCCGTTCCGCCGCACATGGGGCACGCCATCACGCCACCTCCGGCAACGGCACCCGGAACTCCGGGGCCCAGAAAAGCGCCTCCTCCCCCTCGGCGAGGAGAAAGGCCGCCTCAATCCCCCGCTGGTAGAGCCGCCACCCGAGCTCGGGATGGCGCACCAGGTAGTATTGCCCGGTACCGTCCACCTTCACCACGCTAGCCTCCTCCACGATCCGCCAGAACTCCGCGAGATCCGTCCGCATACGCCTTCTCCCGTGGGGCGAAGCCCCCAAGTCACTTCACCTCCTCCTGCCTCCTCGAGGCGCTCACCACGTAGCTCGTGGCCAGGCGCATCACCAGGGCCACTTTGTTGGAGACGGGGCCGTCCGGGGTGAGCCAGAGCCAGCGGTCCGGGGTGCTGTATCCGGGGGCGAAGAGGTAGCCCTTTCCCCCGGCCCAAAGGATGGGCAGACCCAGGATGACCCCGGAGAGCTCCGGGGCATCCCGCTCACCCCCCACGGCCACCACCTTGAGGAGGCCTTCCTTCACCGCCTCCTTCAGCTCCGCCTCCAGCTTTCTCGCCGTCTTCCCGTCCGTGACGATGTACGCTTTAGGAATCCGTATCCCTCCCGGCGGGCAGGTGTAGATGGGCACCCCCCCGTAGGAGATGTTCTGGCACCCCCCTCCGTGCAGGATGAGCCCGAGGTAGCGGGCCAAAGCCTCCACCCCGGCCCCCGAGCCCACCACCATCACCTCCTGGCCCCGGGAAAGAGCGCCCTGAATCTCCCCCCAGGAGGCGGGGTAGAGCATGTCGTCCGGGAGGCCGCACATCTTGAGGGTGGTGCACAGGACGCACTTCGTCACCCGGTACACCCCCCGGAGGACCAGGGAGGGCTGGGAGAAGTCCAGTTGGGCGAGACTACTGGGGTCGCACGAGAGCACCTGGCTGACCTTGTTCAGGTTGTTGCTGATCCCGCCCCAGTCCAGGTTGGAGAGCCAGTCGAACTGGGCCAGGGCCGGGGTAAGGGCTACCAAAAGGGTCAAGAACGCTTTCCGCATCTTCACCTCCCGAGGAGGGGCCGATAGAGCGCCCTCAGGTCCAGGGCGTAGGCCGAAAGGTCCGAGACCAGGGTGTAGGGGGCTCCCCGCACCCCCGGCACCTCGTACCCCTCGGGCACGGAGACCCACCGCCAATGCGTCCGCTCCAAGCTAAAGGGAAGCACGTAGGGGGGCACCCCTAGGGGTTGCGCCGGGCCTTCCAGGGGAAGCGAGGGGTAGGCGATGACGCAAGGGGGGCAGTATTCCACCCGGATGTCGATGGTGAGGGGCGTGTGCCAGTAGACCACCAGGCGGGAGAGCTGGCTCCAGGCCCACCCCATCCAGTTCCCCAGGTTCACCTGGGAGAGGTCCACATTGCGGATGTCGGGAACCGTGGTCACCTCCAGGAAGCTCGTGCCCTGGAAGAAGGTGGCGTAGCCAAAGGCCTCGTAGACGGGGAGGGAGGAAGGGGGGAGCCACCGCTTGGCCTCCTCGTACTTCCAGAGGCCTGGGGCCTCCTTCGCCTTCAGGGGCTCGTTCTGGGGCTTGCCCCCGGTGAGCTTTTCCACCTCCCCCTTGGCCTTCACCGCCTGGTCCAGGGTCATGAGGGCCGTGGCCGCGCACGAGACCACCCGGTCCAGGTCCCCCGCGCACCCCTTGAGGACGGGGATCGCCCCGGTGAGGGCCCTCAAGGGGGCGTTCACCAGGTTCTCCAGGTTCCCCTTCAGGGCGTCCACCCCGGGCAGGCCCAGGAAGGCCCGGGAGTCAAAGAGGGTCTTGGCCGAACGGTAGAAGTGGACGTAGAGGTACGCCTTCTCCACCTCCGTCCCCGCCCGGTCGATGAGCCCCTTGTAGGTGTTCCAGATGGCCTGCACCTGGTCCCAGAGGGCGGTGAGGTCCGTGGGGAAGAGCTCGGTGTAGACCGGGGCCACCACGCCCCCCGCCCCGAGGAGGTGGCCCTGCCAAGGCACCGGGAGGTAGACCTTGGGGCTCCCCAGGCTCTTGAAGTCCTTGGGGAGGAGGGAGAGGAGGTCCTGGGGGGTGCTGGGCCTCGGGGTGAGGAGGGCCTTCGCCACGTCCTTCAGGTAGTCGGCGTAGTAGTCGGTGAAGGCCTTCTGCATCGCCCGCTCCACCCGGGCGTTCGCCTCCGCCTCGTTGAACCAGAAGGGCCGGGAGGGGTAGCCCGGGGTGCGGAAGACCTCGTACCCCTGGACCAGGACCTTGAACCCCGGGATGTACATGAGGGGGAGGATCTGCATCCCCAAGTCGTCGCAAAACTCCCGCGGGTCCACCTGGGGCACGGGGAGGTAGCGGTCGAGCTTGTGGAGCCCCGCCGAGGCCCACCTCCCCATGTCCAGGGGGGAGGACCGGGTGGCCGCCTGGAGGAAGGCTGTGTCCACCCCCTCGGAGGGCACCATGAGCTTGAGGTCGGGAAGGGGAGGGTTGAGCTCCGGCCCCTTCACCCCGGCCAGGCAGTAGGCGAACCAGAAGGCGGGGTTGTTGAGCTCGGTGATGACCCGCCAGTAGTAGCGCTCCTCGAAGCGTTGCCAGGCCTTGCGGAGGTCCCGCGCCACCTCCCGGGTGGCCTCGAGGCTGGAGAGGGGAAGGTAGAACTCGTGGGCCTGGGCCTCCAAAGTGGTGGCCCCTCCCTGGTAGTCCCGGAGGCGGTCCTTCCTCAGCACCTCCAGGTAGGGCCACTTCCCCTTCAGGACCTGCTCCAAGCGGTAGTCCGGGGCGGAGAGCAGGTACTTGGTCCAGTCCTCGTAGGTGGGCCCCTGGGCCAGGGCTAGGGAACCGAGGAGAAGCACCGCGAAACGCCGCATCTCACAACCCCCTTTCCGCGCACCACTCCCTAAGGGGCTTGAACCACACCTTGGACTCCTCCCGCCCCGTCCCGGCGAAGGGGTTCCCCTGGGGCGAGATGGACCGGGTGATGTAGCTCACGTAGGGGTCCCCCTCGGCCACCTCGAGGTCCTTCCCCGTGGGCGTGAGGTAGCCCTCCAGGCCGGGGATCCGGTACCGCTTCCCTTCCGCCGTCACGTACCCCCCGGCCTCCACGGGGCGGTCGTTGTCGCTGGCGTAGCGCCAGGCCTCCTGCCACCCCCGGAGGTAGGCGGAACCCGTGTAGCGAAGCCCGGTGCTCAGAACCACCTTGTAAAGGTTGAAAAGCCAGGTGTAGTCCACGCTCACGAAGTAGGCGTACAGGTACGCCGTGCCCACATCCCGGCCTGAGGCGTCCTTCACCGAACAAGTCCACTCAGAAGTGGTCCTCAACCTACACCCTGAAAGGGTGTAGGTCTGCCCCCCGTAAGTGAACTGGATGCCCTCCGGGGTCGTCCCCCAATCGTAGTAAGCCCCCAGGTTGGAAAGGGTGGTTGTCCCCCCCTGGGCGTACACGTAGGCGTACCCCCGGTACCGCCCCTGGGTGTCCCGCACGTTGAAGTACCGCGCCCCGCTCCAGGTGGCCCCGGAAGCCCACCCCTCCAGGTAGAAGCTCTCGTCTCCCCGCCCCACCACGGCGCTGAACCGCCCGTCCCAGTCCGAGGGGCGCGTTCCCAGGCTTGTAGTCCAATTGGTGAAAGGGGACAGGCCCCACTCCTTGAACTCCACCCGGGCTCTGAGGTTGCTTTGGGAGATGTACCCCCACACGAGGGCCCGGGCCTCGGGAAGCCCCTCCTGGGTGGGGGAGAGGGGCGTGGTGAAGTAGAGGTAGTCCGTCTCCTGCCAGTCCGGGCGGTCCACCAGGAACCTCCCCGCCATCACCGCCCCCTTCTGGGAGGAACCGGCGGTAGAAGAGGGCGGGTAGATGACGGCGAAGGACTGCTCCTTGGCGAGGCTTTCCCGGGGCATCACGTGGTAGCGGGCGTCGCTCCGGTAGAGGGAGCAGTAGCCCCTCGCCGTCCCCTCCGGGACCACGAACCGCTCCTGCCCCCCGTTTCGCGCCCGGAACTCCTGGGCCAGGGTCTGGGTCCAGGCCGAGACCTCGGGGACGAAGAACCAGAGGGTGCTTCCCCCGGGCTGGCGGGCGTAGAAGGCCCTCAGGTCCGCTAGAGAAGAGAGGACGCTCTTCGCCACCACGTCCCGGTCCCCCGGGGAGATGCCGGAGAGGATGGACCCCTGGACCGAGGGGGACTGGTAGGACTCCATCCCGGGATAGCGGTACCGCTCCCTGGCGCTTCCCCCGGGGGGCCTCACGGAAAGCCACCCCCCCGCCTCTATGGGCACGGGGTTGTCCGGGGAGGGCATCCAGGTCCTGGTCCCCTGGAGGGGCCAGACGGCGTACTGCACCTGGTGGTAGGAGGGCCTGTTCTGGGAGTCGTAGACCGTGCTCACCGAGGCCCGCCCCCGGAGGCGGTTCTGGGAGTCGCGGAGGTCAAAGACCGCCCCGTTGTAGGGAGTGTTCGGAGTGTACCCCGAGAGGGTGAAGTAGTCGCACCCGGAAATGCAGAGGTAGAGCTTCCCGTTCCACCCGAGGGTCTGGTTGGTGGAACCCTGGGTGGGATTGGCCCCGCTTTCCACCAGGAACTCCACCACCACGCTGTACCCCTGCCTCATGTCCCCCTGGAGCGTCCCCCGGACCTCCGTGGAAGGACGGGGGCCGTCCACGAGGCCCACCTGGGCCAGGGCTAGAGAGAGGAAGGGGACGAGAACGAACTTACGCACGCCTCACCTCCCGGGAAAAGGCGTCCACCAGATGAAGGACCACGGGCCAGAGGAGGCCCGCGAAAAACCAGGAAGGACCGTATGCGAGAGCAAAGACGATCCCCGCCGAAACGCCGATGGCCCAACGGATCCAGGTCATGGGTACTGCCTCCCCCGCTGGAACATGGGGTCAATCATGAGGAGGGTCTTCAGGGTGGGCACCAGGCCCGTGGGGGTCTCCGCCAGGGCCAGGCACCGCCTCCCCTCTGGGGTGT
>NZ_JTJB01000016.1 GCF_000794385.1 Thermus sp. 2.9
GCACCCCTGGAGAACCTGGTTCCGCTCGTCCTCAGGCACCGCCCCGTACTCGGGGTCCGAGGGGTCGTAGTACTTGCGGGGGATCACCCGGTCCATGAGGAGGTAGTCGTGCCGAAACCCCTTGACCATGAGGAAGGTCTTGATCTCCACCTTGGGGCCGATGTCCGCGCCCCGGGCGTTCTGCTGGCCGAAGCAGAAGGTGATGAACCCCCCGCAAAGCCTCCCGGTGTAGAGGAGGCCGTAGAGGATGCTGGGGACGTCCGTGAGGACCTTGATCTCCCCCGCCGGGTCCGCCCTCTTACAGATCCCGAGGCGATTACAGTCGTAGAAGTACCCCTGGGCCACCTTGGCGAGGGCGCTCCGCACGGGCTCCGGGACCTCCTTGGCGTAGGCGTAGGCGAGCATGGAGGCCCCCGCCTGCTTGTGGTCCTCCACCAGACGGTGGGCGAACTCCTGGAGGACCTGATCGTAGGAGAGCTCCCGCTCCCAGGTGAGGTAGGCCGCCCCCCGCCCCGAGGTGGAGATCGTCCCGCTCAGGGGCACCCAGTAGCCCCGGAGGAGGGTGCAGGCGTAGTAGGGAGACCCCGGCGCACCCCCGGAGGTGGTCACCGTGGTCGTCCGCTCCTTGCCTTGGTCGTCCCGGTACTTGCAGGACCAGTCCTCCCGCCACTCCTTCCAGTAGACGAAGGCCTCCGCCGTGAAGTGGTGGAAGCCGTTGTCCCGGAAGGAGAGGCTTCGGGTGGACACCTGAACCTCGGGGCACCCCTGGACCGGGTTGGGGGAGAGGAGGGTGTAAATGGGGTTCCACGGCTCCACGTTTCCGAGGGCGAGTTCGCTCCTCGTCCACCGAATGCGCACCCAGGCCGTGGTGGAAGGGGAGGAGGTCCAGGCCCGCACGGTGAAGGAGCCGGGGGAGGCCAGGGCGGTGGGGGAGACGGTGAGGTAGACCTGGGGCCTCCCCACGGGAAGCTCGGGGTAGTCGGGAGGCGTGTACCGCACGGTGCAGGTCTTGGAGGTCTGGGCGAGGGCGAGGCCCAGGAGGGAGAGGAGTGGCAACATAATGCGGCGCATCATGCCACATTATAGCAATGCGTGCTCAGGTAAGGGCCCGCTCCGCCTCCGCCAGGCGGTCCAGGAGGGCTTCCCGCCGCCTTAGAAGGGCCTTGTAGCGGGCCAGGGCCTTCAGGAACTCCCGGGGCCGGGTGAAGCCCTCGGGGGGTTGCCACCCTACGGGCCTTCTTGGCGGGCGGACGAGGCACGAGATGACCTGGAGCCGAGGCCTGTCTTCCGGACCGAGAGGGGTTTAGTTAGGATGGCGAGGAGAGGAGATCTCCTGCAGCGAGTTCGGGCCGAGCGGAGGGGGAGGGGAGCCTTGAGGAGAGCGCCGCCATCGGACTTGGAACGCAAGTTCCAGGTCGCCTCCCCCTCGAACCACTACGACCTCTCCAGTGGAGAAGGGAGAGGAGGATCCCGGCCCAGCGCATACCTGACACCTCCTTGCCTTCAGGTAGGCGGGGGCACCCTTGGGTTCAAGGGGAGGCCGGGGGAGGCCCCTTGGCCTCTTCCCGCCACACGGCGTAGGAGAGCCAGACCAAGTAGAGCCCGGCGAAGAGGAGAAGGGCTACCGCCCCCAGGACGGCCCGGGGGTCAGGCAGAAAGAGGCCGAGGACGACCAGGGCCAGGCCGAAGCCCACGAAGACCCGCCCCGCTACCCGGTGGGTGATCTGCCAGGACCGGGGGCTCGCCAGGGTCCAGGGGGTGCGAACGCCCAGGACCCAGTTCTGGGGGACCTTGGGCAGGTAATTGCCGAGGAGGAGGAAGAAGAGCCCCATGGCCACCCAGAGCCCCCGCAAGGCCAGGCGGCCCGGGACCCCGCCCAGGGTGGTGTGGACCAGGTAGAGGAGGCCGAGCTGGAGAAGGCTAAAACCCCAGCCAACCACCGCTACCAGGGTGGGCCAACTCCGCCAGGACCCCCTCCGGGTGGGGTCCAAGGCGGGCCAGACCTGCAGGAGCCCCACCACCAGGAGCTGGACCACGGGCACGAGGAGGAGCTCGTACTTGGAGCCCCAACGGTCCACCTCGCCCAGGGCGTTCCAGTGGGCGGGAACCCGGTCGGGGAAGACCCAGAGGGCGAAGAGGGTAGCGCCCCAGCTAACCGCCAGAGCCAGGACTGTGGGCAGGGATTTCACGGGGACCTCCTTCTCTCAGCTCCATAAAGTAGGCCAGGGCCTCCCCCAGGACCGAGGCGCTGAGGCGGTAAACCCTCCTCCCTTCCCGCTCCGCCTCCACCAGCCCCACCTCCTGGAGCACGGCGAGGTGCCAGGAGAGGGTAGAGCGGGCCAGGGGGAAGCGCTCGGCGATCTCCCCGGCACTTAGGGGCCCCTCCCTCGGGGTCGCCTTCGGGGCGGGCCTTCTCCAGCTCTTCCAGTCGAAGAAGGTAAGAGGTGATGCGTTCCTCGAAGCTGGGCATGGTTCCATGCTACCAAGGGGGTGGGAAACCCCTCCATCGGTGGTGAGCGACGCGATTGACCCGATAAGGTCCACGATGCCGGCCACCAGGCCCAGGTGGCCGAGGTCGTACACCCGCAGGTCGGGTGTGGCTTCTATCCCAAAATCCTAACGCGGAGGGGAGGAGGGATGCAGAATGTAGGCTCACCGTTCGTGCTCATGACACACCCCCTACGCTCCGCCTTGCCCTTGAGGGATTCAAGAGCTGGGCGATGGCCTCCCGAAGCGCCCCGCCCCGGGCCTTCACAAACGCCTCGAAGTCGTCCCGGCACAGGGCCTCGTAAGCGTCCGGGAGGATGTAGTGGCTGTCCAGGGTCGCCTGCAGCTTCTCGTGGTTATGGGCATGGCCCTCCAAACACTCCTGCAAGAACTCCGACGGTCGCTTGTCGCCCTTGCGGTTATTCGTCTCCTTCGAGATGAGCGTCCGATTGAAGACGGAGTCGACGCGGTGGTCTTTCTGATACACGGCCTTCGGGAAGATGTGATCATCCTGGCACTCGTTGAGGTTGGCGAGCTGGCCGGTGAGGAAGTCCCGCGCCCCGCGGCGGGCGATCAAGCACATCAGGCCCTTGTAGACGGCCGAGCGCGGTTCGTCCACGTCGAGGTTGAGGCTCTGAGGGTCCAGCCGCCGGAGCCACTCCGGCGGATCGCCGCCCTCGATCCAGCGGCTCACCTCACCGAAGTCCCGATACGTCTTCGAGTCGACGGCGGAATCGTAGCGCTGCGCGAAGACGCTCCCCCAGTACCAAGCGTCCACGTTCTCGTAGGCTGCCTGCCCGGCCTTGTCCCGTTTCAGCTTCCAGAGCAGCGCGCCGAGGGGCACCAGCAGGGTCGTGTAGGGAATCCATCCCGGCTCGAGGGCCCCATACTCCTCCCGAACCCGCTCATGGGCAAGCACGATCGCCTCCGCCGCCTCCCTCCACCGCTCGAGGAACTCCTCGGCCGTCAGCCCGTCCAAGACGTCCAGTAAATTGCCCTTCCGCGGCTCCTTCCCCTGGAAGACGGCAATGACCTTGAGCAAGAACTCCGGCTTGATCAGCCCGGCTACCCCCGGGTGTTCTTTCTTGAACTGCTCCCAGAGCTCCCGCAGCTTGACCTCCTTGGGGTAGAGCCGGGCCACGGCGAGGTCGAAGAGCGAGAGGCTCACCCCCGTCCGGTTGATCCGCTCAAAGATGTTGACGATGTTGTCCTTGTTCGTGTTGGAGGAGAGATTGACCACGGGCACCATGAACTTCTCAAAACGACTATAGAACTCATCGAATCTCGTCTGCTCGTCTTCCCCCCATACCTGTTGCTCCTTGAAGAGCCAGCGTCGAAAGGCTCCGGAATCGGCCAACAGGGTGAAGGGCAGGGCGCGGTGCTGGCTGACAAGGGCTTCGTTCTCCGACAGCTGCCGCTTGTCCCAGGTGGAGACGCCCACGATCGCCTCGTCGAAGTCCTCCTCCAGCATGGGCTTAAGACGCAGGTAGAACTTGTAAGGGTGCTTGCTGTTCCTTAAGGGGATAGCCGGGGCATAGAGGGCATAGAAGACGGAGGTGATTCGCTGCTGGCCGTCGAGGACCAGCCTCACGGTGGAGTGCTCTTTGGGGTTGGCCTGGCCGTTCACTTGGGCGAGACCCTCGACCGGGCGGAACGGAAAGAGCGGGCTATCGGGCGAGGTGTCCAACATCAGGAACGTGCCCACAAAGTACCCCTGAAGGATGGAAGCGAGGAACTCTTCAATGTCCTCGCGTTCCCAGACGAAGGAGCGCTGGAACTCCGGCAGGACGACCTTGCCCTGATAAGCTCCCTTTACGATCTCCAGGAGGTTTTCTGGATTGACCTTCGGACTCTCGCCCATGATTTCCTCCTTCCCCTTTCCGCTTTAGGGTCTGGCCTCTGACCCGCCGGGAAGACGATCCCCCTCTCCGCCACGCGTCGGCGTTACCTCCTCCTTAAACTGCAAGGCTAACCCCTTCACCCGAACCTTGCCCGTCATCAGATGGTGTAGCAGCGTCTTAAACAGCGCCTCCAGCGCTGCCCTGCGCCCCTCCTCGGCGCAGATTTTCTCGTCCACCGCTTGCAAGATGCGGGCGATTTCGTGTTGTTCGGAATAGGGTACTCCTCGCCTTTCTTCATTTTTCCCTTGAGGAAAGCCATTTTTGACCCAGATAACCTCGTCCTCCCTCAAATCCCCCAACCGCACCACCCGCCACTCCTCGGGCAGCGGGCCGAGTTCGGTCATCTTGTAGCCTTCGGGCAGGTCTGGAGGGTTGCTGGTCTTCATGGTGCCAAGCTCCGTCATAGTCTGTTCTCCCTATGCTTTCTGCCCCTTTGTGTCCCCATTTTGGCCCCTTAAGGACATAATACCCACATTCCGCACCCCCTTTACTCCAGCAGGTAATATCGCCCGGCCCTCAGAAGGCGCACCGCGGTTTCGTGATGGGGGGCTAAGTTGAGGACCAGCCATCGCCCCCCCAACCCCACCAGGCGGACCCACATGAACAGCTGAAACACCCAGCGCAAGGTGGGCTTGGCTGTGGGTCTCCCCTTCTGGTCTGGTAGGCTGGACCCCGTCTCCCAAAGCCTCCGCCTCAGCTCCCACTCCCCTAGGGCGTACACCAAAAGGGCCAGGGCCATCACCATCCCCAGGGCCATCACCCGCTCGGGCCGCTTCAAGAAGGTGCTCCCCGTAAAGAACAGGGTGTCTTTGAGAGACCGGAACCCCGGCTTCGCCGTCCGGGTCTGGTCCTTGTACCGCCTCAGCACCTCCCAGGAGGGAAGCCCCTCCCGGTCCAGCACGTTCCTGGTCAGGAGAGCACGTCCAGCATGCGGCCCATGCAGTCGTCGTTGAGGAAGCCTGGGGGGATGCCCTCTCCCAGCAGCCGCTCCGTGGGCTTACCCTCCCAGTAGTGGCCGAAGAGGTAGAGGGGAGAAGAGACAAAGCCCAGGGCGTTTCTGCTTCCCTGTCAGGGGAACACCTTGGGGATGGCCGCTTTCAGGGCCACCCCCGTGCTCACTTTTCCCCCGGGCGAGGGCCCACCCGTCCGTCCACCAGGTGGCCGAGGTCGTACACCCGCAGGTCG
>NZ_JTJB01000017.1 GCF_000794385.1 Thermus sp. 2.9
ACAAAGGGGGGAGGGGTGCGGAACGTAGGTCGAGACAGCAAAATCTCCATTCCACAAGGAGAAGTTTCGTGCTTTCAAATCACAACGCCTTCAGGACGCTGTTCCCGGAGGAGGGGGGTCGTAACTTTTCCCGGGGCGGGGAGCGGAGGAGCGCGTGTAAACGCCCTCGCCTTGATTGCAAAAGTCTGTTCAGTCGCTGATTGCTCAGAACGCCCTTCTGCAGGGCAAAAACAAGGTGTGCACGAGAGGGAGGAGGTTTACAAATCGCTACGATGCACTCACCATCTCTTCCTAAGGGTAAGGCCCGTGGGGGCACTTCCGGCAACTCTCCTTCCCGCACTTGACCCGCCGCCAGTAGACGGGGAGGGGGGAGAGGGCCTCGAGGGCCTTGCGCTCCTCTTCCAGGCGGGCTTCCAGGGCGGCGAGCTCCTCCTTCAGGCGGTTAGCTACACACCCCCTCCAAAAGGCCCTAGTGCGGCGGTTCCAGGGCCATCTGGAAGCGGGGACCTCGAGGCGGGGTAACCCGAGGAAAGGGGCCCGCTTGTGTTAGCCTTGACTAACCTCAAGGGGTCTACTAATATGGGGGTGTGCAGTGGCGCAGTACCGGGTGGAGCTTTATCGGGATGCCCGAGGGTACTCTCAAGTCCTGGAGTTCTTCAACGCTCTCAAGAGGAGCAACCCCAAGCTTCTGGCCTTCGCCCAGCGCCTTCTCAAGAACTTGGAGGAGCACGGTCCTGACTTGCGTCCACCTTTGGCCAAGCCTCTTAAGGGGCTCCAGGCGCCCATCTGGGAACTGCGTCATCCCTCGGGGCTTCGGCTTTACTACTGGCGGCAAGGGGCCACGCTCTTCGTCGTCGCCGCGGGAGAGGTTAAAAAGCGGGACGAGGCCGACCCCGACTTGCTGGAGTTCGCGGTGAAGGCTTACAGGGAAAGCCAGAGAAACCTTAACTAGGGGGACTTGCCATGGGAAACAACATCAACTTTAGCGACTACTTCCGGGAGTCCATGAAGGACCCGGAGGCCCGGCGGCTTTACCGGGAGGTCTTGGACGAGGAGCTCTCCTGGCTCCTCAGCTACCTGCGGGAGGAGAGGGGGCTTTCCCAGAAGGAGGTGGCCGAGCGCCTCGGGGTCTCCCGGGGCCGGGTGAGCCAGCTGGAGACCTCCGCGGGCCTCTCCATGAGCCTGGAGAGCCTGGCCCGCTACGCCCAGGCCCTGGGGCTTTCCCTGAGGCTGGAGTTCGCCGACGAGCGGGGGGAGGTCCTGGCCCGCTTCTCCCTCGCGGCGGACGAGCCGGTGGAGACAGCGGAGCCTGCTTGGGAAAGCGCCGGGCCCGGCTGGGAGTCTGCTTTTGGCAAGGCCTCCCGGGCTTCTTGGGCCGTCTAGAGCATGGAAAACAAATCCGAGACCATCCGCAGGCTCTACCGGGAAGGGAAGGGTATCTCCGAGATCGCCAAGGCCCTGGGCCTGAGCTACCAGAGGGTCTACACCACCCTGAGGCGCTCGGGCCTCCTCAAGCCCAAGGGAGGGGAGCCCTCGCCTTCTGGGGAGCCCGATCCCGAGGCCTACGCCAGGTTCCTCCAGGGTCTGGAGATCCGGTCCGTGGAACTAATGGAGGTCCACGCGAAGCTGGAGCGTTCCCCCAAGGGGAAGCTCTCCTTCCGCATGGGCCTCGAGGCCTTCGGCCCCGAGCCGAGGGAGGGGGGCTTCTCCGCCGGGCTCGCCTTGGGCCTGGACTTCCAGGACGAGGAGGGGCCCTTCGGTTTCCTGCGGCTTAGGGTGAGGGCCGGCTACGCCACGCCCCTCTTCCCGGACGAGCCCCTCTTCCGCGCCTTTAGGGAGCGAAACCTGATCGTGCACCTCTGGCCCTACTTGAGGCTTTACGCTGACTTCCTCACGGCGCAGATGGGGCTTCCCCGCCTGGTCCTGCCCGCTTGGAAGGTCTAGGAGGCATCGCCTTCTGCCCCATTAGTTTGGGGCTTATTTGAGGTGTGGCGCTAAGCAACCGGGAGATCGTGGGCAGGGCCCCCCGTCTCGGGCCGGATGGCGGTGGCCCAGTGAAGCCGCTACCTGAGCAGGACCACCCGGAGCTTCCCATCGTACCGGGCGAGGTCGGCGTCCGCGGTCCAAAGCTCCTTCGCCCCCGCCTCCAGAGCGGTGGCCAGCACCAGGGCGTCCACCAGGGGCAGGTGGAGGCCGTGGGAGAGCCGGGCCGCCCGCTCCCCAATGGTCCAGTCCGGCCAGACCACCCGGCAGACGGCGGGGATGGCCTGGAGGAGGAGCTCCGTGTCCTCCTTCTCCAGAGCACCCTTCAGGCCCAGGCGCAGGAGCTCCACCAGGGAGAGGCCCGACACCACCCCCTCCCTTTCCCCCTCCGCCAGGGCCCGCCACAGGGCCCCGGCCTCCTCGTGCCCCTCCAGGAGGCGGAGGAAGAAGCCGGTGTCAAGGGCGGTCACGCCGCCCCTCCTCCAGGAGGCGGTGGGCCTCCCCGGCCACCCGGCTCTTACCGGCCCGTTCCAGGACCTTCAGGCCCAAGGCCCTGCGCCGGCGCTCCTTAAGGTAGGCCTCCAAGGCCTCGGCGGTGAGGGCGCTCATGGACTTGCCCTCGTTCTCCGCCGTCTGGCGGAGGAGGCGGGCCAGGTCCTCGGGGAGGTGGACGGTTAAGCGCATACAGGAAGAGCATAACACAGGGAAGGCGCAAGGAGCTGGGTCCGTGGGGCGACACAGGGGCCCACCCCGGGAGGCCTCAAAGCCCACCCTGCCAAGGTAGGGGAGACTGGGAAAGTAGTGGGTCGGCTTGAGACCCTGCCCCCCTAGTGGTCTTCAAGGTCTGGTAAAAAAGGGCGCTGAGTGGGTAGCTAAGGAAGAGGAAGGTTGTGGGCATCTCGGAGGATCCTTGCCTCCTCGCTGGCCAAAGCCCCGAGTCCCTGAGCCCACGTACACCCCGAGCGGTAGCCCACGCGGTAACGACCCCCGGAAGGGTAAACCAGTTGAGCGCAGTCGCCCCAGTTGTCCCACGCCGGTTGGGTTCTATTCCAGAACAAAGCCTCCTGGGTTGGGTTGCCTTGGCCCGTGTAGACCCGCAAGGAAGCCCCGGGCTCCAGGGTGAGGTCCGGGAAGGCGAAGGTCTCCCCAAGCTTGTTCTGAAGGAAAAACCCTTTAAGGGAAACCGGGGCCGAGGCGAAGCGGGGGTCCGCCGTGATCTCCACGAACTCGTTGTTGGGGTTGAGGGCGTCTCTGACTCCCATATACCGGACCTTCGTAATGGCCACCGGAGCGCGGTCCGTGGGTTGGGGGTTGGGCGGAAGGCTTACCTCGGCAAACAGGGGAGGCGCCTTCCCCTCCGCCCAGAGCCATACGCTGGAAACCCCGGAAGGGTGCTTGCTCCAGGGATCCTCTCCCTCTCCGCTCCAGCCATAGGGGTCAAAGACCGGCCACGCTGAGCCCCTCAAACGGCGCATCTCGAAGTGCAGGTGGGGCCCCGTGCTGCATCCCGTGTTGCCGGAAAGGCCCAGGACCTGTCCTGCGCGCACCTGGTCGCCCGTCCTTACCTGCACCTCGCTTAGATGAGCGTAGATGGACAAAAAGACCTCTCCGTTCGGCAGACGGTGGCGCAACACGACGCCCAGGCCGGACACCGTCTTGTCTAGGGAAGGGCAGTAGAAGGGGTTCTCCCAACCCGCAAAGGCCACCTCACCGTCGTAGATCGCCAGGAGGGGCGTGCCTTCCGGCATGGGGAAATCGTACCCCTGGTGTCCGTCTACCCCGGGAAGCTTCTCCCCCCACCAGCTGAGGAGGTAGCCGTTGTTGTCCTGGAACTGAAAGGGGTACTCGTGGTCGCTGACGTTGGTAACCCGGAACTCTCCCTGAAAGGGCAACGTCAGCACGGGAGGAGGGTCCACTTTGCCCGCCGGACTCGAGCCGGACGAGCAACCAATGAGCGCCAAGGGGAACAACAAAAACCATCCCGATGAACATAAGGACATCCTAGGTGACATGAGGTTTCCTCCTGTCTGTAGCGTCAAAGCTTCCAGGCAGATGCAAAGAGGCAGGCGGTGCCAGTTCCGGGATACCCACTTCGCTGCCGTTTGTGATGAACTCCCAGTCTCAGGGCAAGAGGCTCGTAGTGGTTCTGGCGGAGCTCGCCAAGGGCACCTTCCGCGTTGTTGAAGCCCTGACCCCCCTGGTGCCCTCTGCCCTGGCGGACAGGGAAGAGGCGGGGACGGGGGAGGTCTTCGGAGGTTCCAGGGAGCCCTGAGCGCCCCCGAGGTGCAGGCGTAGGAGCGGGATGAAGGAATGGCCCTTAGAAGTCTTCTCGGGAAGGATCTAGGTCACACCACAGGAGCAGGGCTACCCTGAGTCCATCGAGGCTCAAGTGGCCCATGGCTACTAGAACCATCACTACAGTCCCAGCCTGGGGGTCTATCTTCGGACGGTAGCCGTTGGCCCTAAGGGTCCAGAGCATGGCCGCCAGGGCCGTACGTTTATTGCCGTCCACGAAGGGATGGTTTTGGCACAGGCGGTAACCCAGGGCGGCCACCTTTGAGAAAAAGGTGGGGTAGGCGTCCCGGCCGCCCGCGCTCTCCACGGGGGCGTAGGCCGCGCTCTCCAGAAGGCCCCTATTTCGTAGTCCGGGTGTCCCCCCGGTCTTCGCCAGAACGTTGGTATGGGCTTCGAGGATTGCCTCCGGGGTCAAGAACTTATACCCCCCTTTGCGATAGTAAGGGGTTCGGGACACCGGGGTTCAGTAACGGGCCAGGAGCTTGAAGGTCTCCAGGTTCTCTTCGATGATCTCATTGAGCAGGAGCTTCGCTTCCGAAAAGGAGTCGGAGCGGCGTACGGAAGAGCTGCGCCCCACGGCCAGGGTCTTGCGCGCCTTTACCCTGGTCTTCTTAGCCACGGAGACCTTCTTCACACCTTCAGGATACCACGGCTCGGGGGTACCGTCGCGAGCGGGAAGAGGCCGAGCGGAACCTCGCGGGAGCCCTCGAGGAGACCCGGAGGTGTATCCTGGCCTGTATAGAGAGGGTCGGTCTACGAGCCATGGGTCGTGGAAGCAGGAAGTGGCCCTTGGTCGGGACTCTCCAGGAGTGAAATAGGCGACCATGGGCTAAGGAACGGTAAACGCATAGCTTTCCGTCCTCTGGTCGTGTAAGGATTTATGTGTAAGGGTCTGTGTTTAATAGGGGGGCACACCTTGGAACGAGGAGGTGCCCCGTGGACCAGGATACCTTGCGGATCTTGCTGAGGGAAGCGGTGCGGGAGACAGTAGCCGAGGTTCTGCAGACGGTTCTGGAGCTGGACCGGACAGCCTTCTTGCAGGTGCACGGAGGCCGCAGGAACGGCTACTACCCCCGCAAGCTGGAGACCACCTTCGGCCAGGTGGACCTGAAGGTCCCTAGGGATCGGGAATCTCGGTATTACCCGGCTTTCCTTAAGCCCTACGCCCGCCGCCTGGTGGACGTGGGGGAAGTGGCGGTAGCCCTTTACGCCGCCGGGGTCAGTCAGCGCAAGGCGGCCGAGGTGATGAGCCTGCTTCTGGGCCACCGCTACACCCACGAGACCATCAGCGCCCTTACCGACCAGGTGCTGAAGGAGGTGGAGGCCTTCCGTCATAGGCCTATACCGGAAGATATGGCCTGGGTCTACCTGGACGGTTTCTTCTTGAAGGTCCTAAGGGAGGGGATTGGGGTGGAGCGGGAGGCGGTCTATGTGGCTCTAGGCGTCACCCCTGGTGGGCAGAGGCAGGTTCTGGGCTTTTGGCTTTTGCCTACGGAAAGCGCCACTGCCTGGGAAGAGGTCTTGAGGGAACTATGGCAAAGGGGCCTGCGGCGGGTTTTGCTCTTCATCACCGATGGCCTACCCGGGATGGAAGAGGCGATCCGCCGGGTGTATCCCCTGGCCCAGTGGCAGGTGTGCGTGGTGCATAGGGTGCGCTCCAGCCTGGCCCAGGTGCGTGCCCGGGACCGGGCCTTGCTGGCGCAGGACCTGAAGGGGATTTATGGGGCGAGGAGCCGGGTGGAAGCCCTTGAGGCCTTGGAGAGGCTCAAGGAGGCCTGGGGGTCTCGGTATCCTTCCCTGGTGGCGGCCTGGTGGGAGAACTCGGGGGCCCTGCTTCGCTTTTACGATTACCCCCAGGTGCTCTGGCCCTATCTTCGCAGCACTAACCTGATGGAGCGGTTTATTCGGGAAGTGAGGCGTGGGACGAAGGTGCGGGACCACAAGTTTCCCAAGGGAGAGGCGGTGTACAAGCTTTTGTACCTGGAGTCTGAGCGGCAGGAAGGGAGGTGGGCGGAGCGGAGGTTGAAGGGTGTTGCCGAGGTGCAGGAGGTGTTGGAAGGGATGCTTCGGGAAAGGTATGCCCCCCGTACACAGACGCTTACACATAAATCTTGACACGACCCCTCGAGGCCGC
>NZ_JTJB01000018.1 GCF_000794385.1 Thermus sp. 2.9
ATGACCAGAGCCCTTTTTCGCAGAAAGTCCGTGAATACCCTGTAACTCAGGGACCTAACCTCGGTAAGAAGGTTGTTCAGCTCGGCTGACATGGCCACTGCCCCGGGAGCGTTCTTTCCCTCTTTGGAGGAGCTTCCTACCAGGTTCATGCGGCCGTAACCCGAGGAGGTTTTGGCCCCCACACCCTCCTCCTTCAGGGCCCAGGAGAGGATTTGCCAGGCCGCATCCAGCCAGGGCCGAGCTGCCCCTGGGTCCACCCCTGGAGCGGGGGCCAGGGCGAGGAGAAAGGTTCCGGTAGCGCTCAGGAAGGGAACGGGAATGGGGCTGTCCCAGTCCGCCGGGGGTGCTTGTCCTCCAGCGTTATACGCCTGGTGGTGGGGATTCAGGATGTCGGGGCGGAGTTCCCAGGTGCCGGGTTCGGGCAGGGCGTCGAAGAAAACCACCATGCCCTGCTCCTCGGTGGTCCCGAAGAGGGCTTCCTGGGCATTACCCCGCTTGAACTCCCTCAGGTTCCGCCGCCAGGCCTCCCCTTCCAGGTAGAGGTGGGCAAAGCGGCTGGCGAGGCCCTTGAGGGCACTGCCGGGGATGTAGGGCACCCCGTAGGTGCGGTGGAGGGTGATGCTGGTCTCCAAAACCCCCTCGCCTCCAAGGCCCACCACCAGGCGGCCCAGGGTATGGGCGGTGCGGAGCTCAGCCCCCACCGCCTCGAGGGCCTCCCGGTACCGTTGGAAAAAGGCCTTGTACTCCTCGGGTTCCCGTTTGCCCGCCACCTCCCTTATCAGGGCTCGCTTACTCTCGGTGTCGTCTTTATCGGAGCTCTTCAAAAACTTGTCCAACCAGAGTCCCAGATGGGTATTCCCCCCGGGAAACCGAACGCGATCCAAGGCAAGCCTACGGCCCATGGTCTACCCCTCAATCAGGGCCTGGGCGAAGCGCTTGTACCATTCCGCCACCACCAGGACCTCCCGGGTGAGGCGCAGGTACTGGAGGAGCTCCGCTTTGCGGGCTTTTTCCGCCAGGTCCCGTAAACCCCCGTGCCCCAGGGTCCTGGCCAGGTCGTCCCCCAAGGCCTTGTGGGCCTCCTTTCCCCGGGAGTCCACGAAGGCCAGGGCCTGGGAGAGGCCTGCCTGCCGCACCAGCACGGGAAACTTTAGGGCCATGTCCTTGTACTCGCGGGCGTCCCCCCTTTTCGCCCTCTCCTTTACCCTCTCATAGGCGTCCTGCGCCCAGGTCTGGGAGCGGGTGCGCATGGCCTAACCTCCTAACGTTATCCGGCAAAGCCCCCGGCCCACCGTGGCCTTGCCTCCCAGTTGCAGGGGTCGCTCCAGAAGCCCCTTCACCATGGCCAACACTCCTTCAGGGGCCAGCTCGGTGCCCTTCCGCCTGGACCTCTCCGCCCGCATCAGGCTGTAAAGGAGGCTTTCCGCAGGTAGGTTCTCCTCATACCAAAGGGCTCCGCGGGCCACGGTTTTGGTTTCGTCGTCCAGGCGGATGCGGGCCACCACCTCCGTGGCGGTTTCCAGGAGGTAGGCCATGAGGTCGTCGTGGACCACAGCCAGACGGCCCTTAACCGGGGCCTTGGTCCTTTCCCTGAACCAGGCCTCCCATGCGGTTAGGGCCGGATCCTCGTGGGCTTTGAGGTCCAGGTCCTCCAGGTAAACCACCCCTCCTTCCACCAACAGGGAGCCCGGGGCCACCCTCACCCCTTCCCTTTGGGGAAGTCCGGGAAGCTCGGGCACCTGGAGGCTTGAGAGCTCGGCTTCCCTCTGGAAGCGTTCCAAGAGATATGGGCTGGTGACGTGGGCGAAAACCCCATAAAGGCTTCGCACCGGTAGGAGTAAGAGCTTAGCATCCCCCACCTGAAGGGCCCCCGCATGCTCCGACGACTCCGAGGTGTCCGGACCAAATACAGCGAATAGGGTGTTCTGATCCCAACCCTCCCCTTGGGCCCGGTCCCGCAGGACCCCCTTGAGGGAGCTACCGGGCAGGTAGGGGATGCCTGTGGCCTTTTCCCGGGCTATGGGGAGGTCAATGGCCCCAATCCCCTGCCCGGTACCGGCGTGCAGGGGGCTTAGGGCGTGCACCAGGGTTAAAGCCGTGACCGTTTCTCCACTGTGGCTCATCTCCACACCTCCTAAAGGGACTCGACAAAGGCCCGCACCGGGTCCTCCTCGCCCTTCAAAAAAGGCAACATTTGGGCCTCAGCTGGGGTCAGGAACACCCCCACGGGAAAGATTCTAGAGGAGATTTCCAAAACGACCCCCCCTGGCGGAACCCGGGGCCCCTCGAGGACCGCCACCACGCACCGATTGTCCTCCAGGGGCCGGAACAGCAGGGGGCTGGCCATGCGGTCCAGGTCTTTGTCCTGCGGCTTGAGGGTGGCGTCGGAAGGGTCCCCTTGGTCCTTGTCCTTGAAATGGAAGATGATGGGCAGGCCAAACTGGCCCCGGGGAAACTTACGCAGGCTATGCCTTGGGGCATGGTTGGGGGCATAACGCCCCGCGAGCCGGCGGATCTCATCGGGCTCAGGCCACAAGGACCGCCCCGGGCGCTTGGGATGGCTCCCTTTGTTGCGCGCCTGCCGGAAGGCCTGGTATCGGTCCACCACCTCCCTCCAGGAAAGGGTCACGACCCGGATCACGCTGCTGGGCGTAAGATGGGGAACCCCTTCCGGCCAACCCTTTTCCCGGCTGAACCGCCTCAGCCCTTCCCTGATCTCGTCCTCCGTGGGGGCTTTGGACCCTTCCGCAGCGAGGGCCCCGAAGCCCCTGCGGGTCCTGGCACCGATTCCACCGAAGGTTTCCCAAGCCCAAAGGGCCGCCTCCAGCTCCTGGCGAAGGTCTAGGCGCTCCGTTCCCAGCGAAACCGCTTCGGGATACATGAGGCGGAGCTTGAAGCGGATCCCTTGCTGCACGGGGTAGTTTCTGGGGTCCTGGCGGGTGCGTTGCAGGGGAAAGGCCACGTAAGGGTGGGCGATGTCAGGTAGGGGTCTAGGAAACTTTTTGCCAGGGATGTCCTGGTACGGGATGGCCTCCCTTCCCTTCTCCAGCACCTCCACCTCCACGGCCACAGGGGAAGCCCCCCTTCCCCGGCGCTGCCGAAGATGGCCGCCTCGAGGTCAAAAAGCCTCTTCAGGTCCCCTTCGGCCTGCCAGCCCCGAACGGCCCGCCACCAGAAGCGGAGTTGCCCCCGCACCTCGGTGCCCCGCACCACGGTCACGGGGTCGGCCAGGCGGGGCTCCACGCCTCCCCCGAACAGGGGGGTGAGGAGCCTGTAGGTACGCTCCACCTTCACCAGGGGCACCCCATCGTACCGGTACCGGACCTCGCCCTCTTCCCTGAGCCGGGGGGCGTAGGCCTCGCTCCACTCCTTGACCCGCCGCATCCTCACCTCCACTTAAGGGGTCTTCCGCTCCAGACCCCCAGCGCCGCCAGGCCGTAGCCGTCCTTGCGGTCTTGCTCCCGGTCGGAAAGGTTTTGGAACCAGATACCTGCAATCCACTCCCGCACCTCGGCCTCCCCCCACGCCTGGGGCAGGCGGAGGAAGTACACGCTTCCTGCGGGCACCGCCCTGCGGGTGGGTTTGGGCCTTCCCGCCTTGAGGTCCCAGCCGGACACCACCAGGGGCCGGCCCACCGCCGCGGCCACCGCGGTGGCCCCCAGGAACCTTCCCTCCTCGGGGAGGTAGGCCCCGTGGAAGAAGGCGGGGGTAAGGAGGACCAGCCGGGCGGCCCGGTTCTGCAGGAGGGCCTCCACAAGCCGTTCCGGCACAAGGGGAATCTGTGGGCCCCCTGAGTGCCAGTAAGCCAGGCGCCGCTCCCCGCCCAGGGGGTGGATTCCCTCCACGGATACCCCGTCCTCTGGCCAGAGGACCAGGGCCAGCCTCCCTCCAAACCCCGATTCCTTATCCCGTTTCCGTTTCACGCGAAACTCCAGGCCCTGGGTCTGGAAGAGGGCCCCCTCGAGGCCCGTGCCCGTGCTGGGATCCAGGCTCACGTGGGTGCGCACCTCGGGGACGGGACCGTCCTGCCCCTCCACCCGGAAGCCGGTATGGGGGTTCAGCAGCCAGTTTTGGAAGTTCTCCCAGTACCACCAGGAGGGCAAGCGGCCAGGCTTCTCCTTGAGGGAGGGGTCCTCGAGGGCCACGGGCAGGAGGTCCTGGGGAAGGTTGGTGCCCGCCCCTTCCGGGGGCTCAAGGGGTGCCAGGGGATAGACGGTTTCCCCCAGGCGCACGGCATCCAGGGGCCTGGGCGCGAGGAGGCGCCACCCCCCCTCCCCTTCCTCCGCCAGCAGGGGGCCCTTGACACCCCAGGAGAGCACCCTCTCCGCCTCCTCCGGGAACCGGAGGCCTTCTTGGAGGCCCCGCCGACTGCGGTAAGCCCCCGCCAGGGTTTGCGGCAGGGGAAAGGGCAGGCTCCGGGCACGGGCCCCGGGGCTATTGGTGAAGGGCCTCCCGTCCCGAACAATCAGGGAATCCCTGGGCTCAATGAGCATCCCACACCTCCCGGCTTTCCACGGGCACCCCCGCCTGCTCCATGGCCTCCGCGAAGGGCCGGGCCAGGATGAGCTCGTGGGCGAGGCGCTCCACGTGCTCCTTGGTCCGGATCCAATGGGCGAGCTCCTCCCGGTAGGCCTCCTTCATCTCCTTTCTCTTAAGAATCCTCATGGCCTCGGCCACCAGGGCCTCCTCGGATAACACATCCCCGGCCTCCCGGATCAGCTCCTTGAGCTCGTAGGCCGCCCTCGAGGGCACCGCCTCCAGGCGGATGAGGTCCGCATAGCGCAGGAGGCGCTGGGTGAGGCGGGGGCTTTCGTCCCACCGTCCCCGCACCGCCAGTTCCGAGCCGGAGCGGGGGCTATAGATCACCGCCAGGGCGTTGCGCTTCGGTTGGTCCTCCTTCGCCTTCTTCTCCGCCCTGCGGGCCAGGTCCAGGGCATCCTGTAGGGGCTCCAGGTGGTGCACCACCGCCAGGCCCACGGAGAGGCTCGGGAGCACGCCGCCCTTGCCGTAGGGGGCCATGACCTCCCGGAACCGCTCAGCCAGGGCCCGGGCGCAGGCCAGGGCCCTATGCAGGGGAAGAAGGGCCAAAACGTCATCCCCGCCCGAGTAGACCAGTCCCCCGCCGTGCCTCTCCACGATGCCCTTCACCTTCAGGGCAAACTCCCGGGCCAGGGCGTTGGAAAAGGCCCGGTGGGCCTCGGGGTTCTGGAGGCCGTCCAGGGTCTCCCCCATCCGGTCCCCGTCCGCGTGGAGGAGGGCGTAGTAGGTGCCCGGTGGGGGAAGGCCCTTTTGCCTCAGCTCGGCCCAGAGGGTTTGCAGGCGCTTGCGCACCGCCTCGAGGCGGGAGGGGTCCTCCGCCAAGGAGGTGAACTCCTCCAGGCGGGTTTCGTAAAGGAGGCGGACGTCGTAGTCCCCAAAGGGGGTGTCCCGGAGCACGGGGTGCCAGGTTTGGGAGCGGGCCTCCTCACCCACCAGCCTTGCCACCTCCGCCAAGGCCTCCCGCACCCGCCCCTCCAGCCCCCGGGCCTTGGCCCCTTCCCAGAAGGGGAGGGCGGCCATGTGGGTGGTGCTCACAAACCCCTCCCCCACGGGCCACCAGCGCTTGAGGAGGTCCGGACCGGACAGGTACTCCCCTGGTCGCAGGCCCAGCGTCACCCGTGCCCGGTTGGCCTCCTCGGGCTTGTCGGGGAGGAGCAGCACGCTCTCCCGGGCCCCATCCAGGGAGCTCTTGAAGGCCGCCGAGCCCCAGGTGACCTGGGCGAAATCCCGGGTGTTCTTGCGGGCGGCTAGCAGCGCCGCCACCCTCCCCCTGGTGGAGGCATAGTCCTCCTTTGCCCCCAGGGGCGCATAGGCGTAGTAGCCCTCCAGCAGGTCCTCCACCTGGGCGAGGGCGGTGTCCAGGAAGAGGTGGTCCTGGCGCCCTCTAAAAACCTCCATCGCCTTGGCCTTCAGGTAGGCCCGGGCCGCCTCGAGGGCCTTCTCCCCCAGGGCCTTCGGGTCCTTGCCCTCGGGCACCAGGGCCAGGATCACGTTGGGAATGCCTGCCTTGCCCAGTTCCTCCAGGCTAACCTCCCCTCCGGGGGCGGGAAAGATGAGCTGCTCCTCCCCCACTTCCCCCGCCAGGTGCCTGGCCACCTGCTGGGCTGCCTCGGATAGGAGGCGGCTTCCCGCGTAAAGGTCCCGGGTTCTTCGGGCGGTGGCGATGAAGTCCTGAACGGGGCCCAGGCTCAGCATCAGGATGTGTTTCAAGGGCGCACCTCCCTAATGCAGTGGAAAAGGTCCCTTCCTCGCCTGTACAGCTTCTCCAGCTCCTCCAGGGACTGCACGGCCCTCTGCGCGTCTCCCCCCTGGGGGCGCGTGCCGTGGGCGATGGCGTTGCGCACACGCCGAAGGAGGTCGTAGTCTTCCTGGGCGGCGCTGCCCAGGGTGGCCAGTTTCTCCAGAAGCTTCTCCCGGGCCTCCGTCTTGCGGGGTCGTCCAGCCTGTAACCCGCTTCGCCCGATAAAGGTGACCAACAGGTTTTCCATACGTTCCACCCAACCGGTATCTAGGGAAAAACCGGTATCTCGGGAAAAGGTGAGAAGATCTCTCCCGACGCCGTCAAGGTTGTCTGTCCCCCATCTAAAAGGTGGACCCCAGGGCTACAGGATGCAGGGAGACCCTGAGGCCCGCACGCTCCCTCAGGTCCGCAAGCAGGGGTTGGAGGAGGTTGCGGATCTGTCTGAGTTCCTTTTCCGAGGGCACGGCGAATCCGTGGATGAGGAGGGCATCGTTCCGGGCCTTGAGGACCCCGGCCAAGCCTTGAAGCGCCTCCACCTTCTGGCTGGCCAGGACCGGGTCCCCCAGGATCCGCAAAAAGGCCACCAGGTCCAACAGGCCCAGCTTGGCACCCAGGCGCACGGCCTCCTCGTGCACCCGGAGGAGCCGGGCGAGCTCCTGCCGGAGGGCCCCTTCCTCAGGGGGGGTGAGGGCGGGGCTGTCCGCGCGGCGCCCGTGGAGGAAAAGCCTCTCCTGCAGGAGGAGCTCCAGGGCGCGGTAGGCGTAGAGGGCCGCCAGGACCAAGGAGGTCTTCTCCGACCGCTCGGAGAGGCGCAGGAGGGTCTCCACCACCCCCAGGACCCCAAGGGTATTCCCCAGGTCTTGCCCCACCAGGAAATCCCGGGCCGCTCTGAGGAGGGAAAGCTGCCCCTCGAGGATGCCCCGACGGTTGTTGAGGGGGTGCTGGCGCAGGGCGTCCGCCTCGAGGCGGCCAAGGAGGGCCTCTCCCTTTCTCACCGCCTCCGCAAAGTCCAGGGCGTACCACGCCTGGTACATGCCCGCAAGGAGGCCGAACACCTCAAAGCGCCGCTCCAAGGTCTTCTGCACCATGACCCCGAAGAGGTCGGCGGCCTTGGCGTACTCCCCCCTCTCGTAGAACTCCCGGGCGAAGAGGGTGTCCACGTCCGCCAGGACCTGATGGGGATTCGGCAGGATGATGAGCCTTTCCGTGCCGGCCCGCGGGCGGCGAAGCTCGGGGTCGTAGTCGTCGTTGTCCACGTAGACCACCCGCACCTCGGGATAGAACCGCTGGAAGAAGAAGCCCGCCGCCGCCAGGCCGGCGCTCATGGCCTTGGTGCCGCTGGTGAGGTCCAGGGCCACGGGTACATCGGGGAAGCGCTCGAGGAGGTACCTCACATGCCGGTAGATGGCGGCTACGTCGCTTTTGCCCACCTCGAGGGGATAGATCTCCTTACCGGTTTCCTCCCGCAGGCGGGAGACATGGGCGCGGGTGAGGTCCGTGTGGAGCACATACACCTCCCGGGCCCGGGTGCCCAGGATGGCCAGGACCGTGGCCTCGGGGCTGGTGCCCAGGGTGTGGATGGAAACCGCAAACTCCTGAGGCGAAGGGTGGACGGGGGGTTCCTGCCGCCAGCGTTCCAGCAGGGCAGGCCAGACGCGCTCCCGGTAAAGACCCACGGCATCCCCTCCTGCCCGTACCGCCTGTTTGTACTCCTCCCAAAGGGTAGCCAGGTCTTGCATGATTCTTAGGATGCCACAGAAGGAACCGGGGCCGGGCGACATCTGCACACGGCCTAGGCCAGCCCAAAGGCCTCCAGCTCGTAAACCCGCCCCACGCCCAAAATCTGGACCTCGCCCGACACGGGATAGATGCGCAGGGCATCCTGAGAGAGGTCCAGCACCTTTCTGGCTCGGGTGCGCAGGTCGTTGAGAAGCTCTTCGTCCAGGTAGCACTCAAACACGGAAAGCTGCACACGCTCCCCGTAGCTTTTCAACAGGTTAGCCATCTTGACCCTGCGGTTGTCGTCCGGGATGTCGTAGGCAATGGCATAGAGGCGCTTCATAAAAACAAAATACCCAGGCTGGTGGCCTGGGTCGCAATCCCCTTTCGGGGAAGCATCTCTTGCAACGAGGTCCATCCGGTCCCCAAGATGATGGGGACCATTTCCGGTCGCAATCCCCTTTCGGGGAAGCATCTCTTGCAACGGTACCCCCCTTAGAACACTGTCCTGGACGGTGCTCCTGGAGGGGGGGTTTGTGAGAATCATGAAGTCTGGAATATTCATATGGCGAATAAAGGGGGTTTTGCGGGGTTTAGCTCGTTGCGAAGCCACTGTAGAAGCGGTCGATAAGCAGGTGAAAACGCATATTGCCCTTGCGCAAGAGGAAAATCGGCTTTCAAGATCCTCGTCCGGCTTCCCGGACACCCCGATTATACCACTTGAACGTAACGCTTGACTGAGTTCAATAGAGTGCAAGGAAGTCGTGTAGAGTACGCACGCTCCAATCCTTACGGGTTTAGTAGTTTCCTTTGCGGCACAAAAATGCAGCTGTGTATAGTATGATCCCCGGCCCGCCGGTTGTATGGGTCCGGTGGTAGGTCTCCGGCTTTGGGGGGCTAGGCCTCGGACTTCGGGGAGGGGTTTTGCCCCCCGAAGTCCGCTGCGCAGGTTCCAAGACATCCCGGGTATTTAGGGCCTTCGCTGGTCTTCTTCTGCCAGGTTCTCTCCCGCCGGGTTCCCCAGAAGGGGCCAAGCCTCCACGCCCCGTACACGTTGTCGGCGAAAGAGCGGCGCGTCCCAGAAACAAAAGGCGATCCCAACAGCCCTCCCTGCCCTAAAGAGGGCCCTCCGGTCCCCGATCCGCGATCCTACCTAGGAGGCCCCGGCAGCCTTGCCCCTCGAGGCCAGGCCGAGGAGCCGCTCCACCCCCTCGGGCCTCGCGGGGAGGTAGAGGTGGACGAAGCTCGCCAGCACCCGCCCGTCGGTGTACCCCTCCACCTCCTCTCCGCCCAGGCGGCGCCAGGCGGGGCTTGGCGAGGCGGGAAGCCTTGCGTAGTGGAACTCGTGCCCCTTGAAGGCCTGGCCCTTTCGGGCCACGGGGCTATCCCTCAAGGCCTCCACCTCCCGGTAGCCGAGGACGGGCCTCTCCGCCATGCGGGCCTCCCCCGGGACCAGGCCCACCATGGGGAAGAAGCACTCCCCCACCCAGAGGCCCTGGGAGAGGTACATGTACCCCCCGCACTCGGCCACGATGGGGCCGGGGAAGCGGCGGATGGCCTCCCGCAGGGCCACGTTCGCGGAAAGTCGCTCGGCGAAGAGCTCTGGGTAGCCGCCCCCGAGGAGGAGAGCGTGGGCTTTGGGGAGGGCCTCGTCCTCGAGGGGGCTGAAGGGGATGAGCTCCGCCCCCAAGGCCTCAAGAAGCTCCAAAGCCTCGGGGTAGTAGAAGGAGAAGGCCTTATCCCAGGCGTAGGCCACCCGGGCCCGGGGCGGGCGCCTCGGGGGGAGGAAGGGCCTGGCCTCGGGGAGGGGCGGGGCGGAGGCAGCGAGGCGGAGGACCTCTTCCAGCTCCACGCGGAAGGCCCGCCTCAGGGCCTCGAGGGGCGGGGCCATCTCCCCGGCCAGGACCAGGCCCAGGTGGCGCTCAGGAAGCTCCAGGGCGGGGTCTTGGGGAAGCCAGCCGAGGAGGGGGAGGCCCACGGCCTTTAGGGCCTCCTTCAGGATCTCCGCGTGTCGCTCCGAGCCCACCCGGTTGGCGAAGACCCCCACCACCCGCACCCCGGGGTGGAAGTCCCGGAAGCCCAGGGCGAGGGGGGCGATGGAGCCCGCCATCCCCTTGGCGTCCACCACCAGGGCCACGGGGGCCTTAAGGAGCCTAGCCACCTGGGCGGTGGAGCCCACCTCTCCCCGGGGGTCCTTCCCGTCAAAGAGGCCCATCACCCCCTCAATCAGGGCGAAGTCCGCCCCCCTCGCCCCGTGGCGGAAGAGGGCGAGGAGGCCCGTTTCGTCCAGGAAGAAGCCGTCCAGGTTGTAGGGCCTCCTGGCGGCGGCCTTCTCCAGGTGGGTGGGGTCAATGTAGTCCGGCCCCACCTTGAAGGGCTGCACCCTTAGGCCCCTCGCCCTAAGGGCGAGGAGAAGGGCCAGGGAGACCGTGGTCTTGCCGGCGCCCGAGTGGGGGGCGGCGAGGAGAAGACGCATCAGTGCTCTATCCCCCTCTGGGCGGGGACGCCCTGGTCAAAGGCGTGCTTTACCTTCCGCATCTCCGTCACCGTGTCGGCCAACTCCAAGAGGGCCTCGGGGGCGCCCCGCCCCGTCACCACCACGTGGACGTGGGGAGGCCTCGCCCGCAAGACTTCCAGGAACTCTTCCAGGGAAACCCAGCCGTAGCGCAGGGGGTAGGTGGCCTCGTCCAGGACCACCAGGTCGTAGGTCCCGGAGAGGAGGGCCTCCTTGGCCCGCCCCCACCCCTCCTGGGCCAAGGCGGCGGAACGGGCGAGGTCCCGGCTCCTCCAGGTGAACCCGTCCCCCAGGCCTTCTATGGGGATGCCTAGGAGGGAGAAGGCCCGGTGCTCCCCGAAGCGGGCGGTTCCATGCTTAATAAACTGGAAAATCCGCACCTTAAGCCCCCGGCCATGGGCCCTGAGGGCAAGGCCGAAGGCGGCCGTGCTCTTGCCCTTCCCGTCCCCGGTGTAGACCAAAAGGAGACCTCGTCGCTCTCCTTGGGGCTTGGCGTAGGGCTTTTGGCGTTTGGGCTCCTCCACGGAAAAAGCTTACCCCGCAAAGGGACAGGCCCTAGCGGAAGAAGACGGAAAGAAGGGCCAGTACCACCCCCACGGCCGTGAGATAGAGCATCACCCTGTTGAAGGCGGAACCGATTTCGGCCTTCATCTCCTGGCGCAAGGCCAAGATCTGGGCTTCCAGTCGGTTCTCCACCTCTTGGATCCGCCCTTCCAGCTTGGTTTCCACCGCGTGGATCCGGGCCTCCAGTTGGGCCTCCGTCTCTTGGATCTGCCGCTCTAGCTTGGCCTCCACCTCCTGGATCCGGGTCCCCAGCCGGGTCTCCGTCTCCTGGATCTGCCGCTCCAGCCTGGCCTCCAGGTTTTGAATCCGACTCTCCAGCTTGGTCTCCACCTCCTGGATCCGCTTCTCCAAGCCCTGGAAGCGCTCCTCCAGCCGGGCTTCCCGCTCCCTGAGCTCCGCCTTCACCTCTTCCCGCAGGGCGTCGATGCGCCGGGAGAGGTCCTGGATTAGGGGAGGGAGGACGGCCACGGTGGTCTCCACCACCCCCTCCAGCTTCTCCAAGCGCTCCAGGAGGCGGTCCTCGGACATAGCCCTATGGTAAACCAGGCCCGGCACGGGAGGAAGGAGCCGGCCCAAGCAGGGCCTGGGCCAGGAGGAGGACCACCTCCCCCAGGGCGATCATGGCCCCAAGGGCGTCCCCGTTCAGCCCCCCGAGGCGGGCCCAGGCCAGGCGGGCCACCCCCCAGGCGGCGAGAAGGGCGAGGAGGGCGGGGAGGGGGTAGAGGAGGAGGAAGGGCAGGGCGGGAAGGAGGGCAAAGGGCCAGGGCCCCCCCCCGGACCAAGGCGGCCATCCCCGGGCCCAAGAGGGGGTAGCGGTGGAGGAAGGGGAGGAAGGCGAAGCGGGCCCACCCCGGGAAGAGGAGGAGGAAGAGGGGGTCTTGCACCAGGGCCAGGGCCTGGAAGAGGAGGAGGAGGTAGACCCCCCCCACCCCGAAGGCGAAGGCCCCCCAGGTGGGGGTCCTTGAGGATCCTCAGGCGCTCCTCCCTGGGCCTCGCCCCGAGGAGGGCGTCCGCGAGGTCCAAAAGGCCATCCAGGTGCAGGAAGCCCGTGAGGCCGAGGAGGAGGGCGACCCCCAGGGCGGCGGAAAGCCCCGGGGGGAGGGGCAAGAGGGCGAGGAGGGCCAGGGGAAGCCCAAGGAGGTAGCCCGCCAGGGGGAAGAAGGCCACGCTCCGCTTGAAGTCCTCCTCCCCGACCCCTTTAGGGGCCAGGGGCAACACCGTGAGGAGGGCCAGGGCGAGGCGGAGGTCTCGGAGCACCTAAAGCGCACGGAAAAGTGCCCGCCTCAGGTCCCCAGGAAGGCCCACCTCCCCGGCCCCCACGAAGGCCAGGAAGCGCCGCTCCAGTTGGGCAAGGGCTTTTTCCTCCGCTTGGGAAAGGGGAAGCCTTCCCTCCCGGACGAGGCGGGCGAGGAGGGAGCGGGCGCCGGGGGTTAGCCCCTCCAGGAGGTCCCGAAGGGTTTCCGGGTCCAGGAGGTCCTCCAGCCCCATGCCCTCATCCACCTCCAGTTCGACAAGCCAAAAGGTCCTGAGGCTAAGGGGCAGGCGGCGGGCCCAGTCCTCCAGACCGCCCCCCTCAGGAAGGGGTTCCTTCCGCCAGGGCCTTTGCGCCTCGAGGCGGCGGACGCGGAGGGGGTAGACGTTGAGCCAGTCCAGGTTCACGGCCCGGTTCCCGGGGGGGACGAGGAAGGCCTCTTCCACCTCCTCCTCGGGCGGGGCCAGGAGGAGCCAGGTGAAGAGGAACTCCTCCGGCCATAGGTCCCCGGGCGGGGGTTCGGGAGGGGAAAGGGGGGCGAGGGGGTCCCGCCCGAGCTCCAGGCGTAGGCGCAGGGCCTCCCTCACCCCCCAGGGGAGCTCCTCCCGCAGCAGGCGGCGCACCCGCCCCTCGGGCCAATCCCCAAAGGGCCGGTATAGGAGGGCGTAGAGCTCCAGGAGGAGGCTATCGGGGAAGGCCTTGCGGAAGTGGGCCAGCTCTCCGGGGGAGGCCGCGGCCGAGGCCGCCTCCCGTTCCTCCGGGGAGGCCCCGAGGAGCTCCCCGAGGCTCGCCAAGGGCACGAAGGGCGGCCTCCCCTCCTCCAGGAAGCGGAGGCGCATCACCCCCTCCCTCATCTCCTGCCTCACGTCTTCCGGGGAAAGGAGGCCCGAGCGCAGGAAGGGGCGGCCCCAAAGGGTGAGCTCCCCTAGCCCCAGGCGGGGAAGCCAGGACCGGAAGGCCTCCCAAGCGAAGGGTGGAGGGGACACGTCGGCCCGGCCCGGGGAGAGGAAGAGCCCCAGGGGAACCAGGGGCCTCCCCTCCTCTTCCGCCTCCAGAGGCTCCTCCAGGTGGGGAAACCGGGCCCTTAGGGGCGGGTCAAAGGCCCGGTCCAGCTCCAGGGCCACCCTCCCCTCTCCCACACCCAGGGCCAGGAGGGCGAGCCCCTCGGCGAGGTGGGGGTCCTTGGGGCGCCGGGCGAGGAGGGGCCGGACCTCCTCCGCCAGGGACGGCCCCTCCTGGGGGAAACGGGCGAGGAGGCGGGCCAGCTCCACCCTCCAGTCCCCGCCCCACGCCTCCCCGAGCTCCCCGGCGAGGCCTTGCGCCCTAAGGAAGGCCCCCCGGGCCAGGTACAGGCGCACCAGGAGGTAGCCCGGATAGGGGGAAGGGCGTTTGCGGAAAAACCCTTCCAGGGAGGGGATGTCCTCCTGGTAGAGCCACCGCTCCACCTCCCGGGCCACCTCCGGAGGAAGCCCCTGCTCCTCCAGAACGGCCTCCGCCCAGGCGGTGTCCCCCGGGAGAGGGAGGCCCCGCCGCTCCAGAAAGCGGGCCAAGTCCAGGAGGTGGGCGGGAAACTCCGTGCCGTAGATCCGCCAAAGCTCGGCGCAGGCCTCCCCACCCATGGCCTTGGCCCCAAGTTCCATGAGGCGGAGCCCTTCGTAGGCCCCGTCCGAGGTGAAGCGGAGGTAGCCGTAGAGGAACCGGGCCTCCGGGTCCTTGGGGTGCCTGCGGTAGGCCCGCTCCGCGTGCTCCAAGGCCTCGAGGAGATCCCCCTCCTCCAGGAGGTCCCAGGCCCGTTCCAGCTCCCAGCGCCCCATGAAGAGATCATACACAGGGGCCTCACCCCCGGGAAACCCCCGCCTCCTGGAAGGTGGCCATGTGGAGGATGCGGGCCGCGGCCCGGAGAAGGGGCATGGCGAGGACCGCCCCCGTCCCCTCCCCCAGGGCGAGGTCCAGGTCCAAAAGCGGCCTCAGGCCCAGGGCCTCCAGCTGGTGGCGGTGGCCGGGCTCCCGGGAGAGGTGGCCGGCGAAGAGGCGGTCCCTAAGCCCCGGCGCCATCTTCCAGGCCAAAAGGGCCCCCGCGGTCACGGGAAAGCCGTCCAGGACCAAGGGAAGCCCGGCCTCGTACCCCTCGAGGTAGATCCCGGCGATGGCCACAAGCTCAAGCCCCCCCACCTCGGCCGCCACCTCGAGGGGGCCCATGCCCGGATGGAGGCGGGCGAGGGCCCGGGCCACCGCTTGGCGCTTCCGCCTCAGGCCCTCCTCCCCCACCCCCGTCCCCCGGCCCACCACGGCCTCGGGAGGGAGGCCTAAGAGGGCGGCGGTGAGGGCGGCCGCCGCCGTGGTGTTGCCGATGCCCATGTCCCCGGCGGCGAGGAGGGTGGCCCCTTCCGCGATGGCCCGCCTCGCCGCCTCGCGGCCCGCCAGGAGGGCCCTCTCCGCCTCCTCCGGGGTCATGGCGGGGCCTTGGGCGAGGTTCGCCGTCCCCGGGCGCACCTTGCGCTTGAGAAGCCCCGGGTGGTCGGGAAGCTCCCCCACCACCCCCACGTCCAGGACGTAGACGGCGCAGTCCGCCGCCAGGGCGAACTGGTTGATGGCGGCGCCCCCGCGGAGGAAGTTCAGGACCATCTGCCGGGTGACCTCCTGGGGGTAGGCCGAGACCCCCTCGGCCACCACCCCGTGGTCGGCGGCGGCCACCACCACCGCCCCCCGCCCGAGCTCGGGCTTCACCCGGCCCTGGAGGGCGGCGAGGCGCAGGGCCACCTCCTCCAGATAGCCCAAGGCGCGGGGAGGCTTGGTGAGCTGGTCCATGCGGAGCCGGGCTTGGGCGAAGACCTCCGGGTCCATCACGGGGAAAAGCTTACCCTAGGGGCATGGAGCTCTGGCTTGTGCGCCACGGGGAGACCCTCTGGAACCGGGAGGGAAGGCTTCTCGGCTGGACGGACCTCCCCCTCACGGCGGAGGGCGAGGCCCAGGCGCGAAGGCTCAAGGGGGCGCTTCCTTCTCTTCCCGCCTTCAGCTCGGACCTCCTCCGGGCGAGGCGGACGGCGGAGCTTGCGGGGTTTTCCCCCCGCCTCTACCCTGAGCTTCGGGAGATTCACTTCGGAACGCTGGAGGGGGCCCCTTGGGAGACCCTGGACCCCCGCTACAAGGAGGCCCTCCTAAGGTTCCAGGGCTTCCACCCCCCGGGAGGGGAAAGCCTCTCGGCCTTCCAGGAAAGGGTCTTCCGCTTCCTGGAGGGGCTTAAAGCCCCTGCGGTCCTCTTCACCCACGGGGGGGTGGTGCGGGCGGTGCTCAGGGCCTTGGGGGAGGACCGTTTCGTGCCCCCGGCGACCGTCCTCGCGGTGGACTGGCCCCACAGGGTCCTGGACGCCCTCGGCCCAAGGTGAGCCTCCTCCTCGCCCTCCTCCTGGACGCCCTCTTCGGGGAGCCCCCCTCGAGGTTCCACCCCGTGGTCTGGATGGGGCGGTACCTCGCCTGGGCCTGGAGGAGGGTCCGGGGTTTCCCGTCCGGGGCCTTCTACTGGGCTTTGGGGGCCCTCCTCTTCGCCCTGCCCGCCTTTCTCCTGGACCTCCTCCTGAGGCCCTTGGCCTGGGGGTGGGTGGTCCTGGGCCTCCTCCTCAAGCCCCTCTTCAGCCTGAGGATGCTCCTCTTGGAGGTCTTTGGGGTGGAGAAGGCCCTGGAAGAGGGCCTCGAGGCGGGAAGAAGGCGCCTTTCCCGCATCGTGAGCCGGAGAACGGAAGACCTCTCCGCGGAGGAGGTGCGGGAGGCCGCCCTGGAAAGCCTCGCGGAGAACCTCTCGGATAGCCTCCTCGCCCCCCTCCTCTACTACGCCCTCTTCGGCCTCGGGGGGGCCGCCCTCTACCGCTACGCCAACACCGCCGACGCCATGTGGGGCTACCCGGAGCACGGGGCCAGGGGCGCCTTCGCCGCCCGGGCGGACGACCTCCTGAACCTGCTTCCGGCCCGGCTCACCGGGCTTCTCCTCTGCCCACCGGGGCTTTGGGGAAGGCTCCCCCAGGAGGCCCGCAAGACCCCCTCCCCCAACGCGGGCTTCCCCATGGCCGCCCTGGCCTTGAGGCTCGGGGTGCGCCTGAGGAAGCGGGGGGCCTACGCCCTGAACCCCCTGGCCCCCTCCCCCAAGGCTTCCCACACCCGGAAGGCCCTCTGGCTCGTGGGGGGCCTGGGCTACGGGGTGGGCCTCCTCCTCGCGGCGGCCACGGGGCTTTGGTAGGCTTTGGAGGTGGAGCGGAGCCGGGACTTCCTGCTTCAGGCCAAGCGGGACCTGGAGCAGGCTAGGCTTTCCCTGCGGGAAGGGTTTTTTGAGTGGGCGGCCTTCGCGGCGCAACAGGCGGCGGAAAAGGCGGTGAAGGCCGTCTTCCAGAGGCTGGGAGCCGTGGCCTGGGGCCACTCGGTGGCGGGCCTCCTCGAGGAGCTGGCCCAAAAGCTCCCCGTGCCCGAGGCGTTGCTGGACGCCGCCAGTGAGCTGGACAAGGCCCACATCCCAAGCCGGTACCCCGACGCCTTGCCGGAGGGCGCCCCTTTTCAGCGCTACCGGCGGGGCGAGGCCGAGCGCCTTTTGGGACACGCGGAGGCGGTGTATGCCTACTGTGAAGGTGTTCTATCCCAGATGGACGAGGGAGGAGCTCCTCCTCCGCCTTGAGGAGGGGCTTAAGGCCCTGGAGAAGGAGGTTCCCCTCCTCGAGGCCTGGCTCTTCGGCTCCTGGGCCCGGGGAAGAGCCTCGGTGGGAAGCGACGTGGACCTCCTCCTCCTCTACCGGGGGCCCCGCCGGGAGGACCTCCACCGCCTGGCCCGAAAGGCCTTCCCCGGCCTTCCCCTGGAGCTCCACGCCTACACCGAGGAGGAGGCGGCCCGCCTCGAGGCCGTCCTCGCCCGGATGCGGGAGGGGGCCCTCCGCCTCCGTCCTTAGCCTGGGCCCCACTCGGCCTCCCGCGGCTTCCCTACCATGGAAGGCATGCTGGACGACGTCCTCCGCCCCATCCACGGGGGCACCGACGAGGGCCCCGAGCCCCTCTACGACTTCTCCACCAACGCCAACGCCCTAGGCCCCAACCCCGTGGCCCTGGCCTACCTGCGAAGGGCCGACCCGAGCCGTTACCCCGACCCCCTCTACCGGAGGCTACGCCGGGCCCTGGCCGAGGCCCACGGGGTCTCTCCCGAACAGGTGGCCGTGGGCACGGGAACGAGCGAGCTCATCCACCGCCTGGCCCGCTGGACCTACCTGCGGGGGCCCATCCTCCTCCTCCCCCCCACCTTCGGCGAGTACGCCCGGGCCGCCCGGGCCCTGGATCTGCCCCTCTGGGAGGCGGAAAGCCCCGAGGCCTTCCTGGAGCTCCTTCCCAAAAGTTCCCTCGCCTTCCTCTGCGTGCCCAACAACCCCACGGGGGAGGTCTACCCCTTCCTGGAGGAGGCGGCCAGGCGCGCAGGGGGCGCCCTGGTCCTGGACCTCGCCTACTACGACCTCATGGAATCCCCCCCGCCCCTCCCCCAAACGGCCTTCCGCCTCTATAGCCCCAACAAGGCCCACGGCCTCACGGGGGTCAGGGCGGGGTACCTCCTGGCCCCCCTGGACCTCACCCACTTCCAGAACCTGGCCCCTTCCTGGCCCCTCTCCGTCTACGGGGAGGCCTTCCTCCACGCCCACCTGGACCCGGAGGCCCGGGCCTGGCTGGAGGGGAGCAAAAGGGAGCTCTTCCGCCTCCGGGGCCTCCTCGCCGAGGGGCTTAGGAGGCTTGGCCTCGAGGTCCGGGAAAGCCCCGCCAACTTCCTCATGGCGCGGGTGGGCCGGGCCACGGAGGTGGCGAAGGCCCTGAGGGAAAGGGGCATAAGGGTGCGGGACTGCACCAGTTTCGGCCTCCCCGAGTGGCTCAGGCTTTCCGCCCAGAGGGAGGAGGCCATAAGGGCCCTCCTCCTCGCCCTGGAGGAGGTCCTCGCGGGTAAACTCAGGGCATGACCCCGGAGCTTGCCCGCTACCTGGAGGAGGCCCTGGGGCGGCTACGGGCGGCCCTGGACCTGGAGGCCATCTACCTCTTCGGCTCCCACGCCCGGGGGACGGCGGACCGGAGGTCGGACCTGGACCTCCTGGTGGTGGCCCGCACCCCCCTTCCTCCCCTTGAGCGCATCGGCCTCGTCCTGGAGCTCCTCCAGGACGCCCCCCTCCCCGTGGAGGCCATCGTCCTCACCCCCGAGGAGTGTAGGGAGCGCCGGGACCTCCCCTTCCTCAAGGGGGTTCTCCGGGAGGCGAAGCCCATCTATGAGCGTGGAAAAGCGCCTACGTGAGGCCCACCGCTGGCTCGCCCAGGCCTGGGACGATTGGGAGGCGGGAGAGGCCCTCCTGGAGAGGGGCAAGCGCGCCCAGACCGCCTTCCTCGCCCAGCAGGCGGGGGAGAAGGCCCTAAAGGCCCTCTGGATCGCCCTGGGCCTGGACCCGTGGGGCCAAAGCCTCGCCCGGCTCCTTCGGGACCTCCCCCCGGAGGAGGCCAAGAAGGCCCTGGAGGACGCCCAAACAATCCTCAAGGCCGTGGAGGTGCGCCTTGGGAAGGGCTAAGGCCCTCATCGTCTGGGGCACGGGAAGCGGGGTGGGGAAAAGCCTCTTCGCGGCAGGGCTTCTCCGCCACTTCAAAAGGCTTGGCCTCGAGGCCGCCCCCTTCAAGGCCCAGAACATGGCGAACCACGCCCGGGTGGTGCGGGGCGGGGAGATGGCCTCCGCCCAGTGGCTCCAGGCCCTGGCGGCGGGGGTAGAGCCTGAGGTGCGCATGAACCCCGTCCTGGTGAAGCCCTTCGGGGAAAGGGGCGCCCAGGTGGTGGTGTGGGGGAAGGTGGATCCCTTCCTCTCCGGGCTTCCCTGGAAGGAAAGGAGGCCCCACCTCGAGGCCCCCGTCCGCGAGGCCCTGGAAGGCCTCCTCGCCGAGTACGACCTCCTGGTGCTGGAGGGGGCGGGAAGCCCGGTGGAGCGGAACCTCTGGCCCGACCTCCCGAACCTAAAAGCGGCCGAGTGGGCGGACGCCAAGGCCCTCCTGGTGGCCGACGTGGACCAGGGCGGGGCCCTGGGGGCGCTCTACGGCACCTGGGCCCTCCTGGGGGAGCACCGAAAGAGGCTCATAGGCTTCGCCTTCAACAAGTTCCGGGGGGACCTGGAGCTCCTGAAGCCCGCCTACGCGCTCCTCAGGGACTGGACCGGCCTCCCCGTCCTCGGCACCCTCCCCCTCCTTCCCCTCGCCCTCCCCGAGGAGGACGGGTTCCGCTACCGCCAGCCCGCCGGGAATGGCCCCAAGGTGGCCCTCCTCCGCTACCCCCACGCCGCCAACCTGGACGAGTTCTGGCCCCTCTCCGAGCTCGCCCAGGTGGTCTACGCCCATAGCCCCGAGGAGGCGGAAGGGGCCTGGCTTCTCATCCTCCCGGGAAGCCGCCTCCCGGCGCGGGACCTCCCCTGGCTTCGGGCCTTCCTCCCCTTGATCCAGAGGCACCTGGAGGCGGGCAAGCCCGTCCTCGCCGTCTGCGGAGGGGCGGAGATGCTTTCCGAAGCCCTCCTGGACGAGGAAGGGGTGGAGGAAAGGGGCCACTTCCCCGGCCTCGGCCTCCTCCCCTACCGGGTGCGGATGGCGCGGGAGAAGACGGTGGAGCGGAGGCGGGTAAGGCTTCAGGGGCTTTCCGGGTACTGGGGAAGGCTTGAGGGCCTCGAGGTGGAGGGGTACGAGATCCACCACGGCCAGGGCCTCCCCCTCTTCCACCAGGAAGGAAGCCTCCTCGCCACCTGGCTCCACGGCCTCCTGGAAAACCCCGGGGTGCAGAAGGCCCTCTTCGGCCGGGAGGCGCGGGGCTTGGAGGAGGGCCTGGAGGCCCTGGCGGACGCCCTGGAGCGCCACCTGGACCTAAGGGCCCTCCACCGGGCCCTGGGGCTTACGGGGAGGGTCTTCCCCGCAAGCCCCACCGGGGCGAAAGCCCCGGACGTAGACCCGCCCCCACCCCCCGGCCTCGTCCTCCTCCTGGGAGGAGCAAAGAGCGGCAAGAGCCGCTTCGCCCAGAGGCTCGCCGGGCCCTTCGCCACCCTGATCGCCACCGCCGAGGCCCGGGACGAGGAGATGGCGGAGAAGATCCGCCGCCACCAGGAGGAGCGCCCCCCCACCTGGGAGACCCTGGAGGAGCCCCTAGACCTTCCGGGGGCCCTGAAGCGGGCCCGCCACCCCACCGTGGTGGTGGACTGCCTCACCCTCTGGGTCGCCAACCTGATGGAACGGGGCCTGGACCCCCTCTTGGAGGCGAGGCGCTTCCTAAGCGCGGTGGAGGAAAGCGGCAAGAGGGTCATCGCCGTCTCCAACGAGGTGGGGATGGGGATCGTCCCCCAAAACCCCCTCGCCCGCCGCTACCGGGACCTCCTGGGCCAGGTGAACGCCCTTTTGGCCGAGGCGGCTCAGGAGGCCTACCTCCTGGTGGCGGGGCGGGCCCTGCCCCTCGGCGGGGGCAAGGTTCCCGCCCAGGAAGCCAAAAGGCCCGGCTCCCACGGAGGGGAACCGGGCCCCGGCCGATCCCGCGACCCGGGCCCTTAGGCCCAGACGTCCTCGGGGTGGCGCATCCCCTGGGGCCTGGCCTTGAGGATCTCCAGGGCCTCCTCCTCGCTCATCACCGGGTTCTGGTAGCGGAGGCCCAGGGCCTCCCCCATGAGGCGGAAGACGTGGGTGTTGTCCACGAGGCCCAGGTTCACAAAGCGCAGGCCCTGGCCGTAGAGGAGGAGCATCACGGGGCTCGCCGTGTGCTGGCCGGAGCTATAGCCGATGTTGGGCCGGTCGGGCTTCTTGGCGTCCCGCTGCACCATGGCCCAGGCCATGGTGTTGGCGGGCTGGACCCCTTGGCGCACCCCCTCCGGCCAGTAGACCTTCTCCCGGATGGCCCGCACCACCCTTTCCGCCTCGGCGTCCTCGAGGTCCACCCCCTTCATGGCCCGGAAGGCTTCCTTGACCTGGGAGGCCTCCGGGGCCTGGCCGAGGACGCGGAGCATGTGCTCAAAGCTCGCCCGCTGCGGCTCCAGGAGGTCCACCCCTCGGGAGCTCTCCAGGTAGCTCCGCCCGGCCCCGTAAAGCCCTCCTACCCCGGTGGCGTGGTCCGAGACCACGATGAGGAGGGTGTCCGGGTTCCGGTCCACGAAGGCGGTGAGGAGCTCCAGGACCTCGTCCGCCGCCAGCACGTCCCAAAGGGTGGCCCCGGCGTCGTTCAAATGGTTGGCGTGGTCAATCCGCCCCGCTTCCACCTGAAGGACGAAGCCCCCGCGGTGGGCGGCAAGCCGGGGCAAAGCGGCCTGGACCATTTCCTTGAGGCTCGGCACCCCAAGGCCCTGGAAGCGGCGGTCAATCTCGTAGGGCACGTGGCCGTCGGCGAAGACGCCCAGGAGCCGGGTGGCGTTGGAACGGGCGAGCTCCTCGGGGGTGCGCACCACCCCGTACCCCTTGGCGGCGAAGGCGGCGTAGAGGTCCTTCCCGTCCTTGCGCCTGGCGGGGTTGAAAAAGCGGTCCCCGCCCCCAAGGTACACCTCGGCCCCGAACTCCAGGTACTGCTCGGCGATCCTCTCCTCGGCGTTCCGGTCGGGATTGGACACCACGAAGCTCGCCGGGGTGGCGTGGGTGACGGTGGTGGTGGTCACGAGCCCCACGGCCTTCCCCGCCTCCTTGGCCGCGGCGAAGAAGGGCTTGAGGGGGGTCCCGTCGGCGTGGATGGCGAGCCCCCCGTTCACCGTCTTCACCCCGCAGGAGAAGGCGTTCCCCGCGGCGCTGGACTCGGTGACGTAGCTGGTGAGGCTGTAGGTGTTGATGAGCCCGTTGGGGTAGCGGGCGAGGAGGCGCTCCAGGGCCAGGACCCGGCCCTGCCGCCTCCGGGCGTAGGCCTGGGCGATGGCGTAGTCCTCCCAGGAAAACCCGTCGTAGACGAAGACGATGAGGTTGCGGTACCGCCTTCCCAAGGAAGGCTGGTTCTGCAGAGCCCCCTGGGTATGGCCCCGGGGCAGGAGGGCCAGGGCCCCCGCAGCCAGGCCACCTTTCAGGATGTCCCTTCGCTTCATGCTTCTCACCTCCGAGTTCAAAGTAAGGAGCGCAAGTCAGGGGAAGGTCAGGGGATAATGACCCCGTGACCCTGGAAGGCCGGATCCTCTCCCCTCGGGGCTTCGTGCGGGGAAGGCTCCACTTTTCCGAGCGCATCCTGGCCGTGGAGGAGGCCCCCGTGGAGGGCCCCTACATCCTCCCCGGCTTCCTGGACCTCCACGTCCACGGGGGGCTAGGGGCGGACGCCATGGAGGGGAAGGAGGCCGTGCTCAGGATGGCCCGCTTCCACCTCCAACACGGCACCACGGGCCTCCTCCCCACCACCGTCACCGCACCCCCGGAGGCCATAGAGAAGGCCCTTCGGGGCATCGCCGAGGCCATGGGGGAATGCGAGGCCCTCCTCGGGGTCCACCTGGAAGGCCCCTTCCTCAGCCCCAAGCGCCTCGGCGCCCAGCCCCCCTTCCCCCAGAAGCCCGACCCCGCCTGGATGGAAGACCTCCTGGCCCGGGCCCCCGTCCGGGTGGTGACCCTGGCCCCCGAGCTCCCCGGGGCCTTGGAGCTGGTGCGCCTCCTGGTAGGCCGGGGCGTCCGGGTGCAGCTCGGCCACACCGCCGCAGGCTACGAGGAGGCCCTCCACGCCCTGGAGGCGGGGGCCCAGGGCTTTACCCACCTCTTCAACGCCATGACCCCCCTCCACCACCGCGCCCCGGGGGTGGTGGGCCTGGCCCTGGAGCGGGGCCTTTGGGCGGAGCTCATCCCCGACGGCCTCCACGTGCACCCCGCCGCCTTGCGCCTCGCCCTGAAGAGCGTCCCCGGCCTCTACTTCGTCACCGACGCCGTGGCCGCGGCGGGGATGCCGGATGGGGTCTACCCCCTGGGGGCCCAGCGGGTGGAGAAGCGGGGGGAGGGGGTGTGGCTCGGGGAAAGCCTGGCGGGGAGCACCCTCACCATGGACCAGGCCCTCCGCAAGCTGGTGGCCTTCGGGCTTTCCCTGGAGGAGGCGGCGCGGAGGCTTTCCACCTACCCCGCCCGCTACCTGGGCCTAAAGGACCGGGGGGAGATCGCCCCTGGCAAGCGGGCGGACCTTTTGGTGCTGGGCGAGGACCTGCGGGTGGAGGCGGTGTACCTGGGGGGAAGGCGGGTGGCCCGGTAGGCCAGCGGTACCCGGGGTCACACCGCCAGCCCCCCGTCCACCAGGACCTGCTGCCCGGTGAGGTAGCCGTTCCGGGGAGAGAGGAGGAAGACGGCCACCTCCGCCGCCTCCTCCGGCTTGCCGTAGCGCCTGAGGGGGATGCCCGCCGTGGTCCTGCGGGCGATCTCCTCCTCCGTGACCCCCTCCCGTTCGGCGTGGGCCAGGTTCCGTCCGCCAGCACGGTGACCACCACCCCGGCCCCCGCCGCCTCCTTAGGCGTGCGGTTCCAGGCCAGAACCTCGTAGCCCGCCCTCGCCAGGTTCTAGACCATGGGCAAGCCCATGCGCCCAAGGCCGATAAACCCTACGCGCCTCATGGCCTCGTCCTAAGGGGCCAGGCGCAGGATTTGGTGTGCCCTTTTCCTAGCCCGCCGCGCCCAGACCGGGGCCTTTCCCGGGTTCCGCCCCGCTTGGGCACTAAACGAAGAAGAGCTTTTCCCGGTCCACCTCCTTGAGGTGACGGATCCCCAACCGGCCCACCTCCTTCACCAGGCGGTCGGCCAGGTGAAGGGGAGCGGGAAGCCGGGGGAAGGCGAAACCGCTCGCCGGGTAGAGGCGGGTCAGATGGAAAATCTGGTGGGCCAGGGCCTCGAGGGGCGTGTCCCCCGCCTCGTGCACCAGCTTCAGGGGTCGGGGCGTGCCCCGGAAATCCCGGTGGACGGTGAGGAGGAGAAAAGTCCTGTCCTCCAAGGGGACGTAAAGCCCGTCCGCCAGGCGCCCCTGCACGGGGTAGACCCGCCCCCCTCCCGACTTGCGCACCGAAACCAAGTCGTAGGCTATGCCTTCCCGGGCAAGGGCCTCCAAGGCCAGGGCGAACTCGTCCTGGGGCACGCGGCCGTCCCGAAGGAGGAGGACCCGGGAAGGAAGCCTCCCCGCCTTGCGTCTGAAGGCCCAGAGGGTCTCCTCCAAGAGGTCCCAGACCACCTCCTGGGGGATCCGCTCCCCGGCCTGGGCCTCGGGGAGGGTCCAGAGGAGGTGGCCGCCGTCCCCGCCCACGGCGCAGGCCGCGCCCCCGAAGCGAAAGGACTCCCTTCCGCCAGCGTCAAAGCCCACGGCGAGCTCCGCCGGATAGGCGCCGCTCAGGGCCACCACCTGAAGCCCCGCCTTGGCCAGAAGGCCCAGGAGGGCGTTCTCCCAGCGGTGGCGTTCCTCCTCCCGGAGGGGGACGTTGAGGATTTGGCTGGGAAGGCCCTCCCTGAGGAGAAGGGCCTTCAGGCGGTTGCGGTCTTCCCAGGCCATGGGCGGGGTGAGGACCAGCACGGCCTGGACCCCCTTCTCCTTGGCCTTCCGCAGCGCCTCGCGGAAAGCCAGGCCTTGGGAGGGATGGGCGTGGAGGGTGTGCAAACGGAGGGAAGCCCCGCCCGCCCCAAAGGCCTGGAGCAAGGCCCGCCGGAGAAACTCCGGCCATCCTTGGGCCCCGTCCAGGCGCAAGAGGGCCAGGGCGGTTTCCTGGGCCCGGTAAAGCCCCACGCGGAGGGCGTCCGCAGGCTTGCTCACGGCTCTTCTGCCCATGAGCTTGGGGATGCTCAAGCGGTACGCCTGGGCGCGCACCGCCTCAGGTGTGCCCAGCCCCAGGCGCCGGCCGATCCAGCTGGCGATCTCCCGGGTCCGCCGACGCCGCTCTTCCCAAGGCAAGGAGAGGGCCAGGCTTCCCTCCTCTTCATGAAGGTCTTCCAGGGTAAGGACGGGCACCAAAAGGCCCGTCAGATGGGGGATTGGCTTTCGCGGATCCTTTGGGTCCGCCACCCAGGCCACCCGCCCCCCTTCCCGGCCCTGGAGGCGGCCCTTGGAAGCGTGGTAGTCCAGGAGGCTTAAGCCGCCCGGGAGGGGGAGCTCCTTGGGGTCTTCCTCTCCCAGCCGGAGAAGCTCCCAGGTGCGCCGGTCGTAGGCGTTCCGGACCCGTTTGGGCAGAGGGTGGCCTTGGGCAAGCCAGGCCTCGAGGGACATCTCGCAGAGGATCCGGTAAGCGGGGTCCACCTCCAGGAGGAACGCCCCCGAGTCGGAGACCCAAAGGTCCAAGACCGCCCCCCCAAGCACCCGCCACCCGGGCCCCCGGGCGTGCTCCCTCCGGTACACCGCAAGCCCCTCCACCCAGACCCCCTCGAGGCGCCGGAGGCGCTCCTGAAGGAGCCTTCGGGCCAGAGACGAAAGTGCGCTCCGCTCCCCCGGGTCCTTGGGGTCCAGAGGCCTCCTCCCCTTGGGGTAGAGGCGGTAGGCGTAGGTCTGCCCCATCCGCGCCAAGGTGCCCTCCAAGACCAGGACCTCAGGGGGCGACCAGGAGGCGAGGCCGTCTCCCATGCGCACCGTGACGCCCCCCGCCCGGCGGGCCACCTGGGCGAGAAGGGGATACACCTCCTCCCGCCCCGGAGGAGGGTCCAGAACCACCTCGAGGCGCCAAGGTCTAAGCTCCTCGGGGTTCAGAGGCCGTAGGGCGAAGCGGTTGAGGAACACTTCCGTTTTTCCAAGGTAGTTCATATCTTGGCTCAGATTTGCATAGGAGCTGCCAAGGATCAAGGGAGGGGGGTTTCCCAGGGGCCCAGCTCTACCTCCGTCCGGAGGGAGAAGGAAGACGCCCTCCGGACCCCAGGAAGGCCCCCCTGCGGCCCCATGCAAAAGGAAGATCCCCTATACTGCGCTCGCGGAGGTGAACCGTGCGCGTGGCCTACGTGCTCTCAAGCCCTAGGGCGGCAAGCCACAAGCTCGGCCAGATGATCCTCCCCCAGCTGGAGGCGGGGACCCACGGGGTGGAGGTGGTGGGGATCTTCTTCTTTGACGACAACACCCTGGTGCTGCAGAAAGGGAACCCCATCGGGGAGCGGCTCGCCAAGGTGGCCAAGGAGAAGGGCATCCTCCTCATGATGTGCGACCTCTGCGCTCTGGAGCGGGGCCTGGCCGAGGGGGAGCCCCGCTGGTGCACCCCGGAAGGAGAGGGGCGGAAGACCCCTGGGACGTGCCGGGTGTCCCCCCACGTGGTGGAGGGGGTGGAGGTGGGGTGCTTCCCCGACCTCTACCGGGCTTTGGCGGGCCGGGTGGACCAGGTGATCACCCTGTAGCCGTGGCCCGCCGCGCCGGGAAGTGGAAGGGCCTCCCGCACAAACCCGGGCCTCCCCCTGGTGGGGATGAGGACGCTAATCATGGGCCAGGGTGGGCTGGAGCCGGGTTTCGTCGGTGAGGTCCAGGCGGAGGGGCGTGGCGGAGACGAAGCCCTGGGCCACCGCCCAGCGGTCCGTCCCCTCCTCCGCCTCCTTGAGGGGCCTCGAGGCGAACCAGTAGAAGGGGCGGCCCATGGGGTCCTCCCCCGGGATCACCACCCCCTCGTAGGCCCGCACCGACTGCCGGGTCCAGAGGAACCCTTTGGGCTTGAGCGGCAGGTTCACGTTCACCAGGAAGGGCCGCTCCAGGCGGAGGAGGATTTCCAGGGTCCGGAGGAGCCAGGTGAAGGTGGCGTAGACCTTGCCGTCCTTGAGGGAGAGCTCCACGTTGTAGGGAAGGGAGGCGTACACCCTCTGGTTGCTTCCCCGCCAGGGGAACACCTTGAGGAGGGCGTTAAGGTTTGGGTGAGAGGTCTTCACCAGGGCGTGGGCGTAGCTTCCGTTTCCGAGGTTGATCCGGAGCCACAGGGCTCCTTCCTTGACGAGGAGCCTCAGGTTGAGGTTGCCCCCCTTGGTCTTGTCCCCACGGGAGTAGAGCGTGCCTTGCCGCTTCTCCCTCCACTCCCGCTTGAGCTCCTTCAGGGGCTTACCCGAGAGGTGCCCCCGCTTCAGGGTCTCAAAGAGCTTCCTTCCCCCGAAGGCGACCTTCCGGGGGTCTTCTCCTCTCTCCCGGGCGGAGTCCAGAACGGCCTGGGCCTTCAAGACGGCGTCGTCGGCGTGGCGGGTGTTGAGGCGGGAGAAGAAACAGAGGGGGCCGTCCTGCCGTTTGAGGTTCTCCCTGGTCTGACCCTCAAGCAAGCGGTTGTAGGCGTAGCGCACGGCGGCGGAGAAGCGGCGCATGAGGTCCAGGGTGGCCTTGTGGTCTTCTCCGGAAGGGAAGAGGAGGAGGGCGTGGGCTCCGGTGAAGGTTTTCGCCCTCTTCTGCGAGGTACGCTTGCGCGTGACTTTAGGCTTGGCCTTCACCTGTGGCCTCCTGTGGGGGAGTATAGCGCTTCGGGG
>NZ_JTJB01000019.1 GCF_000794385.1 Thermus sp. 2.9
CTTGGGAGCGGGCCCTTTTGGAGGAGGACCTTTCCACCCTGGGCCTTGTCCTCTACAAAAACGGGGAGCCCGTGGCCCAGGGAGCGGGGGCGGCCTGCTTAGGCCATCCGGCCAAGGCGGTGGCCTGGCTCGCCAACGCCCTTGCCGCCTTCGGGGTGGCCTTGGAGCCCGGGGAGATCGTGATGTCCGGGGCCTGGGCCCCGGTGCAGCCCGCAAGCCCTGGGGACCTCTTCACCCTGGTGGGGACAGGGGGTAGGGCGCTATCCCTGCGCTTTGTTTAGGGGGTGGTCCTGTGCCCATGCTGGAGGTTTTGGTGGCCCGGGAGAAGCCCCTTACCCGGGAGGAGAAGGAGGCCGTGAAGGAGGAGGCCGAGGCCATCTTCCAGGAGGTCCTCGGCACCCCCAAGGGGCGGCTTCGGGTCTTTGTCCTCGAGGAGCGCCAGGCGGAAACGGAAAAGTGACTCCGAAAGGCGCTTCCCTTTCGGGATCAGGGTTCCACCGCGATTCCTTCCCGGGGAAAGCGCCGGTCCAGGGTGTACACCCGCCGCACCCCAGAGGCCAAAGCGGCGGCCCAGATCAAGGCGTCTCCAAAGGAAACCCTGCGGGAGGAACGACAAAGGAGGAGGGCCTGGGTCCAGAGGCCCTTGTCCCCGCACACCGCCTTCAGGTTTTCCTTCTGGAGCAGGCGCACCAGGGCGTCCACCACCTCTTTGCGGGGAACCTCGTATACCGACTCCAGCACATAGGCGGTTTCCACCAGAACGACTTCCGTGATGCCTACAGGTTCTTGGCTATCTAGGAGGGAGGCGGCCTGCTCCGCCAGGTGGGGGGGATCCCCGGTGAGGTAGCGCACCAGGAGGCTGGTGTCTGCCAAAGCCCTCACGCCTCCTCCTGCCAGGAGGCTTTCCAGGCGGTCTCCCGGGCCTTGGACCAAGCCTCTTCGGGAAGGGTGCGACGGATGCTTTCTCGGAGAAGGCCCTTTAAGGAGTCTTGGTGAGGGGGTGGCAGGAAGTAGAGCTCCACGTGGTCTCCCGCCAGGCGCTGCACCACCCGCCACCCCGGGCCTATCCCCAGGCGCTCCCGGATCTCCTTGGCGATGACCACCTGCCCCTTGGGTCCGACCAAGTAGGTCATGGTATAACCCCCTGCCTATAAGTATAACCTCAAGTTGTCGCCTAAAGGGATTCTGTTCCCGCCGCGCCCAACCCCGTCCCGTGGCCTCGCGTGGGCCGATGGATGCCCTTTAAGCCGGGTTGTCAGGAGGGTAGGACCCTCCTGGGTCGGCAAGCCGAGCTACGGAGGCCCGTTCCACCAGTTCTGTGGGTAGGCGAAGGATTTTGGGCCGGCCTGGAAAGCGTTCTCCTAAAACCCTTTGGGCGGCCTTCCGGCCGATCTCTTGGGCCTGTTGCCGCACTGCAGTGAGGGGGGGCGAAACCAGAGAGGCCCACGGCGGGTCATCAAAGACCACCAAGGAGACTTCCTGGGGGATGGCGATGCCCTGCTCCTGGAAGGCCTGCAAGACCCCTTGGGCCATCTGACCTGTGGTGACGAACACGGCGGAGGGGCGTTGGCCCCGGCTTAGGTACCGGAGGGCGGCTTCGTACCCCCCTTCGGGGGTGCTGGGGCAGGTGTACACCTCCGCTGCCCCTCCTCCTGCGGTAAACCGCCGGGCAAAAGCTTCCGTGCGTTCCCCGCAACTGGTAAGGCCCAGCTCTCCTCCTACCACGAAGGCCCAGCGGTGTCCCGCCTGGAGAAGGTGTTCTGCGGCCAGCGCGGCTCCTTGGAGGTTATCGGAAAGCACAGAGGGGACGCCTTTGGCTCCAGAGATGCGGTCTACCTCCACCACCCGAATCCCTTCCTGGACAAGGGCCTCCTCGAGCTCCCGGTTTTTCCCCGTGGGCTCTAGGATGATGCCGGCTACCCGGTAGCTCTTTAGGAGCTCCAGCCCTGCCCGTTCCCGCTCAGGAGACTCTTGGGAATGGAAGAGGATCAAGGAGTATCCCTGCGCCTGGGCAACCTCCTCCACGCCTCGGGCAACGTCCGCATGGAAGCTCACGGAGATATCGGAAAGGATGAGTCCTAGGGTTGGGGACTTCCCTCGCTTGAGGGAGCGGGCCACTTGGTCCGGTGTGTAGCCTAAGGACCGGGCTATCTCCAGGATCCTCTCCCGGGTAGCGGGGGAGACCAGTTCGGGGCGGTTCAGGGCTCGGGAGACGGTGGAGGGGGAGACACCGGCCAGCCTGGCGACGTCCTCGAGGCTTGTCCTTTGGGGAGGCTTACCCATGGTTCACCGAAGCCCGGCGTAGCGCCTGCGGCCCAGGCTATCTGCATAGACAACCAGGGCGATGAGAAAGCCCTCGGCCACCATGCTCCAAAAGGGGTCTATTCCCATCAGGTTGGTTCCATTGCGGATGATGGCAAAGAGAAGGGCTCCAAAGAAAGTTCCGAGGACCGAACCCCTGCCTCCGAAAAGGCTCGCTCCGCCCACCACGGCGGCGGCGATGGCGCTCAGCTCGTACCCCATGGCGGCAGTGGGGGTGCCTATGGCCAGCCTCGAGGCCAGGAGCACACCCCCTAAGGAGGCAAAAAAGGCGCTTAGCGCGTAGGCCAGGTAAGTGATCCTGGCTACGTCTACACCTGCCCGCCGGGCGGCTTCCGGGTTGCTTCCCACGGCGTAAAAGTAGCGCCCCGTACGGGTCTTAGACAGGAGGAAGCCGCAGGCTCCCAGCGAAAGGAGCGTTACCCAGAAGAGGCTGGGAATGCCCAAGAAGCTGGCGACGGCGAAGCGGTTAAACGCCTCGGGCAGCCCAGCGATGGTGGTGCCCCCTGAGAGGAGCAAGGCAGCTCCCCGGTAGATCTGCAAACCCGCCAGAGTCACCACAAAGGGAGGGATACCCAGTCGGAAGGTGGCCCAGCCGTGGACTGCGCCGAGGAAGGCCCCTAGGGCGAGCACCAGGAGGACGCTGATCCCGATGGGAACCCCGTTGGTCATGAGCAGGGCCACGGACACTCCCGCCAAAGCCCCTACGGATCCCACCGCTAGGTCGATGCCCCCAAGGAGGATGGGGAAGAGGACCCCAAAGGCGAAGAGCGCTCCTATGGAGACCTGGAGCATAAGGTTCTGGAGGTTGTCCAGGGTGATAAAGGGGGGCGCAACCACGGCTAGGGCTAAGGATAGGATCAGTGTGAGGGCGGAAACGGTAACCAGGGGGGATTTCTGAAAGACGGTCATGCCTCCTCCGCCAAAAAACAGGGAAGGGGAACCCCCTCCCCTGTGGTTTCCTTCCTTAGCGAGCGGGGCCCAGGAAGGGTTTGACCACCCGCTTGCTGGGGTTTAGGAGCCCTTGGATCTCTTCGGAGTTGTAGTTGTCCGCCGTGACCGCCAGGCTTCCCGTGTCCACGTAGGGGGGCAACCGAACGCCCATCCGGGCCGCCACGGCGTAGAAGACGCCGGCGTAGCCCATCATGAATGGGTCTTGGACGATGAGGGCGTCTATGAACCCCTTGCGGAGGAGCTCCACTTCCTGGTCGTCGGAGTCAAAAGCTACCAGGGCCACTTTCTTAATGTTGCGTTGCTCCAGCGCCCGCCCGGCGCTCGAGCCCATGACATTGTTGTTGGCAAAGATGCCCACCAGGTTCCGGTACCGGGAAAGGTAGTCCAAGGTAATAGAGAGAGCCCGGGCAGGATCGTTGTTGGCAAAGCGGTTTTCCACCACTTTGAGGCCAGGGTACTTCTTAATGCCTTCCAAGAAGCCTTTGTTGCGCAATTCCACCGAGCTCACCCCAGGTACGGAGCTGAGAATGGCCACTTCTCCCTCCACCTTCCCGGTCTTCTTCCGGATTGCTTCGGCCAGCATATCCGCAGCCAGCCGACCTGCCGCCACATTGTCCGTGGCCAAGAAGCTAGCGTAAAGGTTCGTTTCTCCGGCAGAGTCAATGATCACCACGGGAATACCCGCCTTGGTGGCCTTTTCAATGGGGGCAGCCAGTGGTTTACTGGCCGTGGGGGCGATGACGATGGCCGCTGGCCTCCGAGTGATGGCATTTTCTAGAATGGCGATTTGGCCTGCGATGTCTGCTTCCTCCGCCGCCCCTTGGGGTGTAACCCTGATGCCAAGAGACTCCCCTGCCCGCTTGGCCCCTTCCAGAACGTACTGCCAAAACTGGGAGTTGGTGGCCTTTACGATGACCACCACCTCCATGTTCCTCAGTCCTTGACCTAACGCATTGGCGGCAAGCCCAAACCCTAAAACAAACGCCAAGATCCGCTTCATGGTTACCTCCTTTTTCACCTTTGGCCTGATTCCCTTGTTACCTCTTCCGATCGCTTCACCAACACCTACTTGGCTCCAGCTACTTCTCGGCTCACGCCTTTGCTTCCCCTGGGTTCTCACCTCCCCCAGTCATGTAGTAGACCAGCTCTTGCTGGCTGGTCGCCTTTGCGTGGGCGGTAAAAACGACCTGTCCCCGATGCATCACCGCTACCCTATCGGCCACCTCGAGCACTTCCACGAGGTTGTGGCCGATGTAAAGCACCCCCACCCCTTCTTGGGCTAGGTTCCGGGCATACCGGATCACGTTCTTTGCCTCCATGGGGGCCAAGGCCGCGGTGGGTTCGTCCATGATAACCACCCGGGACTTCCAGTAAAGCGCCCGGGCAAAAGCCACGGCCTGGCGCTGTCCCCCAGAGAGATTCCTGACAGTGCGCCTAGGGTCGGTGACGGTAGTGCGGATTCGTTCCAGAAGAGCCCGGGTTTCCTGGTAGATCCGGGCCTCGTCTATGACCGGCAGTCCCAAAAGCCGACGTATAGGCTCGCGCCCTAGGAAGATGTTAGCCCCCACGTCCAGATCATCCGCTAAGGCCAGGTCCTGGTAGATGGTTTCTATACCCTGGGCCCGGGCCTCCTTGGGGGTGGCAGGGCGGTATGGGCGCCCCTCGAGGCGCATCTCCCCTTCGTCCGCTGGGTACACGCCGGAGATCACCTTGATCAGGGTAGACTTGCCTGCCCCGTTATCGCCCACAAGGGCTAGGACTTCTCCCCTAAAGAGTTCTAGGCTCGTTCCTCTAAGCGCTTCTACAGGGCCGAAGCGCTTAACAATTTTCCTGACCTCTAGCAGCGGGGCCATTTCTCCTCCTATTGCAAACGTTGGTGCTAGCGTTTGCAGTTATGGTATTCCGGCGACCCTTCCTTGTCAATCCCCCCTTCTCCGAACGCTTGCTCTCCGCTCCTTCGGTGGGGAGTTGACCGGGAGTGTGGATACACCAGGGGAGGGCTCCGAGGGTTTAGGGGGAGGGAGACATTTTCTCGCAGATCCGCCTTTTCCGGGGGTTCGGCTATGATGAACCCGGATTGTTGACAATGTGGTCTACTCTAGCTAGCCTGGGGCTAGGAGGTGGTCCTATGGACTGCGAGCGCTGGCCCTACGGCGACCTGGCCCACCTGGCCCACGTGGAGCTCATCACCCCCAAGCCGGAGGAAAGCCTTTGGTTTTTCACCGAGGTGATGGGAATGACGGTAAGCGGGGAGGAGGGAGACTCGGTCTACCTCAGGGGCTGGGACGACTACGAGTTCCACACCCTCAAGCTCACGGCGGGCAAGGCGCCTGCCCTAGGGCATCTTGCCTTCCGGACGAAGAGCCTCGAGGCCCTAAAGCGCCGGGTTAAGGCCCTGGAGGCCTCGGGCTTGGGGGAAGGCTGGACGGAAGGGGACTTGGGCCACGGCCCCGCCTACCGCTTCCGTACCCCCGATGGGCACCTCATGGAGATCTACTATGAGACCGTCTGGTACACCCCCACGGAGGCCACGAGGCCCGCCCTCAAGAACCAGGCTTCCCGTTTCCCGGGGAGGGGGGCGAACCTGAGGCGGCCGGACCACATCAATATTCTTGCCTCGGACGTGGGGGCGGTGCGGACTTTCCTGGAAACGTACCTGGGCATGAAGGTGACCGAGCAGATTGTCTTTAGCGACGGCACCGAGCAGGGGGCCTGGCTCACCTGCAACAACAAGACCTACGACGTGGCCATCACCAAGGACCACCTGGGGGCCAAGGGGAGGCTTCACCACTTCACCTACGCCGTGGACAGCCGGGAGGAGGTCTTGCGGGCGGCGGACATCTGCCTAGAGCACGGGGTCTTCATTGAGACGGGCCCCCACAAGCACGCCATCCAGCAGACCTTCTTCCTCTACGTGTACGAGCCCGGCGGGTGCCGCTTTGAGATCGCCTGCCCCGGGGCAAGGCTCCTTTTGGCCCCCGATTGGAAGCCCATCGTCTGGAACGAGGAGGAGAGGAAGCGGGGCCAGGCCTGGGGCCTAAAGACCGTGGAAACCTTCCACACTTACGGGGTGCCCCCGGTGGAGGAGGCCTAGATGCCCGTGGGCGAAAAGGCCACCGAGGTCCAGCAAGCCTATCAGGCCCTAAGGGAGGCCATCTTGAAGGGGGAGCTCCTCCCGGGGCAGCGCCTGGTGGAGAAGGAGCTTTGCGAGCGGTTCGGCCTGGGGCGGGCCGCCATCCGCACCGCCCTCGCCAAGCTGGAGCAGGACGGCCTGGTGGAAAGCGCTCCCTACCGGGGGGCCTGGGTGCGGGCCATCGGCGAGGAGGAGGCGGTGGAGATCCTCGAGGCCCGCATGGCCCTGGAGTGCCTGGCGGCCCGCTACGCCGCCAGGAGGGCGACCCCCGAGGCCGTGGAGCGGCTTCGGGAGATCCACGCGGGGATGCGGGAGCGCTTCGCCCAGGGGGACCTTTTGGGCATGTCCGAGCTCAACGCCCTCTTCCACAAGACCCTGGTGGAGGCCTCCGGCCACAAGACCGCCCAGCGCCTGATTGAGGCCCTAAGGGCCCAGGGGGTGCGGCACCAGTACCGCACCGTCCTCGTGCCGGGTCGGCCGCAAAGCTCCTTAGAGGAGCACGGGCGGATCCTCGAGGCGGTGGCGGCGGGGGACGAGGAGGCGGCGGAGCGGGCCATGCGGGAGCACTTGCAGGGGGTGCTGCTGGCCCTGCGCCAGGCCAAGGGGGGGTTATGAGGGCGACCGAGCGGGCTTGGGCTTTGGTTCAAGGGGCTTTTGACCTCCATGTCCACGTAGGGCCCGACCTCCTTCCCCGGAAAACCGATGACCTCTCCTTAGCCCAGCGCTTTCGGGAGCGGGGCCTAAAGGGCTTTGTCCTCAAGTCCCACTTCGCCCCCACAGCCGAAAGGGCCCAGATGGTGCGGATGGCAGTACCCGGAGTGGAGGCCTTGGGGGCCCTCGTCCTCAACCACGGGGTGGGGGGCTTAAACCCCGTGGCGGTGGAGATGGCCGCCCGGGCCGGGGCCCGCTTTCTCTGGTTCCCCACGGTGGACGCGGCCAACGAGGTGGCCCACCTCCACCGCCTGCCCCCGGAAAAGCGGCCCCAGTGGGCGAGGCTCATGGAGGGCCTCCGGGAAGAGGGCCTCCTTCCCCCGCCCATCTCCGTTTTGGACGGGCAGGGGAGGCTCAGGGGGGAGGCCCGCGCCGTCCTCAAGGTGGCCGCCCGCCACGGCCTGGTGGTGGCTACGGGCCACCTTTCCCGGGAGGAGATCGTCAAGGTGGTGGAGGCTGCCTTGGAGGAAGGGGTGCGGCACGTGGTGGTGACCCACCCCGACTACCCCACCCAGGACCTCTCCCCGGCCGACCAGCGCCATTTGGCGGACCAGGGGGCGCACCTGGAGCGGTGCTTCGTCCCCTTTTACACCGGCAAGGTTCCCTGGGAAAGGCTTTTCGCGGTCCTCCGGGAGGTGGGGGTGGAGCGGAGCTTCCTCTCCACCGACCTGGGCCAGCCGCAAAACCCTCCGGTGGAGGAGGGCTTGGCCCTCTTCGCCGAGAAGCTCCTGGAGGCGGGCTTTAGCGAGGAGGAGGTGCACCACATGGCGGTCGCCGTGCCCACGTTGCTTGCGGGAGGGAGGGAATGAAGCGGCTTTTGGTGGTGAGCGCCCACGCGGCGGACTTCGTCTGGCGGGCCGGGGGGGCGATCGCCCTCACCGTCCAGCAGGGAGGGGAGGCTTTGGTGGTGGCCCTAAGCTACGGGGAGCGGGGGGAGTCCGGGGAGCTTTGGAAGGAGCCCGGCCAGACCTTGGAGCGGGTCAAGGCCATCCGCCACGAGGAGGCGAGCCGGGCGGCGGAGATCCTGGGGGCGGATTTTTTGCCCTTGGACCTGGGGGACTACCCCTTGCGGGTGGACGAAAAGGCCTTGGCGCGCCTCGTGGAGATCCTCGTGGACTTCGCCCCTGACATCCTCCTCACCCACACTCCCCAGGACCCCTTCAACCCGGACCACCCGGTGGCCTACCAGGCCACGGAGAAAGCCCGGCAACTGGCCTCGGGGGCAGGGGTGGCCAGCGCCTTCAAGACCATCAAGCCGCCGGAGTTTCTCCTCTTTGAGCCCCACCAGCC
>NZ_JTJB01000020.1 GCF_000794385.1 Thermus sp. 2.9
AGATGTTCGCTTCGCGAAGCAGCCTGCCTCTCCGACTCCAGGTAAAGAAGCTTGTACACCGCCTCTTCCTTAGGAAACTTGTGGTCCCGCACCTTCGTCCCCCGCCGTAGCTCCCGGATAAACCGCTCCATCAGGTTGGTGCTCCGCAGGTACGGCCAAAGCACCTTGGGGTACCCGTAGAACCGCAGGAAGGCCCCCGAATCCTGTACCCAAAGCCCCACCACCCCCGGGTACCGCGAACCCCAGGCGGCCTTCACCTCCTCCAAGGCCCCAAGAGCTTCTTCCCGGCTCTCCGCCCCGTACACCCGCCTCAGGTCCTCCGCCAGCAGGGCCCGGTCCCGCGCCCGCACCTGGGACAGGCTCCACCGCACCCCGTGCACCACGCACCGCTGCCATTCCGCCTGAGGGTAGACCCTGCGGATCGCTTCAGGAAGCCCGGGCAGCCCGTCGGTGATGAAGAGCAATACCCGCCGCAGGCCCCGCTGCCAAAGCTCCCCCAGGACCCCCTCCCATCCCAGGGCGCTCTCCGTGGGCAAAAGCCAGAACCCCAGGACCCGTCTCTCCCCATCAGGGGCGATGCCCAGGGCCACATACACGCTTTCCCGCACGATCCCTTCTCCTTCCCTGAAGACCTTTAGGGAAAGCCCGTCCAGGTAGACGAAGGCCATCTCCTCGGGCAAAAGCCGGGTGCGGAAGGCTCCTGCCGCCTCCAGGACTTGGTCGGTCAGGGCGCTTAGGGTCTCGTGGGAGTAGCGGTGGCCTAAGAGCAGGCTCAATATCTCGGCCGCCTTGCGCTGACTGACCCCGGCGGCGTACAAGGCCACAGCTACTTCCCCCACGTCCACCAGGCGGCGGGCGTAGGGCTTAAGGAAAGCCGGGTAATACCGAGATTCCCGATCCCTAGGGACCTTCAGGTCCACCTGGCCGAAGGTGGTCTCCAGCTTGCGGGGGTAGTAGCCGTTCCTGCGCCCCCCGTGCACCTGCAAGAAGGCTGTCCGGTCCAGCTCCAGAACCGTCTGCAGAACCTCGGCTACTGTCTCCCGCACCGCTTCCCTCAGCAAGATCCGCAAGGTATCCTGGTCCACGGGGCACCTCCTCGTTCCAAGGTGTGCCCCCCTATTAAACACGGGCCCTTACACATAAATCCTTACACGACCGGGGGTTCTTTCTCCTTTGCTAGTCCGTATCGCTTTGAGGTCCCGAGTTCTTTCCCAGGAAAATCTTCCTTTCACAGGAAAAAAGTTCGTGCTCGAAAGAGCAAAGCTTGTTCATGCATTTCCTGATCTGGGGAGGGTGGAACTTTTTCCCAAGGGGGTCCGCATTGGGAGCGTGTAAACATCTGCCTTTCTTTGTATTTTCTCCCGAAAAAGGTGGATGGGGATTTTAGCGTCCTGGACGAGAGATTCAGAAATGGGCGGTTTACAATTTGTTGCTAAAGGGGAATAATGTGGTCCGCCGCCCTGGCCCTGGCCGGGGTGGGCGTGTACGGGTGGACGGGACTTCTCCTCTCCTTGGGAGCCTGGGCGGCGGAAACGGTGGGTCTGGAGAGGGGTGAGCGGTTCCGGGGCATGGACGTGCCCACCCTGGTGTACGGGGGGGTCCTCCTGGCGCGGAACATGCTCCTGGAGGTGGTGAACGGGTGAACGGCGCGCTCCTCGCCCTCACCGGACTCGCCCTGGTGGCGGGGTACGCCGTCTACCTGGCGTTCACCGTCCTTCGCTACCGGGGTGTCCCTGTTCCCCTCGAGGCGGGCCCCTTCGCCGAGGAGGCTTTGCGGAAGGGCCTCACGGGCTTCCGGGTGCGGGTGGGCCGGAGAAACGGCGTGCGCTACCCGGAGCGGAGCGTCTACCTGACCCGGGCCGTGTACGAGGGGAAGAGCCTATACCACCTGGCCGTGGCCGTTCACGAGGTGGGGCACGCCCTGCAATGGCGTGAACGCCCCGAGATGGTGCGGGCCGCGCAGGGGGCCCTGACCCTGGCCCTGGGGCTTCTCGTCCTCGGGTTCCTGGTGGGCCCGAGCCCCCTCGGGGCGGCCTTCCTCACCGGGGGGTATGGCCTCTTCCTCGCGAGCCTTCCCCTAGAGGTGGACGCCAACCGGCGGGGCCTCGAGGTCCTGCCCCCGGAGTGGAGGGAGGAGGCGAGGCGGGTGATGGCCGCCCTCACGGGCTCCTACGTGGCGGTGCCCTTGGGCGGGCTCCTGGTGGCCGTGGGGTTCCTGGTGGGGTGGTCTTAGCTACACGCCGTTCCCCTCTCCCTTCCCCGTGTAGCTAAGACGCGCCACCAAAATCCAAACCCCGGAGCTCAGCGCCCCGGGGTGCCATGAAGGAGAAGGTTTCGGCCTTCCGAGGTCAGTATATCACGCCTCGGCCTTGCTCGGAGGGAGGACGGTGGCGTCCACGGTGCCGTCCCCTCTGTCCTTCACCACCAGGCGGGCGCCCTCCTTGGCCGCCTCCCGGAAGGCGGAGAGCCAGGCGTGGGTCCTGGGGGCGTCCCGGAGGTCCACGTCCAGGTAGGGGCCGAGGACGGGGTCCTCCCCGATGACCATGCGGACCCGCTCCTCCTCCCCTTGGTCCCGGGCCACGTGGAGGAAAAAGCCCGCCAGGTTCTCCAGGTAGGCCCGGCCCTGCCCCTTGGGCCTCGCGTACTCCCGGAAGATCTCCGCCAGCATGGCCCCAGTATACCACCAGACCAGGAGTTGCCTGAAAGGAGATCTGCTGGTAGCATGAGGTTGCCATGAAGGAGATGGTCCTCATCTTCAAGGAGGTGCGCGACCAGGAGGCTTTCCGTGAGGCGCTGGAGAAGGCGAGCCTGGGCCGGGCGGTGACCCAGCCCGACCACGGCTGGCCCAAGCCGGCCCTCAGGGTGTGGGGGGTGAACCCCTCGCACGTCCTGGCCGCGTCCATCTGGACGGGCTTCGAGCCCGAGGTGGTGCTGGAGTAGGCCTTCCGCCCTTCTTTGCCCTGGAAGGACGCCCTTATCCTTCCGGGGTTTTTGTTTGATAATGGACCTATGCTTCGGGCGCAGAACAAGAACCTGGCCCAGCAGGCCCTGAGGGAGGTCCTGGGGAGCCGCCTCTTCTGGCTCATGGTGGCCGGAGGGGTGCTCCTGGACCTCGCCGGGGGAGGGACCCAGGCCTTCTACCTCGCCGGGGTGATCCTGCTCTCGCTTTTCATCCTGAGGAGCCTCCTCTTCAGCCCCCACCTCTTCTTCCCCCCGGGACCCCTGTCGAGCACTCAGGACGAGTTGCGGAGGCTCCGGGAGGAGGTGCGCCGCCTGAGGCGGGGAAGGTAAAACCTTTAACCTTTCGGCCCCCGGCGGAGGGCCAGGGGCCTACTCGGTGGAGGTACAAAATGGCCGACAGCCGGCTAGGCGGCCCGGCTCTTTCATCTTAGCCCAGGGAGGCCCTTCGCCGCAAGAGCCAACCACATGCGCTTGCTTACCTCCACCTGAAAGAGTACCATGAGGGTGGAGGTACAAAATGCGTACCGACAGCATCCGGCTCATGGCGGAAGGCATCCGGCCTTTGGCCAGCAGGGAGCAGGTCATGAGGGCGTTCGCGGCGGAGGACTACGAGGCGCTGGGGCGGCACTACTACGCCCTGGCCCTCAAGGAGGGCTTCTCCCGGTTCCACCTCCTCGGGGACGAGGCCCTGGACCTCGCCCAGGAGGTGGCCCTCAAGGTTCACAGCTCCCTCAAGGCCTGGCGGACGGGCGAGCGGAAGCTCCCCTCCCCCTCCAAGAACCTCACCTTCTGGGTGATGGTGGAGGCTGACCGCGCCGTGCGGGAGTGGTTCTACCGGAACCGGGGGGTGGGGTACACGAACTCCCGGCTCGTGGCCAGGGTCAAGCGGGCCACGGAAGGGCTTCAGGCGGAGCTCGGGCGTGCACCCACGCCGGAGGAGGTCGCCGAGAGGCTCGGGATCCCCTTGGAGGTGGTGGAGGAGGCCTTGGCCGTAGCGGAGGCGGAGGCCATCCTCAGCCTGGACGACACCACCGAAGAGGGCACCCGGCTGGAGGAGTTCGTGGGCCACGACCCCTGGGAGCGCGAGGAGGAGAGGGCCCGCGCCTTTGAAGCCCTGGAGGAGGCCATCGAGCGCTATGGCCTCCGGCGGAAGCTGGGCGAGAAGGAGGCGGAGCTCTTGGAGCGCTTCCTAGAGGGCGGCTTGGAGGAAGAGGAGCTTGAGGAGCTTGAAGCGGCCCTGAAGGAGGCCATGACGAGGACCCAAGCGGTCTAGGCGGCTTCGGCACCCTGCACCTCGCCTTGGGGGGACGCCCTTATCCCTCCAAGGTTTCTTCTATTGCTAAACGCGGCAGAGATAGGTAGCATGAGGTTGGAGGTACAAGATGGTCAAGGTCAGCGTGCGGAGCCTCTACTTCGCGGCTCAGGCTCAGGCGGCTTCGGTGGAGGAGGCCCTCGAGGCCCTTCGGCGGCTCTGGAAGGAGGACGGGAGCGTGAGGGACCTGATGACCAAGGCGGCGAAGGAGGGCTACGTCCTGGCGGACGCCCAGGACATGCCCGCCCCCTTCGTGGCGGCGGTCAAGGTGGCCCTGGCCCGCCTCCGGGAGCGGCTGAAGGAGGAAGCGCCCTCCACCTTGCTCGTGCGGCACGGCAAGGGCAAGGCCAAGGAGGAGCGGAAGCCCATGACCTGGGAGTCCCCCGAGGGGGTGAAGTACGCCGTGGAGGTGTACGACCTTACCCCGAGGGAGGAGAAGCATTGGGGCTTCCGGGACAAGCGGGTGGAGGACGCCGCCAAGTGGGTGGAGAAGTTCCTCTCCGGGGTGGAGTACGAGGAGGGCGCGAGCCCCCTCGAGGAGGCCCTGGAACACGAGGACAACCCCCACTTCCGGCGTGAAGACCTCATCCCCGAGGACCTGGAGGCCAGGCTCAGGCTCCTGGGTTGGGACGGCACCTTGAGGAGCTTCCAGGCCCTGGTGGACACCCTCCCCGCCAGGGAGAAGGCTTTCGTGGAGAGGGTGCGGTCCATCTCCGCCCTGGTGGACCGCGAGAAGGGCCAGGTGGTGGCCGTGAAGAGCCCTATCGGGTGGGAGGTACGGCAGGGCCTCTCCAGGGAGGCGATGAAGGCCGTCATGGCCGTCGGCCTCCTGCAGGAGCTCGTGAAGGAGCCCTCCTGGAAGGTCCACGAGGTGCGCCGCCACGTGGAGGCGGTGGCCGAGGCGGACGCCCACCTGAAGGGCCTGTTGGCGGAGCTTGAGGCCATCGCCACCCTCCGCCAGGCCAAGCACCACCTGGACCAGGTAGGGCGGGGCAGGGCGATCGCCGTCTACCGCGACCCTGCCACCGGGGAGCCCGTCTACCGGACCCCGGTCATCGGGTAGACACCCTTCTTTGCCCCGGGGGGACCACCTTATCCTTCCGGGGTTTTCTGTTTGGCCCGGATGCTCTCTTTTGGCAACGCAGGTTGCCCGACAACCCCCCTTTCCCCGATTTTCTCTCACGCTTGTTGTGCCTGCCCCCCGGGGGGTGGCAAAACCCAGTAGCGCTACCCCCGGGGAGGGTGGCAAAACCTTGTTGTGCTCGTCCCCCGGGGGGTGGCAAAACTCCGTAGTGCTACCCCCGGGGGGGTGGCAAAACTCTGTAGTGTTCGTCCCCCGGGGGGTGGCAAAACTTCGTGGTGGATAGGCCCTAGCCCGAGCGCCACCGGGTGGCGAGTTTGAGCGGCTTCGGGCCGCAAGGTAGCCTCGCCGACCCGGGAGAGGCTTGGACACACCTGGGCCACCACTTGTGCCACCGGTTGTGTCATCCCCGGGCATCGGCCTCGGAGGGCTCAAGCCCGGGGTGGTCCTCGAGGCCATGGAGGAGACCCTAGGACGAGTGGGGAACCGGGTGGTCCTCTACCGCCTGTGAGCGGGGGGGCCTTCCGGCCCCTCGGGGAAGGCCGCTATGGAAGCGCTAAAGCGGTTCGCCCGGGTGAGCGGGAGCTTCGCCGTGGTCTTTGAGGAGGGGAAGCCCGTGAGGGTGGCTGGAAGGCCCCGGCCCCAGGACCACCTCTTCCTCATGGAGCTCGCGGAAGAGGTGGTGCGGGCCCTCGCTCCGGGGAAGAGCGGCCTCGTCCTGGTGAGCCCGGAGCGGGTGCGGGTGGCGTATAGGGAAGAGGGCCTGGGGGCCTGACGGCCCCACGGCCAAGGGCAGGAGGTGCAAGATGATCGCGCTCCTGCCCAACACGGACGGCGTTCCCAAGACCAGGCTCTCGGACCGTGCCCTGGAGGGCCTCATCCGGCGGCACGGGGCCTATGTCCACCCCCGGCTGGTGGAGGAGGGGTGGGTGGACCTGGAGGACCTCGAGGCCCTGGGCCACGTGGAGGTCCTGGAGGTCCAGCCCCTTCCGGGGGAGAAGGTCTTCGTGCCGAGCCGGGCCGGGTGGGTGGTCCTGGAGGTGGCTTAGGGCCAGGGGGGGCCGGGTGGCCTCCCTCGCGCCCGGGCAGAGGTGGGAGATGCGGCGGACGAGGAAGCACCTAGAGGAGATGGCCCAGGCGGCCCGGGCCCTCGCCCTCTACGCCGAAGACCTCCACGCCTTCCTCTCCGAGCACCCCCTGGAGGCGGAGCGGGTGGCCCGGGAGGTGGAGGAGGCGGTGGGGGAGCTCAGGGGCCTGGCCTCCCGGCTCTACGCCCTCGAGGCCAGGCTCAAGGCCCCCTACGAGGACAACTCGGCGGTGGCGCTCAGGCGGGAGCTTTTCGGGGAGGTCTGACATGGGCCACACGCACTACTGGCGGATCAGGACGGAGGCGAAGGAAGCGGTGGAGAAGAGGCTTGGGGCCGTCCTCGAGGACTTCGCCCGGCTCCTTCCCCACCTTCCTCCCCTAGCGGGGCCGGACGGGACGGGGGGGCCAGTCCTCTACCCTCCCCAAATCGCCTTCAACGGCCCCGCCCCGGAGGACTACGAGAGCTTCGTCTTCCCCTGGTGGGAGGAGAGGGAGTGGTCCTTCGGGTTTTGCAAGACGGGGTTCGCCTGGGAGGAGAAGCGCCCCTACGACCTCGCCGTCCGAGTCTTCCTCCTCCTCGCCAAGCTCCACCTGGGGGACCTCGTCCAGGTGGCCTCGGACGCGCCCCTCGCCGACTGGGCGGAGGCCGCCCTCCTGGTGGAGGGGGTCCTAGCCCTCCCCGTGGACCTCTACGGGCTCCTCGGGGTGCGGCTTCTGGAGGTGGAGGACGCCCGGGGAAGGCGCTTCCTCCTGGAGCGGTGGAAAGAGGACGACAGGGAGCTAGACGACTGGCTCCAAGCCCGGGAGCGCCTGGACCGAGAGGGCCTCTTTCCCTGGCCCTTCCGGGGGCCGTACCGGGTCCTCGGGGAGGTGCACCTCCCCCAGGAGGAGCTTCCCCGGCGCTGGGCCAGGGAGGGGTTCTACAGGCGAGGGTGAAGGGGAGGGCCCCCCAGGGCAGGGGGGCCTTCCGGCCCCTCGGGGGGAGACCGAAAGAGGTGGACGCGCCTATGACGGCTAAAGAGGTGGCGCAGAGGCTTCGGACGGACGGCGTGGCCCGGGTGGAAGGCGTGGTGGAGCCCGAGTGGGGCCATGAAGCGGTCTGGTTCTTCGGAAGCCAAGGAAGGCCCCTCCAGGACTTCTACGAGGAGGAGGTGGCGGCCCTCCTCCTCGAGGCCACCGCCCGGTGGGCGGACGGGCCAGGGGCCTTCACCTTGGACCTGGAGGCGGGCCGGGTAGTGGTGGAGGTCTTGGAAGAGCAGGACTACGGCTACGAGGTCCTCCGCAGGGAGGAGGTCTCCCTGGAGGACTTCCTGGAGTAGGGGGCCTGGAGGAGGGGAGGGGGCTGTCTTAGCTACACGCTCCCTCCCCTTTCCCCTTCGTGTAGCTAAGACCGGGAGCCCGGGGGCCGCAAGGTAGCTTCGCTGACAACGGCCCCACGGGAGAGGACGGAAAGGAGGTGCAAACAGTTGGGAAATAGC
>NZ_JTJB01000021.1 GCF_000794385.1 Thermus sp. 2.9
CCCCAACGCTCGTACGCCCCCGCTTCCCGCCACCTCACCCCAGCGAGCCCCCGCGACATACGAAAAGCCCCGAAGCGCTATACTCCCCCACAGGAGGCCCCAGGTGAAGGCCAAGCCTAAGGCCACGCGCAAGCGTACCTCGCAGAAGAGGGCGAAAGCCTTCACCGGAGTCCACGCCCTCCTCCTCTTCCCTTCCGGAGAAGACCACAAGGCCACCCTGGACCTCATGCGCCGCTTCTCCGCTGGGGTGCGCTACGCCTACAACCGCTTGCTTGAGGGTCAGACCAGGGAAGCCCTCAAGCGGGAAAATGGCCCCCTCCGCATCTTCTTCGGCCTCAACACCCGCTACGCCGACGACGCGGTGATGAAGGCCCAGGCCCTCCTGGACTCCGCCCGGGAGAGAGGAGAAGACCCTAGGAAGGTCGTCTTCGGGGGAAGGAAGCTCTTTGAGACCCTGAGGCGCAGGCACCTCTCGGGTAAGCCCCTGAAGGAGCTCAAGCGGGAGTGGAAGGAGAAGCGCCAGGGCCTCCTCTACTCCCGTGGGGACAAGACCAAGGGGGGCAACCTCAACCTGAGGCTCCTCGTCAAGGACGGAGCCCTGTGGCTCCGGATCAACCTCGGAGACGGAGGCTACGCCCACGCCCTGATCCAAACGAAGCACCCCAACCTGAGCACCCTCCTCCAGAGGGTATACGCTTCCCTTCCCTACAACGTGGAGCTCTCCCTTAAGGACGGCAAGGTCTACGCCACCTTCACCTGGGAGGAGGAGCCCGCGCCCCTCGTGGCCACGAAGGAGAACGGCGTCCTTGCCCTGGACGTGAACTCGGACCCCTACCACCTCGCCTTAGCCCTCGTTTCCCCTGACGGGAACCTGAAGCGCCACCTCACCCTCTCCCTGGAGGAGGTGGACCGCGCTCCGAACAGGGGGACGAAGGAGCTTCTCCTGTGGAAGATCGCCCACCAGGTGGTCTCCCTAGCGGAGGAGCACGGCGTAGCCGTCGCCACGGAGCGCCTGAAGCACCTCCCCAAGGGAAGGAGAGGGGACGGCTCTGGAAGAGCTTTCCGCAGGAAGCAACACCGCTTCGCCTACGCCTCCCTCCTCCGGAAGGTCCATTCGTTGGCGAGGAAGAAAGGTGTCCAAGTCGTGGAGGTGAACCCCCAGGACACCTCCGCCATCGGGATGCTCAAGTACGCTCCCCAGCTTTCCCTGTCCAAGGACGTGGCCGCCGCGTACGTGATCGGAAGGAGAGCCTTGGGGTTCAAGGAGAAGCTTCCCAAAGGCTACGGGAAGCTTCTCCGGGACGAACGCTTCAGGGACCACGCCCAGGGCTTCTACGCCTCCAGAGTCCGGGAACTCCAAGCCAAGAAAGCGCAGGAACAAAACCCCTACCTCAGGCGCAGGCTTTCCCGGGAGATCGGGGAGGCGAAGCGCCACCTCTCCTTGCTTTCAAGCCTTCAGGGTTCACCGGGGAGCCAAGAGGGGTCCACCGAGGGAAGGAACCTTCTTGGCGGCAATCCCTGGAGGGTCCTGAGGGTAGGCCTCTTCCTTCCCCTCCTCGGGCGCGAGGTGCCCCGCGACCTCTCCCCGCTGAAGGTCATCCTTCACCGGGGAGCGTGGGAGGGGTGGAAGGGAGGCTTAGGTCCTCCTCCTGGTGGAGGGCCGGAGTGCGCTAATGTGCGCTCTGCTTGACCAGGGCAAAGTGAAAGGCGGCTGTTGGGACGCATCTGCCTTCGCCGAGGAGGCCAAGGGGATCCTTGAGGACTGGCTCAGGGGGCTCCTCACCGACCGGGAGGCCCTCGAGGCCATCTTCCAGGCCGCCCGGGAGAACAACTTCTCCCCGGATTTGGAAGAGGAGAGCTAGGGGGCCTAGAGGCCCCACGGGAGGAGGCGGGAGGTGGAGATGAACGAGCTCAAGCTCACCCCCGAGCAGGCGGTGGCCCTCCTCAACCTCCTCCAGGCGGAGGAGGACTGGGAGGGGGACCTCCCGAAGGCCCTCCGGGAGGTAAAGGAGGCCCTGAAGGCGTGGCTCAAGGAAGAGGGGCTTAGGAAGAGCCCCGCGGGGAGCTACTACCTGGTCAGGCGCTAAGGGCAGGGGGGGCTAAAGCCCCCCCGTAGGCCCGGCGAAAGGAGGAAAGCGAATGAAGGCGACTCTGAAGGCGTACCTGGCGAGGAAGCCCGAGCTGGTCTACACCAACCAGGGCGTGGCGATTTGGAAGACCTCCGTGGCCGTGCGGGGGCGGCGGAAGGAAGACGAGACGGTCTTCGTTGAGGTCCTGGCCTTGGGCGGCCTCGCCGAGGCCCTGGCGGAGATGGACCCGCCCAAGGGGACTTACGCCCACCTGGAGGGCAGGCTCCAAACGGAGACCTACGAGGGGAAGGACGGCAAGAAGACCCGGCTCACCCTGGTCCTGGACGACTTCGCCCTTCTGGTGCGGCCCAAGAAGGCAGAAGGGGCGGAGGGAACGCCGAGCGAGGACCTGTTCTAGAGGGCAGGGGGGCGGCGGAGAGCGAGGTGTGGGGGTTTGAGGAGCTACCGTTCTGAGGCCCCTTTAGTGCCCGGGGGAGGGTTCCCTTCCCCCGGGCCTTGCTTGGGGTAGCCTGCCCTCAGCTCTCGCAGGCTTGGCAGGAGAGGAGGAGGTCCCGGCTGTAGGCCTGGGCCACGCTCTGGCTGAACTGGTAATAGAGGGCCTTGAGGCCCGAGCGCCAAGCGTGGAGGACCAGGGCGTTCACGTCCTTGGGCGGGGCCTCCGGGTGGATCACAAGGTTCAGGGACTGCCCCTGGTCAATGTGCTTCTGCCTCGAGGCCGCCAGGTTCACCAGGGTCATCTGCGAGACTTCGGCGAAGGTCTTGAACACCGCCTTTTCCTCATCGGTGAGGAAGTCCAGGTGCTGCACGGAACCGTTGTGCTCCAGGATGCTCCGCCAGACTTTTTCCTCGTCCTTGCCCTTTTCCCTCAGCACCTCCTCCAGGAAGGGGTTCTTGAAGGGGACGCGAGCTTTCTGTAGGTCCTTCAGGTAGTAGTTGCTGGTGTAGGGCTCTATGGAGGGAGAGACCTGGCCCAGGATGAAGGCGCTGGACTTGGTGGGAGCGATGGCGAGGAGGGTGGCGTTGCGCCTTTCCTTAAGCTCCCCCACCCCGGCGAGCTCGTCCTCGGGGTGCCGCTTCCTCAGCCACCTCGAGGCCTCCTCGGCCCGCTCCCGTATGGTCTTGAAGATCTCGGCGTTCCTACGGAAGGCCTCGGGGCTTTCCAGGGGGATTCTTTGGGACTGGAGGTAGCTGTGCCAGCCCAGGACCCCGAGGCCGATGGCCCGGTAGCGCTTGGCGAAGCGCACCGCCCGCTCCATGTAGGGGATGCCCTCCGCCTTCTCAATGAAGTCGTCCAGCACGGAGTCCAGGAAAATGACCAGGGTCTCCACCGCGTCCGTGTCCTTCCACTCCTCGTAGTGGAGGAGGTTCAGGGAGGAGAGGCAACAGACGAAGCTCTCTTCCTCCGAGGAGGGGAGCATGATCTCCGTGCAGAGGTTGCTGGCCCAGATGGTCTTGCCGAGGGTTTTGAAGACCTCGGGGGCCTTTTGGTTGGCGTTGTCCCGGAAGAAGAGGTAGGGGATGCCCACCTCGGCCCGGCTCTTCAGGACCTTGGCCCAGCGGGCCCGCTTCTCCCCGTCCCCGGCGATCATCTCCTCAAGCCAGCGGTCCCCCACGCTCACCCCCCAGAAGAGGGACTGAACCGGGGAGTGCTCCCGCTGGATGGAAAGCCACTCCTCGAGGTCAGGGTGCTCTATGTCCAGGTAGGCGGCGCACTGGCCCCTGCGGGTGGAGCCCTGGTTGAAGACCTCGATCACCCGGTCAAAGAGGGAGGCGAAGGCAAACGAGCCGTTGCTCTCCCCGTTGTCCCGGATGGGGGCCCCCCGTGGGCGGAGCCTTCCCAGGTAGAGGGAGGTCCCTCCCCCCTGCTTGCTCATCATCCCCACCTCAGCCACCGCCCTCAGGATGGAAGCGGTGTCGTCCTCCACGTAGGTGCCGTAGCAGGAGATGGGAAGGCCCCGCCTGAGGCCGTAGTTGGCCCAGATGGGGGTGGCGAGGGAGTACCAGCCCCGGGCCACGTACTCCTGGAACTTGCGGCCAAACCCCTCCACCTTGGTGAGGGCCTCGGCCCGCTGGGCGATCTCCCTCACCCGCTCCTCCACGCTCACCCCGGGCAGCAGGTAGCCCCGGCGCATGTAGAGGCGGGTGTGCTCGTTGGCCCAGTACCAGGGCTCGTAGGTCCGCTTGGTCTTGGTCATGCCTCCTCCTTCAGAAAAGCTCCTCCGGATCAAAGCTTTGTACCCTGCGCGCGTAGGCCACGCTCCGCTTGTTGAAGAAGTCCACCTCCTTGTCGGCGAGGAGCTCCAGGGTGAACCACTCCGTGTCCCGAAGCCTCGCCCGGTCCACAGGGAAGGCTTCGGGGAGTCCATGGAGGGCGAGGACTTCGTTGAAGCGTCCCTTGAGGAACTCCAGGGTTTCTCCGTGCCCCACCAAAGAGGGTTCCCCCATGGCGAAGAGCCAGTCCAGGAGGTTTTCCTCGGCCCGGAAGAGCTTCTGGGCGAGGCGTAGAGACTCTTCCTGAAATTCCTCCCCCAGGGCCTCGGGGTGCTCCGTCCTGAGGAGACGGAGGAGCTCCACCCCAAAGAGGCCGTGGACGTTCTCCTCCTTGCTGGTGGCCTCAATGGCGTTGGAGATCCCTTTGTAGCGGTTGCCGCGGCGGTTTAGGGCCATGAGGACGTAGAACTGGGAGAAGAGGGAGACGTGTTCCGTGAAGGCGGAGAAGAGGAAGAGGGCGAGGGCGTATTCCCGCAGGTCCTTCCCCTGGGCGCGCCGAAGGGCCTCTCCCAGGGCTTGGGCCCGATCCCGGAGGGCGCTCGCCCCCTCCAGGGCCTGTCCAAAGGCCTCCTCCAGGCCCAAAAGCTCCAGGAGGTGGGCGTAAGCGTTGGCGTGCCGTACCTCGCTCTCGGCGAAGGTGAGGCCCACCTCGGCGATCTCGGGCTTGGGAAAGCGGTCGTAGACCCGGGCCCAGAAGAGCTTGACGGCGAGCTCCACCTGAGCGATGGCGAGGAGGGCGCGCTCCACCAGGGAGCGCTCCTTCTCGTCGGCCAGGGCGTGGTCCTGAAGGTCGGACTGGAAGCTGAACTCCGTGTGCACCCAGTAGCTGTGCCGGATGGCGTCCCGGAAGCGGAGGAGCTCGGGGTACTCGTAGGGGCGGTAGGCGAGCCTAGGCGCCGTGAGGGGCACGGGCCTCACCTCCTTCCAGGGGAGGCACCGGGCTTGGCCTCCCCCTTTCGTCCACCGCCACCAGGACAAACCCGCCCCGGGCGGCCAGGTAGGCCTCCTCGCCTTCCTTCACCGGCTCCACCCACATCTCCACCTCCACCCGCATGGAGGTGCGCCCCACCTCCCGCACCCGGGCCACCAGCTCCACGATGGCCCCCAGGGGGACGGGGCGCTTGAAGTCCACCGCGTCCGCGTGTACCGTTACCACCTTCTTGCGCGCGTGGCGCGTGGCGGCCACAAAGGCCGCCTGGTCCATCCAGGCCAGAACCGTTCCGCCAAACAGGGTTCCGTAGTGGTTGGTCTCCCCGGGGAAGACGGGGTAGACCATCCGCGTCTCCCGCATAGCGCCTCCTTGGGCGGGAAAAGCTTCCTAGAGCCGAAGGGCCTCTTTCGGGCGCTGGGCCCGTGACGGGTTTTGGGGGTTAGGCTAAGGTCCCACGGGTCTCACCACCTTCACCCTTGCCTCGAGGGCTACGGGGCAGGGCCGCGAAGCGGGTACTCGGGCTTCCGGCCGGGGCGGAGGGCGCGACGCTTGGGCCGGTTACCGTTGCGGGACAGCGCCGGACTTTCACCGGACTTCCCCCACCGCCTTTGGGCGTCCAGGCCTGTCGGCCTGGCATCGCGGCCAGGACACCCTAAGTCTTGGGCGTCCTGCCCAAGACCCTACCACAGGTTGGGTAAGGGGTCAACGGGAAGGGGGGCGCCTCGAGAGGCCCTTCCGCCATCGCGTTTTTGGGCCAATCCCCTGGGCCGACCCGGGTGGGGGGCGGTCCCTCGCCGACCCCCTCGAGGACCGGCAACACCCCCCTATCCCCCGTGCGGCTAGACAGTGCGAGGTTGTGCGCCAGGGGAAGGGCGGGCCTCCCCGAAGAGGTGGAGGAAGAGGGCCTCCAGGCTCGGCGTTCCCCTGGAGACCTCGAGGACCTCCACGGGAAGAGTTCCCAAGGCCTCCCGCAGCGCCTCCCACGGCCCGAGGAAGAAGAGGACCTCGGGGCCCTCGGCGCTCCAGCCGGGGCCTAAGGCCTGGAGGAGGGCCTCCGCCTTGGGCTCGGCGAGGCGCACCCGGTACCCCTCCCCGGCCCAGTCCCGGAGGAGGGCCCGGGTGGGGCCCTGCCGCCGCACCTCCCCCCGGTGGAGGAAGGCCACCCGGTCGCTCACCCGCTCCACCACCTCCAGGTCGTGGGAGGTGAGGAGGATCCCCCACCCCTCTTTCTTGAGCTCCAAGAGGATGCCCTCAAACTCCCTCCGGCTCACGGGGTCCAGGCCCAGGGTGGGTTCGTCCAGGAGGAGGAAGCGGGGCTTGAGGGCGAGGGCCAGGGCCAGGGCTGCCTTCTGCTGCATGCCCCGGGAGAGGGAAGCGAGGGGGGCGTGGAGGCGGTCCTTTAGGCCGAAGCGCTCCAGCCAGGCCTCAAACCGGGGGCGGACTTCCTTTGGGGGAAGCCCCCGGATGCCCCCGAAGTAGAGGGCGTTCACCAGGAGGCTCAGGTTGACGTAGAGGTTGCGGCTTCCCTCCAGGAGGACGCCGAACTCGTGGCCCTGGGGCCTGCGCCGCGCCCCGCCCTCTTCCAGGACCACCTCTCCCGCGTCGGGGAGGAGGAGGCCGAGGACGACCTTGATGAGGGTGGTCTTGCCCGCCCCGTTGGGGCCCAAAAGGCCCAGGATCTCCCCGGCCCCAAGCTCCAGGCTCACCCCTTTGAGGGCCTCCAGCTTGCCGAAGCGCTTGTGGACGTTCTGCACCAAAAGCCGCATCAGTACCTCCCTAATAGGCCCCTCCGCCGCACCGCCGCGTAGACCCAGGCCATGGCGAAAAGCCCCGCCCCGAGGAAGAGGAGGGCCTGCACGAAGGCGAGGAGGAGAAGCCCGGGGGACGCCCCCTCCCCGGTGAGGGCGAGCTTCAGGAGCTGCGTCCCCGGGGCAAAGGGGAGGGGGGTCATCCAGGGAGCGAAGCGAACCAGGGAGAAGAAGTAAGGAAGGAAGAGGAACTGGACAATGGTGAAGAAGCCCTCCACCTGCTTGAAGTGAAGGGCGAGGGCTCCCATGCCCAGGGCGAAGCCTAGGGCGGCGAGGTAGAGAAGCAAAAGGCTCAAAGGCCACCAGGGGGCGGGGGCGAGCCGCACCCCGAGGAGAAGGGCGAGGGGAAGGAGGACAAGAGCGCTTGTGGTGATGCCCTGAAGTCCCCGTACGAGGGCGCGCAGGAGGAGCTGTCGGAGAAGCCCTCCCCGGGCCAGGCCCAGATGCTCCAGGGTGCCTAAGGCGGCCTCGGACTGGACGGAATAGGCGATGGACTGAAAGGTGCCCACCACCAGGTTGAAGGCGGCGAAGACCAGGAGGAGGGGGCCCAGGTCCAGACCTAGGCTCGCCAGCCCCTCGGGGGTCAGGTTCTCCAGGCCGAGGACCATGGAGTAGAAGAAGAGGACGGAGGCCAAAAGCCCCGCCAGGGTGTCAAACCAGTAGCGCCTGGTCAGGTTCCACTCCAGGAGAAACTCGCTCCAGAGTTGCCAGCAGAGCATCACACCTCCTAGAACCTCCCCAATATACCCCGCCTGCGCACCAGGCGGTACATGTAGGCCATGGCCCAAAGCCCCAGGGCGAAGAGGAGGAGCCCTTGAAAGAGGGCCAGGCCCAACAGGCCCCAAGGCGCCTCCGCCCCTGAGAGGCTAAGCCGCAGGAGGTGCACCCCGGGGGCGAAGGGCAGGTGGGCCATCCAGGGCTCAAACCGGACCAGATAAAAGAAGTAGGGCAGGAAGAGGAACTGGACGATGGTGAAAAACTCGTCCACCTGCTTGAAGTACAAGGCAGTGGCCCCCATGAGGAGGCCGAAGCCCAAGGCGGCCAGGAAAAGGGGCAAGAACCCCAAAGGCCAGCGGGCCAGGGGGCCTAGGGTCACGCCGAAGGCCAAGGCCAAGGGTAGGAGGACCAAAAGGCTCCAGAGAACCCCGAATAGGCCTTGCACCAGGGCCCGAAGGAGGAGCTGGTGCAGGAGGCCTCCCCGGGCCAGGGCCATGTGTTCCAGGGTCCCCAGTTGCGCCTCGCCCTGGACCGTGTAGGCGATGGACTGGAAGGTGAACAAGGTGAGGTTGAAGGCCGTGAAGACCAGAAGCAGGGGGCCTGGGTCCAAGAAGCGGGCCTCCTCGGGGGTAAGCCGGCTAAAGCCCAAAAGGATTGCGTAGAAGTAGAGGAGGCTCCCCCCCAGGTTTGCCAGCGTGTTGAACCAGTAACGCCGGGTTCGGGCCCAAGAGAGCAGGAACTCGCTCCAAAGCGGCCAGAGCATGCAGACCTCGCTAAAGATGTGGATGGCAGCAGGAAGTTTCTTGGCACCTGGTAGCCTGCTGCCATCCAGGACTTGGCTACATTAGCCCTATTATCTTTGAGGGCAGGGCGCGGGCATCCTTCCACCGCAACCCGGGTCACCCAAGGGCTGCACCCGGGAAGGCTTTACAATCCACCGCATCTTTCCTCACCTCCTTTCCCTAGCCCGTGCAGGGCCGAGGTGCCGGCTCCGCCTCGCCTGCACGTTTAAAAACACCTGGAGTTGGACGAAGAACGCCTGCTTGAGTAAATCCTAAGATCTGTCCACTGGTAATAGTACCCCGCCCAGGCTGAG
>NZ_JTJB01000022.1 GCF_000794385.1 Thermus sp. 2.9
CGGGTTCAGCACCCCGTGCTTCCGTAGGCCACACTCATGCACTGGGAAGTGGGCCAACCCGAGTCGTAGCAGGGTGGAGGCCAGTCGTTCGCCGCCTTGGCGCTGGTCCGGGTTTCCACCTGGCCCCAGATGATGCTGCCCGTAGAGCAGCTGGCGAAAGCGTAGGCCTTAGCCCCAGGAGAGGCTGTGGTGGGCATGGCCGAGGCCGCCAAGCTACAGGACGGGAAAAGGGACTGGGGGCCCAGGTGCTGGACCAGGAGGGGAAAAGTATCCAGACCCACCACCATTCCCCCATCAGAGGTCTTGAGCTTCGGGGGCAAACCCTGGAAGTCTCCACCCCCAGGGAGGTTCTCCGGACCGTACCGTTTCATCTGCCCCACAATTTCCCCCAGCTTCGCCCTAAGTTCCTGGCGTTGCGGTTCCTTCAGGGGGAGAGGGATCCTCTCCAAGAAGGCCCTTTCCAGGACGCTTACCACAAGCTCCTCGTCGGACCAAAGAGCCTGCTGCTCCTTCACAAAGCGCAGCTGTTCCTCCCAGAATGCCTTTTCCTCGGAGGTGGCTTGGGCCATCCTTCCCTGGGCGTATTCAGCGAACTTCCGCACGCTTTCCTCGCTCAAAAGAGGTGGCGCTATATCCAGGGAAACCCTCCCCTCCCCCTCCCGGTACCGGATTCCGGGGGCGAGTTCCATCCAGGCAGCGGATTGATCGGGGGATTGGGAAGGCGTTGCGGTTGCCGCTCCCCGCCCGCAGCCCGCAAAAAGACCAGAGAGAACGACCAGGAGCGCCAAGGGCACTCTTGAATTCCAGGCGAAGGGCCTCACGTGAACCCGCCGCGTCCGGCCGCCGACCTTGACCTCCTGCACTTCCTTGAGCATCTCCTTCACCCCCTTACGGGTTAGCCTCAGGGTAGCAAGAGGAAGGTAACGCCCGCGTAACTCAGGAAGCTCTCATAAAGACTCTAGGGCGTTACGTGGAGGTTACATGGGCCGGGGTAGCCTTCAGGCGTGCGGCTCCTCTGGCTTCTCCTCGCCCTCCTCGGGGGCTCTGGGGTCCTTCCCCAGTGCCTCGCCCCCCACTGCTCGCCCCCGGGGCCGGGGCTTTAAGTGTCCGTACTAGCCTGCCTTCACCGCCACCCCCTTCCCGCCCAGGAGGCGAAGCCGAGGAGGAGCCCCCCGGCCAGGAGGAGGAGCCTTCCCCTGGGCCACCGGTCGGCCAGATGCCCCCCGTAGAGGGCGAAGAGGGGCTCGGCCAGGAGGCGGAAGGCCAGGGCTGAGCTCGCCTCTAGGGGGCTCAAGGCCCCAAGAGCGGTGAGGGCGGCGTGGGCGAAGTAGAAGAACCCCGCCCCGAAGAGGCGGAAGGCTTCCAGCCAGAGGAGGAGGGCCAGCGTCATACGCCTACAGGCTAGCCGGAAACGGGCCAAAAACGAGAAGGGGTAGATTCTCCTTGTCCAAGATTCCTACTCTGCTTCTTCTTGCCTTAAGGCCTCCAGTCGCCTAGGGTGGAGGGGTCCTAAAGCGAAGGGAAGAAGGACCAGGAATCCCAAGGTTCCTAGGAGGAGGGGCAGGGTTGGATTCCCCTTGCCCAGGACCCCCGCCCCCAGGCCCCCCAGGGCCCCGGCCCCGTAGAGGAGGGCCCGGATGGCGGCAAGGCTTGGGGCCAGGCCCTCCTTGGGCAGGAGCCAGCCCCGCACCGCCCGCAGGTGGGTGCTGAGGAGGGCCACCCCCAGGCCTAAGAGGGGTGGGGCGGCGAGGAGGAGGGGAAAGGGCAGGAGAAAGCCCATCCCCCCGAGGGCTGCCCCTAATGGGCCCAGCCTAAAGGCCAGGGCCGGTGGGACCCGCCCGGCAAAGTAGCTTCCCAGGGTGTACCCCAGGCTTTGCAGCGCGAAGACCAGGCCGAAGAGGGCTTCCGGGGTGCCCGCCCGGAGGGCCAGAAGGCCCAGAAGGGCGGTGGTGAGGGCGTGGGCCAGGGTAAAGAGGAGGGAAAGAAGGAGATAGGGCCTGAGGGGGGCATGGGCCAGGAGGCGACGGAGGGACTGCACCAAGGCCTCGGGCCTCGTCGCCTCCTCCCTCTCCCCCTTCTCCCCCGTGAGGGCGGGGCGGAGAAGGGCCCAGGCCAGGAGGAGGATCCCGGCGGCAAGGAGGTAAGGGAGGGCGGGATGGAGGGCGAAGAGGGCGGGGCCGAGGCCTACCCCCACCAGCCCCCCCACCTCCCAGGCAGCATAGAGCTTGCCGCTCCTTTCCGCCAGCCTGTCCCGGCCTCTCCGCACCAGGAGGCCTTCCCAGGCCACGATGGCCAGGTCGGTGAGGACCATAAGGGGGTAAGCGTAGAAGACCAGGAGGGCGGCTTCCCGCGGCAGGAAGGGAAGGGGGAGGAACAGGAGGCCCCGGGCCAGGCGCAACTCCAGGAGAGCCCGGGCCAGGCCCTGCCGCTCCACCCAAGGACTGAGGAAGAGGAGGGGTCCCAGGGTGAGGTACCCCAAGGCGGCGAAGAAGCCCACCCATAAGGCCTCCCCCGTGCGGGCTACTTCCAGGGCGAGGGCACTAAAGCCGAGGGAGGCCCCGACGTCGCTCAGGGCCTCGGCCCAGAGAGGCCCGTTAGGAAAGGGAAACCTCACGGGAACCTCCCCTTCCTCAGGGAGAGGAGCCGCCCGCACCCCAGGGGCCCCAAGGCCAAGGGCAGGAGGAGAAGGAGGCCCAGGAGGGCGGTAAGGAGGGGCACCCGGGGGCCAAGGGTTCCCAAGCCCCCCGCCAGGAGGGTGCCGAGGAGGCTCCCCAGGGAGAGAAGGGCCACCGCCCCCGCCTGCACCCGGCCCAGGAGGGCCTCCGGCGCGAGGCGCTGCCGGTAGGCCCGTAGGTGGACCCCGCTTAAGGCACCGCCCCCGCCCACAAGGAAAGCGCCAAGAGGCCCGAAAGGAAAGGGCAGGAGGAGGAGGGCAAGCCCCAAGACCCTCAGCCCGTGCCCGCCCCAAATCCCCAGGCAAGGCCCTACCCTCCCCGCCGCGAGGCTTCCCAGGAAGCCCCCCAGGGAGAGGCCCAAGGGGTAGAGGCCGTAGAGGGCAGGGGGCGTCTCCTGGGCCAGGGCCAGGAGGGGCAGGAGGGCCAGAGCTAGCCCGGAGAGGAAGCTCAGGGCCAGGGCGTAGAGGGTAAGGGGAAGGAGCCGCCTGTCCTCGAGGAGGAAGGCGAGCCCCGCGAGGAGGGCCCTCAGGGTAAAACCCTCCCCCTTCGCCGCCCGTGGAGGCGGGTAGGCGGGGAGGTCCCGGAGGAGAAGGCCCTCCCCCGCGAGGAGGAGGCCTCCCAGGGCAAAGGGCAGGGGCTTGGCCAGGAGGAGGAGGGGAGGGGCCAGGAGGTCCCCCAGGCCGTCCCCGAGGAGCTGGGCCGCTTGAAGCCTCCCCCCTTCCCGCTCTAGCCTGCCCTGGGCCAGGCGGACCAGGAGGGCATGCCAGGCGGGGAGGTCCAGGGCCAAGACGGCCTGAAAGAGGAAGGCCAGGGGGAGGAGGAAAAGGGGTTCTTTGGGAAGGAGGGCGAAGAGGCCCAGGATCCCAGCCCTAAGCCAGACCCCTGCGAGGAGGAGGGTCCTGCGGTCCAACCGGTCCAGGAGGAGGCCGGCGAGGAGGTCCAGGGGCAGGGTGAGGTAGGGGAGAGCAGCCAAGAGGGCCAGGGTCCAGGTCGTTCCTTCAAGGCCCAGGAGGAGCCCAAGGCCCGTGAAGGCCAGGCTCCCCCCGAAGACGCCTAGGGACTCGGCCAGGAGGTACCGGCCCCTCACCGCCACCCCCTTCCCGCCCAGGGGGCGAGGGCGAGGAGGAGCCCTCCGGCCAGGAGGAAGGGAAGGGGGAGGGCCACCCCCGCCAGGGCCCCGCCTAAGAGGGGGCCTAAGGGGGCCAGGGCTCCGCTCAGGAAGAGAAAGCCTCCCGCCACCCGGCCCCGAAGCTCCGGGGGGGCCTGGCTCAGGCGCACCGCCCCGGCCACCGCGCCGAAGAGGGCGCCCCCAGCCCCCAGGAGAAAGGTCAAACCCGCGAGGAGGGGCCAGGGGGGAAGCAGGGCGGTCCCCAGGAGGCCTAGCCCCGCGAGGCCCAGGGCGAGCCTCAGGGTACCTCCTTCTCCTAACCGCCCCAGGACCGCCCCTACCAAGAGCCCTCCCAAGGCCCCCCCGAGGCTCTGGACTGCGCCCAGGAGGCCCAGGATCCAGGAGACCTCCCCCAGGCTCCGCAGAACCACAAAGGGCAGGAGGCCGGCGAAGAAGGCGTAGGCCAGGCCCAGGAGGGCCTCCTGGAGCAGGAGAGGACGGAGGGAGGGGCTTTCCCAAAGGAAGCGCAAGCCCAAGAGGCTTCCCCCCTCTGGTCTCACCGAGGATCTTGGGGGCAGGGGAAGGGCGCGGTAGAGCCCGGCCGCGAGGAAGAGGAGCCCGCTTCCCAGGCCGACGGTCCAGGGGCGGCTTCGGGTGAAGAGGAGACCTGCGGCCAGATCGGAAAGGGCGTCGGCAGCGGCATAGAAGGCCCCCAGCTGCCCCCGGGCCCGAGCCAGGGCCTCCTTGGGGAGGAGGTCGGCGAGGAGGGCCCCGGCGGCCACCATCCGCAGGGCCTCCAGGAAGGCGAAGAGGAAGCCCAAGAGGTAGAGGGGGAGGGGAGAGGGGGCGCTGAGGAGGGGGAGGAGGGCCAGGGTGAGCCCTCCCTGGCCCAAGGCGGCCAGGAGGAGGAGCCTTCCCCTAGGCCACCGGTCGGCCAGATGCCCCCCGTAGAGGGCGAAGAGGGGCTCGGCCAGGAGGCGGAAGGCCAGGGCTAGGCTGGCCTCTAGGGGGCTCAAGGCCCCAAGAGCGGTGAGGGCGGCGTGGGCGAAGTAGAAGAACCCCGCCCCGAAGAGGCGGAAGGCTTCCAGAGCAAGGAGCGGGGCCACAAGCATTAGAGGACGCTTGTCATGAAGAGAAGCCTGTTACTTCCCAGACGACCCCATTTGTGGGAGAGCAAACTAGCATCTTTTCCCCATCTGGGGTGAAGCGCACGCAAGTCGGAGAGGGCAAGCCCCTCACAACCGGGGGATCAAATGCATAGCTTCTAGATTCCTGCGGATCTAGGGCAATTATAGTTCCTTGAATTGGTTGTGTGACGTACAGCAGGTGGTTGTAGGGATGGCCAATGATACCTCCGAGCTCACCCAAATCGTAACCGATCGTGTGCCTTTCTGCTATCTCTAAGGCACTCTGGGGCCTAGAGTTTTGCTCCTCAAGTGGAAACACCACTACGCGTCCTAGGCTCGAAATCGCCAGAACGAGGGTATCCTCTACATCGGGTAGGAAGGTTGTCCATGAGTTTTTACTGCACTTACTTGCAAAGGCGCTCCAGTTTTCTGGCCAAGTTTCTGGAGGGGTAAACCCTTCGGTACCCACCGAACGCCGACTCGGGATGTCTATGATCACGGGGGTTGGCGTTCCGGTAGTAATCTCGCTGACAAGGCCCCTGACATCTTCCAGAGAGTCAGACCGAGCTGACGAGACTACGAAGATACGATGACTTCCTTTCCTACTTCTAACACAAGTGATGCTATAAGGCCTTATCAGGCCAGAGCAAAAGACTGGCATTTGGGAGGCAGGTCCACCATGTGTGATGTCAACCACCCTTTCGCCCCAAAACTCTGAAAGC
>NZ_JTJB01000023.1 GCF_000794385.1 Thermus sp. 2.9
TGGGGTGCTCGCAGTGAGCTTCCATAGCACCCCCCTTTTTTCACACCCCAGGGCTTCAGATCAAGTAGCACACGAAGGTATGGGGGAATGCCGTCACTTCCCCACGCAAAAGTTCTGGAACACCCGGGCCACCACCACCTCGGTCACTTCCCCCCGGCCGCGGAGGGCGCTTAGGGCCTCCAGGGCCTCCTGCAGGGCGAGGCCCACAAGGTCCTGGGGGAGGCTTAGGGCCTCGAGGAGCCTCTCCCGCGCCCGGTGGAGCGCCTCCACCTGCCGCTCCGTGAGCAAAAGCTCCCCCCCTCCTTCCCCCAGGAGCGCCCGGTGAATGGCCTCCTTTAGCCCCTCCATCCCCTCCCCTGTGCGGCTGGACACGAGAAGGAAGCCGGGGTCCTCCCAGGCGGGGGGCAGGTCCGCCTTGGTGGCCACCTTGAGGGTGCGCTCCCAAGGGAGGGGGGGTGGGGCGGGCCTCGGGAGGGAGCGGTCCACCACGTAGAGGACGAGGTCCGCCTCCTCGGCGATGCGCAAGGCCCGCTCCACCCCGGCCCGCTCCAAGGGGTCCTCCGTGTCCCGCACCCCGGCGGTGTCCACCGCCACGAGGGGAATGCCGAAGAGCTCCAGGGGGGCCTCGAGGTAGTCCCGCGTGGTGCCGGGAATGGGGGAAACAAGGGCCCTTTCGTAGCCCAAAAGGGCGTTTAGGAGGCTACTCTTGCCGGCGTTGGGGGCGCCGATCAGGGCCAGGCGCGCCCCCCTTTGCGCCAGCCGGGAAGCCCGGGCCTGGGCCAAAAGGCCCTCCACCTCCGCCAGAACCTCCCGGATGGTCCTTTCCGCCTCCAGGGGCTCCACCCCCTCCTCGGGGTAGTCCAAAAGGGCCTGGATGTGGGCGAGGAGGTCCAAAAGCCTCTGCTCCAGGGCCTCAATCTTGCGGGAAAGAGCCCCTTCCAAGGCCCTAAGGGCCTGCCTGCGGGCGAGGTCCCCCTCCGCCTCCACCAAGGCCAAGACCGCCTCCGCCTGGGCCAGGTCCAGCTTGCCGTTGAGGTAGGCCCTTAGGGTGAACTCCCCCGGACCCGCGGGCCTGGCCCCGGCGGCGTAAAGGGCCTCCAGGATCCGCCTCAGCACCGCGGGGGAGCCGTGGGTGTGGAACTCGCAGGCGTCCTCCCCGGTGTAGGACCTGGGGGCGCGGAAGACGAGGAGAAGGGCCTGGTCCAAAACCTCCCCCGTGGCGGGGTCCACCACCTCCCCCAGGGTGAACCGCCCCCCCTTAAGCCGCCTCGGGTCCTTGCCCCGCCAGACCCGGGCCGCCACCTCCAAGGCCCCCTCCCCGGAAAGGCGCACCACCCCGATGGCCCCCTTCCCCGGGGGAGTGGCCACGGCGCAGATGGGGTCCTTGAGGCGCGTCATAGGGCCTGGCGCACCGCCTCCAAGGTCCTGTCCACCTCCTTTTCCGTGTGGGCCACGGAGAGGAAGGCCGCCTCAAAGTTGGAGGGGGGCCAGTAGATTCCCCGGTCCAAGAGCCCGTGGAAGAAGCGCTTGAAAAGCTCCGTGTCCGTGCGCCTGGCGTCCTGGAAGGTGCGCACCGGGCCCTCGGTGAAGAAGACGGTGAGCATGGAGCCCACGCGGTTCACCGCGTGGGGGATGCCCTTCTCCCCCAGCACCTCCCTAAGCCCCGCCTCCAGCCTGGCCCCCAGGGCCTCGAGGTAGGCGTAGTAGCCCTGATTTTTCTCCAATATTTCCAAGGTGGCGAGCCCCGCCACCATGGCCAAGGGGTTTCCCGAAAGCGTCCCCGCCTGGTAGACGGGCCCCAAGGGGGCCACCTTCTCCATGATCTCCCGCCTCCCAGCGTAGGCGGCGGCGGGAAGCCCACCACCCAGGATCTTCCCCAAGGTCACGAGGTCGGGCTTGAGGCCAAACCGCTCCGTGGCCCCGCCGAAGGCCAGGCGGAAACCCGTCATCACCTCGTCGGCGATGAGGAGGACGCCGTAGTCCTTGGCCTCGTGCAGGGCCCTTAAAAACGCCTCCGTGGGGACGAGGACCCCAGCGTTCCCCACCACCGGCTCAAAGATGATGGCGGCGATCTCCTCCCCCCGGGCGCGGAGAAGCGCCCGGAGCCCCTCGGGATCGTTGTACTCCAGGACCAGGGTGAGCCGGGCGTACTCCTCGGGCACGCCGGCGCTGGAGGGAACGCCGAAGGTGAGGGCCCCCGAGCCGGCCTCCACCAGGAGGCCGTCCGCGTGGCCATGGTAGTTGCCGCGGAACTTCACCACGTACTTCCGGCCCGTGTACCCCCGGGCGAGGCGGATGGCGGACATGGTGGCCTCGGTCCCGGTGCTCACAAAGCGCACCAGGTCCACCCCCGGGTAGGCCCGCTTCACCGCTTGGGCCAAGGCCACCTCCAAGGGGTGGGGCGCCCCGAAGGTGAGCCCCTTTTCCGCCACCTCCTTCACCCGCGCCACCACCTCGGGGTGGGCGTGGCCGAGGATGAGGGGTCCCCAGCTCATCACGTAGTCCACGTACCGGTTCCCGTCCGCGTCAAAGGCGTAGGCCCCTTCTCCCCGCACGAGGAACACAGGGGTCCCCCCCACGGCCCGGAAGGCCCGCACGGGGCTGGAGACACCGCCTGGGATGTGCTCGCTTGCCTCGGCGAAAAGGCGAGCGGAGGTGGAACGTTCCATGCCTCCCACTTTAGCGTGTAAAAGGGGAATAAGGTAGGCAAGACTTCCCTGTAAAGGTCCCGCCAAACATCCATTGGAAAGTTCCCAAAAACTCTGCTCCCTTGCCTTTCCTGCGGTCAAAAGCCACTCCCGCCCTGACTTCCGAGGGCGGGAGTTTTGGCTCCGGGCGCTGGTGGCGGCGGTGGGACTCGAACCCACGACACCACGATTATGAGTCGTGTGCTCTGACCGCCTGAGCTACGCCGCCCCGGGCACCAGGCAACCCCCATCTTAGGGGGAAGCTTGGGGTCCGGTCAAGCAGTTGTAG
>NZ_JTJB01000024.1 GCF_000794385.1 Thermus sp. 2.9
CTCACATGTGTAGGGCCGGGTACAGCAGTGAGTGGGGCCTTTAGGCATTGAAAAGTACATAGATCACGTCCCCGTCCTGCACCTCGTAGTCCTTGCCCTCGAGGCGCACCCAGCCCCGCTCCTTGGCCTTAGCCCACCCCCCGGCCTCCACCAGCTTGTCCCAGGGGATCACCTCGGCCCGGATGAAGCCCCGCTCCATGTCTGAGTGGATCTCCCCCGCCGCCTCCGGGGCCTTGGCCCCTTGGCGCACCGTCCAGGCCCGCACCTCCTTCTCCCCGGCGGTGAAGAAGGTGAGAAGCCCCAAGGCCCTATACCCCGCCTGGGCCAGGCGTTGCAGGCCGCTTTGCGTGAGGCCATAGGCGGCGAGGAGCTCCTTCGCCTCTTCTCCAGGAAGTTCGGCGAGCTCCGCCTCCAGCTTGGCGGAGGCCACCACCACCTCCGCCCCTTCCGCCTTCGCCTTCTCCCGCACCGCCTGAACATGAGGGTTCCCCTCCCCCTCAGGGAGGTCCTCCTCCGCCACGTTGGCCACATAAATGACCGGCTTGGCGGTGAGGAGGGGGGTTTCCTTGAGGAAGCGGCGCACCTCCTCCGAAAGGGGGTGGGTGCGGGCGGGCCTTCCCGCCTGCAGGTGGGCGTAAAGCCCTTCCGCCGCCTCCAAGAGGGGAAGCCTTTCCCGGTCGGCCCGGGCCTCCTTGCGGAGGCGCTCAAGCCGGCGCTCTAAGGTGGCAAGGTCGGCGAGGAGGAGCTCGGTTTCCACCACCTCCGCGTCCTCCAAGGGGTCCACCCGGCCCATGACGTGGACCACCTCGGGGTCGGGGAAGCACCGGAGGACGTGGGCGATGGCCCCCACCTCGCGGATGTGGGCCAAAAACTGGTTGCCCAAGCCTTCCCCCCTGTGGGCCCCCTTCACGAGGCCAGCGATGTCCACGAACTCCACGTGGGTGGGCACCACGGGGGGAACCCTTTCCCCCTTGGCGAAGACCTTCTGCAAGGCGTAAAGCCTTTCGTCCTCCAGGGGCACCACGCCCACGTTCTTGTCTATGGTGGCGAAGGGGTAGTTGGCCGCCAGGGCGCCCGCCCGGGTCAGGGCGTTGAAGAGGGTGGACTTGCCCACGTTGGGTAGACCTACGATGCCGACCGCAAGCATGCTTACCTCAAAAAAAGCCCCGCTTGGGGGCCTCTTTTCATCCTATCACGCCCCTTGCGTATGATGGCAGGGTATGGACCTAGCGGCCCACATTGACCACACCCTCCTGAAGCCCACCGCCACCCCGGAAGAGATCACCAAGGTGGCGGAAGAGGCGCTGGAGTACGGTTTCTTTGGTCTTTGCATCCCCCCTTCCTACGTGGGCTTCGTGCGGGAGCGCTACCCCCATGCGCCCTTCCGCCTGGTGACGGTGGTGGGCTTTCCCTTGGGGTACCAGGAAAAGGAGGTGAAGGCCCTCGAGGCCAGCCTGGCCTACGCCCGGGGGGCGGACGAGATAGACATGGTGGTCCACCTGGGCCGGGCCTTGGCGGGGGACCTGGCCCACGTGGAAAGCGAGGTGCGGGCGGTGCGGGAGGCGGTGCCCCGGGCGGTGCTCAAGGTGATCCTGGAAACCGGCCACTTCGCCCCGGAGGCCCTGGAGGCCCTGGCCGAGGCGGCCATCCGGGGCGGGGCCGACTTCCTCAAGACCTCCACGGGCTTTGGCCCCCGTGGGGCGAGCCTCGAGGACGTGGCGCTCCTGGTGCGGGTGGCGAGGGGCCGGGCCCAGGTGAAGGCGGCGGGGGGCATCCGCGACCGGGAAACCGCCCTTAAGCTCCTGGTGGCGGGGGCGAGCCGGCTCGGCACCTCCAGCGGGGTAGCCCTGGTGCGGGGGGAGGCGGGAAGTGGGTACTAGGAGGAAGCAGAGGAGCCTGGCCGGGCTTCCCGGTTACCTGGTCCTCCTTGTCCTCCTTCTCCTTTGGGCCTACCAAGAGTTCCGCCGCCCCGCCCCGCCCCCAGTAGAGGCGGGGAAGACCGAGGTCTACTTCATGCCCGAAGACGGGGAAGACGGGGAAAGGGCCAAGGAGCGGCTCCTCGCCCTCATGGCCTCGGCCCAGGAAACCCTGGACGGGGCCTTCTACGAGTTCCGGGACCTAAAAATCGCCCAAGGCCTGCTCGCCGCCCACAAACGGGGGGTAAGGGTCAGGCTTTACGGGGAAAGCGACTACCGGGAGGACTTTCGCCGCTACTTGGTGGCGGCTTCCTTGGGGCAAGGGGAAGAGCCTCCCAGGGTGCCCCGCGCCCTCTTGCGGGAACGGGTCAAGCCCCTTTCCCTTGACTGCGAGGAGGTCGCCGGCATCCCCGTCTGCTACGACGAGCGGGAGGGCTTCATGCACCACAAGTTCCTGGTGGTGGACCAGAAGGCGGTGTGGACGGGAAGCGTGAACATGACCTGGAACGCCTTCGCCCGCAACAACGAAAACGCCCTTCTCCTCCCCTCCCCCACCCTGGCGGAGGGCTACGCAAGGGAGTTCCAGGCCCTCTTCAGCGGGGTCAAGGAGGGTTTGGGCCAGCCCGTGGCCTTCGCCCTGGAAGGGGTGGAAGGGGTGGCGTACTTCAGCCCCAAAGGAGGCGGTCTCGCCCAGGAGGCCATCCTCCGGGAGATCCGAAGGGCCAAGCGGGAAATCCTGGTGGCCGCCTTCGTCCTCACGGACCGGGAGATCGTGGATGCCCTCCTGGGGGCCAAGCGGCGGGGGGTGGAGGTGCGGGTGGTCCTCGAGGCCCGCAACCTGGGGGACAGCCGGGAGGAGGCCTTGTTGCAAGGGGGCATCCCCGTGCGCAAGGACGCCAACCCCTACACCCTCCACCACAAGGTCATGGTCCTGGACGAAGCCCACGTGATCACGGGAAGCTACAACTTCACCTTCCGAGCCCGGGAGGTGAACAACGAAAACCTCCTGGTCCTAAAAAGCCCCTCCCTGGCGGAGGCCTACAGAAAGGAGGTGCTCAGGCTTTGGCAGGCGGGCGAACCCCTCTAGTCCTGGCCTCGGGAAGCCCTAGGCGGAAGGCCCTCCTGGAGGCCTTGGGCTACCCCCTAAAGGTGGTGGTCCCCGGGGTGGCGGAGGAGGACCTTGCCCTCCCCCCGCCCGAGCTCGCCCTGGCGCTTGCCCGACGCAAGGGGGAAAGGGTGGAAGGCCCTTGGGTCCTGGCGGCGGACACCGTGGTGGACTTGGAGGGCAAGGCCTTGGGCAAGCCCAAGGACCCGGAGGAAAACCGCCTTTTCCTAAGGCTCCTCTCCGGCAGGGAGCACCTGGTGCACACCGCCATCTACCTACGCACGCCCCTGGACGAGGTGGCGGAGGTGCACACGGCGGCGGTGCGCTTCCGCGCGCTTTCCGAAGAGGAGATCGCCTGGTACGTGCGAAGCGGCGAGGGCCTGGACAAGGCGGGGGGCTACGGGGCCCAGGGGCTTGGCATGGCCCTTTTGGAAAGGGTGGAAGGGGACTTCTACACCGTGGTGGGCCTGCCCGTGGCCCGGGTCTTCGCCCTCCTTTGGCAAAGGGGGTTTCGGCCGTGAGCGAAACCGCCCTGCGCCGCCTCCTCTTCCTTCTCCTCCTGGCCTTGGGACTCGCCCTGGCCGCCCTCACCCGGCCCCTGGCCCCCCGGGTGGCCCTCCTCCTTTCCCCCCTCACCGCCCCCCTTCCCACCTTGGGCCACCGCCTGGGGGAGAACGTGAGGGCGGGCCTCGCCGCCCTGATGAACCGCCAGGACCTCTACGGGGAAAACCGGACCCTCCGGGCGAAGGTGGCGGCCCTGGAGGCGGAGAACCAGCGGCTACGCCTGGAGGTGGAGCGGCTTTCCCGGGCCCTTCGGGTGCGGCAGGAGCAGGCCCCAGGGGTGGTGGCCGTGGCCCCCGTGGTGGGGGAGGACCTCTCCGGGCTCTACCGCCGCCTGGTGATTGGCCTGGGGGAGCAGGACGGGATCCGGGTGGGTATGCCCGTCACCGCCCCCGAGGGGCTCGTGGGCCTGGTGGTGGAGGTGGAGGCCCACCGGGCCCTGGTGCGCACCCTCCTGGACCCGGAAAGCCAGGTGGGGGTGCGCCCCGAAAAGGCCCCGGGCCGGGGCGTGGCCCGCGGCGCCCCCCCGGACCGGGTCCTCGCCGAGTTCCCCCCCACGGTCCAGGTGGCGCCCGGGGAGCTCCTCCTCACCGGGGCCCCTTTGGGCCTCTTCCCGGCGGGCATCCCCGTGGGTAGGGTGGAGCGGGTGGAGCGGGTGCAGGGGGGGCTGAAGCTCAGGGCCTGGGCCAAACCCCTGGTGGAGCTTTCCCTCCTGGAGGAGGTCATCGTCCTGAGGCCCCTATGAAGGCGCTTCTCGCCCTTTTCCTAACCCTCTTCCTGGCCGGGTTCTTGGGAGCGGTCTGGCCCCAAGGGCTCATGGCCCCGGACCTCTTCCTGGTCCTCGCCCTCTGGTACGCCTGGGAAAGGCCCTACTACCTGGGGCTTCCCGCCGCCTTCCTCCTAGGGCTTCTACAGGACCTCTTGGGCTTCGGCCTCCTGGGCCTCCACGCCACGGGCCTCCTCCTCGCCGCCTACGCCTTCTACGCGGCAAGCCGCCGCCTGGTGGCCGGGGAAGGCCTGGGGACCATCTTCGCCTTCCTCTGGGCTTTTTTCGCCAAGTGGTTCGGCTACTTCCTGGTGGCTTACTGGCTCCGTTTGGATCTTCCGCCGCTTCTGCCCCTGGACTTGTTCTTGGAGGGGCTTTTCACCCTTCCCCTTTTCCTCCTCGCCCTCCGCCTGGGCGGCTTGGGTAAGGCGCCATGACCGCACGGCTTTACGCCCTCATGGCCTTCTTCCTCCTGGCCTTTGGCCTCCTTGGGCTTAGGGCCTGGCAACTCCAGATCCTGGAGCACGAGAAGTACGCCCTAAAAAGCCAAGGGAACTACCTGAAAACCGAAGGCATCCCCGCCCCCAGGGGGAGGATCCTGGACCGCAAGGGCCGGGTCATCGCCCAAGACCGGTTGGTGGTGGACCTGGTCTACGAGGGCGGAGAGGTGGCCTACAAGGAAAGGCTTCTTCCCCTTCTGGGCCTAAAGGAGCTTCCCAAGGAAGCGGGGGTGCTCAAGGCCGGGGTGCCGGAACACCTCCTCCCCACCCTGGCGGAGCTCACCGCCGGGCAGAAGAACCTGAAGCTGGTGGAGCGCATTGAGCGCCACTACCCCAACCCCATATCCGGGCCCGTCTTGGGCTACGTTCTGCAGGCCAATGCCGAGCAGGTGAAGCGGGGGTATAGCCCGGACGAGCAGGTGGGACAGGCGGGCCTCGAGGCGGCCCTGGAGTCCCACCTGCGGGGCAAGCGGGGAGTCAAAGCGGTGGAGGTGAACGTCCGGGGGGAGCGCCTGCGGGAAACCATCCTGGAGGAGCCCACCCCGGGGCAGGACGTGGTCTTGACCCTAGACCTGGACCTGCAGCGGGCGGCGGAGCGGGCCTTGGAGGAGGCCTTAAGCGACATCAACGCCGGCCGCCGGCTGAACGGGCTTCCCCCCGAGACCCGGGTCAAGGGGGCCATCGTGGCCCTGGACCCCCGCACCGGGGAGGTCCTGGCCATGGCCAGCGCCCCCTCCTTTGACCCGGGTCTCTTCGCCAAGCGCCCCGTGCCCAAGGAGGTGCAGGACCTCCTCCAGGACAAGGACCTTCCCCTCTTGAACCGGGCCCTGCAACCCTACACCCCGGGCTCCACCTTCAAGCTCGCCACCAGCTACGCCCTCCTGGAGGAGGGGTACGTGGGCCCGGCCACCACCTACCGCTGTAGCCCCTACATCGTCTACGGGGGCCAGGTGCGGCGCAACTGGGCCACCCGGGACCTGGGCCCCATGACGGTGCGGGAAGCCATCGCCTGGAGCTGCAACACCTGGTACTACCAGGCGGTGGCCCAAGACCCCTTGGGCTTGGTGGACCGCCTGGCGGCCCGGGCTCGGCTTCTGGGCCTCGGGGAACCCACGGGGGTGGAGGTGGCGGAGAAAACCGGCCTCCTCCCCACCCGCGCCTGGAAGCGGGAGGCCTTGGGGGAACCCTGGTACCCTGGGGAAACCCTCTCCGTGGCCATCGGCCAAGGCCCGGTCCTGGCCACCCCGGCCCAGGTCGCCCGGATGCTGGCCACGATAGCCAACGGGGGGAAGAAGCCCCAGCTCCACCTGGTGAAGCGGATCGGCAAGGAGGAGGTGAAGCCTACCCTAAAGCCAGTGCCAGGCCGCTTCTTTACCGTTCTCCAGGAAGGCCTGCGCAAGACCGTCGCCGAGGGCACGGCCCGGCATGTGCTGGGCAACTTCCCCGTGCCCACCGGGGGCAAGACGGGCACCGCGGAAACTCCCGGCAAGCGCCGGGGCCTGGAGCACGCTTGGTACATGGGCTACGGCCCCACGGACCCCAACAGCCCCTACCCACCCCTGGTGGTGGTGGCCTTCTTTGAAAACGGCGGGGAGGGAAGCCGGGTGGCCTTGCCGGCGGTGCGCAAGGTGATGGAGGCCTACTGGAAGGTGTCGGGGGAAGCCCAAGCCCGGTAGAATGACCCCATGCGCCTTCGCGCCACGCCCAAGGCCCTGGCCCTGCGGCTGGACGGGGGGGAAAGCCCCGAGGACCTAGCCCGCCTCACGCTCCCCGAGGGCCTTCCCCTGGAGGTGGAGGTGGCGGGCCCCGTGTCCCAAGAGGTGTTGCAAGCCCTCCTCGCCCTAGGCCGACCCCTCACCCTGGTGCCCGCCCGGAGCCACAAAAGCCTCGGCACCCTGGTGGTGGGCAAAACCCTGAGGGCTGGGGAGCGGGTGGAGCACCCTGGCACCGTCGTGGTCCTGGGGGACGTGAACCCGGGGGCCGAGGTGGTGGCGGGGGGCGACGTGATCGTGGTGGGCAAGCTCCGGGGCCTGGCCCACGCTGGGGCTGGAGGGGACGAGGAGCGCTTCATCTTCGCCCTGAGCCTGGCCGCCAAGCAACTTCGCATCGGCCCCCACCTGGCCCAAGCCCCCGAAGGGGAAGAGGCGACAGGCCCGGAGCTCGCCCGGGTGGTGGAAGGAAGGATCGTGGTGGAGCCCTGGTCTAGAAGGCGACTCCCCCCGACTCCACCCCGTAGCGCTTGAGCACCAGGTAGATCACCCAACCCGTGAGGGCCACGTAGAGCCAAATGGGCACCAAGACCTTGGCCCAGCGCTTGTGGAGGGCGAACTCCCCCCTAAGGGCCCGCCAGATGACGTAAAAGGCCAAGGGGCCGTTGAGGGCGGCGAGGAGGGTGTGGGTGACGAGAATGAAGTAGTAGGCTCCCCGCCACGCCTCCGGCCCCCCGTAGGCCGTGGTGCCGTAAAGCCCCCACTTGGTGAGGTAGAAGACCAAGAAGAGGGCCGCCAAGCTGGTGGCGAGGAGCATGGTGCGGTGGTGCCACACCCGCTTCTCCCGGCGGATCAGGAACACCCCAAAAACGAGGGCCAAGCCCGAAAGGCCAATGCTCCAAACGGCAAGCAGGCCGAGAAGCTCCTTCATAGGCGTTCTCCCAAACGTTCGCTTAGAAGCCGCACCGCCTCGAGGCGGGCGGTGCGGGCGTAGCTATACCCCCTGAGGTAGTCCTCCTCCTGGCCTAAAAGCTGGTAAAGCCTGAGGTACGCCACCGCCAAAAGCCCGTCCCGCTCCCGGCTCGGGGGGAGGCGGTGGAGGAGCCTGGCGATTTCCCGAAAGCGCCCCGCCTCCTGGGCCTTTACGGGCGTTTCCCTAAGGGCCCGGGCCAGGTCTTCCAGGGCTTCCCCTAGCGGCATACTGGCGGGAAGTTTACCACAAATCCCCTTAGGGAATGCGACGGGAGGCGCGGTTTCCCGCGGCGTCCACCGCCACCACCACCGCCCCCTGGGGCACCTCTGCCAGGAAGGACACCTTAGCCTCCTTGGGCAGGGAAAGCGGCGTGTAGCGCCCCCCCATTTGCACCACCACCCGGTCCACCCGCACGTTGTCCTCCACCCGGCCATAGACCCGGTAAAGGCTCCCCTCCCGCTCTAGCCTTTCCAGCACGATGCGGGGCGGCGCAGCGTCCAGCACCAAGGGAACGCGCCGCTCCACCCGGTGGCCCAGGGCGTCCACCGCCTCCATCCTCAGTTCCACCTCCCCCGAGGTGGGGGCCTGTAGGCGGAAGCGGAAGCGCACGAGCCGCTTGCCCTTCTCCACCTCCCCCAGCACCTCCGCCCCTTGCGCCCGCACGCTTACCACCCCGGAGGGGTCAAAGGCGTAGCCCTCCACCACCAGGGCCTTGCCGGGGGCCACCGCCCCACCCAGGGGCTCCACCAGGCCGAGCTCCGGCGGGGCCCCATCGGGCCGAGCGCAACCGGAAAGGAAAAGCAAAAGAAGAAGGGGATGCCTACGCATCCCCTTCAGGATAGCAAGGGACTACTTCAGATAAACCCTGGGGCCGAAAACGATTCCGAAGGCTGCCTGTTGGGCCTGAAAGTAGTAGCTAAACGTAGGTTCTACCCGCAAAGCGAGGCTACCCTGAACTGGTACCTCAAGCCCAACGAGACCACGGACAGCAAAATCGGTAGCCGAAGTGCCGCCTGCAGAAACCAAGAGCAAACCAAGACCAAGGCCCGCATCCACCTTCAAGCCCTGGTCCAGGGGTAGGGGATAAAGCGCATCCACGTTCAACGCCACAAGCAGAATGCTAACGTTGTTAACGCTAGAAGAACCGAGCTCCACCGCACCCCTGAACCCCACAGGCCCAAGGACGTTTTCAGCGCCAGCACGGATTCCTAAGGCGGCCGAAAAGTTTGGGGTTACAGAAAGATTCCCGCCCAAGGCCTCTCCGTAAAGCCGCCCCTGCGCAAGGCCAAACCCCAAAGCAATCGCACAGAGAGCCAACAGGTTCTTCCACCTCATCATACCTACCACCCTCCTTTCACTAGGCCACTTAAGGCCGTCTACATCATATTTGTTTCCTTGGCAAGCTGTCAAGTCGTGTACAAGGCGTTAATCCGCACATACCCCTCGGTCAGGTCGCACCCGTAGGCCTCCGCCGCCCCTTCCCCCTCTCCCAGATCCGCCAAGACCTCCACCACCTCAGCCCGCATGGCCTGGCTCGCCGCTTCCCGGTCAAAGGGAAGGACGCCGCCGGCGTATAGGGGGATGCCCTGAAGGTGGATGCGCACCCGCAAGGGGTCAAACCGGGCCCCCGAGTTGCCCAAGGCGGCCAAAATCCGCCCCCAGTTGGGGTCGTTCCCGTAAAGGGCGCTTTTCCAAAGGAGGCTCCCCGCCACCGCCCTGGCCGCCTGCCTCGCCTCCCCCTCCGTGGCCGCCCCCACCACCCGAACCACCAGGAGCTTGCTGGCACCCTCCCCGTCCCGGGCGATCTTTTTGGCGAGCTCCCGGGCCACCCCTTCCAGGGCCTGGAAAAAGGTCTCCAAAGGCACCTCGCCGTAGGCCCCGTTGGCCAGGACCAAAGCCAGGTCGTTGGTGGAGGTGTCCCCGTCCACGGTCACCTGGTTGAAGGTGCGGTCCACGATGCCCCTCCAGGCCTCCCGCAAGGCCTCCTGGGGCACCCAGGCGTCCGTGACCAAAAAGGCCAGCATGGTGGCCATGTTGGGGTGGATCATCCCACTCCCCTTGGCGATGCCCACCACCCTGGCCCCCGCCACCTCGGCCTCCGCCACCTTGGGCACCAGGTCGGTGGTGAGGATGGCCTCGGCGAAGGGGTCGGCGTAAGGGGTGAGCTCTATTTGCGGCAGGCCCGCCGCGATCCGCTCCACGGGCAGGGGCACCCCGATCACCCCCGTGGAGGCGGTGAGCACCTCCTCGGGGGCAAGGCCCAGGCGGAAGGCGGCGAGCTCGGCCATCCGCGCGTCGTCCCGGAAGCCCCGCTCCCCCGTGGCGCAGTTGGCGTTGCCGGCGTTCACCACCACGGCCCGCAAGGGGGCTCCGGTGGCGTAAAGCCCCCGGCCCCGGTGGATGGAAGGGGCCGCGGCCCGGTTCTGGGTGGCGGCGTAGGCCCATTGGGCGGGAAGCCCTGAGACCAAAAGGGCCAGGTCCGGCTTGCCCGAAGGCTTGATGCCCGCCCGGGTAGCCCCGGCGCGGAAACCCCTGGGTAACCTCACGGCCATACGCCCTCCTTGGGCAAGGCGGTGTCCTCGGGTAGGCCCAGCATCAGGTTCAGGTTCTGCACCGCCTGCCCCGCCATGCCCTTCACCAGGTTGTCCAAGGCGGCGAAGACCAGGACGCGCCCAGTCCTTTCCTCGTAGAGGGGCTTGAGGTCCACCCGGTTGGCGCCATAGGTGCCCTTGGTCTCGGGAAGCCCCCCCAAAACCCGCACGAAGGGCTCCCCTAGGTAGAAGTCCCGGTAGAGGGCGTCCAGAGCCTCCTGGCTCCAGGTCCCCTCCACCTCCGCCTCCGCGGTGACCAAAATCCCCCGGGTCATGGGCACCAGGTGGGGGGTGAAGGAAAGGCGCACCTCCCGCCTGGGCCCGTGGGTGCGCACCCTCCGCCCTTGGGCCAGGAGGCGGCCCAGGTTCGCTTCCATCTCGGGGATGTGGCGGTGGGTGCCCCCTACCTTGTAGGGTTTCAGGTTCTCGTTCACCTCGGCGAAGAAGGTGCCTTCCCCCTCCCTGCCCGCCCCCGAAACCCCGCTTAGGCCCACCACGAAGGCACCCCGGAGAACCCCTTCCGCCGCCAAGGGAGCGAGGGCCAAGGTGGCGGCGGTGACGTAGCAGCCAGGGTTCGCCACCAGGCGGGCTTCCCTGAGCTCCTCCCGGTGGAGCTCGGGCAGGCCGTAAACCGCCTCCCGGAAGAGCTCGGGGCTTTGGTGGCGGATCCCGTACCAGGCCTCGTAGACCTCCGGGGGAAGGCGGTAGTCCCCGGAAAGGTCTATGACCCGCTTGCCCGCGCGAAGGGCCTCGGGGGTGATCCCCATGGCGAGGCCGTTGGGGAGGGCCAGGAACAGGACGTCCGCCCGTTCCAAGACCTCCTCTTGGGCAACGAAGGGCCTTTGGTCCCAAAGCTGGGGCCAAGCGGAAGAAAGGGGTCTACCCTCGTGCTTGCGGCTGGAAAAACCCACCAGTTCCACCCCGGGGTGTTCCTTAAGAAGGCGAAGGAGTTCCGCCCCGCCGTATCCCGAGGCGCCCAGGATCCCCACCCTTACCACGGCACCTCCAGAAGAACTTCCGGGAAGGCCAGGGGCGCCAGGCGCTCCCCGGGCTTAACCCAGATCTGCTCCCGGTAGTGGCCCTCCTCCGGGGTGCGGAAAACGAGGAGCCGGCTCCCCTGGAGGTCCTGGACCCAAACCTCGGGCACGCCCATACGGGCGTATAGGGGCACCTTTTTGCCTAAATCGTACTCCAAGGAAGCATCGGAAACCTCCAGGAGCAAAAGCACGTCCTCCGCCCCAGGAAGGCGCTCCCCATAGTCCCCCGGCCGCAGAAGGGCCAGGTCCGGCTCCAAATACACATCCGGAGCCAGGGCCAAGGGACCCTGAACCTGCACCAACGCTTCGGGAAAGCGCTCCACGAAGAGACGGTTCCAGCGGTTCAGAACGTAGGCGTGGCGTGGGCCGATGGGTGCCATCTGGTAAATCTCCCCCTCCAGAAGCTCCACCCCCCGCTCGGGCAGGGGAAGCTTCAGGAACTCCTCCAGGCTAAAGCGGTAAGGGCGGACCATACCCCTACTTTAGCAAGGTGAGGAGGACGGCTTTGGCGGTGTGGAGACGATTTTCCGCCTGGTCAAAGACGCGGCTTTTGGGGCCGTGCACGGCTTCCTCCGTGGTCTCCTCTCCGTAGTGGGCGGGGAGGCAGTGGAGGAAGATCCCTTCGGGGTGGAGGAGGGAGAGGAGTTCCCCGTTCACCTGGAAGCCACGGAAGTCCTTGAGGCGCTTTTCCCGCTCCGCCTCCTGGCCCATGCTGGTCCAGACGTCCGTGTAGAGGGCGTGGGCCCCAAAGGCGGCCTCCTTGGGGTCGTGGGTGAAGTAGGCCTTGGCCTTTTCCAGAAGGGCGGGATCGGGCTCGTAGCCCTTAGGGGTGGCCACCCGCACCCTTAGCCCCACCAGGGGCGCGACCTCCAGGAGGGAGTTTAAAACGTTGTTCCCGTCCCCCACCCAGGCCACCTCGAGGCCCTCCCACCCCCCAAAGACCTCCTTGAGGGTGAGGAGGTCCGCCAGGGCCTGCAGGGGATGGGCCCGGTCGGAAAGGGCGTTGATGACGGGAATGCGGGCGTGGCGGGCCAGGGCCGCCACGGTCCCGTGCCGATACACCCGGGCGGCGATGCCCTCCACGAAGCGCTCCAGGTTCTTGGCCACGTCCTTCACGGGCTCCCGCTCCCCGATGCCCACCTGCTTTTGGTCCAAGTAGACCGCATGCCCCCCCAGGTGGACCATGGCCACCTCCAAGGTGGTGCGGGTGCGCAAGGAAGGCTTCTCAAAGAGAAGGGCGAGGACCTTACCCTTAAGGTCTTCTCCCCGGTAGCGCTCGCGCTTGAGCCTGTCCGCCAAGGCGATGAGCTCCCGGATGGCCTGGGCGCCGTAGCCGGAAAAGTCCAACAGGTCCTTGGGCAGGGTCAGGGCGTCTCCCCCCATGAGGCCCTTAGGATACCTTGGTCTTGCAAAGTTATGCAAGGGGCTAGGCCCGGGACCAGGGGACGTAGAGCACGGGCAAGGGGCTCACGAAGGGCTCGGCGTAGTCCACCCCAAGGTAGTTCCCCCAGTAGCGGCGCATGGCCTTGCGGGCCTCCACCCCCTTGGGCCCCACCGTCTCGCTGGCCGCCTCGCCCAGGAACTGGCTCCGGTAGGCCAAGACCGCTTGCTCCCACTGGTCTATGAAGGCGGAAATCTTCACCAGGAAACTGGGGGTGAAGGGGTGGTTGCCCGGGTAGAAGAAAAGCCTTTCTACCCGGTGGGGCTCCCCTTCCAAGGGGGCTTTCTTCAGGCCCGCCAAGTGGATGGCGGCCACCGCCAGGCGGCTCGCCGCGGTGTGGTCGGGGTGACGGTCGGCGGAAAGGGGGGCGAACACCACCCGCGGCCTGAGCTTGCGGAGCACCTCGGCCAGGCGATGCCGCTGCTCGGGGAGGTCCGCAAGCCCCCCGTCGGGAAGCCCCAGATTTCCCCGGAAGTCCAAGCCCAGGATGCGGCTCGCCTCCGCCACCTCCTTTTCCCGCTCCTCGGGGGTACCCTTGGAGCCCATCTCCCCCCGGGTGAGGTCCAAAATCCCAGTGGAAAGCCCCTCCGCCTTGGCCCTTGCCAAGGTCCCCCCGCACCCGAGCTCCCCGTCGTCGGGATGGGGGGCGATGACCAAAAGGTCAAGCATCCCGCACCTCCACCCTTTCCCCTAGCCGCCTTTCCGTGCCCGCCTGCAGGCGCTTTAGGTTGTCCCGGTGGGTGAAGAAGATGAGGAGGGCCATGAGGGCCACGGTGCCCACCTCCCAAAGGGGCCGGCCCAGGGCCAAGGAAAGCACCAAGGCCGCCACGCCCCCGGTCATGCTCCCCGCGGACACATAGCGGGTGAGGAGCATCACGGATAGCCCGATGGGCAAGGTCCAAAGGGCGAGCAAGGGGTCCAGGAAGAGCAGGGTGCCGAAGCTGGTGGCCACCCCCTTCCCCCCCCGGAAGCCCAAAAAGACCGAGAAGTTGTGCCCCAAAACCGCCGCCAAGGCCACCCCCCCGAGCAAGGGCCCTTCAATCCCCACCGCCCGAGCGATGAGCACCGCAATGCCCCCTTTAAACACGTCAAAGAAGGCCACCACCAAGGCGGGGCCAGGCCCCAAGGCCCTGAGGACGTTGGTGGCCCCGATGTTCCCCGAACCCACCTTGCGGAGGTCCACCCCGTAGGTGCGGGCCACCAAGACCCCGGCGGGGATGGACCCAAAGAGATAGGCCAGAAGGAGGACCCAAAGCCAGTCCATGGGGGGATTTTAACTGCTGGCCGAGGTGTAGCTCCCAAGGGCCAAGCGGAAAAAGCCCCGCGCCAGGAGGAAAAGGCCCAAAGCCAGCCCCAAGGCCACCCAGGGCGCCTCCCCCCGCCCCAAGGCGGCCTCCGCCGGCACCGTGGTGAGGAAAGCCACCGGAACCACGAAGGTGAAGAAGAAGCGGTAAAGGGCCGGGTAGCTGGAGGCGGGAAAGCGCCCCGCCTCCAAAAGCCCCCGCAGGACCTCGGTGACGTTATAGATTTTCACGAACCAGATGCTGGTGGTGGCGAGGAGGAACCAGAGGCTATAAAGGATGAGGGCCCCCACGAGCCAGTAGAAGGCGAAAAGGAAGTAGTCCCCAAGCCCAAGGCCAAGCCGGCTTCCCCCATAAAGGAGAAGCCCCACCCCTAGGAGGAAATCCCCAAGGCCCCAAGGGGAAAAGACCCTGAGGGAAAGCCAAAACTGGGGGTCTAAGGGCTTGAGGAGGACGAAGTCCAAGGTGCCCTGCTGCACGTGCTCCACGATCTTGTTGAGGTTGGGGGCGAGGAGGGTGCTCCCAAGGCCCTGTAGCAGGGTGAAGGCGGCAAGGACCAAAAGGGCCTCCTCCCAGGCCCACCCCCCTGGCCGGTACCCCCCCTGGTAGAGGAGGAGGAGGCCGAAGAGGGCCCCGAGGAGGGTGAGGGCCGAGGAGAAAAGCCCCAGGAGGAAGTTCAGGCGGTACTCCATCTCCGCCGCCAAGGAAAGGCGCAAAAAGAGGAGGTAGACCCGCAGGTAGCGCACAAAGACCATTACACCACGTAGACTTAGAGGGTGCGCCTCGAGGCCGTCGTCCTCGCCCAAGACCTCACCAAGCACTTCCGCGTGGCCCTGAAGGAGGAAAGCCTCCTGGGTACCCTGCGCCACTTCCTCTTCCGCCAGTACCGCCTGGTGCGGGCGGTGGAGGGGGTGAGCTTCGCCATCCGGCGGGGGGAGGTGGTGGGCTTTTTGGGCCCCAACGGGGCGGGCAAGACCACCACCTTGAAGATGCTCACGGGGCTCCTCCACCCCACCCGTGGGGAGGCGTTGGTGGCGGGGCACGTGCCCTGGCGGCGGGAAAGGGCCTTCCTGAGGAAGATCACCCTGGTCATGGGCAACAAGCAACAGCTGATCTGGGACCTGCCCGCCATGGACACCCTCCGGCTCAACGCCGCCATCTACGAGGTCCCCGAGGGGGAGTTCCGGAAGCGGGTGGGGGAGCTGGCAGAGATGCTGGGGCTAGAGGGGAGGCTCCACCAGCCCGTGCGCAAGCTCTCCCTGGGGGAAAGGATGAAGGCGGAGCTTTTGGCCGCCCTCCTCCACCGCCCCGAGGTCCTCTTCCTGGACGAGCCCACCCTGGGCCTGGACGTGAACGCCCAGGTGGCGGTGCGGGAGTTCGTGCGGGCCTACAACGCCCGCTACGGGGCCACCATCCTCCTCACGAGCCACTACATGGCGGACATCGCCGCCCTTTGCGAAAGGGTCCTGGTCATCCACCATGGCAGGCTCCTCTACGACGGGGCCTTGGAGGGCCTTTTGGCCCGCTTCGCCCCCTACCGGGAGGTGCGGCTCGTCCTGGCCAAACCCCTCTCCCGGGAGGCCCTGAAGGCCTTCGGGGAGGTGCGGGAAGCGGAGGGGCGGGAGGCCAGGCTCCTCGTCCCCCGGGAGGGGCTCACGGAGCGGGTGGCCCTCATCCTGAAGGGGCTTCCCGTGGAGGACCTCGAGGTCAAGGAGCCCCCCCTGGAAGAGGTCATCGCCCGGGTTTTCCAAAGCCCCAAGGAGGTGGAGGGATGAGGAAGGCCTGGGCCCTCCTAGGGGTGTACCTCGCCTACATGCTGGAGTACCGGGCGGAGCTTTTCCTTTGGGCCCTGGCGGGGGCGCTTCCCCTGATCCTCCTTGGGGTCTGGACGGAAGCGGCACGGCACGGGGATTTCCCCTTAGGCCCCGGGGAGTTCGCCCGCTACTTCCTCATGGTCTTCCTGGTGCGCCAGGCCACGGTGGTCTGGGTGGTGTGGGAGTTTGAGCGGGACGTGGTGGAAGGGAGGCTCTCCTTCCGCCTCCTTAGGCCCCTGGACCCCTTCTTTGACCACTTGGCGGCCCACGTGGCGGAAAGGCTCGCCCGGCTTCCCTTCGTGGTCCTCCTCACCCTCCTCTTCTTTCTCCTCTTCCCCGAGGCCCGCTTCCAACCTGAGCCTTTGTCCTTCCTCCTCGGGCTCCTCCTCACCGCCCTAGCCTTTTTGCTCCGCTACCTCATGCAGTACGCCGTCGCCCTCCTCACCTTCTTCAGCGAGCGGGCCACGGCGGTGGAGGAGGTCTTCTTCCTCCTTTACCTCTTCCTCTCCGGGACCATCGCCCCCCTGGAGGTCTTCCCCGAACCCCTAAGGACCCTCGCCCTCCTCACCCCCTTCCCCTACCTGGTCTACCTCCCCGCCGCCCTCCTGGCGGGGCAGGAGGTGCGCCTCTTCCCGGGCCTTTGGGTGATGCTCCTTTGGGGGGTTTTCTTCTTCCTCCTCTGGCGCCTCCTCTGGCGGCTTGGGCTCAAGCACTACGCCGGCCACGGGGCATAATGGAGGCATGGCCACCCGGTACCGCTTCAGCGTGGAAGCGTTTGAGCGGGCCTTCCAGGGGGTGCCCCACGTGGAGCTCCTAAGGGGAGAGGTGTACCAGATGAGCCCCATGGGACCCAGGCACGTGGCCGCCGCGATGCGCTTGGACCACCGGCTGAAGGAAGCTTTGGCAGGCAAGGCCTTGGTGGCGGTTCAGTCTCCCCTGCGCCTCGCGGAGGACTCCGAGCCCGAGCCGGACCTCCTCATCCTCAAGCCCCCCTTGGAGCGCTACCAGGATCGCCTCCCCACCCCCGAGGACGTCCTCCTCCTGGTGGAGGTGGCGGACACCTCCTTGGAGTTTGACCGAGGGGTGAAGCTTCCCCTCTATGCCGAGGCGGGCATCCCCGAGGTGTGGCTCGTGAACCTGAAGGAGGGCCTCCTGGAGGTCCACCGCGACCCCCGGGGTGGGCGGTACCGGGAAATCCGCCTCCTCACCCCCGAAGAGGCGGTGAGCCCCCTGGCCTTTCCCGAGGTCAGGCTTCCTTGGGCGTAGGGGCCCGGGCGAAGAGGAGGGCGTAGGCGTAGCCGTCGGTGAGGGCCTTGAGGGAGGCCTCGAGGATGTTCTCGCTGGCCCCCACCGTGGCGAAGCGCTCCTCCCCCCGCTTCATCTCGATCATCACCCGCACCCCCGAGTTGGTGCCCGCCTCCTGCCCGGAGAGGATGCGCACCTTGTAATCCGTGAGCTCCACGTCGTCAAGCTCCGGGTAAAACTGCAACACCGCCTTGCGGAAGGCCCTGTCCAGGGCGGAAACGGGACCGAAGGGGCTCTCGGCGGCGGTGTGTTGCAGGCTATCCCCCACCCGCACCCGCACCGTGGCCTCGGCCCAGGCGGTGTCCAGGCCCGCCCCGTGGACGAAGACGCTAAACCCCTCCACGCTAAAGGGAAGCGCCCCGCCCCTTAGGCGGTGGGCCAGGAGGTAGAAGCTGGCCTCCGCCCCCTCAAAGGCGTAGCCCTCGTACTCCAGGGCCTTCACCTCATCCAAGAGGCGCTTGGCCTCCTCCCGGGAAAGGTCCACCCCGAGCTCCTGGAGCTTGGCCAGGAGGTTGGAGCGGCCCGAGACGTCCGAGACCAAAAAGCGGCGGGCGTTCCCCACCCACTCCGGGGGGATGTGCTCGTAGGTGCGGGGGTTTTTCAGGACGGCGGACACGTGCACCCCCGCCTTGTGGGCGAAGGCCGCCTCCCCCACGTAGGGGGCGCGGCGGTTTGGGGTGAGGTTGGCCCGCTCGTCCACGAAGTGGGAAAGCTCCTTAAGGCCCCGAAGCCGCTCGGGGGGGAGGGCGGGGATTTTGTACTTGAAGACCAGGGTGGGGAGGAAGCTCGTGAGGTTCAGGTTGCCGCACCGCTCCCCGTAGCCGTTGATGGTGCCCTGCACGTGGGTAGCCCCAGCCCGCACCGCCGCTAAGGCGTTGGCCACGGCGAGCTCGGCGTCGTTGTGGGGGTGGATGCCCACCCTAACCCCGGGGAAGCGCTCCACCACCGCCTTGGTGATGGCGTAGACCTCCTCGGGCAGGCTCCCCCCGTTGGTGTCGCAAAGGACCAAGGTGTCGGCCCCTCCCTCCCGGGCGGCCTCGAGGGTGGCGAGGGCGTAGCTGGGGTCCTCCTTGTAGCCATCAAAAAAGTGCTCGGCGTCGTAAATGACCCGCTTTCCCCTCTGGGCGAAGAAGGCCACCGTGTCCCGGATCATGCGGAGGTTCTCCTCCAAGGAGGTTTCCAGGGCCTCCAGCACGTGCAGGGTCCAGCTTTTGCCGAAGAGGACCACCACCGGGGTTTCCGCCTCTAAAAGGGCCAAAACGGAGGGGTCCTCCTCCGGGGAAAGCCCCTTTTTGCGGGTGGCCCCGAAGGCGGCAAGCCGCGCCGCCCCCAGGTCCACCCCCTTCATGCGGGCGAAGAACTCCGCGTCCTTGGGGTTGGAGCCGGGCCAACCCCCCTCAATCACGTGGATGCCGAAGGCGGCCAGGCGCCGGGCAATGGCCACCTTGTCGTCCACGGAGAGGCTTACCCCTTCCCCCTGGGTGCCGTCCCGGAGCGTGGTATCCAGGATCTCCACCATGCCTAAACCCCGCGCGCCACCTCGGAGATGGAAGGGGGGTGGCGGGTGGCCCGGCCCGAGGCCAGCTTCCCGGCGGCGTCCAAAAAGGCCAGGGCGCTGGCCTCTATAATGTCCGGGGAAACCCCCACCCCCACCGCCTGGAGCTCCCCAAGCCTAAGCCGCACCGTCACCTGGCCCAAGGCCTCGGTGCTCCCCGTGATGGCCTCCACCCGGTAAAGCTCCAGCTCTGGCTTGAGGCCGATGGCCTCCTCCAAGGCCTTGTACACCGCGTCCACCGGCCCGTCCCCCGTGTGGGTGGCCACCTTTTCCCCGTCCGGGGTCCTCACCTTCACCGTGGCCGTGGGCAGGAGGCCCGAGCCGGAAAAGAACTGCACGTGCTCCAGGGTGAAGAAGTGGGAGACGGGCTCCCGTTCGCTTTCCACCAGGGCCTGGAGCTCCTCGGCGGAGAGGGGGCCCTTTTTCTCGGCGATCTCCTTGAAGCGGGCGAAAAGCTTCTTCAGCTCCTCCTCGGAGAGGTCCTTGTAGCCCAGGTCCTCGAGGGCCTTCTTAAAGGCCGCCCGCCCCGAGTGCTTGCCGAGGACGATCACCGCCGGGCGCCTACCGATGAGCTCGGCGTCCATGATCTCGTAGGTGGCCCGGTGCTTCAGGACGCCGTCTTGGTGGATGCCGGACTCGTGGGCGAAGGCGTTGTCCCCCACGATGGCCTTGTTGGGGGGGACGGGCATCCCGGTGTAGCGCTCCACCAAGCGGCTTACCCGGTAGATCTCGCGGGTGTTGATCTGGGTGTAGGCCTTGTACCAGTCCCGGCGCACGTAGAGGGCCATGACCACCTCCTCCAAGGAGGTGTTCCCCGCCCGCTCCCCGATGCCGTTGATGGTGCACTCGATCTGGCCCGCCCCGTTCTCCACGCCCGCCAGGGCGTTGGCGGTGGCCAGGCCCAGGTCGTCGTGGGTGTGGGTGGAGATGATCACGTCCCGCCCCCGCACCACCTCGTCGCGGATGCGGCGGATGAGGGCCCCGTACTCCCCGGGGGTGCCGTAGCCCGTGGTGTCGGGGATGTTGATGGTGGTGGCCCCCGCCTCAATGGCCACCTCGTAAAGCCGCTTCACGAAGTCCCAGTCCGCCCGCATCACGTCCTGGGCGGAAAACTCCACGTCGTCCACGTACTGGCGGGCGTAGCGGACCATCTTGTCCGCCATCTCCAAGACCTCCTCCTCCGTCTTCTTCAGCATGTACTCCAGGTGGATCTTGGAGGCGGAGGTGAAGACGTGGATCCTGGGCTTTTCCGCCTTCTCCAGGGCCTTGGCCGCCTGGTCAATGTCCAGGGTGTGGGTGCGGGCCAAGGCGGCAATGATGGGGCCCTTTACCTCCGTGGCGATGCGCCGCACCGCCTCAAACTCCAAAGGCCCGGATACGGGGAAGCCCGCCTCAATGATGTCCACGTTGAGCCGGGCCAGGGCGTGGGCGATTTCCAGCTTCTGGTCCAAGGAAAGCGCCACTCCTGGGCTCTGCTCGCCGTCCCTGAGCGTGGTGTCAAAGATCCGGATGTGCCGTTCCATGGTTCCCTCCCTTACGCAAAAGGCCCCCGCAAGGGGGGCCTTACTGGCTACCCCACTTCCTCCAATACCCGCGCCCGCAGGAAGGGCATCATGGCCCTAAGCCTCGAGCCCACCTCCTCAATGGGGTGGGCCTTCCAGCGCTTGCGGTTGGCCTCCAACACGGGCTGGCCCACCTGGTTTTCCAGCATCCACTCCCGGGCGAACTCCCCGGTCTGGATCTGCCGCAGGATCTCCCGCATGCGGCGCTTGGTCTCCTCCACCGGCACCGCCACCTCGCCCCGGGTGTAGTCCCCGTACTCCGCGGTGTTGGAGATGGAGTAGCGCATCCCGGCGAAACCCGCCTCGTAGATGAGGTCCACGATGAGCTTCACCTCGTGTACCGTTTCAAAGTAGGCCATCTCCGGGGGATAGCCCGCCTCCACCAGGGTCTCAAACCCCGCCTGGATGAGCCGGGTGAGCCCCCCGCAGAGCACCGCCTGCTCCCCGAAGAGGTCGGTTTCCGTCTCGTCCTTGAAGGTGGTGGCGATTACCCCCGCCCGGGCCGCCCCGATGGCCTTAGCGTAGGCGAGGGCGGTGGGAAAGGCGCTCCCCGAGGCGTCCTGGTGCACCGCCACCAGGGCGGGCACCCCGCTACCCCTTTGGTACTCGCTCCGCACCAGGTGGCCGGGCCCCTTGGGGGCCACCATCCAGACGTCCAGGTCCCGCCGGGGCTTGATCTGGCCGAAGTGGATGTTGAACCCGTGGGCGAAGGCCACGGCCGCCCCTTCCCTCAGGTTTGGCTCCACCTCCTCCCGGTAGACCCGCCCCTGGGCCTCGTCGGGGAGGAGGACCATGACGATGTCCGCCTCCCGCACCGCCTCCGCCACGGGAAGCACCCGAAGCCCCGCCGCCTCCGCCTTGGCGAAGCTCTTGGAGCCGGGCCTCAGGCCCACCCGCACGTCCACCCCCGAGTCCTTCAGGTTCAGGGCGTGGGCGTGCCCCTGGGAGCCGAAGCCCAACACCGCCACCTTCTTGCTGAGGATGAAGCCTAGGTCCGCATCGTGCTCGTAGTAAATCTTCATACCGCCTCCCGTTTTTCCCTGACCTTAAGGGTCCTCTCGCCGCGGCTCATGGCCACGGCCCCGGTGCGCATGACCTCGAGGATCCCGTAAGGCCTCAGGGCCTCAATGAAGGAGTCCACCTTCTTGGAGTCGCCGGTGAGCTCCAGGATGAGGCTCTGCTGAGCCACGTCCACCACCCGGGCCCGGAAAGCCTCCTGGATGTCCTTCACCGCAAGCCGCTCCTCCACCCCGGCCACGTGGACCTTCACCAGGCAAAGCTCCCGCTCCACGTGGGGCTCGGAGTGGTCGGTCACCTTCAGCACCTCAATGAGCCGGTTGAGCTGCTTTTCCACCTGCTCCAGGGTGTGGTCGTCCCCGGAAACCACCAGGCTGATCCGGGAAAGCCCGGGAACGTGGGTGGTCCCCACCGCCAGGCTTTCCAGGTTGAAGCCCCGGCGGGCGAAAAGGCTCGTGATGCGGTTCAGAACCCGCGGGTGGTCCTGCACCAGGACCGAGATGACGTGCCTCACGCCTCCACCTCCTCCTTCTCCTCGGGGTGTTCAATGATCATGTCCTCCGCGGCGCCGCCTGCGGGGATCATGGGGAAGACGCCTTCCTCATGGTAGACCTTGAACTCGGCCACCACGGGGCCATCGGCGTTTAGCACCGCCTCCACGCCCTTCCTCAGGTCCTCCTTGCGCTCCACCCTAATGCCCCGGATGCCGTAGGCCTCCGCCAGCCGGGCGAAGTCGGGGTTGGAGTCCGCCAGGTAAACCTCGGAGTAGCGCTTGGCGTGGAAGAGATCCTGCCACTGCCGCACCATCCCCAGGTAGCCGTTATTCAGGATCACCACCTTCACGTCCAGGCCGTACTTGACCACGGTGGCCAGTTCCTGCAGGGTCATCTGGAAGGAGCCGTCCCCGTCAAAGTCAATCACCAGCTCCTCAGGGCGGGCGAGCTTGGCCCCGATGGCGAAGGGAAGCCCCACCCCCATGGTGCCCAAGCCCCCGGAGGTGATGAAGCTCCGGGGCCTGGTCACGGGGAAGAACTGGGCGGCGAACATCTGGTGCTGGCCCACCCCGGTGGTGACGATGGCGTTCCCCCCGGTGGCCTCAAAGAAGGCCCGGATCACCTCTTGGCTTTGCAGGTGGGGCTTGGGTTTCCAGCGCAAGGGGTAGCGGGTGCGCCACTCCTCCAGCTCCCGCCACCAACCGGCCAGCCTGAGAGGCTTGGCACCCTTGAGCATCTCCTTCAGCACAAGCCGGGCGTCCCCCACGATGGGGATGTGGGTGCGCACCACCTTGCCGATCTCCGCCGGGTCAATGTCCACGTGGATGATGGTGTGGGCGTGGGGGGCAAAGCGGGAGACCTTGCCCGTGACCCGGTCGTCAAAGCGCAGGCCGATGGCCAGGATCACGTCGGCGTGGTGGATGGCCCGGTTGGCTGCCACGGTGCCGTGCATCCCGGGCATGCCGAGCCACAGGGGGTGGTTGCCGGGAAAAGCCCCGAGGCCCATGAGGGTGGTTATGACGGGCAGGCCGGTCTTCTCGGCGAAGGTCAGGAGCTCGCCGTGGGCGTGCTGGGCCCCACCACCCACCATCAGGATGGGCCTTTCCGCCTTCTCCAGGGCATCCAGGGCCCGTTCAATCTGCTTGGGGTGGCCCTTGGTGGTGGGCTTGTAGCCGGGAAGGTCCAGCGCCACCTCAAAATCCCCCGTGAACTCGGCCAGCTGCACGTCCTTGGGGATATCAATGAGCACCGGCCCCGGGCGCCCCGTGGCGGCAATGTGGAAAGCCTCCTTGACCACCCGGGGGATCTCGTTCACGTCCTGGACCAGATAATTGTGCTTGGTGATGGGCATGGTGACCCCGGTGACGTCCGCCTCCTGGAAGGCGTCCGTGCCAATGAGGGCCCGGGGAACGTTGCCGGTGATGGCCACCACCGGGGTGGAGTCCATGTAGGCGTCCGCAAGCCCCGTGACCAGGTTGAGCGCCCCGGGGCCCGAGGTGGCCATCACCACCCCCACCCTGCCCGAAGCCCGGGCGTAAGCCGTGGCGGCGTGCACCCCTCCTTGCTCGTGCCGCACCAGGATGTGGCGGATGTTGCTGTCGTAGAGGGCGTCGTAGGTGGGCATGATGGCCCCGCCCGGATGGCCGAAAATCACCTCCACCCCTTCCCGTTCCAGCGCCTTTAAAAGTGCCTCCGCTCCCTTCATCGCCCCCTCCTAAACCAAAACCCCCCGGTTTCCCGGGGGGTTGGGATGCGCCTTAAAATCGCTACACCCTACCCCCCGCTGGCCCTACGATTAGGACCAGGGCTAGGGATAGGGCGAGAGCCAAGCGCATCTTGCCGCTAAGGATAGCCCGCACCCCAAGGGGGTGTCAAGGGGCAAGCCGCTTGGCGATGGCAGAAAGGGCCAGCCTGGCGTGCTCCCGGCCGTTTTCTATGAAAACCGAGCGGGTGTCGGGGCCGAAGGCGCAGGAGCCCACGGCAAAAAGGCCGGGGATGGAGGTTTCAAACTCCGGGGTCAGGCGGGGCTTTTCCCCTTCGTAGACCACCCCAGCCTCCCGAAGCAAGCGGTCCTCCGCCCGGTAGCCGATAAGGACGAGGACGAAGTCCGCCGGGAGGAACGCTCGGCCCCCGGGACGCCTAAGACAAAGCCCCTCCGGAGTGATGGCCTCCACCCAAGCCTCCATGAGGGCCTGGATGCTCCCCTCCTTCACCCGGTTTTCAAAATCGGGAAGGAGCCAGTACTTGACGCTGGGGCGCACCCACGTTCCCCGGTGAACCAGGGTTACCTGGGCCCCGGCCCGATAAAGCTCCAAGGCCGCCTCCACCGCGGAGTTGCTCCCCCCTATCACCGCCACCTTGCGGCCGAAGAAGGCCTCCCCTTCCTCGTAGCGGTGGAAGACATGGGGCAGGTCCTCCCCCGGCACCCCAAGGCGGTTGGGGTTGCCGTAGTAGCCCGTGGCCAGAACCACGTAGCGGGCGAGGAACGTCCTTTCCCTATACCGGTCTTTCGCTAAGACCTGGAAGCCCCCTTCCTGGCCTTCCAGTCGCAAAACCTCCGTGTGGGTGAGAACGTTTAGGGCCTCCCGTTCCGCCACGCGCTGGTAGTAGAGAAGTGCCTCCCTGCGGGTGGGCTTGGGGCCGTGGGCCACCAGGGGGTGGCCGCCGATCTCTAAGTTCTTGCCCTCGGAGAAAAAGACCATGTTCCGGGGAAAGCGGTAGATGGTCTCCGCCACCGTCCCCCGCTCCAGAACCAAATGGGAAAGGCCCAAGCGCTTGGCCTCCATCGCGCAGGCAAGCCCCACGGGGCCCGCCCCCACCACCAGCACGTCCACCATCCTCCCCAGTTTATGGGGTATAGTTCTTGCCCATGGAGTGGCTCGCCAACCCCGAGGTCTGGATCGCCCTCGTCACCCTCGCGGTGCTAGAGGTGGTCCTGGGCGTGGATAACGTGATCTTCATCAGCATTCTGGCCTCCAAGCTCCCCAAGGAGGAGCAGGACCGGGCCCGGGTCCTGGGCCTGAGCCTGGCCGCGGTGACCCGGATCCTCTTCCTCCTCTCCATCACCTGGATCATGGCCCTGAAGAAGCCCCTCTTCGCCCTTTTTGGCCACGAGGTCACGGGGAAGGACCTGGTCCTTATCACCGGGGGGCTTTTCCTCATCTACAAATCGGTTAAGGAAATCCACGAGAAGCTGGAGGGGGAACCGGGGCACGCCGTGAAGCGGGTGGCACCGAGCTTCGCCAGCGTCATCGCCCAGGTCCTCCTCCTGGACATCGTCTTCTCCATTGACTCCGTCATCACCGCCGTGGGCCTCACCCGCTACGTGCCCGTGATGGTGGCGGCCATCCTCATCTCGGTGGCCATCATGCTCCTGGCCTCCAAGGGGATCTACGGCTTCGTCAACCGCCACCCCACGGTGAAGATGCTGGCCCTAAGCTTCCTCCTCCTCATCGGCTTCACCCTGGTGGCGGAGGGCACTGGGGTCCATATCCCCAAGGGCTACGTCTACTTCGCCATGGGCTTCGCCGTCTTCGTGGAGTGGCTGAACCTCAGGGCGGGGCTAAGGGGCGAGCCCGTAAAGCTCCACCAGCCCTACGAGGAGGAAGGGTAAAATCGGTCCGGAGGTGGTCCTATGGAATACCGGATTGAGCGGGACACCATGGGCGAGGTGAAGGTGCCGGCGGACAAGTACTGGGGAGCCCAGACCCAGCGCTCCTTGGAACACTTCAAGATCGGGGCCTGGCGCTTCCGCATGCCCACGGAGGTCATAAGGGCCTACGGGATGTTAAAGAAGGCCGCCGCCAGAGCCAACCTAGAGCTGGGGGAGCTTCCCGAGGAGATCGCCAAAGCCATCATCCAGGCGGCGGAGGAAGTGGTCCAGGGCAAGCTGGACGAGCACTTCCCCCTAGTGGTCTTCCAGACGGGTTCGGGCACCCAGACCAACATGAACGTGAACGAGGTCATCGCCAACCGGGCCTCGGAAATTTTGGGCAAGCCCTTGGGGAGCAAGTACGTCCACCCCAACGACCACGTGAACCGGGGCCAGAGCTCCAACGACACCTTCCCCACCGCCATGTACGTGGCCACCGCCTTGGCGCTCCACCAAAGGCTTTACCCGGCGGCGGAAGCCCTCATCGCCACCTTTGAGGAAAAGGCCAAGGCTTTTGACCACGTCGTCAAAACCGGGCGCACCCACCTCATGGACGCCGTGCCCATCACCTTGGGGCAGGAGGTGGGAAGCTGGGCGGCGCAGCTTAAAAACACCCTCGCCATGGTGAAGGAGGCGGAAAAGGGCCTCCACAACCTCGCCATCGGCGGCACCGCCGTGGGCACGGGCCTCAACGCCCACCCCCGCTTTGGAGAACTGGTGGCCAAGTACCTGGCGGAGGAAACGGGCCTTCCCTTTAGGGTAGCGGAAAACCGCTTCGCCGCCTTGGCCGCCCACGACGAGCTGGTCCAGGTGATGGGGGCCTTGCGCACCCTGGCCGGGGCCCTGATGAAGGTCGGAAACGATATCCGCTGGCTGGCCTCGGGGCCATATGCGGGCATCGGGGAGATCTTCATCCCCGCCAACGAGCCCGGCTCCTCCATCATGCCCGGCAAGGTGAACCCCACCCAGGTGGAGGCCCTCACCATGGTGGTGGTGCGAATCTACGGTAACGACCTCACGGTGGCCTTCGCGGGAAGCCAGGGGAACTTCCAGCTCAACGTCTACAAGCCGGTCATGGTGGACGCCGCCCTCGAGTCCATCAAGCTCTTGGCAGACGCCATGGAATCCTTTGACGAGCACCTGGCCAAGGGGATTGAGCCCAACCTAGAGCGGATTGAGGAGCACCTCCAGAAAAACCCCATGCTGGCCACCGCCCTCAACAAGGCCATCGGCTACGATAAGGCGGCGGAGATCGTGAAGAAGGCTATCAAGGAGAAGAAGTCCCTGAAGCAGGCGGCCTTGGAGCTGGGCTACCTCACGGAAGAGGAGTTTGACCGCATCGTGGTGCCCTTGAAGCTGGCCAAGCCCCACGAGGGCTAAGGTGCTTTGTGAGAACGCCCACCCCCTTTAGGGGTGGGCGCTTTATAGTGGGGCTTGGGAGGTGAAGTATGCCGTACCCTTTTAAGCTTCCGGAACTCGGTTACCCCTACGAGGCCCTCGAGCCCCACATTGACGCAAAGACCATGGAGATCCACCACCAAAAGCACCACGGGGCCTACGTGAACAACCTCAACGCCGCCCTGGAGAAGTACCCCTACCTGCATGGGGTAGAGGTGGAGGTCCTCCTCCGCCACTTGGCCGCCCTCCCCCAGGACATCCAAACGGCGGTGCGGAACAACGGGGGTGGGCACCTAAACCACAGCCTCTTCTGGCAACTCCTCACCCCGGGCGGGGCCAAGGAGCCCGTGGGAGAGCTGAAGAAGGCCATTGACGAGCAGCTTGGGGGCTTCCAGGCTCTTAAGGAAAAGCTCACCCAGGCGGCCATGGGCCGCTTTGGCTCGGGCTGGGCCTGGCTCGTGAAGGATCCCTTCGGCAAGCTCCACGTCCTCTCCACCCCCAACCAGGACAACCCCGTGATGGAGGGCTTCACCCCCATCGTGGGCATTGACGTTTGGGAGCACGCCTACTACCTGAAGTACCAAAACCGCCGGGCGGACTACCTCCAGGCCATCTGGAACGTCCTCAACTGGGACAAGGCCGAGGAGATCTACAAGAGGAGCTGAGGCCTTGCGGATGGGCCCGGGGCCCTTGGCCCCGGGCCTAGCCCTTCTCCAGAAGGCGCCCCACCGCTTCCCCCAAGGCCGCCACCGCCTCCCGCACCCGCCAGGCCGCCTTGTCCCGCACCCCGGCGGGGTTGGAGATGGCCCTGAGCTCCACCCCCCGCACCCCCAAGAGCAAGCAGGCCCGGGCGAAGGCCGCCCCCTCCATGCTCTCCACCTGGGCGCCCCAGCGCCTCGCCAAGGCCTCCGCCTCCTCGGAGGTTTCGGAAACCAGGTCCCGGGTAAGGCCCACCGCCACCTTTAGGCCCAGGGCCTGGGCGAGGCGCTGGGTGAGGCCGGGGTCCAAGGGAAAGCGGTTGTAGTAGCGCTTCCCCCCCACCTCGAGGGCGGGAAAGCCCAGGGGCTCGAGGCCCTCCCGAAGGCCCAGGTCCGCCTCCACCTCCTCCCCCACCAGGACCGCCTCCCCCAGGGCCAGGCCCGCTTCCGGGTAGGCCCCCGCGATGCCCAAGAGGAGGGCCCTCTCCACCGGGTTCCGGCTGGCCCAGGTGGCCAGGGTGAGGGCGGCGTTCACCTTGCCGATCCCAGTTTCCAAGTAGACGAAGCCTTCCCCCCTCAAGCCTCTCCGCCCCAGAAAGGAAAAGGCCTCCCCCCGGAGGAAGGAGGCCTCCAAAGCCGTGGGGGAAAGGAGAAGCCAGCCCACAAAAGCCTACGCCGCCCGCGCCTGCCCCTCGCCCCGAAGAGCCTCGGCCACGAAGGCCGCCATAACCCCCAGCATGAGCCCCAGAGCCACCGCCAGGGCGAAGATGAGCCCCCGCTTGGGGGCCACCTTCTCGTAGATGGGGTAGGCGGGGGCGATGACCTGGGCCAAAGAGTTCTGGGAGCTGGCCAGCTCGATCTGCAGGTCGGTCTTCTTCTGGGAGAGGGCCAGGTAGGCGTTCTTGGCCAGCTCCAGGGCTTGGTTCAGCCGGTCCTGCTCCACCTGGGCCTTGGCCACCCGCTCCCTGAGGAGGGCGATGCGGGCCTCCACCTGGGCGATGCGGGCCTGCAGGGCCGCCTTTCGGGCCAAAAGTCTCGCCTCCTCCGCCTGGGCGTCGATGAGGGCCGAGCGCAGGCGCTGGTACTCGGGGTTGGGGTTGTCGAAGGCCAAGTCCTGGGCGGTGAGGTTGGCGATCTGGTCGTAACGGGCCCGGAAGGTCTCGTAGGCGGCCTTTTTGGTGTTGTACTCCAGGAGCACCGCCTCCTTCTCGCGCTCCTGGGCGGCCACCTGGCCGCGAAGCGCCTGAATGCGGCGATCGTACTCCTGCACGTTGCGCTCTAAGGCCTGGCGCTCCGCCTCCAGGGCCGCGCGCTCGGCCTCGAGGGCCACCACCTCGTCCCGGAACCGGAGCACGTCCGGGCTCACCTCCCGCAGCCTCGTGTCCGGCTTCGCCGCCAAACGCTTCAGGTTCTCCGCATACCGGTACACCGCATTGTAGATGTCCCGAGCCACCTCCAGCTCCGTGGAAAGCCGCGCCCGCTTCGCCTCCTCCTCCGCTATCCGCTCCTGCAACGACGCCACTTGCGGCTGAAGCCGCGCCTCCTCATCCCGCAAAGCCCGCTCCTCCCGGTCCAGGGCCGCCAAATCCGCCCGCAGGTCCAGCGCCGTGAAGAGGAGCTTCTGGTGGGCGGGGTTCAGTTCCTGGTTCTTGAGCTTCAGGCCCACCAAGGCCTGCAGGTCCCCTCCCCGGGCAATAGCGGCGGCCACCACGGGATCCGCCACCACTTCCCTTTCCAAGGCGAGCAGCTTGGGCTCCTTGGCTAGCTCCGCCTCGGCCTCCGCAAGGCGCCTTTGCAGTACCGTCCGCTCCGTGGGGATCTTCTCCAGGCGCTGCCGGATGCTCGCCACCCGGTCGGCAAAACCCCCAAGCTGTTGCTTCAACACGTTGAGCTGGCTCTCTCGCTGGTACGCCTGCCACGCGGCCTCCGCCGCCTTCACCCGGGCGTCCGCCTCCTTTAAACGCTCCGCCACCAGGGCCTCCGCCTCCCTCACCGTAAGCCCCGCCACCAGGTTCTCTATGGAAAGGCTGGGAAGCTCACCCTTGAACTCCTCAAAGCGTTGCCGGGCTACACCCAAGGCCTCCTGAACCCGGGCCCGCTCCGTGATAATCCCGTTTAAACGCTGCCGGATGCTCGCCACACGGTCGGCAAAGCCCCCAAGCTGCTGCTTCAGCACGGATAGCTGGTTCTCCCTCTGGTAGGCCTGCCACGCCGCCTCCGCCGCCTTAAGCCGCGTGTCCGCCTCCCTCAGGCGCTCCGCCACCAAAGCCTCCGCCTCCCTCACCGTCAAACCCGCCACCAGGTTCTCTAAGGACAAGCCCGGCAACTGGGCCTTGTACTCCTCCAAGCGGGTCTGGGCTTCCCGTAGCTGGGTTTCCTTAACCGCCAAGTCCTTGCGAATGCCAAGAAGCCGCGCCTGCGCGGAAGCCAAGCCCTCCGTATAGGCAGAGATCTCCGCCTGCCAAACGGGGATGCGCTCTTTCCCCTTGAAGCGCTCCAATGCCTGGGCCGCTTGAACGTAGCTCTGCCGAGCCTTCTCCGTTTCCCGCCGCAGGTTCTCTTGGGCTTCCCGAAGACGCTTGCCAATGATGGCCAGCTGCTCGGGACTCGTGCCAATGGGCACCAAGGCAACCTGACGCTGGACTTCGGCCATCAAGGCCTCCATGCGCCCGCGAACCGCCGCCAGGTCCCGCTCCAGGGCGAAAAGCTCCTGGTCCAGGCTTACCCTTTCCCCCGTTTTGGCGTCTAGCTCCGCCTTGTCCTGAGCCAAAGTAGAGGCTCTTTGGAAGGCCTCCCAGCGCGCTTGGGCTTCTTGGTAAGTCCTTTCAGCTGGTGCGATCTGCTCTTCCAGGGCTTGTAGGTTGGCCTCGAGGCGCGCCAAGGGAATCCGGTTCACCCGCCTGGTCACCGCCTCTGCCCAAAGGTTTGCCGCCTTGGCCGCCACCTCGGGGGTAGGCGCCTCCACGCTCAGGGAAGCCACCACCGGGGGCACCTGCCCCTGGGGCACTACCTGCTCCTGCTGCCGGGAGGTTTCGTTTTTGATCTTGAAGTCCTTCACCATCCGCTCCAGGCCTGGGGTGCCCCCCTGGTCCTGCCAGGCGGTAGGTAGCTTCCCCTCTTGTTTCAAAGTTTCCCAGACCTCTTTGGTCACCTCTTCGGAAAAGGCCAGGGCCTTAAGGCCCTCAAAGGTGAGGAGGTTCTGTCCCTGCACCTGGATGCGCTGCTCCAGCTGGGCCTGCACCTGCACCGGGGAAACGTTCACCGTGGCGGTGGAGGCGTAGCGGGGCTCGGCGATGAAAAAGCCGTAGATGAGGGCTAGGACGCCGAAGGCTAGAGGTGGGCTTAGAATCCAAAGCTTTTGCCGCTTGAGGACCTCAACGATATCCCGCAAGGAAAGCTCTTCGCTGGGGGTTCCCACCATCACGGGGTCCACTATACCCTATCCAGATCCTTCCCCAGCCGGCACACCCTCAGGCCGGTAGCTGGGGATAAGGCGCTTCAGCATCTTGCGCACCTCTAAACCATCGCCTTGGCGCGCTATCCGATAGAGCTCTTCCAGAAGATGGGGGAAATCCGAGGGGAGTTGGGCGTTCCTGGCCACCCAGATTTTCTCATGCCGGCTGGCCTCCGTTCCCTCCTCGGCGGTGAGAAGTTCCTCAAAGAGCTTCTCCCCAGGCCGTATGCCTGTAAAGACAATATCTATGTCCCGGTAAGGCTCCAGGCCCGCCAAGCGTATCAGGTCCTTGGCTAAGTCCAGGATCTTCACCGACTCCCCCATGTCCAGAATGTAGACCCGTCCATTCTCCCCTATACCCCCAGCCTGCAACACCAACTGCGCAGCCTCAGGGATGGTCATGAAGTAGCGGCGCATCTCGGGATAGGTCACGGTCACCGGACCGCCCCTCTTGATCTGCTCCATGAAAAGGGGTACCACGCTCCCCCGGCTTCCCAGGACATTGCCAAAGCGCACGGAAACAAACACCTGATCGGGCCCTGCCCGCAAAGCTCCCCAGGCCACCACCTGCTCCGCCACCCGCTTGCTGGCCCCCATCACCGAAGTGGGGTTGACCGCCTTGTCGGTGGAGATGTTTACCAAGCGCTCCACCCCGAACTCAAGGCAAAGCTCCACCACGTTCTGGGTCCCCCATACGTTGTTGAGAATGGCCTCACCGGGATTGGCCTCCATCAAGGGCACGTGCTTGTGGGCGGCTGCATGGAACACCACCTGGGGCCTATGGAGCTGAAAAATGTAGCGAAGTCGGTCCCGGTCCTGTACATTGGCTACCACCACCCTGTACTTAAGCTCAGGCCAGTTCGCCTCCAACTCTTTTTCCAAAAGAAAGAGGCTATTCTCACCGCGTCCTAAAAGCACCACCCGCTCCGGATGGAAGCGGGCCACCTGCCGCACCAGCTCGCTCCCAATGGACCCCCCCGCTCCCGTGACCAACACCACCCGCCCCTCCAAGTAACCTGCGATCTCTTCCAAGTTAAGGCGCACAGGCTCGCGGCGAAGGAGGTCCTCCAGCCGCACCTCCCGTATTTGGGAAATCTCCACCCGGCCAGAGAGGATCTCGTAAATCCCTGGCAGGATACGGTACCGAACCCCCACGGCCCGGGCCAGGTTCACCACCTTGCGCACCACAGCCCCAGGAGCCGAAGGCATGGCCACCAAAACCTCTTCCACCTCCAAAGCCCTGGCCACCTTGGGAAGCTCATCCAAAGTGCCCATCACCCGGATACCGGCGATGGTCTGCCCCCTCTTGTTGGGGTCATCGTCCAGGAAGCCCACAGGGTAAAGGCCAGCCTCCGGGTGGCGGAGCATCTCCCTAGCCAACATGCTCCCCGCCTCCCCAGCCCCCACCACCAGGACCCGGCGCCCCCTAATCCCTCGCCCCCTTTTGCTCTCCC
>NZ_JTJB01000025.1 GCF_000794385.1 Thermus sp. 2.9
CACATTCGGGTTCTCCGCCGCAGCTACAAACGTCAACGCCGCCGTCAACGTCGTCTTCCCGTGGTCCACGTGCCCAATCGTCCCCACGTTCACGTGAGGCTTCGTCCGAACAAACTCGCCCTTGGCCATGGTTCCTCCTCTTTCCTTGCACGCAAAGACCGCCCTGGGGGCCTTGGGCCCAGGGCAGACAAAAAGATGGAGCTCGCGGCCGGGCTCGAACCGGCGACCTCACCCTTACCAAGGGTGTGCTCTACCTGCTGAGCTACGCGAGCTCGTGGAGCGGGAGACGGGACTCGAACCCGCGACCCTCGGCTTGGGAAGCCGATGCTCTACCAACTGAGCTACTCCCGCATGGGGTGTGCGTGGGCACACCTTTTGGTGGGCAGGGCTGGATTCGAACCAGCGTAGGCGTGCGCCAACGGTTTTACAGACCGTCCCCTTTGGCCGCTCGGGCACCTGCCCACGCCCTCTTGTGGAGCCACCCAGGGGAGTTGAACCCCCAACCCCCCGATTACAAGTCGGGTGCTCTGCCTGTTGAGCTAGGGTGGCGGGACCGGGGATGGGACCCTGTCCGAGGGAATAGGCTAACACACCCCAGGGTGAGTGTCAAGATAAGGGCATGCGTATCGTACCTTTTGGCGCCGCCCGGGAGGTGACGGGAAGCTGCCACCTCCTCTTGGCCGAAGGGAAGCGGGTGCTTCTGGACTGCGGCATGTTTCAGGGCAAGGACGAGGAGAAAAACCACGCCCCCTTCGGCTTTGACCCCCGAGAGGTGGAGGCGGTGCTCCTCACCCACGCCCACCTGGACCACGTGGGCCGCCTCCCCAGGCTCTTCCGCGAGGGGTTTCGCGGGCCCGTCTACGCCACCAAGGCCACCCTCCTCCTGATGCGCATCGTCCTCGAGGACGCCCTAAAGGTTATGGAAAAGCCGCTTTTTGACGAGGAGGACGTGGAGGAGGTCTTCCGCCACGCCAGGCCCCTGGAGTACGGGGAGTGGCTCCGCCTGGGTGGCCTCACCCTTTCCTTCTCCCAGGCGGGGCACCTGCCCGGAAGCGCCTTCGTGGTGGCCCAAGGGGAGGGCAAGACCTTTGTGTACAGCGGCGATCTGGGCAACCGGGAGAAGGTGGTCCTCCCCGACCCTTCCCTTCCCCCCATGGCCGACCTCGTCCTCTGCGAGGGGACCTACGGCGACCGGCCCCACCGCTCCTTCGCCGCCACGGTGGAGGAGTTTTTGGAGATCCTCGGCCGGGTTCTAAGCCGAGGGGGTAAGGTGTACATCCCCTCCTTCGCCGTGGAGCGGGCGCAGGAGATCCTTTTCCTCCTTTATGAGAACGGCCACCGCCTGCCCAAGGCCCCCATCCTTCTGGACTCCCCCATGGCCGAGCGGGTTTTGGAGCTATACCCGAGGCTCGTCCGCTACTTCGGCGAGGAGGTGCAGGACTACTTCCTCAAGGGCAAGAACCCCTTCCGCCCTCGAGGGCTTGTGGTGGCGGAAAACGCCGAGGCGTCCAAGGCCTGGGCCCAAGAGCCTGGGCCCATGGTGGTCATCGCCGGAAGCGGCATGCTCTCGGGGGGGCGGATCCTCCACCACCTGAAGCACGGGCTTTCCGACTCCAAAAACGCCCTGGTCTTCGTGGGCTACCAGCCCCGGGGGGGCCTGGGGGCGGAGATCATCGCCCGGCCCGAGCGGGTGCGCATCCTGGGGCAGGAGGTGCCCCTTAGGGCCGAGGTGCACACCCTGGGCGGCTTCTCGGGCCACGCGGGGCAGGACGAGCTTTTGGATTGGCTCCAAGGCCAACCCCGGGTGGTCCTGGTCCACGGGGAAGAGGAAAAGCTTCTGGCCCTGGGCAAGCTCCTCGCCCTCCGGGGACAGGAGGTGAGCCTGGGAAGCTTCGGGGAAGGGGTGGAGGTTTAGGCCGGGCGGAAGCCAAGCCGCTCCAGGACCATGCGGGTGGCGGGGCTCTTGTTCAAGGTGTAGAAGTGGACCCCCTCCACCCCGGCCTCGAGGAGCTCCGCCACCTGGCGGGCGGCGTGCTCCACCCCGATCTCCAGGATGGCCTTGGGGTCGTCCTGGTGGCGCTCCAGTTGGGAAAGGAGGGGGCCAGGGATGCTGGCCCCGCAGACCTCGGTGAAGCGGCGAAGCTGGGCGTAGTTGGTGATGGGCATGATGCCGGGGAGGATGGGGATGGCTATCCCCGCGCGCCGGGCCCTTTCCAGGAAGCCGAAGTAGTGGGCGTTGTTGAAGAAGAGCTGGGTGATGGCGAAGTCCAAGCCCGCCTCCACCTTGGCCTTGAAGTGGCGGAGGTCGGCCTGAAGGCTTTCGCTTTCCGGGTGCCCCTCGGGGTAGGCGGCCCCGCCCACGGAAATGCCATCTCCATAGCGCCCTCGGATCAGGGCCACGAGCTCGGCGGCGTAGCGGAAGCCTTCAGGATGGGGCCGGAAGACCCGTTCTCCTTGGGGCGGGTCCCCCCGGAGGGCGAGGAGGTTTTCCACCCCGCTTTCCACAAAGCGCCTTAGGACCTCCTCCACCTCCGCCCGGCTCTGCCCGGCCACGGTGAGGTGGGCCAAGGGGGTGAGGCCAAGCCCCAAGATCCTCCTTGCCCAGACCACGCTCCTTTCCCGGGTGCTCCCCATGGCCCCATAGGTGATGGAGACGAAGGCAGGGCGGAAGGCCTTGAGCTCGGCCATGGTGCGGAAGAGCGCCTCCTCCCCCTCCGCCGTCTTGGGGGGGAAGAACTCAAAGGAGAAAAGGGGCCCCTGGCGGCTTCTGAGGAGGTCCCGTATTTTCATGCTATAGAAGTGTAGCCCCTCCCCCACCCCCGGTCAAGGGTGGCAAAATGGGGGTATGGTGGAAGTTCCCGAGATCCCCCGGGTGGAAAGCCTGGAGCTACCCGCCAAGGAAACGGCCCTCATCGTGGTGGACATGCAAAACGACTTCGCCCACCCCCAAGGGGCCCTTTTCGTGCCCGAGGCCCCCAAAAGCGTCCCCGCCATCCGGCTCCTTTTGGAGAGGGCCCGGGCGGCGGGGGCCAGGGTGGTTTACACCCAGGACTGGCACCGGAAGGACGACCCCGAGTTCCAGATCTGGCCCCGGCACGCCGTGGCCGGCACCTGGGGGGCGGAGATTCTCGAGGAACTCCGCCCCGAACCCGGCGACCTCATCGTGCAGAAAGTGCGCTACGACGCCTTCTACGGCACCCCCTTGGACCACTACCTGCACCTATGGGGGGTAAAGCACGTGGTGGTCACGGGCACCGTGGCCAACATCTGCGTGCTCCACACCGCGGGCTCCGCCGCCTTGCGCTGGTACCAGGTGGTCCTGCCCGAGGACGCCACCAGCGCCCTAACGCCCTTTGACCTCCAGGCCACCCTCCGCCAGGTCACCTTCCTCTACCAGGGCAAGGTGACCCGGGCCGAGGGGGTGCGGTTTGTTTGAGCACCCCCTCCTTGTGGCCTTTCTGGCGCGCCACGGCCCCGCCCCCTTCCACCCCCACCCCGTGCCCCGGCGGGACCCTTTCGTGGTCCTGGCGGAAAGCATCGTGGCCCAGCAGCTTTCCGGCAAGGCGGCGGAGGCCCTCACCGCCCGGCTCTGGCGGCGGGTGGAACCCCGGCCGGAGGCGGTGGCGCAGCTTCCCCTCGAGGCCCTGCGCCAAGTGGGGCTTTCCTGGGCCAAGGCCCAGGCGCTACGCGACCTTTTGGCTAAAGCCCAAGAAGGCCTCCTAGAGGGCCTGGAGGCCCTGGAGGACGAGGCGGTGAAGGAGAGGCTTTTGCGCATACGGGGCGTGGGCCCCTGGACGGCGGAGATGTTCCTCATGTTCGGCCTGGGGCGGCCCGACGTCTGGCCCGTGGGGGATTGGGGCTTAAGGCGGGCGGCCAAGGCCCTCTTTGGCGTGGAGGGGGAGGCCCTAGCCGCCTTTGGCGAACCCTTTCGCCCCTACCGGAGCCATCTGGCGTGGTACCTATGGCGGAGCCTGGACTAGTCCCCCTGGAAAGGGCGGCGGCGGAAGGGGAGGTGGCCCTTTTGCGGCGGGCCTTGGCCCTGGGCTTCCCCGTGGCCCCCACCTGGGTGGCGGGCCTGGAGGAGGAGTTTTTCCGCTTGAACAACCTCCCCGAGCGCATCGGCAGGCTCTTCCAGGGGGTCTTCGGGGTGCGGGTGGACGAGGAACGGCTTCTCCTGGCGGCAGAGGAGGCAAAGCGGGCGGTGCGGGAAAGCTACCTCCTCCCCGAGCGGGCCGAGGCCTTCTTGGAGGCGCTAAAGGGGCGGGGGCCCTTCCTCCTGCGCCGGGCGGGAGAGGGGGAAGCCCACCCCGCAAGCACCCCCCAGGAGGCCCTTTTCGCCTTGAAGCGGCTTTGGGCGGGCGCTTTCCGGGTGGAGGCCGTCTTGGCCCGCTACCCCGACCTCCTACCCCCCTTCGTCCCCGTCTTGGTGCAGGAGGCGGGGCCTCCGGAGGAGGACCCCTTCTTGTCCTTGGACCTGGCCAAGGCCCTGGGGCAAGAGGTGGTGGCCTACGCCTGGCGGGGGCTCCTGGTCCGGATAGAATGGTCCCATGGTGGATAGCCACGTCCACACTCCCCTCTGCGGCCATGCGGAAGGGGCCCCGGGGGAGTACCTCTTTCAGGCCAGGAGGGCAGGGCTAACGGGCCTGGTCTTCACCGACCATAGCCCCATGCCCGCCTGGTACGACCCCCATAGCCGCATGCGCCTCTCCGAGCTTCCCTTTTACCTCCTGGCCCTGGAGCGGGTGCGGGAGCTTCACCCTGAGCTCTACGTGGGCATCGGCCTCGAGGCCGACTTCCACCCGGGCACCGAGGCCTTCGTGAGGACCCTCCTCAAGAGCTACCCCTTTGACTACGTGATCGGGAGCGTCCACTACCTGGGCGCCTGGCCCCTGGACCACCCGGACCACCGGGAGGAGTACGCCTGGCGCGAGCTTGAGGAGGTGTTCCGCGCCTACTTTCAGGAGGTGGAAAAGGCGGCGCATAGCGGCCTCTTCCACGCCATTGGCCACCTGGACCTGCCCAAGAAGTTCGGCCACCATCTGGAGGAGGAGGCGCTTCTAGCGCTCGCCGAGCCCGCCCTCAAGGCCATGGCCGAGGAAGGGCTCTTCCTGGACGTGAACACCGCCGGGCTCCGCAACCCGGCCCAGGAGGTCTACCCCGCCTTTGGCCTCCTTAAGCGGGCCCGGGAGCTCGGCATCCCCGTGGTCCTGGGCTCCGACGCCCACCGCCCGGAGCAGGTGGGCTTCGCCTTCCCGGAGGCGGTGGAACTGCTCCTGCGAGCGGGCTACCGGGAAGCCTTTTACTTCCAAGAGGGACGGCCCCGTGCCTATCCCCTGTCCAAGGCCTCGTAAACCTTTTCCTCCTGGCCCCGGAGGTCCAGGTCCTCCCGCCTTCCCCCCGCCGCCTCGTAGGCCCGCACCGCCGCCACCAGGCGGGAAAAGGCCTCGGCGCAGGGGTCGGGGGCGGGGGCCTCGTACTCCATAAAGGTGACCCGCTCGTACTCCTCCCCGTATTCCAACGCCTCCCGCTCCACACAGGCCTCGTAGGCCTTCAGGGCCTCGTCCACCCCGAGCTGGGCCTCCTTCAGGGTCATCCTCCCACCTCCTTAGTCTGATTATATCAGGTTTTTTTACTGCGAAACCTTAGGCTTGCGGCGGGGATGGGGCCCTCCTGGAAGCGCTCCTCCCGCCAAGGGTCCCCCCGCCAGTGGTAGCCCAGCCGCTCCCAGAAGCCCAGCTCCAGGTGGTCCAAAAGCTCTATGCCCCGCACCCACTTGGCGCTCTTCCAGGCGTAGAGGTGGGGCACCAAAAGGCGCACGGG
>NZ_JTJB01000026.1 GCF_000794385.1 Thermus sp. 2.9
CGCCCCGCTCGGGGGGAAGGGGCTCGCCGAAGAGGGTGTGGGCCAGGATCACGTCCTCCCGCAGGAGGTCCTCCAGGAGGAGGTTGGTGGTGTAGCCCCCGTAGGCGTGGACCAAGGCGGCCACCGCCTCGGGCTTGGGCCTGGCCCTTTCCAGGAGGTCCCTGATCCGCACCCCCTTCCAGGCCACGTCCAGCCGGCTCCAGCGGGTGACGCAGTGGAAGTCCCGGGTGAGCTCCACCTGGGGCAGGGCCAGGAGGTCCGGGTAGGTGAGGGTAAGCGGGGTTTCCACCAGGCCCCAAAGGCTAAAGCGCCACCTCTCCGGTGTAACCCTAGGCTCTTCCCCGTAGGTGAGGATGGGGAAGCGCTCGGTGACGATCTGGCCCGGGGGAATCCTTTCCATACCCCTAGGCTAGAGGGGAACGCCCAAGAAAAAAGCAAGGCCGCTCACCGGCTTTGGTAGCGAAAGACCCTCACCTTCTCCAGGGTGATGAGCCCCTCCTTCACCATCCCCTCCAGGACGGGCAAAAAGGCTTGGATCCTTTCCTCGGTGTCCACGATCTCCACCACCACGGGCAGGTCCTCGGAAAGCTGCAGGACCTTGGCGGTGTGGATGCGGGAGTGGGCGCCATACCCCATGAAGCCCTTGAGCACCGTGGCCCCCGCCAAGCCCCGCCGCTTGGCCTCCAGAACGATGGCCTCGTGGAGGGGGCGGCCCCCAAACCGGTCCGACTCCCCCAGGAAGATGCGGAGGAGCAGGGCCTCGCCCAAAAGGCCCGGAGGGTGCTCCGCCATGGGAAAAGGCTACCACAAACGGGGCCGGGAAGCTTCCCGGCCCCGTGGGAGCGGCGCTACTTCTTGGGCATCATCTTGGCCATCATGGCCTCGAGGGCCTTCATGTCCTCGTTCACGTGGCCAAAGGCCTTGCCCAGGGCCTTGAGGAGGAGGAAAAGCACCCCCAAGGCCTTCTGCACCTCGGGGTCGGCCAGTTGCTTGAGGAGGCCCGCCAGGCCCACCCGGGGGGGCTCCCGCAGGGTCTCGGGGGTGAAGGTTTCCGCAAGCCCCCGCTCCAGGGCGCTCGCCATCATGCCGATGGCGGCGGGCTCAATGCGGGAAAGGATGTCCAAGACGTTGGCCCCGTGGGAAACAAGCCTGAGGAGCTGGGGCTCCATGAGCATTCCCAGGCCCTCGCCGAAGTTCTCGGAAAGGTGGCCGAGGAAGGCCAAAGCCCCCGACTTCTCCAGCTTCTCCAGGGTTTCCGCCAGCTTCTCCAAGGCCTCCGCCTGGTCCAGGAAGCGGGCCAGGAGGGAAACGAGCTCCAGGTTCTTGGGGTCCAGAAGGAGGCCCAGGTTCTCGGAAAGGGTATCCCCCGCGCCCACCTTTGCCAGCAGGCCAAGCCCGCTTTTTTCCAGCACCTCCTCTATGCGGGCGAGGCGCTCTTCCACCGACAGGGTCTTCTCCATAACTCCTCCTACTCAATGAGGGTGGCGAACCAGAAGCCCTCAAAGAGCATCTTGGTCACCCGCACCCACTTGCCCACGGCCATCACGCCGCAAGAGGGCATGCCCGTGCCCGCCAAAACCCTTTCAAAGGAGCACTGAGGCAGGAGGGCGTTGTCGCCGAAGTCCATGATGCACATGGCCACGGGGTTGAAGGGCTCCCCGATGTAGGCCCCCTTGAGGTCAGAGGCGATGACCCCGGCCACGTACTCCCCCTGGAAGTGGGCCACCACCCCGGCGGGGGGCAGCATGAGGGCGGGGTTCACGGTGTCGCCGATGACGAAAACGTTGGGGAACTTGGGGGAGCGGAAGGTGGACCTGTGCACCTCGGGGAAGCCGTTTGGCCCCGCCAGGGGGGATTCCCGCACCACCCGGTTGGGGGCGAAGGGGGGCGTGAGGATGAGGAGGTCGTAGGCGAGCTCCCGCCCGTCCTTGGCCTTCACCCTGCCGCCCTCAAAGGCCACCGGCTCAAACTCCCCGTGGAAGGCGATGCCCTTGGACTTGAGGATCTCCAGGACCTTGCTGGAGATCACCGGGCCCATGCCCGCCAGGGGGGCCGGGTTCAGGTGGAAGACCTCCACCGTGCTCTTCTCCCGCACCCCCTTCACCTTGAGGGCGAACTCCACCTGCCCCGCCACCTCGTAAGGCGCGGGCGGGCAGGGGTAGTACTGGGAGGAAACCCCCACCACCACCCGGCCTCCCTTGAAGTCCTTCAGGGCCTGGCGGAGGCGAAGGGCCCCCTCGAGGCTCCAAGGGGCGTGCCCGTCCTTGGCGGGGGAAGGCATGGCCTCCGCCCCCAAGGAAACGATGAGGTAATCGTAGGTGAGTTCCCCGGCGCTGGTCCTCACCTTGCTGTGGGCCGGGTCCAACGCCTCCACCGTGGCCTGGAGGTACTGGATGCCCCGCTTTTCCAGGTTGGCAAGGGGTCTGCGCACCTCTTCAGGCTCCCGCATGCCGAAGGCCACCCAAGGGTAGGCGGGCATGAACTCGTGGTAGGCGCTCTTGTCCACCAGGGTGACCTCCACCTCCCGCCCCAGAAGCTTCTTCACCTTGTTGGCCGCCACCAGGCCGCCCGAGCCGCCTCCCAGGACTAAAACCCTCGTCGCCATCTCCTACCTCCTTGGGTACCTATACCGTGTACCCCTAAGCCCAGTTTCCCCCCGGGCCTCTTGTGAAGGTAGGTGCAAATGCCCCGGCTCAGCCTTGCCGTAGCCTGGCGGCGAACAGGAGGCCGAGGCCCAGGAAGCCCAACACCTCCCCCACCCCAACCCCCCGGCCCAGGGCGGGCAGGAGGTACCAGGCGAGGTGAAGGAGGCGGAAAAGGGGGATCCAAAGGGCCACGGGGAGGAGGAAGCGGGCCTCCCGCTTGGGCGGGTTGGTGAGGAGGTAGAGGAAGGGGAGGAAGAACCCCCCCACCACCCAAAGGGCAGCCACCTCGTCCCAAGGACCCTGGAGGCGCTTGAGGTAAAACTCCACCTCGTGGGGCAGGTCGGCCCCCCAGACGATGATGAGGGTGGTGGCCTCCACGTAGATCCAGATGATGGAGAAGGCCAGGAGGAGGTTGGTGTGGTTCTGGGCCTGGCCCAGGAGGGCAGGGGTCCCCTTCCGGGCCGCCAGGGCCACGGCCAGGGAAAGGGCGAGGAGGACGGCGGAGAGGAGGAGGATGGCCCCAAAGGAGGCGGAGTAGAAGTGGGCCTCGAGGCTCTTGAAAAGGTCAAAGGCGAGGAAGGTGCCCGCCACGAAGCTCAGGGCAAGCCCCCAGGCCCCCACCTCCGCCCGGTGCTCCCTGGGGCGGAGCCTCGTCAGGACCCAGGCGAAAAGCGCGAAGAAGACCAGGTAGCGCAGGAGGAAAAAGGGCGCGTTCAGGTAAGGGGCCCGGTGGCGCAGGATGGGGTCGGAAAGGGCCTCGGGCCTCGCCCAGGGAAAGAGCTCGGGCAGGAAGAGGAAAAAGGGCAGGCCCAAAAGCCCCATGAAGGGCAGGAGCCGGGCCAAGGGGTAGAGGTAGGGCTCCAAGGGAATCCCCCAGCGGCTCGTGAGGGCGTTATGGAGGAGGAGGAGCAAAAGGGCCCCCAGGGAGAGGAGGAGGAAGAAGGCGAAGGGGAAGTAGGCGGCGGGGGCCCCGAAGAGGAAGGCCAGGGCGTAAAGCCCCAGGCCCAAGGCCCAAGGCCAAGCGCGGGGTGCCTCAATGGACCTCTGCATCCAACACCTCCTTGGGACAGGCCGCCTCCAGGAGGCAGCGCTTGATGTAGTGGGCGATGAGCCAGCGCTCCCGTTCGGGAATGCGGCTTTTATAGGAGAGCATGCGGCCAAAGCCGTTGGTGGCGGCGAAGTAGAAGTAGCCCTCGGGCATCCCCCGCACCGCGGGGTCGTGGTAGGAGCGGGGCTTGGGGACCCCTAAGGGGATGACCCGACCATCCCCTTCCCCCCGCACCCCATGGCAGACGGCGCAAAAGCTCTGATAAAGCGCCTTTCCCCGCAAGAGCTCCGCCTCCGCGAAGGTGAAGGGGTTTTCCGCAAAGCCCCCTTCCGGCCTCACCCCAAGCCGCACCTCGGGGTTCAGGTTCTCCCCAAAGCGCACCCGCTCCTCCGGCACCTCCACCGCCAAGGGCGCGGGGCGGAAGGCCTTGGCCTTGGGCTGGTCCCACATCCAGCCACAGGCGGAAAGGAGAAGGGAAAGGGCGAGGAGAAGAAGCCTAGTCACGCCGCACCTCCTCCACCTCCGCCCCCAGGGCCTCGAGGAGGGCCCTCGTGGCCTCGGGGTCAAAGCGGGGGTCCGTGGCGTAGAGGAAGACCCCGTAGCGGTCCAGGAGCACCTCGGCATACCCCCGGGCCCGCACCGCGGGGTGGGCGGCCAGGGGCAAGCCGTTGATGTAGAGGAGATAGAGGAAGATGCCCACGGTGATGGTGAGGATGGTGAGCTCAAAGGTCACGGGGATGAAGGCGGGCCAGCCCAAAAGGGGCTTGCCTCCAGCGTTGTGGGGGTAGTCCAAGGTGGTGTAGACCTGGAGGAAAAGCCCAAGCCCCGCCCCCAGCACCCCCAGGAAAAAGGCCACCCAGGGGATGCGCCCATCTCCCCCCAGCACCTCCTCAACCCCCTCCACGGGGTTAGGGGTTAGGGCCTCGAGGCGGCGGTACCCCTTCGCTTTCAGGGCCCTCAGGGCCGCCAAAAGCTTCTCCGGCGCGTCAAAGTAGGCCATGTAGCCGTAGAGCATCCTTCCCTCCTAGTGCCCCCGCAGCTTGTGGAAGAGGTGGACCATCTCCGCCACGGCGATGGGGGGGAAAAGCCGGATGAAAAGGGCCAGGCCGAAGAGGAAGAAGCCGATGGTCCCGAGGAAAAGGGTCACGTCCACCCAGGTGGGGTGGTAGAGGTGGAAGTTCCCCGGCAGAAAGTCGTGGGAGAGGCTGATCACCACGATGACGAAGCGCTCCAGCCACATGCCCACGTTGGCCAGGATGGAGAAGGCGAAAAGCCAGGTGAGGTTCCGGCGGAAGCGGGGGAACCAGAGGGTCTGGAGGAGGACCACGTTGATGAGCATCATGGCCCAGTAGTAGGGGGCGTAGGGCCCCGTCATCCGCCAAAGCTGCTGGGCCCACTCCGCCGGCTCCCCGCTATACCAAGCGATGAAGATCTCCAGGAGGTAGATGTAGGCCACCCCCAGCCCCGAGGCCAGGGTCACCTTGGCCATCCAGTCCAGGTGCCGCTCGGTGATGACGCCCTCCAGGCGGTACCACTTCCTGAGGGGAAGGATGAGGGTGAGGGCCATGGCGAAGCCCGAGTAGATGGCCCCGGCGGCGAAGAAGGGGGGGAAGACGGTGAGGTGCCACCCCGGCACCAGGCCGTAGGCGAAGTCCATGCTCACCACGGAGTGCACGGAGATAACCACGGGGGTGGCGAGGCCCGCCAAAAGGACGTACACCGCCCGGTAGCGCTGCCAGTGGACGGCGTTCCCCGTCCAGCCCAAGGAGAGCCAGCCGTAAAGCTTCCGCCGCCAGCCCGTGCTCCTTTCCCGCAGGAGGGCCAGGTCGGGGATGAGGCCCAGGTAGAGGAAGAGGGTGGAGATGGTGAGGTAGGTCATGATGGCCAGCACGTCCCAGGAAAGGGGGCTTTTGTACTGGGGCCAGAGGGCCATGTGGGTGGGGTAGGGCATGACCCAGTAGAAGTGTTGGGGCCGGCCCATGTGGATCAGGGGGTAGGTGGCGGCGCAGAGCACGGCGAAAAGGGTCATGGCCTCCGTGACCCGGTTCAGGGAGTCCCGCCAGTTCTGGCGCATGAGGACCAGGATGGCGCTGATGAGGGTTCCGGCGTGACCGATGCCGATCCACCAGACGAAGTGGACGATATCGTACCCCCAGGCCACGGGCTGGTTGATGCCCCAGGTGCCGAGGCCCTGAACGAAGGTGACGAAGATGGCGTAAAGCCAGGCCAGGGTGAGGGCGAAGCCCACCGCCAGGACCACCTTCCAGGGCCGGGGCGGGGGCTTCTCCACGGGCTCCAAGAGCTTCTCCACCAGGGTCCTTTCCGTCCACTCCCCCTGGATGAGGTCGCGGTCCGGGTGGGGTTCCTTAGCCATGGGCCTCCTCCTTCCTTAAGCGGGGGTTCGGGTTCTTGAGGTGGGCCAGGTAGGTGGTGCGGGGCCAGGTGTTGGCCTCCTCGAGGAGGACGTAGTGCCGCCCCTCCTGGCGGTGGGCCTGGATGGGGTCCTCGGGGTCCAGGAGGTCGCCGAAGTGGATGGCCTTCCCCGGGCAGACCTCCTGGCAGGCGGTCCTCACCTCCCCGGTGCGGATCCTGCGCCCCTCCTTGGCCGCCTCCGCCCGGGAAAGCTCTATCCGCTGCACGCAGTAGGTGCACTTTTCCATGACCCCCCGGCTCCGCACCGTCACCTCGGGGTTCATGAGGAGGGAAAGGGGGCTTTCCTTGGCCTTACGGGGGTCACCGTTGCCGATGAAACGCTCGGCGTAGGGGAAGAAGTTGAAGCGGCGAGCCTTGTAGGGGCAGTTGGCGGAGCAGTACTTGGTGCCCACGCAGCGGTTGTAGACCATGAGGTTTAGCCCCTCGTCGGAGTGCTCCGTGGCCGCCACGGGGCAGACCGCCTCGCAGGGCGCCTTCTCGCAGTGCTGGCACATCACGGGCTGGTGGAGGGCGCCCTCGGGGGTGAAGTAGCGGTCCAGGCGGATCCAGTGCATCTCCCGCCCCTTCTGCACCTCCTCCTTCCCCACCACGGGGACGTTGTTCTCCACCTGGCAGGCCAGCACGCAAAGCCCGCACCCGAGGCAGCGGCTCAGGTCCACGGTCATGGCCCAGGCGTGCTCCCCCTGGGGCCAGGGAGGGTAGAAGGAAAGACGCTTCTCCTCCTTGGGCTCCCTTAGGGCCTCCTCCTCGGTCATCACGTGGACCGCCTCCACCTCCCCCAAATAGCCGTGGTACTGGGTGGAAACCAAGGGGTAGTCCCGCCCCGTGGGGGCGACCTCCGCCGGGAAGACCACCCCCTCGGGGTGGAAGAAGTGGGAAAGGGGGGCCACGAGGCTTCCTTCCGGCAAAAGGGGCAAAGGCCAAAGGGGCAGGAGGGCCTCCCGCGCCCCCGCCCGCACCCGGAGGAGGGGCCTCCTGGGGTCGGCCCTGCGCTCCCGGGCCCGGACCCCCTCCAGAAGCCCCCAAGCCTCCACCTGCCCCTCCCCCGCCAACAGGGCCCCGTCCCAGACCAGGCGGGTGAGGGGCCGGGGAAGCTCCTGGAGGTAGGGGTTTTCCCGATAGCGGCCGTCAAAAAGGCTCGCATCCGGGCGTAGGGTGAGCTCCAGGGGGGCCTCCCGCCGCAAGGGGGGAAGCCGGTCCAAAAGGCCGGGCCTCAGGGCCACCTCCAATCCCTCCGCCTCGGCCAAGGGACGGCCCTCCGCCAGGGCCCGCTTTTCCTCGGGGGAGAGGGCGGGGAGCTCCTCGCCCAGGAGGCCCGCCAGAACCTCTTCCAGAGACTTTCCTCCCCAGAGGGGCTTCACCAGGGCCTGGGCGGGCCAAAGCCGCCCCAGGGCGTCCCGGTGCTGGCCCGAGGCCTCCAGGGGGTGGGCCAGGGGGAGGCTGTAGGGAGCCTCTTTGGGGTAGAGGGAAAGCGCCGCGGCGAAGGCCTTGCCCATGAGGCTCGGCAAGGGCCCCTCCGCCGCCCACACCAGGCGGCTCGCCCGCTCCGCCTCCAGGAAGGCTTGGGGCGTGGCCGGCTCCGCCTCGGGCGGGGCCACGTAGGCCACGGGGGCCTCGAGGCGGGCGTTCACCGCCATGGCCAAAGCCTGGGCCCCGGGGGAGAGGTGGACCCCGGGAAGCACCACCCCGCCCCGCCTGAGGTCCTCCACCAAGGCGGGGAGGAAGCCCCCATAGTCCGAGGCCGGGCTTCCCGGCACCACCCCCAGGGCCCGGGCCAGGTCCAGGAGGAAGGCCTCCACCCCGCTCGGCTTCAGGGCGAGGCGATGATCGGCCAGGGCGCCTAGGAGGCCCGCCCCGCTCTCCACGGCGTAGATGCGGTTCATGGGAGGAAGGCGCCTTTGGGCCAGGGCGCCTCCCCAGAGGTAGCCCGCTGGGTGCTCGTGGAGGTCCACGTCCAGAAGGAGCACCCTCTCGGCGCGCTCCGGCTGGTAGACGGGCCAGGCCCTGCGCCCGAAGGCGAGCTCCGCCCCCAAGTAGACGTTTTCCAGGCTCCAGGCCTCAAACCGGGCCACCCTGAGGTTGGGGTAGCGAGCCAGGGCCCTTCGCAGGAGGCCCTCGAGGCGGGGCGAGGTGGTCCGGGGGAGGACGAGGAGGGCTTCCCCTTCCCCCAGCGCCCTGCGCCAGGCGGCGAAAAAGCCCTCCCAGTCGGGCGCCTTGCCCTTGCGGACCGGGTCGTAAAGCGCGTAGAGGGAGGCCAAGGGATAGGGGCTCATGGCCCCTTCATGGGGGGCGAGAAAGAGGGGCCGCTCCTGGTAGTGGCGCACCCGCACCGCCTCGGCGAAGCCCGCATGGGGGAAGGCGGTGACGAACTCCGCCCGCCCTCCCTCCACCACCCACTCGGGCTGGCGCACATAGGGCACCCCCTTGCGCCGCACCACCGGGGTGCAGGCGGCAAGGCTTAGGAGGCCCAAGGCCAAAAACCCCCGCCGGCTCACGGGGCCAAAGGGAAACTCCTCGCGGTAAAGCTCCTTTTCCAAGGACTCGGGAAAGCCGCGCGTCTTCTTCATACGCCTCCTAGCGGTGGCAGGTGTTGCAGCTTGTCAGGGCCTCGGGGGAACGGATCCCGTACACCTCCTTGAGCTTCTTGCCGAGCTCGGGGTCGGGGGTGTAGGCCATGTTGAAGACCTGCTCCTTGGGCCTCAGATGGGCCTCAGGGTTGCGGTGGCAGGAGAGGCAGAACTTCATGGTGAAGGCCTGGGGCTGGTAGACCACGGCCATCTGGTCCACCCGCCCGTGGCACTCGGCGCACCCCACCCCCTTGGCCACGTGGGCGGCGTGGTTGAAGTAGACGAAGTCGGGGAGGTTGATGACCCGGTTCCACTCTATGGGCTTCCCCGTTTCCCAGCTTTCCCGCACCAGGGCCAGGTTGGGGCTATCGGGCTTCACGTAGGTGTGGCAGGTCATGCAGGTTTCCGTCGGGGGGAGGCCAGCGTAAGGGGCGTGCTCCACCGCAGCGTGGCAGTAGCGGCAGGAAAGCCCAAGCCCCCCGGCGTGAAAGGCGTGGCTGAAGGGAATGGGTTGCTCCACGGGGAAGGTGCGCTGCTCAAAAGCCCCCACCGCCACCCCCGAGAAAATCACCCCCAAGAGGGCGAAAATCCCCAAAACCGAGCCCCAAAAGAGGGTACGTACCCAACGGTTGCGTCTCCGCATGCCACCTCCGGCCTTGGGGCCTTAGGCTACGGGCGCGCCGCCTGGGGTTCCATCAGGGGCCACCGGCGCTTCCATAAGGGGAGCCGGCTGCGCCCACGCCCACCCCTTCGCAAGAGCGTTTCAGGGGTAATCTACCCAAGGGATATAGGGACAAATGTCCCAAAAGCGCCAACCTTGACAAGGCAAGGGGTTCTGCTAAACTGAGCCTTGCGCGTGAGGCGCGCCCTGCCGGGATGGTGGAACTGGTAGACACGCCATCTTGAGGGGGTGGTGCCCGCAAGGGCGTGCGGGTTCAAGTCCCGCTCCCGGCACCAAAGAGGCCCTTCGGGGCCTTTTCTTCGTATGGGAACCCTTCTCCTCGCCCGCGAGCTCCGAAGCCTGGAAGACACCCAGGCCCTGGCCCTAGAGGCCCTTCCCCTCCTCCCCGAGGGGGCCCTGGTGGTCCTCGAGGGCCCCTTGGGGGCGGGCAAGACCACCTTCGTCCGCTTCCTGGCGGAGGCCATGGGCTTTCGGGGCCGGGTGACAAGCCCCACCTACACCTTGATCCACACCTACCCCACGCCCCAAGGCCTCCTGGTCCACGCCGACCTCTACCGCCTGAAGGACCCCACCGCCCTCCTCCCCCAGCTGGAGGCGGCCCGGGAAGGGGCGAGGCTCGTCTTGGTGGAGTGGGGGGACTCGAGGGACTTAGAGGCGGACTTCCTCCTCCGCCTCACACCAGAGGAAGAGGCGCGGCGGGCGGAGCTATGGCACCTCCACCCCGGCGAGGAGGAGGGCGTCTAGCAAGGCCTCCCGCCCGGCCCGCCCGGCGAAGAGGGCCACCACCTTCCCCTCCCCGTCCAGCACGAAGGTCCAGGGCTGGCCCAAAACCTTGAAGCGGTTGGCCACCTCGTGGGGTTTGTCCCGGTCCGAGGCCAGGAGGGGGATGAAGCGGGGGTAGGCCTTCATGTAGGCCAGGACCACCTCCTTGGTGTCTTTGGGCTCGCGGCTGATGACGTAAAAGGGCACCCCGGTTTCCTCCGCCACCTTGTGGAGGCCCGGGAACTCCGCCCGGCACACCGGGCACCAGCTGGCCCAAAACACCAAGACCGCGGGCTTTTTCATGGTGGCGGGGGTAACCAGGTTGCCCTTGGGGTCCAAAAGGGCGAAATCGGGGACGCGCTCCCCCGGTTGCACGGCCCAGGCCAAACCAAGGAGCGCCCCCAAAACCAGAAGAACCCGTTTGCCCATATCCCCATTCTCTACCCTGCCCCGGCTCGGTATGTGCACCGCCTTACCTTGGCCGTCGCAGCCGCTTGAGGTCGTGGTCGGGCCAGATGCCGTCCGCCACCAGGTGAAGCCACTGGGAAAGGTAGTAACCCAAAAGCCCCCACCAAAGGGCCTCCTTGGGCCAGGAAGGGGGTCTAAGGTCCAGGGGTGCCCCCAGATGGGCCAAAAGGGCCTGGGCCAGGGAGGCCAAGGCCCACGCCACCCCACCCAGGTAGGCGAGCCGGGTCAAGGGTCCCAGGACCCAGGTGTGGGAAAGCCCCCGGTGGCGGAAAAGCCACCCGTAAGGGCGCCAAAGGAAGCCCAAGACCCCCCAGCGCCGCCCGGAGCGCACCCCCTTTTCCGCCAGATCCAGGTCGGGGGAGAGCAGGTAGGTGCCGGCCAAATAGGCCAAGGCGAAGGCCAGGGCCCGAGGCTCCTCGGGGGAGCCCCCTTGGGCCAGGTAGGCGAAGGCCCCGGTCCCCAAAAAGGTCAGGTTGATGGCCTCGTGCACGCGCCCCGAGGGCATGGGGCCATGGTAAGGCTAAAGGGCGGGCAAGGGGAAGCGCTCCCCCGCCGAAAGCACGTCCACCTTAAGCCCCTTCACCCCCCTGGCGGTGAACTCCGCCCCCCCGGCGTCCACCAGGGTCACTCCGCCCGCCCAGACCTCCCCTAGGCCCTTGAGGAGGCGCAAGGCGGTGTTTTCCAAAAGCCCCAGGCCCACCAGGTCGGGGTTATCCGCCACCAGGCGGGAAAGGGCCAAAAACCGCCCCCGCTCCTCCACCCGCGGCAAAAGGGCGAGGCCCCGGAGAAGGGCTAAGCCCAAGGCCGCCCGCACCTCTCCCTCCAGGGAGTAGAAGGCGGCCTCCCCCAGTATCCCCGCCGCCTCCCCCAAGGCCACCACGCCCCCGCCTTGGCGGTACACCTCCAGGAGGGCCTGAAGGAGGAGGCTTCCCCGGATGAGGTCCAAAAACTCCGGGAGACCCTCGGCGGCCAACAGCACCAAGGGGCTTTCCGCCACCTTATGCGCCACCTCGGGGTCAAAGGCCTCCTCCCTTCGCCTCAGGTAGACCACCTTCCCCCGCCTAAGCCCCAGGTGGCGGTAGGCCAGGCGCCAGGCCTCCGCCAGGTCCCGCAAAGGGTAAGGCACGAGGAAGAGCGCCTCCCCCCGGGCCTCCGCCAAAAGCCTCTCCTCCACAGGGCGCAAGGCCCCCCGCAAGGGGTCCGCGGTGAGCAAGGCGAAAAAGCCCTGACGCATACCCTGCCTCCTTGCCCTTTAGGGTAGCGCCTTCCTCATGAAAGGAAAAGGGCGGTGTGGTAGACTCAAGGACGTGGCCGCGATGGTATCCCCCCCGGGGGCGATTTCCAAGGACAAGAAGCGGGCCATCCTCGAGGCCACCTTGGAAATCCTCCGGGAGATGGGGCTTTCCGGGCTGAAGATGGAGGAGGTGGCCCGGAGGGCAGAGGTGGGCAAGGGCACCATCTACCTCTACTTCCGCGACAAGAAGGACCTCCTGCGCTCCTTGGTGGAGGAGAGGACGTGGGCCTTCTACCGGGAAGTGGAGGAGGTGGTGCGCCTGCGGGCGCCCTTTTTTGTGCGCCTGGAAGCCCTCTTGCGCAAGCGCCTGGCCTGGATAGAAGAATGGCGGGGCCTGTGGGCCGCCGTGGCCCGGGAGGCCATGGAGGACCCCACCCCTTGGCTGAAGGGCCTGCACCAGCACTACCTGGATCTCCTGGAGGAGCTGGTGCGAAGCGGCCAGGCGGAAGGGGCCGTGCGGCCCGAACTTTCCCCTAAGGCCACCGCCGCCGTCCTCGCGGCCTTAGGGTGTACCCCCCAACTAGAGGTGGAGGCCTACATGGAGCACCTCCTTTTGGTGCTCCGGAAAGGAGTCGCGCCGTGAAAGAGTTTCGTCCCGGCGACAAGGTGGTCCTACCCCCTTACGGGGTCGGTGTGGTGGCGGGCATAGCCCAACGGAGCGTGAGCGGTGTGAGCCGGGCCTACTACCAGGTGGATTTTCCCGGCTCCCGTTCCAAGGCCTACGTACCCGTGGAGGCCCCCCACAGCGTGGGGATGCGCAAGGCCTTGGCCCCGGAGGAGGTACCCGTCATCCTGGACCTCCTGAAAAACGGGCGCATGCCCCTGCCCAAGCAGTGGGCGGCCCGGCACCGGAAGACGAGCGAGATCCTGGCGGACGGGAACCCCTACCGCATCGCCCAGATGGCGGGGCAGCTTCGGGCCTGGGAGCTGGAGCGGGGCCTCGCCGACCTGGACCGCCAGGCCCTAAGGCGGGCCATCTACCTATTGGCGGAAGAGGTCTCCCAGACCCTGGAGATCAGCGTGCAAGAGGCCAAGCGCCTCTTTGAGGAAGCCTGGGGCGAGGAGCTCAACTAGAGGAGGAGGCTCCAGGTCTTCTTTTCCATCTCCAGGATGCGCCCCAAGTAGTGGTGGAGAAGGCCCGGGTCCAGGCCGGCAAGCTGGCCCTGGGCCATGACTTCCAGGTCATAGAGCACCGCTTGGAACTCCGGGGCCGACCAGTGCTCGGCGAGCTCCTGCCAGGGGCCTTCCCCTTCCACGTGGGCGTTCCAGGCCTCGAGGAAAAGGCGGTTTAGGAAGTAGAAGAGGACGAGGCGGTAGGGGTAAGGGAGCCCGGCCATCTCCTGCAAGAGGGCCACGTACTCCCGGCGCACCGGGTGAACGGGCTCCTTGGGGTCCGCCCCCTGGGAAAGGAGCCAGTCCAGCTCCTCCACGGTGGCCATGAGGGCCTGAACCAAAGGGGGGCGGTGGGGTTGCGGGGCTTCCAGGAGAAGCCCCACCTGGTAGTGGTAAAGGGCCTCCACGAAAGGGTAGTCCTGCTTGAGCCAAAAGAGAAACCGCTCCTCGTCCCAGCGGATGGGAAGGGTCTTCAGGGCCCCTAGAGCCCCGGGGAGGGCGGCGAGCACCTCCTCAAGTGGAGACATGGCCACCTCCTAAAACCCCAAAACGGGCGAACCCCTGGTGCCGCAAGACGGCCACCGCCTCCTTGGCCTGGCCTTCGCTTTCCGCCAGGCCGAAGAAGGCGCTCCCCGACCCCGACATGAGCACCCCCTTGAGCCCCAAGGCCTTCAGGCGGGCCTTCACCTCCTTAAGCTCCGGATAGAGGCGGAAAGCGGGGCCCTCGAGGCTGTTCCAATAGGGGGGCTCCTCCCCCTTCGCCAAAGCCGCCAGGATCTCCTCCACGGGAAGCTCCGGGGCGAAGTCGTGGGGCTTCACCTCCCCGTAGACCCGGGGGGTGGGAAGGCGCAAGCCGGGGGCGAAGACCACCACGGGCAGGGGAGGAAGGGCCACGGGGCGAAGCTTCTCCCCAATCCCCCGCGCCTCCGCTCCCCCGCCCCGGAGGAAAAAGGGCACGTCCGCTCCCAAAGAAAGGGCCAGGGCAAAGAGGTCCACCTCCGCTGGGTAGAGCTCCTTCAGGCCCAAAAGCACCTGGGCGGCGTCCGAGCTTCCCCCACCCAGGCCCGCCCCCTCGGGCAAGGCCTTTTCCAGCACGATCCGCACTCCTCCCGGAAAGCCCGCCACCTCCAGGTACAAAGCCGCCGCCCGGTAGGCGAGGTTCCGCTTGCCGTAGCGGCCCCTGAACTCAATCCCCTCGGGGATGGGCTCCAGATAGAGGCGGTCCCCAAAGGTGAGGGCGGCGAAGAGGGTGTGGAGCTCGTGGTACCCATCGGGCCGCCTCCCCAAAAGGGAAAGGCCCAGGTTGACCTTGGCCACCGCTAGCCGTTCCATGCCCGCGCCAGGGCCTCCGCCAGGAGGAGGTCCTCCGGATAGGTGATCTTAAAGGCCGTGCGTTCCCCTTCCACCAAGGCCACGGGGTAGCCCAAAGCCCGCACCAGCTGGGCGTCGTCCGTGGCGGAAAGCCCCCGCTTCCGGGCGTGGGCGTGGGCCTCCCGCAGAAGGGCGGTGAAGAACCCCTGGGGCGTCTGCACCAGGCGGAGGGCCTCCCGGGGCACCACCTCCCCGTAGCCCTCCCCTTCCGGCCGCACCAGGGTGTCGGGCACGGGCAAAACCGGCACCGCGGCCCCCGTGGCCTGGGTGGCCTTTAGGACCCTTTCCACTAAGCCCCGGCTCACGAAGGGCCGGGCCACGTCGTGCACCAGGACCAAGGGAAGGCTTGCCGCCTCCAAAAGCCGGGCCACGGAGGCCTGGCGGGTGGCTCCACCCGGCAGAAACGTGGCCCTGAGGCCTTTGGGCGCCTCCACCCCCGGGGGCAGAGCCACCAGGACCTCCGCCGCCTGGGCGAAGGGGCCCAAGGCCCACTCCAGGAGGGTCTTTCCCCCCACCTCCAAGAAGGCCTTGGGCCCCAGGCCGAGCCGCTCGCCCCTCCCGGCGGCGGGGATGAGGACGGACACCTCCACGCCCCCATGGTAGCATGGGCCGCATGAGCGCTTGGGAAGCCCTTCTCTTGGGGGTGGTGGAGGGGCTCACGGAGTTCCTGCCCGTCTCCTCCACCGGCCACCTGACGCTACTTTTCCATCTCCTGGGCCTGCCGGTGGAAAGCGACGCCTTTTTGAAGACCTTCCTCATCGCCATCCAGCTCGGGGCCATCCTGGCCATCCTCCTCCTTTACGGGAGGCGCTTCCTGGTGGACCGGGCCCTTTGGTGGCGCGTTGGGGTGGCCTTCCTGCCCACGGCGGCCATGGGCTTCCTCCTCTATCCCTTCATCAAGGGGGTGGTCCTGGGGCGGGACGACGTGGTGGTCTTTTTCCTCTTCTTCGTGGGCCTCGTCCTCCTCTTCGCCGACCGCCTGGCGGAAAGGGCCCGCTTCCAGGACGCCACCGAGCTCCCCTTGGGGCGGGTGGCCCTCATCGGCGTCTTCCAGGGCCTCGCTGCCCTTTTCCCAGGCACGAGCCGAAGCGGGGCCACCATCCTGGGAGGGCTCTTGTTGGGGCTAGCCCGCAAAGGGGCGGCGGAGTTCAGCTTCCTCCTGGCCCTGCCCACCATGCTGGTGGCGGTGGGCTACGACCTCTTCAAAAGCGCCCAGGCGGTGCCCGAGGGGGGGTATGGCCTTCTCCTCCTGGGCTTCCTTTCGGCCCTCCTCACCGCCCTCCTCACCGTGCGCTGGGCCCTCGGCTTCGTGGAGCGCTATGGTTTCCGCCCCTTCGCCCTCTACCGCATGGCCCTGGCCCTGGTCTACGCCTACTTCTTCCTACGCTAGGGCCAAGACCCGGTCCAAGGCCTCCAGGAAAGCCTGGTAAAGCTCCTTCCGGGCCCCCTCCCCCATGAGGCCGAGCCGCAGGACCTCTCCCCGGGTGGGGCCGATCCCCCCCGCCACCGCTACCCCTTGGGCGTACAGCGCCTTGACCAGGCGGTCCGCCTCCACCCCCTCGGGGGGGCGGACCACCAAGACCGTGGGCAAGGGGCTTTCCTTGGGATAGGGGCCAAAGCCCCGGGCCTTTAGCTCCTCCAGGAGCCAGGCGTAGACCTCCCGCGCCCTCTTTTCCCTCGCCTCCACACCCTCCTCCAGGGCCAGGTCCAGGGCCTCGAGGAGGGCGTAGTGGAGAAGGACAGGAGTGGTGTGGTGGTACCCCCCCCGCTCCCAGTGCTCCGCCACCCGGGTGAGGTCCAGGTACCATCCCCGCTTGGCGGAAAAGGCCTTCCTGGCCTCCGCCGAAACCGCCACCGGGGCTAGCCCAGGGGGTGCCGAAAGGCACTTCTGGCTTCCCGTGAAGGCGTAGTCGGCCCCCAGGGCCCGCATGGAAAAGGGAAGCATCCCCAAGGTGGTCACGGCGTCCACAAAGAAAAGGGCCCCGGCCTCCTTGGCCAGGGCCCCGATAGCCTCCGCCGGGTTCAGGACCCCGGTGGAGGTCTCCCCGTGCACCAGGGCCACCATGCGGAAGCGGCGCCGCTTTAGGGCCTGGGCCACCCGCTCGGGGTCCACCGCCTCCCCCGGGGGGAACTCCAAGACCACAGGGTCCAGGCCGTGCAGGGCCGCCATCTCCGCCACCCGGGCGGAAAAGGCCCCGTTCACCAGGACGAGCACCGGGCCTTGGTCCAGGTTGGCCAGGCCCGCCTCCATGCCCAGGCTCCCCGAGCCGGCCAAAGCGGCCACCAGCGCCCCTTCCCCGGGGTCAAAGAGCCTTAAGAGCCGATCTTGGATGGCCCGGTTCACCGCCAAGACCTCGGGGTCCAGGTGCCCCCGCATGGGGCGCAAGAGGGCCTTTTGCACGCGTTCGGGAATGGGGGTGGGTCCGGGGGTCAGGAGCAACATGGGCTTCCTCCTAGATAAAGCGAGGCCCCCGCGGCCAAACCGGGGGGGCCCTTCCCGAAGGAAGGGGCCCCCTACCGGATAGCTCGCAGGAGCCTCATTGCCTGGCACTTTAGCAGAAGGGCGCCCTCCCTGTAAAGTGCTAAGTGGATGAAGGACTACTACGCCATCCTGGGGGTGGGCCGCGAGGCCACCCAGGAGGAAATTAAACGGGCCTACCGCAAGCTCGCCCTGCAGTACCACCCCGACCGCAACCCCGGGGACAAGGCGGCGGAGGAGCGCTTTAAGGAGATCAACGAGGCCTACGCCGTCCTCTCGGACCCCGAGAAGCGGGCCCAGTACGACCGGGGCCTTTTGGGACAAACGGAGTTCTCGGCGGAGGACCTCTTTGACCTCTTCGCCCAGGTCCTCGGCTTCCGCTCCCCCCGAGCCGCCCCCAGGGGGGAGGACCTGGAGGCGGAGGTGGAGGTGGAGCTCCAAGACCTCCTCCTGGGCAAGGAGGCGGAGGTGGTCTACGCCCGGCTCGTGCCCTGCGAGGCCTGCGGGGGCCAGGGGGGGAGGCGGGTGGCCTGCCCCACCTGCGGGGGGCGGGGCGTGGTGGAAAGCGTCCGCCAGGGCCTCTTCGGCGGGTTCGTAACCCGCTCCACCTGCCCCCACTGCAAGGGCCAAGGCCACCTCCTGGCGGAGGCCTGCCCCACCTGCCGGGGACGGGGGCGCATCCCCCGGGAGGAAAGGCTCACCGTGCGCATCCCGCCAGGCATGGACGAGGGGCACCTTCTCCGGGTTCCCGGCTACGGCAACCTGGGCCCCGGAGGGCCGGGGGACCTCTACGTGCGCCTGCGGGTGCGCCCCCATCCCCACCTGGAGCGCCAAGGGGCCGACCTGGTCTACCGCCTGCGCCTGGGCCTGGCCCAGGCGGCCTTGGGCGCCCGGGTGGAGGTGCCTGGGCTTTCCGGCCCCATTCCCCTGGAAATCCCCCCGGGCACGGGGCACGGGGAGGTGTTTGAGCTACCGGGTGAAGGCCTCCCCCACCCCGGGGGCCGGGGACGGGGGGCGCTAAGGGTGGTGGTGGAACTCGCCGTCCCCAAAAGGCTTTCCCCCAAGGCGCAAAAGCTCCTTAGGGCCTACGCCGAGGAGGTGGGGGAGGAGGTGGCCCCCGAGGGGTTTTGGGAACGGCTTAAGGGGTTCTTCCGCAAGTAGCCCGGTCTGTGGTAAAGTGAGGTATTCCGGGTCGCTTCAGGGTGGCCCCTTGGGTCTAAAGCAACCCCTAAGGCCCCGGATACGGGCCCGGCAAGGGCCCGGAAGCGAAGGAGCGGTATGCAGAAGGGTCGGGTCAAGTGGTTCAACGCGGAGAAGGGCTACGGCTTCATTGAGCGCGAGGGGGACACGGATGTGTTCGTCCACTTCAGCGCCATCAACGCCAAGGGGTTCCGCACCCTGAACGAGGGCGACATCGTCACCTTTGACGTGGAGCCGGGCAAGAACGGCAAGGGCCCCCAGGCGGTGAACGTCACCGTGGTGGAGCCGGCCCGCAGGTAAAAAGGGCAAAGGGCCGCCCCGGGTTGCCCGGGGCGGTTTTCTTTCACACGCCCCTTAGGCGGGGCGGGGTAGCATGGGGGGGATGCGGACCCTAAGCCTCGCCTTCCGCCCGGCGACCCCGGAGGACGCCCCTCTTCTCCACCGCGTCTATCAGCAAAGCCCCGGGTACTTCGCCTTGATCGGGATGGAGATGCCCACCCTCGAGGACGTGGCCCGCGACCTCGCCACCTTGGAAAAAGACCCCCGCCGCCGCGCCTTCCTGCTCTTCCAGGAGGCGGAGGCCGTGGGTTATGTGGACTACAAGCTCCACTACCCCGAGGCGGAGGACGCCACCTTGAGCCTCCTCCTCATCCGGGAAGACCGCCAGGGCCTTGGCCTGGGGCGGCGGGCCCTGGCCCATCTGGTGGACCACCTGGCCGGGGTGGCGCGGCTTTACGCCGTGGTCTACGGCAACAACCCCCGCGCCATCGCCTTCTTCCGGGCCCAGGGCTTCCGCCACGTGAAGGATGGGGGGCCGGCCCTGAGCTGGTACGTGCGCGAGCTCGGGGCCGGCCCCTGAAAGGGGTTTACTCTAGCCCCGCCAGCTTCCGGTTCTTCTCAATGTAGGACTTCCACTGCTCGGGAACGTCCTCCTCGGGGAAGATGGCGTTCACGGGGCAGGCGGGCACACAGGCCCCGCAGTCAATGCACTCCTCGGGGTGGATGTAGAACTGGTCGCCCCCGTCGTAGATGCACTCCACGGGGCACACCTCCACGCAGGACTGGTCCTTGACTCCGATGCAGGGCTCACAGATCACGTGCGGCATCCTTCACCTCCTGAGCAACCGCTCCCCCCTATTTTAGGGCAGGAGCCCCTTTGTCAAGCTCAAAAACCCAGGTGGCGGAAAAAGGCCTCCCGTGGGATGGCCCCCAGGACCTCCTCGCCCCGCACCACCAAAACCAAAGGGCTTTGGAAAAACAAGGGGGCGAGCTCGCTCACGGCCACCTCCGCCTCCACGCTCGGCACCTCCTCCAAGGGCAGGATGCGGTCGGAAAGGCCCAAGAGGCCCACGGGCCGCCCCTCCTGGAGCAAGAGGGCCGCCCCCCGGCCTTCATAGGCCTCGAGGCCCTCCACCCGGGGCAGGGGCCGGGCCAGGCGGCGGGCCGGGGTGGGGCCGAAAAGCCCGGCGGTGAGCAAGGTGGTGCAGGGCACCCGCACCGCCTTCTTGGCCAGGTAAAGGGCGAAGGTAAAGGCGAGGACGAACCCCAGGCCCTCTAAAAGCCCCAGCAGGTTAAAGCTTCCCCAACCAAGCCGGCCCCCCTCCCCCAAGAGGACGTGGAGGAGGTAGGAGAAAAGTAGCCCCAGCACCAAGGCCGCCAGGTAGGCGAAAAGCCCCGCCAGGCGTAGCTCCTTCACCGTGCGCATGGGTTTAGCTTACCAGCTCCTCCTCCCGGTCCACGTCCACCCCCACCTCGGGGTAGGGGGTGAGGAGGGCCCGGGCCTCCACCCCCAGGATGCGGCGGGCCCGGGCCTCCACCTCGGCCAGGGAAAGCCGCCCCAAGAGAAGCTTGAGGAGGATGTCCAGCCCCACCAGGCGGGCCAGGGCCAGGGGCCTTTTGCGCAGGGCCACCACCTGTTTGGCCAGGGGCAGGGCCTGGAAGAAGAGGGCCTTGTCCAGGAGGAGGAGGTTTCCCCCGGTGAAGGTCCCCTCCTTGAGCCGGGCGTAGGTGCGCTTGGTGTTGGGAAAGCGGGCCTCCACCGCCTCCTTGGGCACGATGGGGTAGACCAAGGCCGCCTCCGGGGCCCTTTCCAGGACGAAGCGCACCGCCTCCGGGGTCAGGTGGGGGATGTCGGCGGTGGCCACCAGGACCCGGCCTTCCACGTGGGCCAAGGCCGCTTCCAGGTTATCCAGAAGGGTTCCCCGGTCGGGAAGCGTCAAACGGGGCGAAGGGGTCAGCCCCGGGTTTTCCCCCACGTAGAGGGCGGAAAGCCCCGCCTGGGCCAGGGCCTCGAGGACCCACTCCGCCAAGGGCCTCCCCCGGTAGGGCACCAAAGCCTTGCTCCGCACCCCGTACTTCCTGGCCCAAGCCTCCTCCCCGCCCCCCAGGACGATGGCCTCCATGCCCCCATGGTATAGGCTTGGGGCGTGGAGCGCCTCCTCGCCCCCTTGGGGCTTCTCCTCACCTGGAGCCTCACCCTTTACGCCTACCTCCACCTGCCGGAAAGGATCCCCGCCCACTGGAACCTCCAGGGGGAGGTGGACCGCTACGGAAGCCGTCTGGAGATCTTCCTCTTGCCCCTGGTCCTCACCTTCCTCCTTTACCCCCTTTTGGCCTGGGCGCCCCGGTGGGACCCCAAGATGCGGGGAAAGGCGCCCCCCATCTGGCCCTGGCTCACGGCGGGGGTGGTTTGGTCCTCCTTCCTCCTGCAAGGGGCCATCCTCTACGCCACCTGGCAAAGGGCGCGGGGAAACCCTTTTCCCGTGGAGCAGGCCATCCTCTTGGCGGCGGGCCTCCTCTTTTTGACCCTCGGCCTCCTCCTGCCCAAGCTCCCCCCCAACTACCTGGCCGGGGTGCGCACCCCTTGGACCCTGGAAAGCCCCCTGGTGTGGCGGAAGACCCACCGGCGGGCGGGCCTCGTCTTCGCCCTCTTGGGGCTTCTTGCCTGGGCCGCCGCCTTCTTGGGGGGCCTTGGGGTTTGGCTGTGGCTTTTGGGGCTCCTCTTGGGAAGCGGGTACCTGGTGGTCTTCTCCTACCTGGCCTGGCGCAGGGAAAACCCCGGCCCTTAGGGCCGGGGTCCCCTTGGCCTAAAGGGGCCTAAGCTCCAGGCGGAGGACCTGGTTGCCCCCTACCCGGAGGGGCTGCACTAAGGTGCGGTAGCCCTTGGCCACCAAGGTGAGCTCGTGCTCGCCGAAGGGCACCTCCAGGCGCAGGTAGCCACCCCGGGCCACCCCCACCTCTTCCCCGTCCAGGAAGACCCGGGCCTCCACGTTGAGGTAAAGCTCCAAGACCGCCCGCAGGGGCACGAGCTCCACGGAAAGCCTCAGGCTTTCCCCAGGGCGCACCTCCACCTGGGCCCGGTACTCCGCGTACCCAGGGGCCACCACCCGCACCTCGTGCAGGCCGGCCTCGAGGCTAAGGCGCACGGAGCCCCGCCCCGCCAGGCGGCCATCCACGTAGACCTCGGCCCCTTGGGGCCTCACCTCCAGCCAAAGCTCCCCGGTGCGGATGGGAACGAGGCTCGCGGCAAGCCGCGTCTCCCGGCCCCGCTCCACCCGCAGGCTTGCGGTGTAGGGCTCGTAGCCGGGAAGTCTGAGCTCCACCCGGTAGGTCCCCTCCTCCAGGGCAAGCCGCAAGGGGGTGCGCCCCCTAAGCTGCCCGTTCAGGTACACCTCGGCCCCTGCGGGGCTGGACTCCAGGAAGAGGGTGCCGGTGCGAATGGGGTTCAGGCGCACCTCCAGCCGCGTGGTCTCCCCCCGGCGCACCTCCACCCGGGCGCGGTAAGGCTCATAGCCGGAAAGCCTGAGCTCCACCTCGTACCGCCCCTCGGGCAAGGCGAGGCTTAGGGGGGTGCGGCCCCGCAAGGCGCCATCCAGGTAGACCTCCGCTCCCGAGGGGGTGGAGGAGACCGCCAAGGTGCCCTGCCGGGGCTCGGGCACGAGCTGGGCGAAGATTTGCACCCTCTCCCCGGGCCTGGGGTTCACCGCCACCCGGTAGGGCTGAAAGCCGGGTAGCCGCACCTCCACCTCCTGCCGCCCCGGGTTCACGGAAAGGGAAAGGGGCGTGCGCCCTTGGAAGCGCCCATCCAGGTAGACCTCGGCCCCTTGGGGCCTCGAGTCCACCGCCAGGGTGGCCGTGGCCGGGGTGGTGGGGGGCGCGCTCACCCGGCCCACGTAATAGCGGGCCACGTCCGTGACCCAGTCCCGGGCGGGGATGGGCTCAATGACGATGGAAAGGGCCCGCGCCAACCCCTCCGCCCCCTGGACCTTAACCCGGTTCCCCTCCACGTCCAAAATCTCCTGCAGGGAAAGGGGCCTGCGGCTCGCCACCGCCAGGATGCGGTCCTCCCCCTCGGGGCCCGTCACGGTGTAGCGGTAGCGGGCCCCTTCCGAAGGGAAGCGCCGGGTCTCCCCCGCCCTCAGGAAGTTGTCCCGCTCGTAGGCGTTGGGCAGGATGGGGTCAATCCTGCCGTCGGCGTTGATGTTGAAGAGGTAAACGTAAGCGTCTTGGTTGACGTTCACGTAGATGTAGATGGGCTCGCCCACCTGATAAACGGCATTCCCGCGCTTGGCCGGGTCCTTATCCACCCAGACCCTCACCGCCAGATCCGTGGGCACCGGGTTGATAAGGATGCCCTGGGGGCTAAGCTGCTGGGCCAAGGCTGCCCCCAAACCCAGGACCGCCAAAAGGAGCTTCCGCATATCCCTCACCTCCGCCCTTAGGCTAAAGGCTTCCTGTGAAAATCCTGAGGGAAGGAGGCCAAGGCTCCTTAAGACTCGGCGTAAGCCCCCAGGGCGCGGAAGCGGCGGTAGCGGTCTTGGTAAAGCGCCTCCGGGGAAAGGGCCTTCAGCTCCTCCAGGGTCCGCAAGAGGGCTTCCTTCACGTTCTGTATGGCCCGGTCCGGATCCTTGTGGGCCCCGCCCTCGGGCTCGGGGATGATGGCATCCACCACCTTCAAGGCCAAGAGGTCCTGGGCCGTGAGCTTCAGGGCCTCCGCCGCCTTGGGGGCCTCCTTGGCGTCCCGCCAGAGGATGGCGGCGCAGGACTCGGGGCTGATCACCGAGTACCAGGCGTTTTCCAGGATGAGGACCCGGTTGGCCACCCCGATGGCCAAAGCCCCCCCGCTTCCCCCCTCCCCCAGGATCACGGCGATGGCGGGCACCTTCAGGCGCCCCATGCGCTGGATGCTCTGGGCGATGACCCAGGCCTGGCCCCGCTCCTCGGCGGAAACCCCGGGGTAGGCCCCCGGGGTGTCAATGAAGCTGATGAGGGGGTAGCCGAAGCGGTCCGCCAGGTCCATGAGGCGCATGGCCTTGCGGTAGCCCTCGGGGTGGGGCATGCCGAAGTTGCGCCTGAGGTTTTCCTTGGTATCCCGCCCCTTCTGGTGGCCCACCACCACCACCTTTTCCCCCTCCAGGTAGGCGAGCCCCCCCACGATGGCGGGGTCGTCGGCGAAGGCCCGGTCCCCGTGGAGCTCCAAAAAGTCCCGAAAGGCCTTCTCCAGGACGTCCAAGGTGGTGGGCCGCCCCGGGGCGCGGGCGAGCTGCACCCGCTGCCAGGGGGTGAGGTGGCCGTAGATCTCCTGCTTGAGCCGGGCCAAGCGCTCCTCCAGGAGGCGGATCTCCGCCTCCAGGTCCACGCCCGTGGTGCGGGCGGTCTCCTTGAGCTCCTGGATGCGCTTTTCCAGTTCCAGGATGGGCTTTTCAAACTCCAGGGGCATAGGGGACTCCGGGGTGCAGGTGGCGCAGGGCCCGGACCAGTTCGCCCTTGAGCTGGCGCCGGTCCGTGACCCGGTCCACCATGCCGTGCTTCAGGAGGAACTCCGCGCGCTGGAAGCCCTCGGGAAGCTCCTGGCGGATGGTCTGGCGGATGACCCGGGGGCCGGCGAAGCCGATGAGGGCCCCGGGCTCGGCGAAGATCACGTCGGCGAGGGCGGCGAAGCTGGCCGTGACCCCGCCCGTGGTGGGGTCGGTGAGGATGGAAACGTAGGGAAGGCGTTTGGCCCAAAGGAGGTCCAGGCTCATCACCGTTTTGGCCATCTGCATGAGGGAAAGGGCCGCCTCCTGCATCCTCGCCCCCCCCGAGGCGGCCACGATGACCAAGGCCCTTTCCTCCGCCGCCGCCCGCTCCACCCCCCGGGCGATCTCCTCCCCCACCACGCTCCCCATGGACCCGCCGGCGAAGGCATAGTCCATGACCAAGAGGACGCTCGGAACCCCCCCGATGGCGCAGGTGCCGCCCAGGATGGCGTCTTTGCGCCCCGTTTCCTTCTGGTAGGCTTGGAGGCGCTCGGCGTAGGGTTTGGTGTCCACGAAGCCCAAGGGGTCCAAGGGGGCGAGGCGGGTGGTTTCCTGGAAGGTTCCCTCATCCGCCAGCATGGCCACCCGCTCCGCGGCGGACATGCGGTGGTGGTGGCCGCACTTGGGGCAGACGTAGAGGTTTTCCCTAAACTCCTTCTTGTAAAGCTGGGCCCCGCAGGCCTCGCACTTGGTCCAAAGCTCGGGGACATCCCGGTTTTCTCCGCTTGGGCGCTTGCGGCGAAAAAGCCTCTCCAGGGCCACGCTACGCCTCCTTGGGGGCCTCGAGGGCCCGGCTCTCCCCCGCTAGGCTCTGGCCGATGAAGACCGCCCCCGCCTCCACGTCCAGGGCCTGGGCCCGCACGCTTCCCGTGAAGCGGGCGGTCTTGGAAAGGGCCACCTTGGCGGCGGTGATGTCCGCCTTCACCTCCCCGTGGATCTGGACGGCCTGGGCCTCCACCCGCTCCCCCTCTATGCGGCCCGTCCGCCCCACCTCCAGCTCCCCCTCCACGTAGACCGAGCCCCGCACCAGGCCGTCAATGCGCACCTGGCCCTTGGCCTTGAGGTCCCCCAGGACCTCGGTGTCGGACCCCAGGTAGGTGAGGGTGTGCTGCCTCCTCCCCAGCATCCGCCCCATTCTAACGGGCCGCCTGGAGATAGGGCCTCGGGTCCAAGGGAACGCCGTACCGGTAGACGCCATAGTGGAGGTGGGGCCCCGTGGAGCGGCCGGTGGAGCCCACCAGGCCCAGCACCTGCCCCTTTTCCACCCTTTCCCCAGGCCGCACCAGCACGCGGGAGAGGTGGCCGTAAAGGGTCTGGTACCCCTCCGCGTGGTCCAGGAGGACGGCGAGGCCATAGGGCCCCATCCAGCCCACCCGGGCCACCACCCCGCCCCCCGTGGCGTACACGGGAGCCCCGTAAGGGGCGGAGAAATCCAGGCCGTCGTGGAACTCCAGGCCGGGGCCGAAGGGGTTCTTGCGGGTGCCGAAAAAGGAGGTGATGCCCCCATAGCTCCGCAAGGGAAGCCCCTGGGGTAGGCTCGCCTCCACCTCCAAGGTCCGCTCCAGGGCTGGGACCAGCTCCCGCACCTGGTTTTGCAGGTCCAGCACCGTGGTCCGCACCTCCGCCCACCCCGCCATGGCCCCCCCGCCCTGGCCCCCCGCCTGGTAGCGCACGGGGAGGGCGTTTATCGGGGAAAGCCCGGCGCGGCGGCGGAGCTCGTCTATGGCCTTTTTTAAGGCCTCCAGCTCCTTCTTGGTGCGCTCCGCTTCCTCCGAAAGCGCCCCGTTTTTGGCCTTTTCCGCCTCCAAGGCCAAGGAAAGCCTCCGGGCCTCCAGGGAGAGGGCCCGCATTCTCGCCTCCAGGTCCCGGGCCTCCTTGGCCCGGTGCCAGAAGTAAAGGTTGGCCCCGCTCCAGAGGGCCAAAAGGGCCAAGAGGAGGAGGGCCGCCCACCCGGGAAGGCTTAAGGCGCGGCTTCCCCCGCCGCTTCTGGCCAGGAGGAGGGTGTAGCGCACGGGCCGCCTTTTCATCCGGAAGAGTATACCCT
>NZ_JTJB01000027.1 GCF_000794385.1 Thermus sp. 2.9
CCAGGTCCCGAGTTCTTTCCCAGGAAAATCTTCCTTTCACAGGAAAAAAGTTCGTGCTTAAAAGAGCAAAGCCTTATTTATCGCACTTCCTGATCTGAGGGGGGTGGAACTTTTTCCCAAGGGGGTCCGCATTGGGAGCGTGTAAACACCTGCCTTTCTTTGTATTTTCTCCTGAAAAAGGTGGATGGGGATTTTAGCGTCCTGGACGAGAGATTTAGAAACGGGCGGTTTACAATTTGTTGCTAAAGGGGAATAATGTGGTTTGGGGCTTTTCGTATGTCGCGGGGGCTCGCTGGGGTGAGGTGGCGGGAAGTGAGAGCACGTGAGCGCTGGGGTGAAGTGGTGTGCACTATTTCCCAACTGTTTGCACCTCCCCTCGGGGTCGTGCCTTTCCCCCTGGAGCACCGGGTTGAAGACCCGGAAGTAGGGGGCGGCGTCCACCCCCAGGCCCCCCGCCCACTGCCAGCCCTGGAGGTTCACCGCCCGGTCCCCGTCCAGGAGGAGGTGGCGGAAGGCTTCCTCCGCCCTTTGCCAGGGGAGGAGGAGGTACTTCACCGCAAACTGGGCCGCGTTCATCCGGGCCCGGTTGGAGAGGAAGCCCGTGGCGTGGAGCTCCCGCATGGCGGCGTCCACCAGGGGGACGCCGGTCCTCCCCTCGTACCAGGCGCGGAAGAGGGCCTCGTCCTCCTGCCAGGGGAGGGCCTGGAACCTCGGGTCCAGGGGCCTTTCCGCCATCCAAGGGAAGTGGTAGAGGAGGTGGTAGGAGAAGTCCCGCCAGAGGAGCTCCGCCACCCACTTCCTCGCTCCCTCCCCGCCCCGCCTTTCCGCCTCCCAGGCGGCGAGCCTGGGGGAGAGGACCCCTAGGGCGAAGTAGGGGGAGAGCCTCGAGCCCCCCTCCCCGTCCAGCCGGTCCCGCTCCTCGGCGTAGCGGGGAAGCTTGGCCTCGAGGAAGGCCCGAAGCCGCCTTAGGGCCGCCTCCTCCCCCGGCTCGGGGAGGGGAAGCCCCGGGTCTTCCCGGGGGATCTCCCCCTCCTCCGGCCCTTTGGGTAAGGCCTCGGGAGGGGGAAGGGGCGGGGCGGCTCCCCGGTAGAGGCGGCTAAAAGGGGTGTAGACCCGGTAGGGCTTGGGGAGGTCGGGGGGGAGGAGGTGGGGGGCGGGGAGGAGGTGGAGGGGGACGGGAAGGGCCTCTTGCACCCTCGCGTCCCGGTGGCGGCCATAGGGGGTGTAACTTCTTAGGGCGTAGACGGCCTTGGCCCGAAGCCTCTTCGCCGCCTCGGGCACCTTCTCCCAAGGAAAGCCCTCCAGGACCCAAAGGGCCCCGCCCCGCGCCCGGTAGGCCTCACGCAGGGCCCGGACGTTCTCCAGGAACCAGGCCCGCCGCCTCGGGGTGGTCTTCAGGTTGTTGGGGTCCAGGACCACGAGGCCCACCACTGGCCCCCGGGCGAGGGCCTCCAGAAGGGCCGGGTGGTCGTGGAGGCGGAGGTCGCCCCGGTGCCAGACGAGAAGGGGGCCCATCAGGGGCTTCCCTCCGGCCTTGGGGGAAAGCGGGCGGCGAGGAAGGCCTTGGGGAGGAGGAGGGCCCGTTCCCAGGCCTTGAGGTGGGCCCGCCTTCCCAGGTTGTCGTAGCCCGAAAGCCTGAGCTTGTCCAGGATGCCCCGGTACTGCAAGGCGGCGAGGGCGATGGCCGCCCGGCCCACCTTGAGGTGGCCTAGGCCCGCAAGCCCCTCCCGGTAAAGGGCCCGGGCCTTCCCCTCCAGGTGGGCCATGAGGGCCCGGTACCCTGGGGTGACGCGCCCCGCCCGCAGGTCCTCCACCTCCACCCCGTGGGCCCGGAGGAGGTCCAAGGGCAGGTAGACCCGGTCCCGCTCTAGGTCCTCCCCCACGTCCCGGAGGATGTTGGTGAGCTGCATGGCCTGCCCCAGCTTCACCGCCCGGGCTTCCGCCTCCTTGCCGCCCCCGGCGATGGGGGTCATCATCCGCCCCACGGTGCCCGCCACCTGGTAGCAGTAGCGGAGGAGCTCCGCCTCCGTCCCGAGCCGCACGGGGCCGAGGTCCGTTTGGAAGCCCTCCCGCATGTGGAGGAAGGCCTCAAAGGGGATGTCCCAGCGCTCCAGGGCCCAGGCGAGGCCCTTCTCCCACTCGGCGAGGGGCCTTCCCCGGTAGGCCCGCTCCACCCCCGCCCACCAGGCCTCGAGGGCCTCCGGGCCCCCGCCCTCCCCGTCCACCGCCTCGTCCCCCAGGCGGCAGGCGGCGTAGACCGCCCAGGCCCCCTTGCGGGCCTCCTTGGGGAAGAGGAGGCTTCCCAGGTAGAAGGTGGCAGAGTGAGCGCGGAGGACGCGGAGGAGGGCTTTCCAGTCGGGCTCCATACTTGCGGGCATTTTCATTCTAGGCGGCCTCGGGGACTTTTGCCCCGACTACACTCCGCAGAGATGTACAAAAGCTTGACAAAACCTATACATCGCCCTACCCTAAGGGCATGACCTCCTCCGGGGTGTACACCATCGCCGAGGTGGAAGCCATGACCGGCCTTTCCGCCGAGGTGCTCCGCCAGTGGGAGCGCCGCTACGGCTTCCCCAAGCCCCGGCGTACCCCGGGAGGGCATCGCCTCTATAGCGCGGAAGACGTGGAGGCCCTGAAGACGATCAAGCGCTGGCTGGAGGAGGGGGCCACGCCTAAAGCGGCCATCCGCCGCTACCTGGCCCAGGGGGTGCGCCCCGAGGACCTGGGGACCGGCCTCCTCGAGGCCCTCCTCCGGGGGGACCTCGCCGGGGCCGAGGCCCTCTTCCGCCGGGGGCTCAGGTTTTGGGGCCCGGAGGGCGTCCTGGAGCACCTCCTCCTCCCCGTTCTCCGGGAGGTGGGGGAGGCCTGGCACCGGGGGGAGATCGGGGTGGCGGAGGAGCACCTGGCCTCCACCTTCCTCCGGGCAAGGCTCCAGGAACTTTTGGACCTCGCGGGCTTCCCGCCCGGCCCCCCGTCCTCGTCACCACCCCTCCCGGGGAGCGGCACGAGATCGGGGCCATGCTCGCCGCCTACCACCTCCGCCGCAAGGGGGTTCCTGCCCTCTACTTGGGCCCCGACACCCCCCTCCCCGACCTCAGGGCCTTGGCCCGGCGGCTCGGGGCGGGGGCGGTGGTCCTCTCCGCCCTCCTTTCCGAGCCTTTAAAGGCCCTTCCCGACGGGGCCCTTAAGGACCTCGCCCCCCGGGTCTTCCTCGGGGGGCAGGGGGCGGGGCCGGAGGAGGCCAGGAGGCTTGGCGCCGAGTACCTGGGGACCCTGAAGGACCTCGCCGAGGCGCTTTGGTCTCGTGGGGGGCCGGAAAAGAAGGCGATATGAAGAGGTTTGCCCGGAAGGAAACCATCTACCTCAGGGGGGAGGAGGCCCGCCCCCTCTACCGCCTGGAGGAGGGCTTGGTGCGGGTGGTGGAGCTCCTCCCCGACGGGCGCCTCATCACCCTGTGCCACGTTCTCCCCGGGGACTACTTCGGGGAGGAGGCCTTGGAGGGTAAGGCCTACCGCTACACCGCCGAGGCCATGACGGAGGCGGTGGTCCGGGGGCTGGACCCCGGGGCCATGGACCACGAGGCCCTGCGCCGGGTGGCGCGGAACCTCGCCCGGCAGATGCGCCGGGTCCAGGCCTACGAGGCCCACCTGCAGACGGGGGAGCTTCGCGCCCGCATCGCCCGCTACCTCCTCTTCCTGGCGGACACCCCGATTTCGGCCCGGGACAGGCAGGGCATCTACGTTACCGTCTCCCACGAGGAGATCGCCGACGCCACCGCCTCCATCCGGGAGTCCGTTTCCAAGGTCCTCGCCGACCTCCGCCGGGAGGGGCTCATCGCCACCGCCTACCGCCGGGTCTACCTCCTGGACCTCGCCGCCTTGGAGCGGGAGGCGGGTGGCGTCCTGGAGGCGGCCTGAATGCGGGTCTTCGTCGTCGGCGGAACGGGCTTCGTGGGCCAGGAGGTGGTGCGCCTCCTTTTGGCGCGGGGCCACACCCCCCTGGTCCTCGCCCGCAGGTCCAGGCCCCTCCCCGAGGGAGCGGTCCTGGTGGAGGGGGACATCGCCCGGGAGGTGCCGGACCTCGAGGGGGCGGAGGCCGCCATCTACCTTGCGGGGATCATTCGGGAAAGGGGCCAGACCTTCCGGGCGGTGCACGTGGACGGGGTGAGGAACCTCCTGAAGGCCATGGAACGGGCCGGGGTGGGCCGCCTCCTCCACATGTCCGCCCTGGGGGCGAGGCCCGAGGCCCCAAGCCGTTACCACCGGACCAAGGCCGAAGGGGAGGCCCTGGTGCGCCAAAGCGGCCTGAGCCACGCCATCTTCCGCCCAAGCCTCATCTTCGGCCCGGGGGACGAGTTCTTTGGCGGTGTCCTGAGGGGCCTCGTCTGCGCCCCCTTGCCCTTCGTGCCCCTCATCGGGGACGGAAGCTTCCCCTTTAGGCCCGTGTACGTGGGGGACGTGGCGGAGGTCTTCGTGGGGGCCTTGGAGCGGGGCCTCGAGGGGACCTACGACCTGGTGGGGCCTAAGGAGTACACCTTCCGCGAGCTCCTCCAGCTGGTGATGGAGGTCCTGGGGCGGAGGAAGCCCTTTCTTTCCCTTCCCCTTTGGCTCATGGACCGCCTCGTCCCCCTCCTTTCCCCCTTGCCCTTTGCCCCCCTCACCCTGGACCAGTACCTCATGCTCAAGGAAGGGAACACCGCCCCCTTCCCCGAGGCCCTAAGGGAGCTTCTGCCCGCGCCCCAGGCCCTGGAGGAGGTCTTGCCCCAGTACCTCCGCTGTTAAGGTTTAGCTCCTCGGGGTGAAGAAGAGGGGTTTGCCCGTGGAGGTAAGGGGGTGCGGTAAGCCTCCTTCGTGGACTTCTTTGTCCCTAGGGCCAAGCTCACGGAGTACCTCCTCAACCCCAAGCACCCCGAGGGGGGAAGCAAGGCCCGCTTCTTCATGGCCCTGGGTTTTTCCCCGGGGAATCCCGAGGCCCTGGAAAGGGCCTTGCTCCGCCATGCCGAGGAGGCGGAGGAGGTGGCCCGCAGACCGGGCTTTCTGGGCGAGGGTCTGGTGTGGGTCCTTAGGGGTCCCCTTCGCGGCCCTAGGCGGGAGGTTCTTTTGCAGAGCGTCCGGTATCTTGGGAAGGAGGGTGCGGCGGCCCGTTTGGTGACGGCCTACCCGTGGAGGGGGGGATGATCCGGGAGCACGATTTGGTGGTCCTGAAGCGGGACAAGGGGGAGTGGGGCCTCGAGTCCGGGGACGTGGGGACCGTAGTCCTCATCTACCCCCACGGGGGGTACATGGTGGAGTTCGTGGACCACGAAGGGAACACTTTGGCCCTTCTGGGCCTGGCGGGGGAGGAGGTCGCCCCTTTAAGGGGCCCCGCCCTCCTGCGGGCCAAGAGCCCTTGAGGGAAAGCCCGTAGGCCCGGCCCCCCGTGGCGGGGTCCAGCCTCTTCTTCCTCCCAGGTGAAGCCCCTACCTTGGGGCCGAGCCTGCCCGAGCGGTATGGGATGCCCGAATGAGGCTGGGGAAGCTTCTTTCGGGCCCCGGGGGTGCTTAGAGGCCGCCACCAAGGTGAACTGGGGCACGCTTCCAGGCCACGGCCGGGGTTACCCTTCCCGCAAAGGGGGTGGCGGGTGGACCGCAGGCGTTTCCTCTCCGGTGCGGGGCTTTTTTTGGCGGCGGGAGGCCTTTCCTTGGGTCGGGCCCAGGGGCGCGCGCCCAAGGGGGTGAACGGGGGCGGCTTTTACCGCTTCCGGGTAGGGGGGATCCAGGCGGTGGTCCTCTCCGACGGCCAGTCCCCTCCAGGCCCCCTCCTCCCCAACTGGGGGGCGAACCCGGAGCTCCAGGAGGTCTTCCGCAGGACGCTTGTGGAGCACTTCCTGGACCCGGAGGCTACCCGTAACAACTTCAACCCGGTGCTCCTGGACCTGGGGGAGGCCAGGCTCCTCGTGGACACGGGGAGGGGTGCGGGAAGCGGGGGGCGGCTCCTCGCCCACCTGGAGCTTGCCGGCTACCTTCCCGAGGACATCACCCACGTCTTCCTCACCCACGGCCACCCCGACCACATCGGGGGACTGGTGGACGGGGAGGGGCGGCCCGTCTTCGCCAAGGCGGAGCACCTCATGGGCCGGGTGGACCTCGAGTTCTGGCTTCAAAACCCCTCGCCCGCGGTGCAAAGGGCCCTCGTGCCCCTTAGGGAGCACATCCGGCCCGTGGAGGACGGGGAGGAGATCCTCCCGGGGGTGCGGGCGGTGGCCTCCTTCGGCCACACCCCGGGGCACATGAGCCTCGAGGCCACCTCCGAGGGAAAGGGGTTCTTCATTTTTGGGGATGCGGCGGGCCACTACCTCCTCTCCCTCCGCTTCCCCCAGGCCTACCTGGGCTTTGACATGGACAAGGCGCAGGTGGTGCGGACCCGGGCCCGCCTCTTCCAGAAGGTCTCGGAGGAGCGGAGCCTGATCACCGCCTACCACTTCCCCTGGCCCGCCGTTGGGTACATCCGGCGGGAAGGGGAGGGCTACGCCTTCGTCCCGGCCTTCTTTGAGTTTTAGGGCCTCTTCCCGGGACCTCGAGGCCCTTATGGGGAGGGTGGAGGCCTCTGGAGTCCTCGCCGTCCACCCTCCCCGGTTCGGGGGCCCTAAGTGGCGGGATCAATGCGCGGACGCTCAGAGCTGGGCCCGCGCGATCCGCTCCCGGTACCAGAGGGCGCTCCTTTTAGGGATGCGCCTCTGGCTGGGGAAGTCCACGTAGTAGAGGCCGAAGCGCCGGGTGTAGCCGAAGGCCCACTCAAAGTTATCCATGAGGCTCCAGACGAAGTAGCCCCTGAGGTCCACCCCTTCCTCCCGGGCCCGGAGGGCGGCCTCCACGTGGGCCTCGAGGTAGGCCACCCGCTCGGGGTCCTCCACGACGGCCTCTCCCGTCCAGAGGTCGGGGTAGGCGGCCCCGTTTTCCGTGATGTAAAGGGGCCAGGGCACCTCCCGGCCGAGGCGCTTCAAGAGGTGGTAAAGCCCCTCGGGGTAGACCTCCCACCCCATGGCCGTGACCGGCCCCTCCGGGGGAAGGTAGCGCACGGGCAAAGGCCCCGTCCCCGGGGCCACGCGGACGGGGGCGTAGTAGTTCACCCCTAGGAAGTCCAGGGGCCTTGCGACGAGCTCCAGGTCACGGGAGAGGTTGGGAGTGGGCGGGGGGTCTTGAAAGGGGCTTTCGGGATACCCCCTGCCCAGGATGGGGTCCAGGAAGTAGCGGTTGTGGTAGCGGTCAGCCACGTCCACCGCCTCGGGGTCCTCGCCGTACACCGGGGCGAAGTTGAGGACGATCCCTACCCGCTTCGCCCCCGCGGCCCTCAAGGCCTCCACGGCGAGGCCGTGCCCCAGGAGGAGGTGGTGGGCGGCGCGAAGGGCCGCCTCCAGGTTCCTGAGGCCGGGGGCGTGTTCCCCCGTCCAGTGCCCGAGGAAGGCCGAGCACCAGGGCTCGTTCAGGGTAGCGAAGAAGGGCACCCGGTCGGCGAGGGCCCGGGCCACCGCCTCGGCGTACTCGGCGAAGGCGAAGGCGGTCTCCCGGCTCCGCCAGCCGCCCCGGTCCTCGAGGGCCTGGGGCAGGTCCCAGTGGTAGAGGGTGAGGAAGGGCGTGATCCCCGCCGCGAGAAGCCGGTCCACCAGGCGGTCGTAAAAGGCGAGGCCCTTGGGGTTGATCCGCCCCCGGCCCTCGGGGAGGATCCGGGGCCAGGCCACGGAAAAGCGATAGACCCCCACCCCGAGGGATTGCATAAGGGCGATGTCCTCCTCGTAGCGGTGGTAGTGGTCGCAGGCGGGCTCCCCTGTGCTTCCGTCCCGGATGGCCCCCGGGCGGCGGGCGAAGGTGTCCCAGATGGAAGGCCCCCGCCCGTCCTCCTGGGTGGCCCCCTCGATCTGGTAGGCGCTGGTGGCTACCCCCCACAGAAACTTTTCGGCGTTCTCGGCCATGCGCGTTCCTCCTCCCAACGCCTAGCCCTTCACCGCCCCGGCAGTGAGGCCTTGGATGAGCTGGCGCTGCGCGAAGAAGAAGACGACGAGGACGGGCAGCGTGGCCACCGTGGCGGCGGCCATGACCAGGTCGTAGCGGTTCTGGTAGTTGCCCACGAAGTTGCGGATGCCCACGGGAATGGTGGCTGTGGCCTCGGTGGTGAGGACCTGGGCGAAGAGGAGCTCGTCCCAGGCGGTGAGGAAGATGTAGACGGCCGTGGCCGCGAGGCCCGGGAGGGCCAGGGGCAGGATCACCCGGTGGAAGGCCTGGAAGGGCGTGGCCCCGTCCACCATGGCCGCCTCGTAGAGCTCCTGGGGGATGGCCTGGAGGGCTGCCAGGTAGGTGACCATGACGAAGGGCCAGCTCCGCCACACCGTGGGCAGGACGATGGCCACGAAGGTGAGGGGGCCGATGAGCCAGTGGGGCTTTTGCGGAAGGAGGCCGAGAACGTCCACGAGGAGGTGGTTGATGACCCCTTCCTTGAGCCACATGAAGCCCCAAAGGAGCCCCACCACGTAGCTCGGCACCACCCAGGGGAGGAGGATGAGGCTCCGCCAAAGCCCCCGGAGGAAGAGGGGCCGGTTCAGGAGGTGGGCCACCAAAAGCCCCAGGGAGAGGTTCAAGGCGTTGACCACCAGGGTGTAGAGGAGGGTGGTGCGCACTCCTGGGAGACCCGGGCGGTGCCGTTGAGAACCCGGGACACCGTGGCCGGGGAAACGCCCGCGCGACGGGCCACTTCGGCGATGGTGGGGCCGCCTAGGATTTAAGGCCTACGAGGAGCTCTCCCTGCCCGCCTTGGCCCGGCCCCACCTCGAGGCCCTGCGGGACGCCACCCTGGAGACCGTCCACCTGGCGGTCCTGGACGGGAAGGAAGTGGTCTACATTGACAAGGTGCCGGGCAAAAGGGAGCTCCTTCTCGCCAGCCAGATCGGGAGCCGCTTCCCCGCCCAGTCCACCGCCTTGGGCAAGGCCCTTCTCGCTTTCCTGCCGGAGGAGAGGTGGCCCATGGCTTTTACCCCGGGGCTCAAACGCACCCCCAACACCCTGAGCGACTTCGCCCGCTTCCGGGAGGAGCTCCTCGCCACAAGGGCCCGGGGCTACGCCCTGGACCTCGAGAAGAACGAGCCCGGCGTGCGGTGCGTGGCCGCCCCCATCCTCAACGGCCGGGGCGAGCCCGTGGCCGCCGTGAGCGTCTCCACCGCCGCCATTTACCTGGACGAGGAGAGGCTTTCCGAGGTGGCGGCCGAGGTGGTCAGGACCGCCCAGAGGATCAGCCGGGAGCTTGGGGGCTAAGGAGGTGGCTTAAGCGCTGGGCCCCGGAATACCCCTCCTACGCCCCCAAGGACCCCGTGGTGGACCTGGAGGAGGCGAGAAGGCGCTACCTGCGCCTGGCGAGGGATCTCGCCCGAGGGTAGGCGGGGGTACACTCCCGGGGCGGGCTTCCCCGGTAGAGTGCGGGCATGTTCAGGCGAAGGACCCGGAAAAGGCCCTCGAGGCCATCGCCCTCTTCCGCTACGCCCTGGCGGCCCTCTTCCTCCTCCTGGGCCTCCCCATGGCCCCGCCCAGGGTACCGCCCCCTGGTGCGCCGTTAAGATGCTCCCATGAAGCGCCTTTCCCTGAGGGAGGCCTGGCCCTACCTGAAAGACCTCCAGCAAGACCCCCTCGCCGTCCTGCTGGAGTGGGGCCGGGCCCACCCCCGGCTCTTCCTTCCCCTGCCCCGCTTCCCCCTGGCCCTGATCTTTGACCCCGAGGGGGTGGAGGGGGCACTCCTCGCCGAGGGGACCACCAAGGCCACCTTCCAGTACCGGGCCCTCTCCCGCCTCACGGGGAGGGGCCTCCTCACCGACTGGGGGAAAAGCTGGAAGGAGGCGCGCAAGGCCCTCAAAGACCCCTTCCTGCCGAAGAGCGTCCGCGGCTACCGGGAGGCCATGGAGGAGGAGGCCCGGGCCTTCTTCGGGGAGTGGCGGGGGGAGGAGCGGGACCTGGACCACGAGATGCTCGCCCTCTCCCTGCGCCTCCTCGGGCGGGCCCTCTTCGGGGAGCCCCTCTCCCCAAGCCTCGCGGAGCACGCCCTTGGGGCCCTGGACCGGATCATGGCCCAGACCCGAAGCCCCCTGGCCCTCCTGGACCTCGCCGCCGAAGCCCGCTTCCGGAAGGACCGGGGGGCCCTCTACCGCGAGGCGGAAGCCCTCATCGTCCACCCGCCCCTCTCCCACCTTCCCCGAGAGCGCGCCCTGAGCGAGGCCGTGACCCTCCTGGTGGCGGGCCACGAGACGGTGGCGAGCGCCCTCACCTGGTCCTTTCTCCTCCTCTCCCACCGCCCGGACTGGCAGAAGCGGGTGGCCGAGAGCGAGGAGGCGGCCCTCGCCGCCTTCCAGGAGGCCCTGAGGCTCTACCCCCCCGCCTGGATCCTCACCCGGAGGCTGGGAAGGCCCCTCCTCCTGGGAGAGGACCGGCTCCCCCCGGGCACCACCCTGGTCCTCTCCCCCTACGTGACCCAGAGGCTCCACTTCCCCGATGGGGAGGCCTTCCGGCCCGAGCGCTTCCTGGAGGAAAGGGGGACCCCTTCCGGGCGCTACTTCCCCTTTGGCCTGGGGCAGAGGCTCTGCCTGGGGCGGGACTTCGCCCTCCTCGAGGGCCCCATCGTCCTCAGGGCCTTCTTCCGCCGCTTCCGCCTAGACCCCCTCCCCTTCCCCCGGGTCCTCGCCCAGGTCACCCTGAGGCCCGAAGGCGGGCTTCCCGCGCGGCCTAGGGAGGGGGTGCGGGCGTGACCTACCTGGCCTTCCACCTCGTCTTCCTCCTCCCGCCCCTGCTCATCCTCCTGGCCACGGGCTTTCCCCGGCCCCCCAGGCTCTGGGCCTACCTCCTCATGCCCCTCATCGCCCTCGTCTACACCACCCCCTGGGACAACTACCTGGTGTGGCAGGGGGTCTGGGGCTACCCGGAGGGGAGGGTCCTCCTGCGCCTCGGCTACGTGCCCCTGGAGGAGTACCTCTTCTTCCTCCTCCAGCCCCTCCTCACCGGGGCCTTCCTCCACCGGGTGGCGGGGGCGCCGCCCCCAGGGGCAGGCGGCCTCGCCCGGGTGGCGGGGGGCGGGATGTGGCTTCTTCTGGCCGCCCTGGGGGTCCTCCTCCTGGCCCTGGGAGGGCGGTACCTCTACCTGGGGCTCACCCTCGCCTACTTCGCCCCCGTCTTCGTCCTGCAGTGGGCCTTCGGAGGAGACCTCCTCTGGGGCTGGCGGCGGGCCCTCCTCCTCGGGGCGGGCCTCCCCACCCTCTACCTCTGGTTCGCCGACGCCTGGGCCATCCGGGAGGGGATCTGGTGGATCTCCCCCCGGTACACCCTGGGCCTTGGGGCCTTTGGGCTCCCCCTGGAGGAGATGGCCTTCTTCCTCTGCACCAACCTGGCCGTGGTCCAGGGCCTCCTCCTCGCCTGGCACCCCGAGGCCCTGAGGCGCCTAAGATAGCCCCGTGGCCGACCTCTGGGAGACCCTAAAGGAAAGGCCCACGGGCAAGGCCCTGCGCCTCCTGGTGGAGGCCCTGGTCCTCCGGAGCCTCAAGGAAAGCCTCCGGGGAGTCTACCTGCGGGGGGAGGCGCCCGAAGGTCCCCTGGTCCTCGCCCTGAACCACCACGGCTTCTTTGACGGCCACCTGGCGTGGCTTCTGGGGAAGCTCTGCCGTAGGCCCCTAAGCCTCCTCGTGGCCGAGGAGAACCTTCGGGCCTACCCCGTGCTGAAGCTCGCCGGGGCCCTCGAGGCGGGAAGGGTCCGGGAGGCCCTGCGAAGGCTCAGGCGGGGGGAGTGGGTGGCCCTCTTCCCCGAGGGGGAGATGCGCTACCCTGGGCCCCTGGGGCCCCTCAGGGAGGGGGCCAACTGGCTCGCGGGGAAGGCGGGGGTTCCCCTCCTCCCCGTGGCCCTAAGGGTGGTCCTCCGGGGGTACGAGCACCCCGAGGCCTTCCTCTGGGTGGGCAGGCCCCTTCCTCCTGGAGGGGACCTGGGGAGGGCCTTGGGGGGGCTTCTCCAGGCGCTGGACGCCCTCCTCGCCAAAACCCACCCCCGGGAGGTGCCGGAGGGCTTCCGGGAGGTGCTTCGTGGGAGGCGGAGCCTGGAGGAAAGGGTGCTTCCCCTGGTGAGGCTGCTCCGGCCATGAGCGGGGACTTCTTCTTCGGGGTCTTCCTCTTCCTCCTCCTGAGGTGGCTCGCCCTCCTCTTTAACCTCCTCGCCTTCCCCCGCTTAAGGCCCCGCCCCACGCCCCCGAGACCCACGGCCTCCCTCCTCGTCCCGGCGAGGAACGAGGCGGAAAACCTAAAGAAGACCCTCCCCGCCCTCCTCCGGCAGGGGGCCCTCGAGGTCCTCGTCCTGGACGACCTCTCCGAGGACGGCACCGCCCAAGCGGCCCTCGAGGCGGCGGGAAACCACCCCGCCTTCCGCCTCCTCCGGGGCGCCCCCCCGCCCCCGGGCTGGACGGGGAAGAACTGGGCCTGCTTCCAGCTCGCCCAGGAGGCGCGGGGGGAGGTCTTGGTCTTCACCGACGCCGACGTCCTCTGGGAGGAGGGGGCCCTCGGCGGGCTTCTGGAGGCCCTGGAGGGGAAGGAGATGGTCTCCGCCCTCCCCCGGCAGGAGGTGGGCCTTAGGGAGGGCGCCCTGGTGGCCTTCGTGATGAACGGGCTTCTCTCCTTCCTCCCCCACCCCCTTCTGGAAGGGCTACGGGTGGCGAACGGCCAGGTGCTGGCCTTCCGCAGGGCGGCCTACCTCGCCCTCGGGGGGCACGAGGCGGTGAAGGGAGAGGTCCTGGAGGACGTGGCCCTGGCCCGAAGGGCGCGGACCTACGGCCTCTTCCTGGGCGGGGGGCTTTTCCGGGCGCGGATGTACCGGGGCTATGGGGAGGCGGTGGCGGGCTTTGCGAAGAACTTCCTGGCGGTCCACCTGAAGAACCCCGCCGTCCTCCTGGGCTCCGCCTTCTACCACCTCGCCCTCTACACCCTGCCCTGGTTCTTCGGGCGGTGGGGGCTCGGGCTTATGGGGCTTCTGGAGCGCCTGGCGGTGCAGAAGGCCCTCGGGGGGCCCCTCTGGCCCGCCCTCCTCACGCCCCTCGCCCCCCTTCTCCTCCTCCCCGTCTACCTCCTGGCCCTCCTCCCGGGGAGGCGGTGGAAGGGGCGGAAGGTGTAGGGGGCGTGGCCTCTAAACTAGACAGACCGGTCTTTTCCGTTTACCCTGAGGGGGTGAAGGCCATCTGGCAACTCCAAGAGGCCAAAGCCCGCTTTTCCGAGGTGGTGGAGCGGGCCCTCAAGGGGGAGCCCCAGCTCGTCCTCCGGCGGGGTAAGAAGGCGGTGGTGGTGCTGGACTGGGAGACCTACGCCCGGCTCACGGGGGAAGAGGCCTCGGTCCTCGAGGCCCTAAGACCCCCCAAGACCCTCCCCAATGAGGAGGTGGAAGCCCTCTTCCAAAGGCAAAAGACGGGCTTCCGGGAGGTGGACTTCTGAGGTACCTGCTGGACACCAACGTGGTCTCCGAGGCCGTCAAGCGGCGGCCTCACCCCAAGGTGGTGGCCTTCCTGCGCCACCTTAAAGTGGGGGAGGCGTACCTCTCCGCCCTCACCTTGGGCGAACTGGTCCAGGGGGTGGCCCGGGCCCCGGAGGCCCGAAGGGCCATCCTCAGCCGATGGCTCTCGGGGCTGAAGGCGAGCTTCTCGGGGCGGATCCTTCCCCTGGACGCCGAGGTGATGGAGCTCTGGGGCGAGCTCACCGGAAACGCCATGAGGGAGGGCAAGCCCCTCTCTCCCCTAGACGCCATGCTGGCGGCCACGGCCCTGCGGCACGGCCTGATCCTGGCCACCCGGAACACCGAGGACTTCCGCCACGTTCCCGTGCCCCTCGTGAACCCCTGGGAAGGGTAACCCTAGGCGGCCTCACAGGCCCACCTTCTCCTCCGGGGTAATCCCTGTGTGGGCCAGGCCCAACTCAGCGGGGGAGTGGCCTGGTAGACTCCTCCCCATGCGGGCCATCGTCATCGGAAGCGGGGTAGGAGGGCTCTCCGCGGCCATCCGCCTCGCCGCCATGGGCCTTCAGGTCCTGGTCCTGGAAAAGCTCCCGGGGCCCGGAGGCCGGGCCTTCGTCCACCGGGCGGAGGGCTTCACCTTTGACATGGGGCCCACGGTGATCACCGTCCCCCCCTTCCTGGAGGACCTCTTCGCCACCGCTCCAGGCGACCCCAGGCTCTACCCCGACTTCCCCGAGGAGGAAGGGCTTAAGCACACGGAGCGCTACGTGAGGCTCGTCCCCTTGGACCCCTTCTACCGCCTCCACTTCCCGGACGGCACCTACTTTGACTACAAGGACGACCCCGAGCACCTGGAGGGCGAGGTCGCCCGCCTCGCCCCGGAGGACCTCGAGGGCTACCGCCGCTTTGAGGCCCACGCCAAGGCCCTCTTCCAGAAGGGCTTTCTGGAACTCGGCTTCACCCACTTCGGAAGCCTCCTGGACCTCCTCAAGGTGGCCCCGGACCTCCTCCGCCTGGACGCGGTGCGGCCCCTTTTCGGCGTGGTCTCCCGCTACTTCAAGAACCCCAAGACCCGGCAGATCTTCTCCTTTGAGCCCCTCCTCATCGGAGGGAACCCCCTCCAGGTGCCCGCCCTCTACGCCATGATCCACTTCGTGGAGCGGCGCTGGGGGGTGCACTTCGCCATGGGGGGGACGGGGGCCTTGGTGCGGGGGCTCGTCAGGAAGCTTGAGGAGCTTGGCGGGGAGATCCGCTATGGCGCCCCCGTGCGCCGCATCCTCACCAAGGGGCGGCGCGCCGTGGGGGTGGTCCTCCAGGACGGGGAGAAGCTGGAGGCCGACCTCGTGGTCTCCAACGCCGACTACGTCCACACCTACGGCGAGCTCCTCGCCCCCGAGGACCGCACCTGGAACGGCGACTGGCGCCTCAAGCGCACCAGGCTCTCCATGAGCCTCTTCGTGGCCTACTTCGGCTTCCGGGCCCGGGGGGACGAGGGGGAAAGGCTTAGGCACCACAACGTCCTCTTCTCCCACCGCTACGAGGGGCTTCTCCGGGACATCTTCTGGCGAAAGGTCCTCCCCGAGGACTTCGCCCACTACCTCCACCTCCCCACCCTCACCGACCCCTCCCTGGCCCCTCCCGGGCACCACGCCGCCTACACCCTGATCCCTGTGCCCCACAACGGGAGCGGCCTGGACTGGGGGAGGCTCGGCCCAGAGTACCTGGAAAAGGCCCTCCGCTACCTGGACGAGGCGGGGTACCTCCCCGGGCTCATGGACCGCCTGGTCTACACCCACTTCATCACCCCGGACTACTTCCAGTGGACCCTGAATAGCCACCTGGGCAACGCCTTCGGTCCCGAGCCCGTGCTCTGGCAGACGGCCTCCTTCAGGCCCAAGAACCGCTCCGAGGACGTGAAGGGGCTCTACCTGGTGGGGCAGAGCTACCAGCCGGGGGCAGGGCTTCCCAGCGTGATGATGTCCGCCAAGATCACGGCCCGGCTCATCGCCCACGACCTGGGCCTGGAAAAGGCCCCTAAGGGCCTTCTGGAGGCGCGGGGGTGAACATCCGGGAGAGGAAGCGGAAGCACCTCGAGGCCTGCCTGGAAGGCGAGGTGGCCTACCAGAAGACCACCACGGGGCTGGAAGGCTTCCGCCTCCGCTACCAGGCCCTGGCGGGCCTCGCCCTGAGCGAGGTGGACCTCACCACTCCCTTCCTGGGGAAGACCCTGAAGGCCCCCTTCCTCATCGGGGCCATGACCGGGGGGGAGGAAAACGGGGAGAGGATCAACCTGGCCCTGGCGGAGGCCGCGGAGGCCTTAGGGGTGGGGATGATGCTGGGCTCGGGCAGGATCCTTCTGGAGCGCCCCGAGGCCCTAAGGAGCTTCCGGGTGCGCCGGGTGGCCCCAAAGGCGCTCCTCATCGCCAACCTGGGCCTCGCCCAGCTCAGGCGCTACGGGCGGGACGACCTCCTCCGGCTCGTGGAGATGCTGGAGGCGGACGCCCTCGCCTTCCACGTGAACCCCCTCCAGGAGGCGGTGCAGCGGGGGGACACGGACTTCCGGGGCCTGGTGGAGAGGCTCGCCGAACTCCTCCCCCTCCCCTTCCCCGTGATGGTGAAGGAGGTGGGGCACGGCCTCTCCCAGGAGGCGGCCCTGGCCCTACGGGACCTGCCCTTGGCGGCGGTGGACGTGGCCGGGGCCGGGGGGACGAGCTGGGCCCGGGTGGAGGAGTGGGTGCGCTTCGGGGAGGTGCGCCACCCGGAGCTCTGCGAGATCGGGATCCCCACGGCGAGGGCCATCCTCGAGGTGCGGGAGGTCCTGCCCCACCTCCCCCTCGTGGCCTCCGGCGGGGTCTACACGGGGACGGACGGGGCCAAGGCCCTGGCCCTGGGGGCGGACCTCCTGGCGGCGGCCCGCCCCCTCCTCAGGCCCGCCCTGGAGGGGGCGGAAAGGGTGGCCGCCTGGATCGGGGACTACCTGGAGGAGCTCAGGACCGCCCTCTTCGCTATCGGGGCCAAGAGCCCGAAGGAGGCCCGGGGGCGGGTGGAGCGGGTGTAGACTGGAGGCGTGAGGGGCGTGAGGGCCCCGGAAGAAAGCCTTCGCGAAGTCCTCGCCCGCTTTCCCCAGGTCCAGGCCGCCTTCCTCTTCGGCTCCCGCGCCGAGGGAAGGGCGCGGGCGGACAGCGACTGGGACCTCGCCCTCCTCCTCTCCCCGGAGGAGCCCGACCCCACCCTCGAGGTCCTGGGGGCCCTGGTGGAAGCGGGGCTGGAACGGGTGGACCTGGTCCTCCTCCACAGGGCCCCGCCCCTTCTCGCCTTCCTCGCCGTGATGGGGAAGCCCGTCTTTCTCCGCGAAGGTTTTGACCTCGGAAGCTACGTCTCCCGCGTGGCCCGAGAATGGTGGGACACCGAGCCCCTCCTTCGGGTCCAGCGGGAGGCCATAAAACGGAGGTGGCTTGACCCGTCTTGAGGCCCTGGGCCGGGTCTTCGCCCGGTTCCTCTAGGCCCCGGGGACGTGCATCAGGGCGCGGGGATACGGCTCCAGGAGGGCCTGGGCCTCCACGTAGGGCTCGGCGAAGCGCCGGGCCCAGGAGGCGAGGAGGGCCAGGGGGGCCTCGAGGGGCAAGCGTTCCTCGCGGAAGTCCGCAAGGAGATCCAGGAAGTGGGCCTTCTCCCTTGGGGCGAGGGCCTTCTTAAAGTGGCCGAAGGCGTGGAGGAGGGCGTCCGCCATGGCCCCGAGACGCCAGGGCCTCTCCGTGGCCCGCAAAAACCCCTCCTCGTAGGCCCCATGGACCTCGGGAAAGGGCCTCCCCTTAGCCCCGGCGAGGAGGCGGCCCAGGGCCCTCGCCTCCTTCTGGTTGTAGGCCATGAGGAGGAGCTTGTAGCGGGCGTGGAAGGCCATGAGGCCGGGGAGGTCCTCCACCCGCCGAAGCCGGGCCAGGGCGAAGATGCGGGTGAAGAAGTGGGCCCGGATGCGGGGGTTGGTGAGCCTCCCCTCGTCCTCCTTGGGAAGGAGGGGGAAGGCCTCCTCCACCGCCTGGGCAAAAAGCCCGGGGCCTTTCCCCACCACCCCGCCCCCTTCGGCGTGGGCGTAGAGCTTGGCGTCCTTCAGGGCGCAGGAGGGGGAGCGGTTCTTGAGGAGGAAGCCCTCCACACGCCTAGGCTTTGGCCGTCACGGCAACGCCGCCCTAAGGGCCTTCGCGGTCTCCTCGGGCAGGGCGTCCACCACGAACGTCCCCGCCCCGAGCTCCGTCCCCGCCAGGAACTTGAGCTTGTCCCGGGTGCGCCTCGGGGGGTAGAACTCCACGTGGAAGTGAAAGGTGGCCTCCTCCCCCAAGGGCGCGGCGTGGAAGACCATGACGTAAGGGAAGGGCTCCCCAAAGAGGGCGTCGTACCGGGCCACCACCCGGCCCAAGAGCCTGGCGAAGGCCGCCATCTCCCCCTCGGAGAAGGTCCAGGGACCGGGGTGCCTTTCCACGGGGGCCACCCAGACCTCAAAGGGGTAGCGGGCGAAGGGGGGGACGAAGGCGAGGAAGCCCTTCTCCTCGTCCACCACGTAGGGCCCAAGGTTCGGGAAAAGCTCAAGGAGTACGGGCCTCTCCCGGAAGGCCTGGCTTTCCCGCTCCAGGACGGGCGGCACGAAGGGGTAGGCGTAGATCTGGCCGTGGGGGTGGTGGAGGGTGACCCCCACCGCCTCTCCCCTATTCTCAAAGGGCATGACGAAGCGCACCCCGGGAAGGGCGTAGAGGGCCTCGTACCGGTCCCGCCACGCCCAGGCCAAAAGGAGCCTTTCCTCCTCCGTGAGGGTGGCGAGGCTTCCCGTGTGGGCGGGGGTGTAGACCACCACCTCGCACCGCCCCAAGGCCCTCCCCGCGGGCACGGGAAGCCCCTCGGGAGGGGGAGGGGCTTCCTCCACGAAGGAGGGGAAGCGGTTTTCAAAGACGGCCACCTGAAAGGAGGGGAAGGGGATCTCCGTGGGGAAGCCCCCTTCCCGGCTCGGGCACAAGGGGCAGTGCTCCTTGGGGGGGAGGAAGGTGCGCCCCTGGCGGTGGGCGGCGTAGACCACCCACTCCCCCCGCAAGGGGTGGTAGCGGAGGTGGGGGGCGGGGCGGAAGGGCTCGGCGTGTTCGGGAAGAGGGGGGCCCTCGAGGGGCATTAGGCCGTAGAGAAAGAGCTCCCGGCCGTCCTTCTTCCGGTGGAGGCGCTTATAGAAGGGGGGCATAGTCCACCTCCTCCTCCCCTACCCTAAAGCGGTAGGGGCCGAGGCGCCGCACCGGGACCTCCCGGGCGAGGAAGGCCTCGAGGCGCCCCTTCTCCTCCGGGAGAAGCCACGAGGGCGGGTCGGAAGTGGCCTTGAAGCCGGTGAAGTGGGCCAAGGCCTCCTGAAGCCGCATCTCCTCGGGGGAAAGCAGGTTGAAGCGGGTGCGGAAATAGACCACATCGGGGTCCACATGGACGTTCTCCATGAGCCAGAGGCGGTGGAGGGTGGAGCGGAGGGTGTTCCTTAGGCCCGGTCCCGTGGGGTCCGCAAGCCAAAAGGAGCGCTCCTCGTTGTCCCAGTAGGGGGCCACGTCGGGGCCTACCCGGAGGCCGTCGGCGAGGCCCAGGGAGGCGAGGACGGGGGCCCCGCAGAAGAGGAGGTAGGCCTCCCCCGCCGCCTCCCGCAGGCGGGCCATGGCCTTCCGGTAGCGGGCCTCCCCCTCGGCCCCCGGGAGGGCGGCGGCGTAGAGGAAGTCCAGCTTCAGGTAGTCGTAGCCCCAGGCGAGGGCCTTACGCACGAGGTCCGCGGCCCACTCCACCACCTCCTCGTTCCCCGCGTCCAGGGCATAGAGGGGCCTGCCCCAGTTGAAACCCGCCCGCACGGGCCTCCCCTCCTCGTCCCTCAGCACCCAGTCGGGTCGCTTTTGGAAGAGGGGGCTATCCGCCGTGACCAGGAAGGGGGCGAACCAAAGCCCGGCCCTTAAGCCCCGTTCCCGGATCCTCTCTGCGAGGAAGGCCATCCCCCGGGGGAAGCGTTCGTTGGGCTCCCAGTCCCCGAGGGCCCGCTGCCAGCCGTCGTCTATCTGGAAGACCTCAAAGGAGAAGGCCGCCACCTCGTCCAGAACCCGAAGAAGGAGGTCTTCGCTAATCCTCGTGTAGAAGCTGTACCAGGAGCACCACACCCTGGGGGGCCTCCCGGAAAGGCGCTTGGGGAGAAGCCGGGCGTAGGCGGCGAAGACCTCCTCCTCCGGGCCGTAGGCGAGGAACCAGGCCCCGCCCCTCTCGGCGTAGCGGCCGAGGAGGAGGTCCTCCCGGCCCAGGACCCTGGCCCCAAGGTCCAGGGCGCCCAAAAGGAGCACCTTCCCATCGGGCCCCTTCAGGGCCCCCACGCCGCTTCCCCACCACGCCCCGGCCTCCAGGAGGAAGGGGTCGTCCGCCTGGGGGCGGCGCGCCTCGGGGAGGAGGGGCGTGGGGGCCCGAGCGGGGTCCACCCAGGCGGCGAGGCTCCAGCTCTGCCAGCCGTGGCGGAAGAACCCTTTGGCGGGGAAAGGGGGAAAGACCCGCACCTCCCTGCCCCAAAGGCGCACTCCCCCCGGGGCCTCTTCCAGGCCCTCCGCCCTGAGGAAAACCTCCGCTCCTCCTAGGTTCAGCCTCATCCTCCCTCCTTGCCGCCCAGGGTACCCCACCCGGCCTGGCCTCGAGGCCCCACGCGGGCACCCCTCTCCCCTATCCGGATGCGAAGCCTCTCCCAGGCCAAGCCGTCCATATCCCCAAGCTACCAAGGCCCTCAGGGCAGGCGCCGCGCCAGAACCCAGGGGAGGGCGGCCAGGGCCTCGAGGCGGGACATTCCCCACCCCCCGGGGATGGGCGGCAGGAAGAGGACCCCGCCGAGGCCGAGGCCCCAGGCGAGGGCGAAGGGAAGCGGCCTCACGCCCCGCCCTCGGGCAGGTACAACGCCCGCGCGCCCAGGGCCTCGGGCGGGTAGTCCTCCCCGAGGAGGAAGCGGCGGGCGTAAAGCCCGGCGAGCTCCCGGTAGCGGGGCCCGGCGGTGGCGCTCGCCTCGAGGAGGCCCGCCACCGCCGCAGCGTCCGCCAGGCGCCTCAGGGCCGTCTTGGCCGAGAACTGGGCGGCCTCGGGCTCGAGGGCGGCGAGGCGGTCCAGGGTCTTGCGGGCGGCCGCCAAGGCCCCCTCGGCCTCCTCGCCCCGCCCCTTCAGACGCGCCTCCAGCCAGGCGAGGAAGGGCCTATGGGCCCCCTTCTTCTGCATGGCCTCCAGGAGGTCCAGGGCCTGGATGTTGCTCGGCCCCTCCCAGATGGGGGTGATCAGGGACTCCCGGTGCCAGCGGGCCACGGCGTACTCCTCCAGGAAGCCCAGCCCCCCGAAGAGCTCCATGGCCAGGCGGGTGATCTCGGCGCTGTGCTCGGCGGTGCGGTTCTTCGCTAAGTGGGAGAGGAAGCGGGCCAGGTGGTAGGCCTCGCCGTAAGGGGGCCTCTCGTGCCAGGCCCGGTCAAAGGCCTCCACCGCCGCCAGGGCCAAGGCCAGCCCCCCTGCCTGGCGCACGGCGAGGTCCAGGAGGTCGTAGCGCACCAGGGGATGGTCCGCGAGGAACCTCCCGAAGCTCTGCCGCCGCCGCACCCGCTCCCGCGTCTCCAAGAGGGCCTTGGCGGAAATTCCCATGGCGGCGATGGCGTTGGCCAGGCGGGAGACGGTGAGGGTCTCCAGGGTGTAGTAGATTCCCTCCTCCGCCCGGCCGATGAGGTAGGCCTCGCTCCCCTCCAGCTCCACCTCCCCCGAGGGCACGGCCCGGGTACCGCTTTTCCGCTTGAGGCGGCGCACCCGGTAGTTCAGGCGCCCCTCGCGGTCCAGCCTGGTCAGGAGGAAGAGGGCCAGCCCCTTGGGGCCGGGGGGCGCCCCCTCGGGCCGCGCCGTCACCAGGGCCACGTCGGCAAGCCCCGCCCCCGAGGCGAAGTACTTGTCCCCCCCGTAAAGGCGCCAGACTTCCCCTTCCCTGCGGGCCACGGTGCGGTTCGCCCCGAGGTCGCTTCCCCCCTGGATCTCCGTCATCCAGGTGGCCCCAAAGGCCTCCCCGTAGAGGACCCGATCCTTCCAAGAGGCGAGCCCGGGGGCGTACTTGTGGATGGGGTAGGCCACCTGGTGGGTGATGGTGAGGATGCAGTAGAGCCCGCCGTCGGCCAAAAGGTAGCCCAGGGCGAAGTGGTGGTGCCAGCTCCCTCCCTCGTAGGGCGGGCGGACGATCGGGCGCAGGCGCTTGAGCACTTCCCGCTGGACGGGCGACAGGCGCACCCGGTCCACCCGGTTCCCGTCCAGGTCGTGCATGACGAGCTCGGGACCCGCGTCCTGGTCAATGTGGTAGGCGGCCTCGTAGACCTCCCGCCCCATGTAGGCGCCCCAGGCGAGGAGCTCCGCCTCCCTCTCCCCCGCCCCGGGCCAGAAGTGGCGGAGGAGGTCTCTAAGCTCCGGGTCCGCCTCGTAGTGGTTCTTGCCGTAGGCGTACGAGATCCACTCCACTACCTCCTCCTGATGCAGGGGCATTATACAGGCCCCTCCCCCATTTGGGGGATGCGCCCCCTGCGAAAATC
>NZ_JTJB01000028.1 GCF_000794385.1 Thermus sp. 2.9
GGATTTTATGGATATTGGGAACGATAACTCCTCGCAACACGCCGGAACCACGCAGTGGTGCACTCAGGCCACCCTCGGGGGTGGAGCGTGCGGCTGGGCTTGTGGTAGGCGGAAAGGCGGGCGTCTCCAAGAGGCGCCGCCACACCCCGCGGGAAGCGGACCTGTAGAGCCTTCAGCGCTTCCGAGGACCAGCGAAAAGAGGGCGCCTGCGGCCTTGCGGACCATCCGGCTTCGGCTCAGGAGGTCCAGGACCAAGCTCTTGGGGGAAAGAGGAGCCGGGCGCGCACCGGCTCCAGGCCGGAAGAGAAGCTGGTCGTGGAGGAGGATGACCAGGAGCGGTCCTCAAGCTCCCCAAGGCGGCCTACCGTTATCCCGTGGTGCGGCGGGGCGACAGGCTGGAAGCCTTCGTGGTCAAGGTGGGAAAGCGGGTCTACAGCCTGGGCGTCCTCCTCAAGAACCGGCATGGGCCCTTGGGGAAGGACGGAAGTGAAGGCGGCGGTAAGCGGCCCCGGGTCGCCTGGGTTTCTTGCCGGATAACCGGCAGGAACCCCTTCCTTTTGAAGGGAGGGCCGCAGTCCTTGGGGAAGGGGTAGGTGCCCGAAAGGCTTCTCCGCCCTTTCTAGTACCGATGAATTTCCAAGAAACTGCAGGGCGGGGCAGTGGGGTCTCTTTTTCGCGAAACGTAGCTTTCGCGCATGCCCTCCACCCCTCCCCTAGCCCGCCCTCCGCCTCCGGTCCGGCCCCCGCACCTCCACGCTCCGGTTCACCCGGGAGAGGAGGGCCTCGGCGTTCTCCCCAAGCCGCCTCGCCGCCTCCTCGGGGGGGTAGTTGGAGGTGAGGAGAAGGTCCAGGCTTTTCCGGTGGGCCGCCTCCACCAGGCCGAAGAGGACCTCGGCGGCGAAGGGGGTGAGCCGGGCCTTGCCCAGGTCGTCCAGGACCAGGACGTCCACCTGGTCCAGAAGCCTCGGGGCCTCGGGGTCTTGGGCCTCGAGGCGGGCCCGCTCGTAGAACTCCCACTCGGAGAGGAAGAGGGCCCGCTTCCCCTCCTGGGCCTTGCCCCAGGCCGCCCGCACCGCCAGGTGGGTCTTGCCCGTTCCCGGGGGGCCGAAGAGGTAGAGCACGCCCCCTTCCCTCTGCCACCCCACCACGGCCTCGAGGACCTCCCGCCTCCCCTCCCAGGGCCTCTCCAGGTAGCCCCGGTAGGCGGGGGGGAGGCTTTCCCGGTAGACCCGGCTCCAATACCACCGCCGCCAGACCCTCCCCACCTCGGCCAGGTACCGCTCCGGCTCCCGGTAGGCGCACTCGCAATCGTGCTCGATGCGGTGGGGGGCCCGGAAATCGTACCCCCGGAGGGCGGGCGCCCCGCACAGAGGGCAAGGGGGAAGCCCCGGGTCGTGCTCCACCCCCCGCGCCTTCAAGGTCTTCAGGATTTCCTCCACCTTGCTCCGGTCCACTCCCTCGCCTCCTTTTCCCGAAAACCCCGTCTAGAAGCCTCCTTGACACACTTGTGCCACCGGTTGTGCCACCACTTGTGCCTGCAAAGCTTCTAGAAGAGCAGGACCTCTCCCCGCTCCTCGTCCGGTGAGGGTCTGGCTTTGGCGAGGAGCTTCTTGGCGTAGGGGAAGGGCTCCCGGGCGTGCTTGGCCGCCTCCCGTAGGGCCTCCTCCACCGCCTCCGCCCCGAGGGTCTTGGCCCAGGCCCTGACCTCGGGGAGCCAGAGGATGAGGGCGCTGGCCCGCCGCCCCTCGGGGTAGGCCAGGGCCGCCTCCGCCGCCCGGAGGAGCACCCCGGGGTGGGAGGCGGCCAGGGGCTGGGCCTCCTTGGGAAGGCGCTTCCCCACCTGGAGGAGGAGCCCCCGCACGTGGGGGTTGGCCTCCGCCAGGGCCTGGACGGGGCTCGGCTCCTTCCTCTTGCTCCGCTTGGCCTTGGGCTCGGCGGGAGCCTGGCGCTCGGCGGGCGGGGCCTTCTCCAGGCTGAGCCGGGCCACCCCGTCCTCCACCACCAGGGCCCCTTCCCTCTCCAGGGCGGGGATGACCCGCTCCAAAAGGTAGCGGAGGGTCCGGGGCCGCTCGGCGAGCTCCAGGGCCAGGGCCTTCAGGTCCTTCGGCCCCTCGTAGTAGAGGACGAGGAGGACCCGCTCCCTAAGCCCCATCCACGGGAAGAGCTCCCTTGGGGCCATCCTCTTCCTCCACCAGAAGCCCCTTGATGAGGAGGGTGTCCTTGAGCTCCAGGAGGGAGATGTGGGCGGCCACCAGGAAGGCCTCCACCGCCTTTTCGTCCCTCTCCTCCAGGGCCCGGAGGGCGGCGAGGAGCTCCACCTCCAGCTGGACCAAGGCGAGGGTCAGGGCCCGGCTCACAACCGCACCCCCTCCGAGACCAGGCGCACGAGGAGGCCCACCTCCTCCGTGTAGGCCCGGGCGATCTCCAACTCCGCCTTGGCCCTCTGGTAGCGCTCCTCGGCCTCGGCCAAGGCCCGGTAGAGCTCGGCGTAGAGGGCGCGGGCCTTGGCCTCCCGCTCCTCGGCGTTCTTGCCCTGGACCTCCCCGGAGAGGAGGCCTTGGGCGATGCGGGCCTCCAGGGCCTCCTTCGCCTGGGCCCGCTCCAGGGTGGCCTCGAGGGCCTTCTCCAGGGCCTTCCGGTACCGCTCAAACGCCCGCTTCACCTCGTTCTCAAGCCCAAGCATGCTCACCTCCACCGCTCGCGCACCACGTCCCTCACCACCACCTGGGTCACGTAGTCGTCCTCGGAGAGGAGGTCGTTCAGGATGCTCCTCACCAGTTCCTCCACGTCCCCCTCCGCCTCCAGGACCACGCTCCCGATGGGCGTGTGGAGCTCCACCACCACCCGGCCCGCCTCGGGGTAGGGGGTGCACTCCAGGCCGTGGGCCTCCAGGACCTTGAACCGCTTCTCGCCCTTGTAGCGGATCAGTACCCGCATCTTCACCTCCCTCCTTTTCCCGGGGGGGGCTTTAGCCCCCCCAAGCCCTCACGCCGCCAGAAGCTCCGGGAAGAGGGGCACCCTCGGGTCCCCCCTCGCCCCCTCCTCCGCCGCCTCCCGCCACCCGGGGGGAAGGGGGAGGGGTCAAGCGCTTCAGCGCCTCCTTGAGCCTCGAGGCCTCTACCTTGGTCCTCTCTGCCGTGAGCATCCTCCACCTCCAAAGGGAGACCGAGGGGTGGGCCCTCCCACCCCCCGGCCCTCCCTCGCCTACCGCTTCACCGTCTCCCCGTTGGCGTTGAGCCGCACCACCTCAGGGAGGGGCTTCCCCGCCGCCACCGCGTCCGGGAGGCCCTTCAACCTCTCCAGGACCTTGAAGGGGATGTAGCGGTGCTCCCCTTCAATCACCACCCGGGGGTAGCGGTAGAGCTCCCTGCCGATGCCCCACGCCACCGCCGCCCGCTTGAGCGCCCCGGAGATGCCCCCCTTGAAGGGCTCCATGTCCGTGGCCCCGGAGCCGTCCTGCTTCTCCACCCACTCCCCGGTCTCGGGGTTCTTGATGGCGATGCTGGCGATGACCCCGTGCTCCTCCCCCACCTGGGCCGGGGTGTAGCGCACCTGCCACCCGAAGGGCCCGAAGGCCTCGTCAAGCCGGGCCATGACCGCCCGGGCGTCGATGAAGGGGGCGATGGTGGTCTGCCCGTTCTTGCTGGAGATAATCTTCCACTCAATCTCCTCCGCCGTGAGGGGCCGGGTGAGCCTGGCAATCGCTTCCGCTACCGTCATCCTTCACCTCCTTCGCTTCCTTCCGGGGGGGCTTTGGCCCCCCAAGCCCTCGGTCTTAGCTACACGGGAGGGGGAGGAGGGGGTGGGTGTGTAGCTAAGACAACCCCCTCCCGCTCATTCCCGTGGGGCCTCTGCCCCCTGGCTCTCCTCCCCAAAGAGGTCCCGGAGCCACCGGTAGCGCTCGGGGTCTTCCTCTCCGGGCCTGGCCACGAGGCCCGTCTCCTCGAGGAGCCCCACCAGGAGAACGAGGGCGAGGAAGGGGCCCACCAGAAGGCCGAGGAGCAGAAGGAGCTCTACCACGGCCTCCTCCCCTTCAGGGCTCGCCTCGCCCGCCGTTCCCGCCGCTCCCGGGGGAAGGCCCCGGGGTGGAAGGGCGCCCGGAAGGACCGATCTTTGCGGATGGCCTCGAGGGCCAGGGCCTGAAGCTTGGCGCGAAGGCTCATGCCGCCCTCCTCAAGTAGGCGAGGACGAAGGCCCCCTGGACGAAGAGCAGGACCGGGACGGCCCAGGCCAGGGGCAACGGGGCCCCCTCCTGCCACCGAAGGACGAGCCAGTAAGCGGCCAGAATGTTCCCCAAACCCGCCAAGTGCCTGACAAACCTCCACATGCTTCCCTCCAAACGAAGCCGAGGGGCGGGTCTTCCCCGCCCCCCCTGCCCTTCTTCGCCCTAGGCCACCGGGCGCTCCGCCGCCCGCGCTTCCGTCCGGGCCTGAGCCCGCTCCCGCTTCTCCCGGAGCCAGAGGGAGAGGACCACGGCCACCTGGTGCTTGCAGGGCCGGGTCTTCCCCTGGGCGTAGGCCGGGCAGGTGCAGGTCTCGGCCTCGAGGTCCACGAGGTAGCGCTTCCTCGGCTGGCTCTCGCTCTCCACCACGAAGAGCCCCTCCATCCCCGCCACGGGGTGGACCTTCCCGAGGAGCGCCTTGGCCTTCTCCAGCTTGCCCAGGGTCTGGAAGAGCCTTTCCTTTAGAGGCATCGTCTACCTCCTTCGCCGCTTCCCGTGGGGCCGCTAGGCCCCCAGGCCCTCGGTCTTAGACACATGAGAGGGGTCAAAGAGGGAATGCAGTCAAGACACCACCGAGGAAGGCCCAGGGTGCCCACCGCAGGGCCAGGTGGACGGCAAACGAGTAGACTGGCCCCATGGAACCCCACCCCCTCCGCCTCCTGGAGGAGGGCAGGGACCGGGAGGCGGAAGCCCTCCTCCAAACCCCCCAAGAAGGCCTCCTGGAGGCCGAGCGCCTGGCCCTCCTGGGCTTTCTTGAGGGGCGGAAGGGGGACCTTCGGGCCTACCGCACCCTGGCCCTGGAGGCCGCCCGAAGGGCCCAGACCCCCTTCACCCTCTACCACCTGGGCCTGGCCCTGCCCCCAAAGGCGGGGGCCTTGGCCCTGGAGGAGGCCCTCCACCGCTTCGGGGGGAACGCCAAGGGGGAGGCCCGGCTCCACCTGGCCTTGGCCATCGCCCTGGAGCGCCTGGGCCGGCCCGAGGCCCTGGCCCACGCCGCCCTCGCCCGCCTCAAGGACCCCTCCCCCTGGACCACCCTCCACCACCTGCGCCTGGAGCTCCTCTTCGGCACGAAGCCCTTCCCGGAGGTCCTGGAGGAGGCGGAGCCCTTCCTGCCCCACCCCTTCCCCGGGGTGCGGATGCTGGCGGGGCACACCCTGGCCCTGACTCACCTCCTCCGGGGAAGCCCAAAGCGGGCCAAAAACCTCCTCCGGGGCCTCCTCTCCCTCCTGGAGCCGCAAAGCCTCGCGAGCTTCCTCGTCCTTGGGGCCTTGGCCCTAGACCCCCCCGAGGTCCGGCTCCTCCTGGAAGGGGCTAAAGCCTTCCTCCCCCGGGAGGGCTGGCCCTGGGGGTTTTACCTCCTGGCCCGGGGGCTTGGGGAGGGGGATGAGGCCCACCTCCTCGCCGCCCACGGCCTCCTACGGGAGGACGGAGCCCCCTACGCCCTCCTGGCTGAAGCCCGCCTGAAGGCCCTCGGGGTGGAGGTGGAAGCCCGCCTGGCCCCGGGGCTCGCCCCCGCTCTCCGCCCGGAGGCCCGGGCCCTCCTTTTGGGAGAGGCCGGAACCCCTCTCCTTCGCTTCCTCGGGGGAGGCCCCCTCCCCTCCCTGGGCCCCCGGGGCACCGAGGCCCTGGCCCTCCTCCTCGCCCGCGAGGCAGGCCTTTCGGGAGAGGCCCTGGGGGAGGCGCTTTACGGGGAGCCCAACCCGGGGGCCCTGAAGGCCCTCCTCCACCGCCTGCGGGAGAAGGGCTTCCGCATCTCCTGTGCCCCTTACCGCCTGGAAAACCCTCCCCCCTCGGACCTGAGGGCCTTCCTCAGAGCCCTCTCCCGGGGGGACCTGGAGGAGGCCCTGGCCCTCTACCAAGGCCCCCTCCTTCCCTGGAGCCAGGCCCCGGGGGTGGAGGAACTCCGCCTGGAGCTGGAGGAGGCCCTGAGGCAGGCGGTGTTGGCCCAAGGGGACACGGAGAACCTCTTCCTCCTGGCCGAGCGCCTGAAAGAGGACCTGGAGGTCTGGGAGGCCCTCCTGGAGAGGCTATCCCCCGAGGATCCCCGCTACCCCATCGCCCGGGCCCGGGTGGAGCGGCTTCGCCGGGAGTACGGGGTGTGAACCGGGAGGGAAGCAGTCGGGACTCCAGCAGGCCAGGGAAGGGGCGGGACCAGGGCCTCTTAGAAGGGCCAGGAGAAGCCATCCCACGAGGAGAACCCAAGGCCACCTGTGCCTCATGCTTCCAGGGTGCCAAGGGGGAGGTTACGCGGGGAGTCCAAGGTTACGCGAGGTTACGCAGGGGCCATCGTTGGGAAGAGCTTCCACGTAACCTGGACGTAACCTCCCCCCTGCTACCCTGGGGCTAACCCGTAAGGGGGTGGAAGAAATGCACGAGAGGGGTTTACAACTTCCAAAGGTCGTAGGCCAGCAGCATGATTTCCTGATGGTTGCCATTGATACAGGCAATTTTATATTGGCTTACGAGGAGGACCTCGAAGAAGGATTAGGCTCGGAATACGAAAGGCTTTGGGTCGAAGACGTGCCCCTTGTCCTTGCCAGCGACGCTAGCGTTGTCCTACGCAGAGAGCGGTTCGGGGGAATACTCTACGGCTTTAAGAGGGGCATTTTTCTCAATCAGGAAGCCTTCGACCTTGTTAGATCCTTTGTAGTTGCTACTAGGCCATCGCTGGCCCTCAAGCAAGTTCTCAAAGAAGGAGGCTTAAGTGAAATTACCAAGGGATTTGTAGAGGCAGCGGGGCATTTAATCCTTTACTTGATTGCCGAGGGATACCTTCGCCCTTCTCAAGAAGGGCTGGAATCTAAAGCTTTGTTCCTAGACGATCAACACTTCTCCGATGACCGGTACTATAGGCCTCTATCCATGGAAATCGAGCTCACGAATAGGTGCTATAGGCGTTGTGCATACTGTGCATACGAATCCGGCCCTGAACCCAAAATACCTCTTCGGGAAGAGCTGACTTTCGATGAGTGGGGATATATCTTGGATTCCATAAGAAAGGAAGGGGTCTTCTACCTTGAATTCACAGGAGGTGATCCACTGAGTAGGCCAGATGGATTGGAGATCATCCGCCTAGCGGACGAGCTAGGGTTTAGCGTTCAAGTTAACACCGACTTGTCCGTGTTGCGAGATAGCGACTTAGATAAGATTGCGTCCACAAAAAATCTGAACTTCGTGGGTACCACTTTAGACGGATCTAGTCCGGATAGCCACGATTTGCTTCGGGGTAAGGGGGGATTTAAGACTACCTTGCGGCAGATAAGTCTCATTGCCAAAGCCGGTATCCCTCTGGCTGTCTTCACGGTAGTTCACAAGAAGAACTACACTGAGATTAGAAAGATAGGTGAAATCGCAACACAAAACAACGCTATGTATGGGATTGCGCCCATGTATCCCGCAGGGCGCGGGGCAAGCTTGAATCATCTCGTTCTTAGCCAGGAAGAGTGGGACTTCGCTGTAGGGGAATACATGGACATGGTTAGATTAGGTGCGATTAAGCCCCACCAAAGGCTGTGGTATAAGCTTTCTAGAGAACTTAGATCGGAAAACCCGGCCCGCGATCAGATATGGCTTACCTCTAGGGGTAATCGTGCTCTTCGCGTAGATCCGAGGGGTAATGTCTACGTTTCTGCCAAATTGCGTGAGTGGCGGCCCAGGTATTCGTTCTTCGGCAACCTTCTAACGAGCACTTTAGCCGACATTTGGGAGAATTCGCCTCTACTGCAAGAGCTACGGAAAATACCTGTTCAACCGAACTTCTTTGATGCCGTGGACATTCGGACTATCCCCAATTACACCAGCGAAATCCCTCTAGCTGATGGCTCAGCGTCCCAGCATGGCTAAGGATTTAACTCCGCCCTCGGGTACCTTCTCCTTCTTCCTCCTCGCCTTCCTTCTAACCCTGACCGGCCAGGGCCTGGTGGTGGCGGGCCTATGGCGGTTCCTGGAAGCGGGAGCCTCGGGGCTACAAACTTCGGTCCTCACCCTGGTTCAAGCCTTAGCGAGCATCCTGACCCCCTTTCTCCTCCAATCCTGGCTTGAGACCAGGCCCCAAATGGTGCTCCGCCTCCTCGCCTTTGGCCTTGGGGTAGCGGCCCTCCTCGCCCTGGGAAGCCCTGGCCTTAGCACCTTTCTTCTCCTTTACGCCGCCTTGCTCGCCCTCTTCCTCTTCCTTACGGCTGCTCTGGCCATCTACGGCGTTTTACTGGGAAGCGCCCTGCCCCGCCTCTTCCCTAAGGAGGCCCTGTCCCAGGCCAACGCCCGCTGGGAAATGGCCAATACCTTGGGCCTGGTCCTGGCCCCCCTCATAGGGGGCTTTGCCGTGGACCGCCTGGGGCCCTACGCCCTTCCCCTCTTCGCCCTTCCTCTGGGGGTGGCCCTGGTCCTCCTCCTGGGCCTGAAGGCCCCTCCTCCCCTAGGCCCTTCCGAAGGGAGGCGGAAGGCCTTTGGGGGTGTACCCTTGGGTGTTCTCCTCCCCGTTGCTCTACCTGCCCTTCTCCCTGCCCTGGCCCTCACGGGGGGCGGGGTCCTCACCGCTCTTCTCTTCCACGACCTCAAGCGGCCCGAGGGGCTAGGTATCGCCTGGGCGGGCTTTAGCCTGGGGGGCTTCCTTGTGGCCCAGGCCCTTACCCGCGTCTCCCTCCCCCCGGTCCTTGGCCTCCTCGGGGGGCTTGGCCTCCTGGGCCTGGGCAACCTGGGGAACGGCCTCCTCCCTTACCCCCACCTCCTCCTCGGGTCTTTGGTCTCGGGGGCGGGGGTTTCCGTGGCCCGGATCGCCTTCCGGACCTTCCTCCAGCGGCTTGCCCCCCCGGAGACCCTGGTGGGCCTCTTTGCCTACGTCAACGTCCTCACCCAGACGGCCCGGGTCCTGGGCTCCCCCTTGGGCGGGGGGCTTGGGGACCTCCTGGGGCCCAGGGGGGCCTTCGTGGCCTTTGGGAGCGTTTTCCTCCTGGCCTCCCTTCTCTTTCCCCCTCTCCTCCGCCTCTCCCAAAGGGTTCTCTCCCCTCGTGGTGACGCCGAGGGGCGTGGGTGAGGCCCTCCTGGGCTCCACGGGCGGTATTCCCCTGCTGCTACTCTGGGGCTAACCCGTAAGGGGGTGAAGGAGATGCTCAAGGAAGTGCAGGAGGTCAAGGTCGGCGGCCGGACGCGGCGGGTCCACGTGAGGCCCTTCGCCTGGAACCTGCACGCGCCCACCCACATGGAGTGGACCCCGGACGGCAGGCTCCTGGTGGTGGAGCGCACCACGGGCAAGGTGAAGGACGTCACCAAGGGCGGGGACATGGAGGAGGCTAAGCCCTTCGCCTGGGGGCTCCAGGGGCCCTCCAGCATGTGCCCGTTGCCCGACGGCAGGATTATTCTTTCAGAG
>NZ_JTJB01000029.1 GCF_000794385.1 Thermus sp. 2.9
GCGGCCTGGCTTGACGCCAGGCCCCCCTTCCCGTAGACTTCAGGTTGGCACCCCGGGCGCATGTGCGCCCAGGCCCAAGACAGCGGGGGGCTAAAGGCCTTAAACATCCCGCCGAGGCGCTTGAGGGGGAGCGTTTCGTAAAGCCCGAAAACCGGTTGGGGTTCCCCTGCCCCAAAAGGGAGGAAGGCGTGCCAAACAAGCGCAACGTTGAGCTTCTCGCCGCCCTCAAGAAAAGGCTTGAGGCGGCCCGTGGCTCCTTCTTCCTGGTGAACTACCAGGGGCTTTCCGCCAAGGAAACCCACGCCCTGCGCCAGGCCCTAAAGGAGAAGGGGGCGCAGCTTTTCGTGGCCAAGAACACCCTGATCCGCATCGCCCTGGAGGAGCTTGGCCTGCCCAAACTGGATGGGCTTCAGGGACCGAGCGCCGTAATCTTCTACGAGGATCCGGTGGCGGCGGCCAAGGCCCTGGTGGAGTTCTCCAAGAAGAACCCCAAGGGCATCCCCGAGGCCAAGGGCGGCCTTCTGCAGGGCCAGGTGCTCTCGGCCAAGGACGTGGCGGCTTTGGCGGAGCTCCCCACCATGGACGAGCTCCGGGCGGAGCTGGTGGGCGTCCTGCAGGCGCCCATGGCCGAGCTGGTGGGCGTTTTGGGGGGTGTGGCCCGGGAACTGGTAGGCATCTTGGAAGCGTACGCGGAGAAGAAGGCGGCGTAGGAGGTAGAAGATGGCTTTGGACATTGAACGCATCAAGGAAGAGCTTTCCCAGGCGACGGTTTTGGAACTCAAGCAGCTCATTGACGCCCTCAAGGAGGCTTGGGGCGTGACCGCCGCGGCCCCCGTGGCGGTGGCGGCGGCCCCGGCCCAGGCGGCGGCCGCGGCCCCCGCTGAGGAGAAGACCGAGTTTGATGTGATCCTCAAGGATGCCGGGGCCAAGAAGCTGGAGGTCATCAAGGAGCTTCGCGCCATCACCGGGCTCGGCCTCAAGGAAGCCAAGGACCTGGCGGAGAAGGGCGGCCCCGTCAAGGAGGGCATCCCCAAGGCCGAGGCGGAGGAGATCAAGAAGAAGCTCGAGGCCGTGGGCGCGGTGGTGGAGCTGAAGTAAGCCCCCGCTCCACGGGGTGCCCCCCAGGTCTAAAGGGCCTGGGGTTTTCCCTTTAGGATGGGAAGCATGCAGGCCTTACCCCGGGTGGTGGTGGGGATTTCGGGGGCGAGCGGCATGCCCTACGCCCTGGACCTCCTAGAGGCCCTCCAGGGCCTTGCCGAGGTGCACCTGGTGGTCTCCCAAGGGGCCAAGCGGGTGCTTTGGGAGGAGGTGGGGTTAAGCCCCAAGGACCTTTACCCCCTGGCGAGCCGGGTTTATAAGGATGCGGACCTCGGGGCCTCCATCGCCTCGGGCTCCTTCCCCACCCGGGGGATGGTGGTGGTCCCCTGCTCCGCCGCCACCCTGGCCAAGATCGCCCTGGGCCTCGCCGACACCCTCCTCACCCGGGCGGCCTACGTGCACCTGAAGGAGAAGAGGCCGCTTATCCTGGTGCCCCGGGAAACACCCTTGCCCCTTCCCACCCTCAGGGCCATGGTGCAGGCGGCGGAGGCGGGGGCGGTGGTCCTTCCTGCAAGCCCCGGCTTCTACCACCGGCCCCGGGAGATCAAGGACCTCCTGGGCTTCGTCACCCAGCGCATCCTGGACCACCTGGGCCTGAAGGCGGAGCGCGCCCCCCGTTGGGGCGGAACCTGACGCTTTTTTGCCTCCTTGCGGTGATACGATAGGGGGCGATGACCCTTACCCAGGAGCAGAAGCTGGTCTTGGACACGGTGCGGAAGGTGGCCAAGGAGGTGCTTTACCCCTTGGCCCCGGAGTACGACAAGGAGGGGAAGTACCCTTGGCCGCAGCTTCGCGCCTTGGCGGAACTCGGGCTTCTTGGCATGACCACCCCGGAGGCCTGGGGCGGGGTGGGCCTGGACTCCGTCACCTGGGCCTTGGCCCTGGAGGAGATCGCCGCCGCCGACCCCAGCGTGGCGGTGATCCTTTCCGTGACCAGCGGGCTTCCCCAGTACATGCTCCTCCGCTTCGGCACCGAGGCGCAAAGGCGGAGGTACCTGGTGCCCCTGGCCAGGGGGGAGTGGATCGGGGCTTTCTGCCTTACGGAGCCCCATGCGGGCTCGGACGCCGCAAGCCTCCGCACCCAGGCCCGCAAGGTGCCGGGAGGGTACGAGCTTAACGGGGTGAAGAGCTGGATCACCTCCGCCGGCCAGGCCCACCTCTACGTGGTCATGGCCCGCACGGAAAAGGGCATCAGCGCCTTCCTGGTGGAAAAGGACACCAAGGGGCTTTCCTTCGGCCCTCCTGAGGAGAAGATGGGCCTCCACGCCGCTCATACTGCGGAGGTGCGCCTGGAGGGGGTCTTTGTTCCCGAGGAGAACCTCTTGGGCGAGGAGGGGCGGGGCCTGGCCTACGCCCTGGCGGGGCTGGACTCGGGTCGGGTGGGGGTGGCCGCCCAGGCGGTGGGCATCGCCCGGGGCGCTTACGAGATTGCCAAGGCCTACGCCGAGGAAAGGGAGCAGTTCGGCAAGAAGCTAAGGGAGCACCAGGCCATCGCCTTCAAGATTGCGGACATGCACGTGAAGATCGCCGCCGCCCGGGCCCTTGTCCTGGAGGCGGCGCGGAAGAAGGACCTGGGGGAGCGCTTCACCCTCGAGGCCAGCTCCGCCAAGCTCTTCGCCAGCCAGGTGGCGGTGGAGGTGACCCGGGAGGCGGTGCAGGTCCTGGGGGGCTACGGCTACCACCGGGACTACCGGGTGGAGCGCTACTACCGGGATGCCAAGGTCACGGAAATCTACGAGGGCACCTCGGAGATCCAGCGCCTCATCATCGCCCGGGAGCTTTACCGCTAAACGGGCCGGCCCGCCATCATGAAGCTGGCCGTCATCCCCCCGTCCACGGGGAGGATGGCTCCCGTGATGAAGCTGGCCTTCTCCGAGGCCAAAAAGAGCACCGCCTCCGCCACCTCCTCGGGCCGTCCGAGCCTGCGCAGGGCGTGGAGGTCCTCCCAGTCCCGGCGGGTCTTCTCCGGGTCTTCCGAGAGCAGGATGGCCTCCAAAACCGCCTCGGTGGCGATGGCCCCGGGGGCCACGGCGTTCACCCGGATGCCTAAGGGGGCGAGGTCCAGGGCCAGGGAGCGGGTGAGGTTCACGAGGCCCCCCTTGGAGGCGTTGTAGGCGGCGTTTTCCTGCTCGGCGAAGAGCCCTTGGACGCTGGCCACGTTCACGATGGCCCCGCCCCCCACCTTCTGCATCCTGCGGGCGGTCAGGGCGGAAAGGTGCATGGGGGCGGTGAGGTTCACCTCCAAGACCTTCCGCCAGTCGGGAAGCTTCACCGTGAGGGCCGAACCCGGGGCGGCGGTGGCGGCGTTGTTCACCAGGACGTCAATCCGGCCCAAGGCCCTTTCCGCCTCCTCCACGAAGCGCACCCGGTCCCTCTCCTCCGCCAGGTCCGCCTGGACGAAAAACCCGCCCACCTCCTCCGCCACCTCCCGCCCCTCGGGCCTGAGGTCGCAGAGCGCCACCAAGGCCCCTTCCCGGGCGAAGGCCCGCACGATGGCCCGGCCGATTCCCCTGGCGCCCCCCGTGACCAGGACGCCCTTCCCCTCAAAAAGCCCCATGCCCCTAGCTTACCCGCTTGGGGTCCAGGGCCTCCGCCACCTTTTCCTTGGGCAGGGCCCCCTGGACCACCTCCTTGCCCCCGCCCTTGGCCCCCAGGGCCTTCAGGCCCTCCAGGACCTCCATCCTTTTGGGGCCCAGGAGGGCGAAGCGGCCTTCCGGGGAGAGGAGGAAAAAGGTCTGGTCGCTCCAGGAAAGAAGCCTCTTGGCGAGCTCCCCCAGGACGGAAGCCGGGACCAAAAGCGCCCTTTCCTCCAGGGCCCTGGGCAATAGGGCCTCCACCAGGGCTTCCTTTAGGGCCTGGTTTTCCCCCTTAAGGGTGTAAAGCTCTTCTTGAAGCTTCTGGATGGGTTTTTCCACGTCCAAGGGGTTGGTGGAAAAGCCGAGGGCGAGCCGGGAAAGGAGGGCGTGCTTGGCGTGGTAGTCCTCCAGCGCCTCCCACCCCGCCACGAAGTAGACCCGGCCTCCCCCCTTGTACCGCTCCCACTTGAGGACCTTGATGGGCCCGGCCTGGGCGCTCGTCTTGAGGTGGGTGCCCCCGCAGGCGGCCAGGTCAAAGTCCCCGATCCGCACAAGGCGCACCTGGCCCTGCACCTTGGGGGGGCGCCTTAGGGGGTATTGGGCCAGCTCCTCCTCCGTCACCCAGAAGGCCTCCACGGGGTAGTCGGCGTAGACGGCGAAGTTGGCGAGGGCCTCCGCTTGGCGGAGCTTGTCCTCTTCCGGTTCCTCCTCGAGGTCCACGGTGCACACCGCCGAGTCCAGGCTCACGGCGATGGTGTGGTACTCCCCGGCACGGAGAAGGGCTTGGGAGAGGATGTGCTGGGCGGTGTGGCGCTGCATGTGCCGAAAGCGTCTTTCCCAGTCAATCTCCCCTTCCACCTGGGCCCCTTCAGGGACGGGGTGGGAAAGGACGTGAACCACGTCCCCGAAGGCTTTTTCCTCCTCGTAGACGTGGAGCACCCGCACCTCCCCGAACGCTCCCCGCAGGACCCCGGTGTCCGCGGGCTGCCCCCCGGACTCGGGGTAGAAAAGGGTCTGTGAGAGCACGGCGTAGTGCCCCCTTTCTTCGCTCCAGGCCCGCACCACTTGGGCTTGAAAGCGGGTGGCGTAGCTGTCCAGCTGGTAAAGCCTCATGCCCCTTAGGATAAGGAGGATGGCGCCCTTGGACCGGGAGGAGTTTGCTCAGTTAGACGTCAAGGGGGCCCTTTGGCGGCTGGAAGGGGCCAGGGAGCTATGAAGGGGGAGCGTTTGGATAGGCTCCTCGCCCACCTGGGCCTTGGGAGCCGCAAGGAGGTGGCAGGGCTCGTGCGGGCGGGGCAGGTTTCCGTGGCGGGGAAGGTGGTGCGGGACCCCGGTTTGCGCGTGCCCCCTGGGGTGGAGGTGGCCCTGGACGGGAAGCCCCTCGAGGTGCGGCGCCACCACCACGTGCTCCTGCACAAGCCCGCGGGCTACGTGACGAGCCGCAAGGAAGGGCCTTCCGTCTATGCCCTTTTGGAGGGCTTCCCTACCCGGGATCTTTCCCCGGTGGGCCGCCTGGACAAGGACACGGAGGGGCTTCTCCTCTTTACCACGGACGGGGAGCTCCTCCACCGCCTCACCCACCCCCGGCACAAGGTGGAAAAGCGCTACTTGGCGCACCTCCTCCACCCGGCCACGCCCGAGGACCAGAAGGCCTTCGCCCAGGGGCCGGTTTTAGACGGGGAAAGGCTTCTTCCCGCCGAGCTTCGCCTGGGGGAGGACCCCAGGTGGGTGGAGTTGGTCCTTCGGGAGGGGCGCTTCCACCAGGTGAAGCGCATGTTCGCCGCTCGGGGCAACCGGGTGCTTTACCTGAAGCGGCTATCCATGGGGCCTTTGACGCTGGGGGATTTGCCTTTGGGAGAAGCCCGCTACTTGACGAGGGAAGAGGAGGAGGCCCTTTACCGGGCGGTGGGCTTAAGGGGTGAGGACCCGGAAGGTGAGGTCTAAGGCCAGGCGCTCCGCCCGTTCCCCGGCGGGCTCGAGGGCGTGGTCTTGGCCATAGCCATAGGGGAAGGTAGATCCCCATATGTTCAGCTAGGCGCGGGCATCCTTCACAAGGCTTTCACCAAGGGCGTGCTACCCTTGGGACATGCCCTTGGGGCGGGTTCTTCTCCTCCTTCTGGGCCTCGGGGGAGCTTGGGGGCAAAGCCCACCCCTGGAGGCGCTTTTGGTCTTGGAGGAGGACGTCATAGAGGAGGGGAGGCTTGTGACCTACACCGGGGTAAAGGGCTACCCCGTGGCCTCGGAGGCGGAGCTGAAGGCCCTTCTCAAGCGCCTCGCCCGCCCACCCCGCCCGCCCCGCTTCGTCTACCAAGAGGGCAGGTGGCGGGGGGTGGAGAAGAAGGGGCTTAGCTTCGTGGAGGAGGAAGCCCTTTTGGCCTACCGGGAGGCGTTGGCCAGGGGGAAGGAAAGCTTTCGCCTCCCCGCGCATTACACCCCGCCAAGCCCAAGCCTAAAGGACCTTTACGCCCTGGGGGTGCGGGAACACCTGGCCACGGGGGAGACGGACTTCAGGGGGTCCAGCCGGGAGCGGGCCCACAACCTCCTGTTGGCCTCCAGCAAGCTGGATGGCCTCCTAATCCCTAAAGGCGTCTTCTCCTTCAACCAGGCCCTGGGGCCCATCACCGAGGAGGAAGGCTACCGGGAAGCCTTCGTCATCGTGGGGGACCGCACGGAACAGGGGGTGGGGGCGGGGTGTGCCAGGTGTCCACCACCCTTTTCCGCGCCTTCTTCCTCGCCGGGCTTCCCGTCCTGGAGCGCCACGCCCACAGCTACCAGGTGGCCTACTACAGGCCCCCTGGCCTGGATGCCGCGGTGTTCCAGCCCTACAAGGACCTGAAAGCCCTGAACGACACCCCGGGCTACATCCTGGTGCAGCGCTCCGTGGTGGGCACGAAGCTCCGCTTCCACCTTTTCGGGACCAAGGACCGGGAGGTCGCCTGGGAAGGCCCCTTCATCCGCGAGCGCAAGCCGCCCCTTCCCCCCAAGGAGGTGCTGGACCCCTCCTTGCCCCCGGGCGCGCGCAGGCAGGTGGACTTCGCCGCCGAAGGGGCCCGGGTGGAGGTGCGCCGCAAGGTGCGCTACGCCGACGGTCGGGTGCGGGAGGACCGCTTCGTGAGCGTTTACCGCCCCTGGGGGGCGGTCTATCTGGTGGGGCCTAGCCCCACTCCACAAGCACCGCCCGCTCCACCGGCAGGAGGCGGTGGGGCTCCGTGACCCGGGCGGCTTCTCCCTTCCTGAGGTGCAGGTAGCGCCCCCCGGGGAGGTCTATGACGAGCTCCCCTTCCAGGAGCAGGTAAAGGGCGGCCCCTTGGCGCTCCTCCGGCTCCAAGAGGGGGTAGGCCTTCAGGGAGGTGCCCGGCACCTCCACCCGTTCCGCCCGGGCTAGGCGCAGGAGGTGGAGTTTAAAGCTTTCCATCAGGCGGGGGCCACCTCCTTCTTGGCCCGGCCCTTTTGCATCCGAAGCTTAAAGAGGGCCCGCCGGGCAAGCTTGACCTCCGCCTCCGCGAGGGCCTTCCCCTGGGTCAGGGCTTCCACCGCCTGGCGCTCTTCCGGGAGGAGGCTTGGGAGGAAGGCCTTCAGGGCCTCCCAGTCCGCCGGGGGTTTGGGGGCGCTTGGGGCCTTGGCGCTTTTCTTAGCCTTTTTCGGACCTTGGGCCTTGGGGGCGGGAAGGAGCTTGGGGTCGTGTGCCGGGCAGTTCGGGTTGATGCAGGCACCCTCCCCCTTTTTCACCAAGGGCCAGCCGCAGCTTGGGCAGGTCGTATCCAGCAGAGGGTAGAAGGAAAGGAAGTCGCAGGCGTTTTCCTCGCACTTGTAGTAGGGCTTGCCCCGCTTGCTCCGCTTTTCCAGCACCCGGCCGCCGCACTTGGGGCAGGTGTGGCCCGTGGGCTTGCCGTCGTCCCGGGTGTAGTCGCAGGCCGGGTAGCCGGAGCAGGCGATGAAGCTCCCGTAGCGCCCCTCCTTGCGCAAGAGGGGCTTGCCGCACTTGGGGCAGGCTTCCCCGATGGGCTCCGCCTCCTTCTTTTCCAAGGGCTCGGTGTAGGTGCACTCCGGGTAGCCGGTGCAACCCAAGAACTGCCCGTAGCGGCTCACCTTGAGCTCCAGGGGGCGGCCGCACTTGGGGCAGGTCTTCTTGGGCACCTGGGCGAGCTCCCCCAAAAAGGGCTCGTAAAACTCCCAGACCACCTGGGGCCAAGGGGCCTTGCCCTCCTCCACCTGGTCCAGGCGGTCTTCCATGCGGGCGGTGAACTCGTAGGCCACCACCTGGGGGAAGCGCTCTTTAAGGTAGCGGGTCACCTCCCGGCCCAAGGGGGTGGGGAGGAGGGTGCGGCCCCTGCGTTCCACGTAGCCCCGCTTCTCCAGGGTCTCCAGGGTGGGGGCGTAGGTGGAGGGGCGGCCGATGCCCAGCTCCTCCATGGTCTTCACCAGGCTGGCGTCGGTGTACCGGGGTGGGGGCTCGGTGAAGCGTTGCTCGGGGGTGATTTGCAAAAGCTTGGCCTCGGCCCCTTCCGGCACCGCGGGCACCGGGGGCTCTTCCTCCTCTTCCTCCTTCCCCCAGGCCTTCAGGTAGCCCTCAAACTTGAGGATGGAGCCGGAGGCGCGGAAGCGGAGGCGGCCCTTTTCGTCCTCGAGGACCACCGCCGTCTGCTCGTAGAGGGCGTCCTTCATCTGGCTCGCCAGGAAGCGGCGCCAGATGAGGTCATATAGGCGGTACTCCTCCTCGGAGAGGTACTTGCGCACGCTTTCCGGGGTGCGCCTGGGGTCGGTGGGGCGGATGGCCTCGTGGGCGTCCTGCACGCCTTCCTTGCGGTTTTTGTAGACCCGGGGAGTTTCGGGGAGGAAGCTTGGCCCAAAGCGCTCGGCGATGACCTCCCGGGCCAGGGCCAAGGCCTCAGGAGATACGCGCACCGAGTCGGTGCGCATATAGGTGATGAGGCCCACGGTGCCCTCGGGGAGGTCCACCCCCTCGTAGAGGCGCTGGGCGATGCGCATGGTGCGGCTCGCCGTGTAGCCCAGGCGGCTGCTGGCCGCCTGCTGCAAGGTGGAGGTGGTGAAGGGGGGCGGGGGGGATTTGCGCCTTTCCCTCACCTCCACCTGGGCCACGCGGTAGGCCCCTTTGAGGGCTTCCGCCGCCAGGGCCTTGGCCTCCGCCTCGGTCTTCAGGTGGAGCTTCCCTTCCTTCTCCCCTTGCCCCGCCCAGAGGCGCTTGCCGTCCACCTCGTAAAGAAGGGCGGGGAAGGTCTTTTCCGCCGCCTGGAAGAGGCCTCGGAGAAGCCAGTACTCCTCCCGCTTAAAGGCCTCAATCTCCTCCTCCCGCTCCACCACCAGCCTCAAGGCCACGCTCTGGACCCGGCCGGCGGAGAGGGCCCGCTTGCGGAACTCCAGGGAGAGGAGGGGGGAGAGGTTGTAGCCCAAAAGGCGGTCCAGGACGCGGCGGGCCTGCTGGGCGTCCACCAGGTTCTGGTCAATGGGGCGGGGATGTTCCACCGCCTGGCGCACCACCTTGGGGGTGATCTCGTGGAACTCCACCCGGATGGGCTCCTCAGGGTTGCGGCCCAAAAGCCGGGCCACGTGCCAGCCGATGGCCTCCCCTTCCCGGTCGGGGTCGGTGGCGATGAGGAGGCGCTTGCCTTGGGCCGCCCGCTTGAGCTCCTCCACCACGGGCTTCTTGTCCTTTTTCACCTCGTAGGTGGGGGCGAAGTCCCGGTCCACGTCCACCCCCAGTTCCCGCTCGGGGAGGTCGGCCACGTGGCCGCGGCTTGCCCGCACCTCGTAGGCGGGGCCCAGCATCTTCTGGATGCTCTTGGCCTTGGCGGGGGACTCCACCACCACCAAGGTGGCGGCCCCGCCCTTGGCCGGCGCGCTGGTCCCTCGGGTGCTCTTCTTCGGCATCGCCCCCTATTTAGGGGGGTGGGGGCGGGGTTGTCAAGAGCCAGCGCCGCTTTTGCCCTTCAGGTCGGCGCCCGGGTAGCTTCGGGGAAGGAGCTTCCTCTCCCAGGCGGCCCGGGTGAGCTCCTCCTGGAAGTCGGGGTGGGCGATGGCGATAAGGGCCTCCGCCCTTTCCCGCAAGGAGCGGCCGAAGAGCTCGGCGATGCCCCACTCCGTCACCACGTAGTGCACGTCGGCCCGGGTGGTCACCACCCCCGCCCCCGGCTTCAGGTAGGGGACGATGCGGCTATGCCCCTTGGCGGTGGAGGGGAGGGCGATGATGGGCCGGCCTCCTTCGCTCCGGGCCGCCCCCCGGATGAAGTCCAGCTGCCCGCCGAAGCCGGAGTAGATGCGGGTGCCGATGGAGTCCGCCACCACCTGGCCGGTGAGGTCCACCTCTATGGCGGAGTTGATGGCCACCATCTTGCGGTTTTGCGCTACCACGAAGGGGTCGTTCACGTAGTCGGCGGGGTGGAGCTCAAAGAGGGGGTTGTCGTGGACGAAGCGGTAAAGGCGCTCCGAGCCCAGGACGAAGGTACCGATGATCTTGCCGGGGTGGAGGGTCTTCTTGGCCCCGGTGATGAGGCCCTTTTCAAAGGCCTCGAGGACCCCATCCGAGATCATCTCCGTGTGAACGCCCAGGTCCCGCCGCCCCGAGAGGCTCGCCAAGACGGCGTCGGGGATGGCCCCGATGCCCATCTGCAAGGTGGCCCCGTCCTCAATGAGGCTCGCCACGTGCTCCCCGATTTTCCGCTCCACCTCCCCGAAGCCCTCCCGCTTGAGTTCGGGCAGGGGCCAGTCCAGCTCCACGATGGCGGTGAGGCGGGAGACGTGGACGAAGGTGTCCCCCAGGGTTCTCGGCATCCTGGGGTTCACCAGGGCGATCACGATGGGGGCCGCCTCCACCGCCGCCTTGGTGGCGATCACCTCCACCCCCAAGGAGCAGAAGCCGTGCTCGTCCGGGGGGGAAACCTGGATGAGGGCGGCGTCCAGGGGCAGGATGCGCCGCTTGAAGAGCCAGGGCACCTGGTGGAGCATGATGGGCACGTAGTCCGCCCGGCCCTGGTTCACCGCCTCCCGGTCCGCCGGGCCCACGAAGAAGGAGCGGCGGCGGAAGTGCCCCTCCATCTCGGGGCTGGCGAAGGGGTCTTCCCCCATCTGCAGGAGGTGGACGAGCTCCACGTTATGTAGCTCGTCCTTGCGGGCGGCGAGGGCCTTGAGGAGGGGCGTGGGGGTGGCGGCGTTGCCGGAGACGAAGACCCGCATCCCCGAGCGGATCAGGGTCACGGCGTCCTCGGGCGAGGTGAGCTTCTTGCGGTAGCTCATTCTAGGTGGCCTCCTTTCTGGCCCAGGAGGAGGTAGGCCCCTTGGCGGAGGGCGGGGACCTTGAGGGGGTCGTCCTCCACCTGAAGTAGGAAGGGGAGGAGCGTGGCGGTGAGGGCGTGGCTCGCCGTGCGGGGCACCAGGGCGGGGACGTTGGGCAGGCAGAAGTGGGTGACGCCCAGCTCCTGGTAGATGCCGGGCCGGCTCGTCTCCGCCACACCCCCTTGGTCAATGGCGAAGTCCAGGAGCACCGAGCCCCGGCGCATGCGGGCGAGGAGCTCCCGGGAAAGGAGCACGGGGGCCCTTTCCCCCGGCACCGCCACCGCCCCCACCAAGACGTCGGCGAAGGCCACGTACCGCTCCAGGCGGCTTTGGGTGATGAGGGCGGTGATGGCCCCGGGGGCTTCCCGGCTTGCCTCCTCCAGGGCGGAAAGCTCCTTGTCCAGGAGGTAAACCGAGGCCCCGGCCCCCAGGAAGGCCCGGGCCGCCGCCCGGCCCAAGGTGCCCGCCCCCAGGACCACCACGTCCGCCGGGGGGATGCCGGGGAGGCCGGAGAGGAGCATCCCCGGGCCCAGGGGGGCCTCGAGGAGCCGCCCCGCGATCTGGGGAGCCATGCGCCCGGCGATCTCGCTCATGGCCTTCAGGACGGGGCGCCTTGGGCCTTCCCCCATGAGCTCGTAGCCGATGGCGCTAAGGCCCTTTTCCGCCATGGCCTCCACGAGGCCCGTTTCCGCCACCGCCAGGTGCAGGAAGCCCATGAGGGTGGCCCCGGGGCGGAGGAGGGCGAGCTCATGGAGGGTGGGCCGCGCCACCTTGAGCACCACCTCCCCCCGGCCGAAGGCCTCCTCCCGGCTCACCAGCGTGGCCCCCGCCTCCTCGTAGGCGGCATCGGGGAAGCCTGCCCTCTCCCCGGCCCCCCGCTCCACGTAGACCCGGTGGCCCCGGGCCACCAGCTCCCGCACCCCTTGGGGGGTGAGGGCCACCCGGCCTTCTTGCACCTCCTCCCCCAGGGCAGGGGGGATTTTTAGGCTCGTCCGTTCCTTGGGTAGGCCAAAGTCCATACCCGCCTCCTGCCCCTGAGCTTACGCCTCTAGGGGGTGGCGGATGTCCCTTGTCCTTCTCATCCCCCTTTGCCCTAGGCTTGGCCCGTGGACGCCTTTGCGGACTGGCTCTTTGTGGTCCTCTGGGCGGCGGGGGTTCTCCTCACCCTGGTACCCTTCGTGCCCGCCACCTTGGTCATCCTCTTGGCCGCCTTTTTGCACGAGCTCCTCGTGGGCTTTCGGGAGCTTTCCCTGGGGCTATGGGTTTTCCTCGGGGCCTTGGCCCTTTTGGCCATGCTCCTGGACAACCTGGCGGCCCTCTGGGGGGCTAAGCGCTACGGGGCGGGGCGGGCGGGCCTTTGGGGCGCCTTCTTGGGGGGCCTCCTGGGCCTTTTCCTGGGGGTGGTGGGGGTCTTGGTCCTCCCCTTCCTCCTCGCCTGGCTCTTTGAGTACCTTTCGGGCAGGAAGCCGGAGGAGGCCCTGAAGGCGGCCTGGGGCACCCTGGTGGGCCTCATGGGGGGCGTGGTGGCCAAGGTCCTCGTCCACCTGGCCATGGGCCTTCTGGTAATCCGGGCGGTCTTCTAGCGTATGCTTGAGGGCATGGAGCTCGTCTTCGTCACCCGCGAGGGGTGCGGGCTTTGCGAGAAAGCGGAAAGGGCCCTTTGGACCCTGGGGGTGCCCTACGTGCGCCGGGACGTGGACCAGGACCCGGAGCTTTTCCGCCTTTACACCTTCCGGGTCCCCGTCCTCCTCTTGGAAGACCAGGTGCTTTTGGAAGGGGCTTTTGGGGAGCGGGAGCTCATGGCCTTGATGGGGGGGAGGTGAACCATGGACCCCACCATGATCCAGATCGGCCCCTTGCGCATCCAGTGGTACGGCTTCCTCCTCACCTTGGCCATCTTCCTCGGCTTTGAACTGGCCAAGCGCCGCCTGAAGGCCTGGGGATTGGACGCGGAGCGGTTTGAAACCGTGGCCTTTTGGGCGGTGGTCTGGGGGGTGGTGGGGGCAAGGCTCGGCTACGTCCTCACCTCTCCCGGCTACTTCCTGCAAAATCCCCTGGAGATCCTTTACGTGTGGCACGGGGGGCTTTCCTTCCACGGGGCCATTTTGGGAGGGGCTTTGGTCTTCCTCTACTACCACCGGAGGAAGGGCTACCCCCTTTGGCCTTACCTGGACGCCGCCACCCCCGGGGTGGCCTTGGGGATCATCGCCGGGCGGATCGGGAACCTCATGAACGGCTCAGACACCGTGGGCCGCCTCACCACCTTGCCCATTGGCTTCACCTGGCCGGAGTGGGCCAAGGGGTTTCCCGGGGTCTGCCCGGGGATTGACGACATCTCCCAGGTCTACCGGTGCGCCGAGCTCGTGAGGGGCCCGGTCCACCTCACCCAGGTCTACGGGGCCTTGGTGGGGGTGATCCTCCTGCCCCTTTCCCTCTACTGGCTCCGCAAAAACCCCTTCCCCGGCTACGCCTTTTGGAACTTCCTCCTTTGGTACAGCGTCCTCCGCTCGGTGTTGGAAGAGCCTTTCCGCCTGAACCCCCTTTGGCTTCCCGTCTACCGCAACGATGAACTCGGCATCGGCCTCTTCACCGCCACCCAGGTGGTGAGCCTGCCCCTCATCCTCCTTTCCCTCTACATGCTCCGGCGGCTTTCCCGCCAGGCGGGGGCGGCGAAATCGGTTGGCTAAGATGGGAACCATGCACGCCCACGTGATCCTGGCCGCGGGGCAGGGGACCCGGATGAAGTCCCGCCTGCCCAAGGTCCTGCACCTCCTTTTGGGAAAGCCCATGCTCCTTTACGCCGTGGAGACCGCCTTGGCCTTGGGGCCGGAAAGGCTTGTGGTGGTGGTGGGCCACGGCGCTTCCCTGGTGGAGGAGGCCCTAAGGGGCTACCCGGTGGAGATCGCCCGGCAGGAGGCGCAGCTCGGCACCGCCCACGCCCTCTTGCAAGCCGAGGCGCTCCTGAAGGACTTCCCCGGCCCCTTTTTGGTGACCCAGGGGGACACCCCCCTCCTTTCCCCAAAGACCCTTAAGGCCCTTTTGGCCAAGGTGGCGGAGGGAGCGGGGATGGCCCTCCTCACCGTGGAATTGGAAAACCCCACGGGCTATGGCCGGATCCTCCGGGAAGGGGAGGAGGTCCTCGCCAACGTGGAGGAGAAGGACGCTTCCCCTACCCTTAAGGCCATCCGGGAGGTGAACGCCGGGGCCTACGCCTTTGACGGCTTCCTCTTCCAGGCCCTCAAGGAGGTGAAAAACGAAAACGCCGCCCAGGAGTACTACCTCCCCGACCTCATCGCCATCTACCGGGCTCACGGGAAGAAGGTGGTGGCGGTGCGGGGCGTGGCGGAGGAGGCCCTCGGGGTGAACACCCGGGAGGAGCTCGCCCGGGTGGAGGGGGTTCTTTTGGCCCGGCTCCGCGCCGAGTGGATGAAGCGGGGCGTGCGCATGGTTCTCCCCGAGACCATCTACCTGGAGCCTTCCGTGGAGCTTGCCCCCGACGTGACCCTCTGGCCCGGGGTGGTGCTAAGGGGGCGGACGCGGGTGGGGGAGGGGTGCGAGGTGGGGGCGTATGCCATTTTGGAGGACACCATCCTGGAGCCTGGGGCGAAGGTCCAGGCCCACACCGTGGCCCAGGGGGCCCACCTCCATGGGGGGGCCGATGCCGGGCCCTTCGCCCGGCTCCGCCCAGGGGCGGTCCTGGAGGAAGGGGTGCACGTGGGCAACTTCGTGGAGGTGAAGAATAGCCGCCTTCACCCCGGGGTCAAGGCGGGGCATTTGGCCTACCTGGGGGATGCGGAGGTGGGGGAGGGGTCCAACATCGGGGCCGGCGTCATCACCGCCAACTACGACGGCAAGCGCAAGCACAAGACCTTCATCGGCAAGCAGGCCTTCATCGGCTCCAACAGCGTCCTGGTGGCCCCGGTGAGGGTGGGGGATGGGGCCATGGTGGGGGCGGGGAGCGTCATCACCCACGACGTGCCCGAGGACGCCTTGGCCGTGGCCCGGGGCAGGCAGCGGAACCTCGAGGGCTACGCCAAGCGGAAGCGGGAGGAAGCCTAGCTTCATTTTCCCTTCAGCCCCGGTGCTAAACTGGGGGTTATGAACCTGGGCATGCCGGAAATCCTGGTGATCCTGGTGGTGGCCCTCCTCATCTTCGGGCCCAAAAAGCTCCCCGAGCTTGGCCGCTCCTTGGGCCAAAGCATCCGGGAGTTCAAGCGGGGGGCGCAGGAGATCCGCGAGGAACTGGAGAAGGCGGTGGAGGTGAAGGAAGAGGCGAAGCCTGCTCCGGCGGCTAAGGAGGAGCCCAAGGCTTGAAGGAAGCCCCGTTGGTAGAACACCTGGAGGAGCTTAGGGCCCGGCTCCTCTGGGCGCTTTTGTCCTGGGCGGTGGGCACCGGGGTGGCCTGGACCTTCCGGGTCCAGCTTCTGGACTGGCTCAAGCGCCCCTTGGACCTAGCGGCCAAGCAAAACGGCATCCAGGTCAACCTCATCGTCTTGGACATCACCGAGCCCTTTCTGGTTTCCTTGAAGGTGGCCGCCTTTGGCGGGCTCGTCCTGGCTTTGCCCTTCATCGTCTACCAGGTCTGGGCCTTCATCGCCCCCGGGCTTTACGAGCACGAGAAGCGCTTGGCGGGGCCTTTCCTCCTGGGGGCGGGGTTTAGCTTCGCCCTGGGAGCCCTTTTCGCCTACTACGGCTTTTTGCCCTTCGCCATTCCCTTCCTCTTGGGCTTTTTGGGGGACGTGATCACCCCCCAGATCTCCATCGGCCGCTACATGGGCCAGATCCTCATGATGATGAGCGTCATGGGCCTGGTCTTTGAGATGCCGGTGGTGAGCTACCTCTTGGCCCGCCTGGGCCTCCTCTCCTCCGCCTTCTTGGCCCGGAACTGGCGGGTGGCCGTGGTCCTCCTCCTCACCCTGGCGGCGGTCATCACCCCCACGGTGGACGTGGTGTCCTTGTCCATCGTGACCCTGCCCCTCCTGGTCCTCTACTGGATCTCGGTGCTGGTGGCCCGCTTGGCCGAGCGGCAACGGCCCAAGGAAGAAACCGCTTGACGGCATAAGGGGCTTTGCCCCATAGAATAGCCCATGGACGAGCGCATCCTGGCCTTGCGCAAAGAGGTGGACCGGGTGAACCGGGAGCTTTTGCGCCTCCTTTCCGAGCGGGGGAGGCTGGTGCAGGAGATCGGCCGCATCCAGACCGAGTTGGGCCTTCCCCACTACGACCCCAAGCGGGAAGAGGAGATGCTGGCCTACCTCACCGCGGAAAACCCGGGGCCCTTCCCCAACGAGACCATCCGCAAGCTCTTTAAGGAGATCTTCCAGGCGAGCCTGGACCTGGAGGAGCGCCAGGACCAGAAGAAGTTCCTCTACTCCAAAAAGCACAAGCCCGAGCCCACCCAGGTGCGGGTGAAGGACGTGGTCTTCGGGGAGAAGCCCCTTCTCATCGCCGGGCCTTGCTCCATTGAGTCGGAGGAGCAGGTGATGGAAACGGCCCGCTTCCTGGCGGGGCGAGGGGTGAGGGTCCTTCGGGGTGGGGCCTTCAAGCCCCGCACGAGCCCCTACGGCTTCCAGGGCCTGGGGCTGGAGGGCCTAAGGCTCGGGCGCAAGGCGGCGGACGCCTTCGGCATGGTCTTCGTCACCGAGGTCATGGACACCCGGGACGTGGAGGTGGTGGCGGAGTACGCCGACATCCTCCAGATCGGGGCCCGCAACATGCAAAACTTCGCCCTCCTCAAGGAGGTGGGCCGCGCCCATAAGCCCGTCCTCCTCAAGCGGGGGCTTTCCGCCACCATGGAGGAGTGGTTCTACGCCGCCGAGTACATCCTCTCCCAAGGGAACGAGCAGGTGATCCTGGCGGAAAGGGGCATCCGCACCTTTGAGCGCTGGACCCGCAACACCCTGGACCTTTCCGCCGTGGCCCTGGCCAAGCAGGAAACCCACCTGCCGGTGGTGGTGGACGTGACCCACGCCGCCGGGCGCACGGACCTCCTCGCCCCCTTGGCCCGGGCGGCCTTGGCCGTGGGGGCGGACGGGGTTCACGTGGAGGTTCACCCCAACCCCAAGGTGGCCCTTTCCGACAACCAGCAGCAGATGGACTTCTCCCAGTTTGACCGCTTTTTGGCGGCCATAAGGGACCTCCTCGAGGGCTGATGGGCCTTTTGGACAACCTCCTCAACGCCTTCCTCAAGGCCACGGACCCCAGGCCCCGCTACACCGAGGCCCGCTGCCTCCTCTACAAGAACAGCGTGGGGGGGTGCGACAAGTGCTACCAAGCCTGCCCCAAGGGGGCGGTGCGCCTGGAGGGGTGGCGGGTGGAGCTGGACGAGGTCTTGTGCACGGGTTGTGGCCTCTGCACCGGGGTCTGCCCCGGCCTCGCCCTGGAGTACCCCTTGGGGGGCATCCAGGAGGCCTTGATCCGGGGAAAGGGGAAGCTCCGCTGCTCCAAGGCGGAGGGGAAGGGGGAGGAGGTCCTGTGCCTGGGCCGGCTCACCCCGGGGCTTTTGGCCGAGGCGGGAAGCCGCTTCGGCCGGGTGGTCCTGGCCCGGGGGGACTGCGACCGCTGCCCCATCGGGGGGGCTTCGGTCCCCGAGCACCTCGCGCGGATGGCGGAGGAGGCCCGGCGCTACTTCCCCGTGGAGGTGGAGGTGCGCCAAGGGGAGCTTCCCGGGGAGAAGGTGGGGAGGCGGGAACTCTTCCAGGCCCTTTTGGGAAGCGCCAAGCGCACCGCCGCCGATCTCGTCCCCGAGCTTCCCCTGCCCCAGGAGCCCGAGGAAAAGGGCTTGCCGGCGGAGCTTCGCCTCCGCCTCCTCGCCGCCTCCCGGGCCGAGGAGGTGGCCTGGCCCAGGATCCGGGTGGAGGAGGGGTGCACCCTGTGCCCGGTCTGCACCAACGTCTGCCCCACGGGGGCGGTCTACCGGGTGCGGGAGGGGGAGGAGTACGCCCTGAAGCTCAAGGTGGAGGCCTGTACCGGGTGTGGGGCCTGCGTGGAAAGCTGCCCCCCCCAGGTGATCCGCCTCGAGGCCGCCCCCAAGGAGGAGCTGGGCCAGGAGCTGGAGCTTTTCCGGGGAAGACCCCCCTGGTACGACCTTTGAACTTGGTATAATCCCCACCGAGCCATGGACGCGGACGTGGTGGTGGTGGGCGGGGGGCTCGCCGGCCTGGTGGTGGCCACGGAGGTGGCCTCGGCGGGGCGGCGGGTCCTTTTGCTGGAGCAGGAGCCCCACCTGGGAGGGCAGGCCTACTGGTCCTTTGGGGGGCTTTTCCTGGTGAACTCCCCCGAGCAGCGCCGGCTTGGCATCCGCGACTCCTTGGAGCTCGCCTTCCAAGACTGGCTGGGGGCCGCTGGCTACCACCGGGAGGAGGACCACTACGGCCAACTTTGGGCCCAGGCCTACCTGAGCTTCGCCGCCGGGGAGAAGCGGTCCTGGCTCGCCTCCTTGGGCGTGCGCTTTTTCCCGGTGGTGGGCTGGGCGGAGCGGGGCGGGGGCCTGGCCACGGGCCACGGCAACTCTGTGCCCCGCTTCCACATCGTCTGGGGCACGGGGCCGGGGCTTTTGGAGCCCTTTTTGCGCCGGGCGGAGGCCCTGCGGGAGGCGGGAAGCCTCCGGGTCCTCCTCCGCCACCGGGTGGAGGAGGTCTTGGTGGAAGGGGGAAAGGCGGTGGGGGTGGCGGGGGTGGCCCTGGAGGAGGACCCCAAGCCCCGGGGAGCTCCCACGAGCCGCAAGCCCCTAAGGGACTTCGCCTTCCGCGCCCAGGCGGTGGTGCTGGCCACGGGGGGGATAGGGGCCAACCTGGATCTGGTGCGCCGCCATTGGCCCGAGCGCATGGGTAACCCCCCAGGGAGGATGCTCTCCGGCGTGCCCAACCACGTGGACGGCTCGGGGCTTTTCCTGGCGGAGCGGGCGGGGGCGCGCCTCGTCAACCTGGACCGCATGTGGCACTACCCCGAGGGGGTGGAGAACCATAGCCCCATCTGGACGAACCACGGCATCCGCATCCTCCCCGGGCCCTCGGCCCTCTGGGTGGACGCCACGGGAAAGCGCCTTCCCCCACCCCTTTTCCCCGGTTTTGACGCCCTGGAAACCCTGCGCCACCTGCGCCAAACCGGTTTTGACTGGAGTTGGTTTATCCTGGACCTGCGCACCCTGAAGAAGGAGTTCGCCCTTTCGGGCTCGGAGCAGAACCCGGACCTCACCGGGAGGAGCTGGCTCCAGGTGGTGAAAAACCGCCTCCTCGGGCCCAGCGCTCCCGTGCGGGCCTTCTTGGAGCGGGGCAAGGACTTTTTGGTGGCGGAGCACCTTTCCGACCTCCTGCGGAAGATGGACGCCCTGGCTCCTGGGGTTTTGGACCCCGTGCGCCTCGAGGCGGAACTCCGGGCCCGGGACCTGGAGCTTTTAAACCCCTTCGCCAAGGACGGCCAGGTCCTCGCCCTCCACACCTTCCGCCGCTACCGTGGGGACAGGCTTTTCCGCGTGGCCAAGCCCGCCCCCTTCCTCTCGGGGAAAAGCCCCTTGGTGGCGGTGCGCCTTTGGACCCTCACCCGCAAGACCCTGGGGGGCATCCAGACGGACCTCAAGGCCCGGGCCCTCACCCCCAAGGGGGAGCCCTTGCCTGGGCTTTACGCCGTGGGGGAGGCGGCGGGGTTTGGGGGCGGGGGGTTCCACGGCTACAAGGCCCTGGAGGGCACCTTCCTCGGGGGGTGCCTCTTCACCGGGCGCCAGGCGGCGAGGGCGCTCCTGGAGGGGCTAGAATAGGCCCATGCGGCTTCACCACGTGGGCATCGCCGTGGAGGACCTGGAGGCGGCCAAGGCCCGCTACCTCCTTTTGGGCTGCCGGGTGGTGGCGGAAGGGGAGGTCCCTGCGCAAGGGGTGCGGGTGGCCCTCCTTGGGGGAGAAGGGGAGGCGCTTTTGGAGCTCCTCGCCCCCTTAGGCCCGGAAACCCCCGTGGGGCGCTTCCTGGCCAAGCGGGGCCCGGGCCTCCACCACCTGGCCTTCGCCGTGGAGGACGTGGCCCGGGAGCTTTCCCGCTTCAAGGAGCAGGGGGCGAAGCTTATTGACGAGCTCCCCCGCCCCGGCTTTGGGGGGCACAAGGTGGCCTTCCTCCACCCTTCCTTTGGCCTGGGGGTGCTTTGGGAGTTGGTGGAGGTCTAGTGCGCCCCTTGTTCCTCGCCTTAGCCCTGGCCCACATGGGCCTCCTCTGGTGGCTTTCGGACCAGCCCCAGACGGGGCTTGGGCTTCCCCACCCTTGGGACAAGGGGGCCCACTTCCTGGCCTACGCCCTTTTGGGCCTCCTCCTCCGCCTCGGCCTGGGCCGCTTCTCCTGGGCCTTCCTCGGCGCCGCGTTCTACGGGGTGGTGGACGAGTACCACCAAAGCTTCGTCCCCGGCCGGGAGGCCTTCGGCCTGGACCTGGTGGCGGACGCCTTGGGGGCCTTCTTCGGGGCTAAAGGGGCGGGTAGATGGGAAGCTCCAAAAACCTCCCGCCCCTAGCCGCGGCGGCCTGGACGATGGCCTCCGCCACCAGCTCGGGGGCGATCCAGCGGCGGGGGTCCGCCTCGGGCATGGCCCGGCGGTTGGCCTCGGTGTCCAGGGTGCCCATGGGGTAGACCACCAGGAAGCGCACTCCCTCCACCTCTCCTTGGAGGGACTTGAGGAGGCTCGCCAGGGCGGTTTTGGCCATGGTGTAAAGAGCCCTTCCGGGGCCCGCCCCGCTCCAGGCGGGACCGGCGGCGATGGCGGCGAAGAAGCCTTCCCCCCGCCTTTCCATGTAGGGGAGGACCGCCCGGAGGAGGTTGTAGGTGGTGCGGAGGTTTAGGTCCAGCATCCAGTCGTAAAGGCCGGGGTCGGAGTCCAAGAAGCGCCCGGCGGCGAAGCCTCCCACGGTGTGGACGGCGCCGTAGAGGGGCGCTTCCCGCTCCACGAAGCGGGCCAGAGCCTCGGCCTCCTCGAGGCGGGTGAGGTCGGCCACGAAGGTCTTGCCCCCCACCGCTTGGGCCCTTTCCGCCATGCGCTCGGGCCGGGGGTCAGAGAGATAGAGCCTAGCCCCCGCCCCGTGCAGGGCGGGGATGAGGGCCCGGGCCAATGCCCCTCCTGCGCCGGTGACCAAAAAGGCTTTTCCTTGCAGCATGGCCTCATTCTACGGGGATGAAGGCCAGGGCCTGCGGACTAAAGCCCAAGGAGGGGCTCGCCTGCGGGTAGGAGGGCAAGGGGTTTTGCTGGAGGTCGTAGACCTCCAAAACGCCCCCCCGGGCCAGGTAAAGGTAGCCGTCCTGGCCCACGGTGGCGGCGGTGTAGGCGGCGTAGGTGTTCCGCGCCCCCGAGTCCCGAGGGGCGAGGACCCGGAAGCCTCCGCCAAAGGCAACTAGCCCTTGCGCGGGGTCCAGGGCCAGGCGGACGGGGCCCACGTAGAGCCCTAGGCTTTGGGAGGAAGGGTTCTGCGCCCCGTTCCAGGCGAGGAAAAGGGTGTCCGTGGTCGTGTACCCCGCCCCCAGGAGCCTACCCCCCGGGTCCAGGCGGAGCTCGGTGGGGGTGAGGCTCGGGAGGGAAACCTCTTGGGAGGGGGTGCCCGTGGGGTCTGTGGCGGGGCGGTAGCCCAAGGCGTTTTCCGCGAGGTAGGCCAAGAGGTCTACCCCCCCTTGGGGAAAGAGGGCGAGGCGTACCCCGGAAGGAAGCCCAGTAAGGTCGGCTTCGGTGGGGCTTCCCAGGTCGGGAAGGGGGAAGAGGAAGGCCCGGCGGGCGTTTGGGCAGTGGACCAAGGCTTGGTTGGCACCCAGGCGCAGGTAGCCCCCCGTGCAGTCCACCCCCAGGAGGGCGGTGGTGGGGCTGCCCTGGGGGGCGGCGCTTTCCGTGAAGCCCGCCGTGGAGTAGGCCTCGAGGCGGTCGGGGAAGAGGAGGAAAAGCCTTTGGAAGGCGTTGCTGTAGGCCAGGTCTTGCAGGGTGGGCGCGCTCCAAGTCTCCACGGGTGTGGACCCTCCTGATTGCAGGTCGGCGGCGCGGTAGAAGCGCACCGCATCCCCCCCACCCGCGGCCACCAGGGCGGGCAAGGGAGGTTCTTGGCTTCCCGTACAGGCCGAAAGGAAGAGGGCCAAGAGGAAGAGGGACTTTCTCACGGCAGACCTCCCAAGCGCACGCCTTCTTCGTCCATGAGCACCTCCGCCGCCTGGCCCCCGTAGAGGAAGGCCAGGCGCACCTCGCCCTTGGCCGCGTCCAGGGTGTAGCGAAGGGCCCAGCAGCAGCGGTCCAGGGTGAGGACGAACTTGGGCCTTAGCGCCTCCCCCGGCAGGTTTTGCGTGAGAAGGGCGGCCAGGTGCAGCTTGGTGTTCTCCCGGCCCAGGAAGGTGAGGGTGGGGCCGAAGCTCCGGAGGGCCAGGGTGTAGCCCTCGGGCCGCGTGGGCTGGCGGAGGTAGGAGAGGCTTCCCGAAAGGGAAAGCCCCGGCAACACGCCCTCGTCCAGGGGGATGGGCGGCCAAAGCTCCACCCCGCCGCTGAAGGTGGCGTCCTTCAGGTAAACGTCCCGGTCCTCCACTTCCGGGAGGTGCAGGTTGGCGGCGAAGCGAAAGCCTGCCTCGGGCATGGCCTGGGAGAGGGAAAGGCGGAGGTTGGTTCCCCGAAGGCCCTCCTGGAAGCGGCCGGAAAGGAGGAGGTCTAGGAGGGGCCCCGGGGCCACCCCGGCGCGGAAGCCGAGGGCGTAGGCCAAGGCCTCCCGGTCCAGGTTGGCTTGGAGGGAGAGGCTTTGGGGCCCCAGAATAGCCTGGCCCTGGAGGGCGAGGGTGTCCTTTTGCCAGTCCCGGCGCGCCTGGAGGGTGTAGGCGGTGAGGCTTTCCCTGAGGGAGAAGGTGAGGTCGCTGGTGAGGGCCCCTTCCCCGTTCAGGCCGTGGCGGTGGGTGAGGGAGAGGCTTCCCGCAGGGAGGGCGTAGGCCCCTTGGAGGGTGAGGGGGTCAAAGAGGGCCTTGGTGTGGTCGTAGCGGAGGCTTGCCCGGAAGGAGAAGGGGTAGGGGGTGAGGCTTGCCTCCCCTTGGGTTTCCAAAGGGCCTTCCCCCTCCAGGCCCCGCTTGTGGTAGAGCCGTAGGGTATAGCCCTGGTCCTGGAGCCGGGCCTCCGCCTCGAGGGGCAAGTACCTATTCCCCTCCAGGTCCCGTCCCCCTTTGAGGTTGAGGAAGAGGGGCCTTTCCTGGAAGCCCAGGCCCAAGGTGGCTTGGTGGTTTTTCCGGGTGGGCAGGGCGTCAAAGCGGAAGGGGCTTTCCCCTTCTTGGACGCTCCTTTGGTAGGCCGCTTCCAGGCTGAAGCCCCCGAGGGCTTGGCGCAGGCTTAGGCTCGTGGTCCAGTCCACCTGCCGCTCGTATTCGCCGTCGGGGTTTTGCGTGGTGTAGTAAAAGCCCCGGAAGCGGTTTTCCACCCGCAGGCTCGCCCCAGGCCAAGGGGCGAGGGCGAGGCTTTCCGCGTGGGCGAAAAGGGCCCTTGCCGCCTCGGCGTAGGGCCCAAGGGCCCGGGCGGAGCGGTTTAGGGGGTTGGTCTCCGCCAAGTAGCGGCCCAGGAGGAGGCTTGCCTGGAGGCTAAAGGGGCCTTCCCGGAAGGTGGGGGACTGGACCTCCAGCTCGGGGAGGCGTTGGAGGGTGCGGGGGGGCGGGGTGGCCTCGTCGTGGTCCAAGAAGCCCTCTAGCCGTAGGGCGTAGCGCCAGTCCTGGGGCGTGGGGCTTCCCGGAAGAAGGGCCTCCAGGCGGAAGCGGGAAAGCTTCTCCCGGGTATCGTCCCGCTCCAGGAGGGCGGTGAGGGAAAACTCCCGCCGCTTTAGGCTGTACTCCCCCCGGTACTGGAAGGTGTCTGGGGGGGTGTGGAGGAAGAAGTAGTGCTCCTTGGCCTCCCCCACCCCCACGTGGTCAAAGCCAAGGCCAAAGCCCCGGCCCTGGTAGTAGCGGAAGAGGGTGTAGCCAAGGCCGAAGGCGGCCACGTAGGGCAGGTCGGCCTTGAAGAAGAACCCCCCCTCGTCCTGACCCACCTCGAGGCGGGGCCGCCTTTCCGAAAGGTAAAGGAGGACGGGAAGCTCCAAAAGGGGCTCCTCGCGCCAAAGGAGCACCACCCCCCGGGCCACCACCCGGTCCCCTGGGTAGAGGACGATCTCCCGGGCGCGGAAGGCGTAGTCGGGCACCTCCTGCCCACAAGAAGCGCAAGGGGTGGCGTAACCCCTTTCCAGGAGGATGGCCCCCGCCGCCCTTTGGCAGAGGGGCCCGGTGAGGAGGAGGTCCTTGGCCTCTATGCGCACGGTTAGGGCGTCAAAGCTTTCGTCCTTCAGGTCCACCTGAAGCTCCTCCGCCTCTATGAGGCGGCCTTCTTGGTCCCGGTAGCGCACCTTCCCCGAGAGGTACAAAAGCCTCCGGGCGCGGAAGTAGGTGACCCGCTCCGCCTCTAGGGTCTCCCCGTTCCGCTCCAGCCGCACGGGGCTACCCACCAGCACGTAGACCTCCTCGCCCCCTTCCTCCCGAAGCTCCAGCCTTTCCGCCTCCAGGACCTTGAGGACGTTTTCCTCCTGGGCCCAGGCGGGAAGGAGGAAGAGGAGGAGGAAAAGAACCCACCTCACCGCCTACCTCCCAGGAAGAGAAGGAGGGCCAAAAGCGAGAAGAGGAGGTTCGGCCCCCAGGCGGCGAGGAGGGGATTTAGGGCGCTTTGCTCCCCCATGATGCGGGCCACGCTCCAGGTGGCGTAGTAGAGGAAGGTGAGGACCGCCACCCCCACAAGCCCCAGGCTCCGGCTTCCCCCGAGGAGGTAAAAGGCGAGCCCCACGGCGAAGAGGGCGAAGACGGGGGCGGCCAGGGGCTCGGCGAAGCGGCGGTAGTAGGTGGTGGCCTCGAGGCCCGCCCGCACCCCCTGGGCCCTAAGCCGCGCCACCTCCTGCCGGAGCTCCGCCAGGGTCATTCGGTTCGCGGGGTTCTGCCAGGGCTCAAAGGTGAGGTCCTGAAGCACCAGCTCCCCCTCCCGGAAGCGGGTGAGGGTGCGGGGGCGGTCCCCCTCGTAGGTGAGGCGCTTTCCCCCCTCCACCCGGAGCACCCCCCCTTGGAAGCTTCCCCGTTCCGCCAAGAGGACCTCCTCCCGGGACACCACCCTGAGCTTCCCGATCCGATCCCCGGCCACCTCCCCCACGTACACCACCCGCCCCCTGGCGTCCTGGAAGGTGGCCCCCGGGGTCAGGAGGGCGCGGGGCCTTTCCAGGACCTGCCGCCTAAGGAGGTCCTGCCCCTGGGCGAGGGCCCTTGGCACCAGGCTTTCCCCCAGGAGGAAGGTGAAAAGGGCGATCCCCCCGCCCAGGAGGAGGAGGGGCAGGAGCACCCGCCCCCGCCCCACCCCGAGGGCCAGGAGGGCCTTGAGCTCCGAGTCCTCCGCCATGCGGGAGAGGAGGAGCAAGAGGGCGAAGAGGTAGGCCACCGGGGCCCCCCGGGCCACCGCCTCGGGGGTGCGGTAGAGGAGGTAGGCGAGGAGGGTGTAGGGGTCCGCCCCCTTGGCCACCAGGGGGGCCAGCACCTCGTAGACCGCCCCCGCCAGGAAGAGGAGGACGATGAAGAGGAGGCCCAGGCCGAAGAGGCCTAAGGCTTCCCGCAGGAGGTAGCGGTCTAGGGTCTTCACCGTAGCCTCCAGGTGAGGAGAAGGGCCAAGGCCCCATAGACCAGGTTGGGCAGGTGGGCCAGTAAGGGGCTCACATCGTAGCGGGCGAGCTGGGCGGAGAGGGTCCAGAGCACGTAGTAGCCGAAGATGAGGAGGACCACGGCCAAGAAGGCCCAGGCCGCCTCCCGGAAGGAAAGGCCCAAGGCCGCCGCCACCCAGCCCAGGAAAAGGGCCCCGAGGGCGTCCGCCAGGCGGCGGTGCAGGGCGAAGCGGGCGGACACCTCCACCTTGCCCCGCTCCCAAAGCTCCCCGAGCGTGGAGGTGTCGTAGGGGTCGCGGGAGCCCAGGCTTTCCTTGGGGCGGAACTGGGCGGGAAAGGGGAGGGTGCCTTGGAAGGGTTTGGGGGTTTTCCCCTCCAGCACGTAGCCCTTCAGGTGCCAGCCCTCCTCGTCCCAGACCCCTTCCTGGGCGCTATAGACCCGGCCCTTTTCGTCCACCACCCTCACCCCATAGAGGCGGTTCGCCCTCCCTTCGGGGCGGATTTCCTCGGCGTAGTACACGCCGAGGCCCGGGGGGGCGTAAAGCTCCCTGCGCAACACCCCGCTAAGGGTTCCTTCCCCGTAGAGGAGGCGGGAGAGGTGGGCATCGTAGGCCTCGAGGGCCCTTGGCCGCACCTCCGCCAGGTTGGCCAGGTTCACCAGGGCCACCAGGAGGGCCACGAGGAGGAGGGGGCGGAGAAGGGCCAAGGGCGGCACCCCCCCGGCGTAGGCCGCCTTAAGCTCGGACTGGCGGATGAGGCGGGATAGCCCCACCAATAGGGCGAAGACGAGGCCCAAGGGCAGGGCCAGGCTGAGCGTCCAGGGAAGGCGGAGGAGGATGAGGCGGAGGATGGCTTCGGCCCCCGCGCCCCGGCTCAGGAGGACCCCCGAGAGGCTAGAAAGGAGGTCAAAGGTGAGGAGGGCCACGAAGAGGAGCACTCCCACCAGGTAGGGAACCAGGAGTTCCTTGAGGACATAACGGCCCAGCACCGGGCCAAGTATATGCCTCTAGGATGAGAAGCGGCCCAGACTACTCCGGGGCGATCACGTGGATCACCGGCAGGCCAAAGCGCTCCGCCTGGGTGTGCACGTCCAGCCTGAGCCAGCGGGAAAGCCCCGGGGGCAAGGTGGCGAGGACGATGGCCTGGTAGGCCCCCGGGTGGGCGGCGAGCTCCTCCTCGAGGGCGAGGAGGGGGGAGACGTCCCCCGCCTTGGCCTCGGCGATGGGGATGCCCTGAGCCTCTAAAGCCGCTTTGGCCGCCTGGGCCTCGGCTTCCGCCCGCCTTTTCACCTCTTCCTCCTCGTACACCCAGCCCGGCGGGGGCACGGCGGGCACCAGCAGGGTGAACCGGGCCTCGGGGTCTTGGGCCAGGATTTCCCGGAGCTTGGCCGCCAAGGTGGGGCTTTTGGCGGTGCGGTGGGCCACCACCAGGTACCGCATGGACCACCTCCTTTCCCCTCAGGCTAGCGGGGAGGTTCTGCGAAAGGGGGGCAAAAGGGCACATTCGCCCTGGAACCTATACAAAAAGCCGGACCAGACCCCGGAGGAAACCCGTTTGGGCGGGGTTTTATTGCATAGCACTTTACATATCGGCAAAGCGTGGTAAACTAAGAAGTAAGGGAGTCAGACGGGAAAGGAGCCGCCCGAGGGGGCGGAGGGTTTGTTTTTAGGGCACCAAGGCCACCTTGGTGGCCCGGCGCTCGTGGAAGAGGCGGTAGCCTTCCGCCGCCTCCTCCAGGGGCAGGCGGTGGCTGAAGACGAAGCGCCCCTTGAGCCGCCCCGTCTTCTGCAGGGCCAGGACCTCGCCGATGTAGCGGGGGATGTTGGCCAAGGCGCTCCGGAAGGTGATGCCGCGGCTGAAGGCGGAAAGCCACGGGTAGTCCACCTTCTCCGCCGTGGGCACCCCTAGGCTGGACACCACGCCCCCGGGCCCCACCAGGCGGAAGGCGAGGCGCAACGCCTCCCCGTCCCCGCCCACCGCCTCCACCACCAGATCGGCCCCCAGGCCGTCCGTCTCCTTGCGCAGCCGGGCCACGGGGTCTTCCGCCTTGGGGTTCAGGGGGAGGCTTTCCAAGGCGCTAGCCTTTTCCAGGCGGCTTTCCTCCGGGTCTATGGCGTAGACCATCCCCGCTCCCAGGGCGTGGGCCACCATCTGGGCCATGAGGCCCACGGGCCCCGACCCCACCACCGCCACGCTCGTCCCCGGCTCCAAAAAGGGCCTCACCCCCCCGTAGGCGGTGGTGAGGATGTCCCCCGCTAGGATGGCCTCCTCCGCCGGCAGGTCTCCGATGGGGAACAGGCTCGTGCGGGCGAAGGGGACCCGCACCCGCTCGGCCTGGGCCCCTTGCAGGTTGCCCAGGGCCAGGCCAAAGCCGTAGACGCCCCCCTTAAGGCAGGCGAAGAAGCGGCCCTTGCGGCAGGCGGGGCAGTCCCCGCAGGCCACCTGGAAGCTCCCCACCACCCGTTCCCCCAAGGCGAAGGGCACCAGGGGGCCCTTCTCCACCACCCGCCCCACGAACTCGTGGCCGAGGATGGTGCCGGGCAAGACCCCGGCGATCTTGCCGTGGTAGATGTGGAGGTCCGAGCCGCAGATGGCGGCGAGCTCCACCTCCACGATGGCGTCGGTTTCCGCCTCCAGTTTGGGCTCCGGGACCTCTTCCACCGCCACCTGGAAGGGCCCCTGGTACACCACCGCCTTCACGCCACCTCCCGCGCCACCTTCACCAGTTCCTGGGCCGCTTGGGCGTAGGGGGCCAAGGCGGCGAGGGAGCCCTTTTTAAGCTCCAAAAACCCCCGCATGAGGGCGGTGAGGGGCTCCAGCCTGCCCGCCAAGACCTCCTGCCAGGTGGCGAGGTCGGCCTCAATCACGAAGTCCGCCCCCGCTTCCCCTTCCACCACCTGCACGCCCCGGCAGGCCCCGTGCCAAAGGTCCAGGACCACCGCCACCCCCCGGGGCAGGCCCGCCTGGGGGTCGGGGCGGACGCTTAGGGCCAAGGAGCCTTCCCAATCGGCCGCCGCCTTGCGGTAGGCCTCGCTTTGGGAAAGCTTCTCGCAGTACGCCTTGGCCCAAGCCTCGCTGAAAAGCTCCATGCCCTTCCTCCTTTTGCACCGAGTATAAGCCCTTTGGCGGTACCCTGGGAAGGTGGTCTACCTCCTGGACCTCTCCGGGGTTTACTGCGAGCCGGTGGAGCCCCGCCTGATCCGGCTTCTCGCCGAGGCCAGCGGGGAGAGCTCCTTTTACGTTTCCCAGGCCTTCTACGACCTCCTTCCCCGCCTCAAGGAGGAAGGCCCGGGGGTTTTGGAAGCCCTTTTCCCGGGCGCCGCAAAGCTCTACCCCAAGGCTTTTGTGCCCAGGCCCCTGGCCTTTCCCACGCCCTTTTACCTGGTTTCCGACCTGCCCCCTCCGGAGGGGCTTTCCGCCTTCTTCCACCCGAATAAGCTAGAGGCTTTGGCCTCGGCGGTGGCCGCCTTGGGGGAAGAGGCCCTTTACCTGGACGATAACCCCCTTTGGGTGGCGCGGGCGCGGGAGCGGGGGTTCCGGGCGGAGCTTTTTAGGGGCGCTCCGGCCACGGGTGCTTGGGGTAGCGGCGCATGAGCTCCCGCCGCACCTCGGGGTAGCGTTTTTCCCAGAAGGACTTAAGATCCTGGGTCACCTGCACCGGCCTGCGGGCGGGGGAGAGGAGCTCCACCGCCACCGGGACCTTTCCTCCCAGCACCCTCGGGGTTTCCCTGAGGCCGAAGGCCTCTTGGATGAGGAGGGAGAGGAGGGGCGGGGTGCCTTCCCGGTAGCGGAGGCGCTTGCGCTTGCCGGAGGGTAGGAGGATGGCCTCGGGGGCCAGGGCCTCGAGGACCCCCCTCGCCTCCCCCAAAAGCCCGAGGAGGATCTCCTTCCAAGGCAGGCGGGCCAAGGCTTCCTTCTCCCTCACCCCCTCCACCCAGGGGAGGAGCCAGGTGAGGTCCTGGAGGAGGGCCGCCTCGCTCAGGGCCGGCACCTCCACCCCGTGGGCCCGGAGGAAGGCTAAGCGGAGGAGCACCTGCCGCGCCTCCTCGGGCAGGGGAAGGCCTTCCTTGAAGGCTTCTTGGAGCTCTTTCGGGGTGGGTGGCCCGGGGTCCACGGGAACCCGCTCCAGGAGGATGGCCCCGTACCGCCTTTCCAAGTACCCCCGTAGCCGCCCCCCTTCCCAACCGCTAAAGGCCTCCACCCCGGACCGCTCCAGGAGGTCCTCCCGGGCTAGGGGGGCATAGAGGAGAAGGCGCCCTTCCCCTTGGGAAAGCTCCGCCCCCACCGCCACCAGATAAGGGGGGCCATCCCCTTTCAAGCGCAAGAGGGGGCCGGTGCAAAGCCGGTAGCGCCCGGGCCCCACCCGCTCCGCCGCCCGGTCGGGGTAGGCGGCAAGGAGGAGCCGCCCCACCGCCTCGGGGTGGGGGAGGCTTGTGAGGGCCTCGGCCCCGAGCCGCCTCCGCCATAGGGCCGAAACCCGCTCCACCCCCAAAAAGGGCCCCCGCCTTTCCCTTCGGGCTTGGAGGAGGCCTTCAAGCCGCAGGAGGAGGTCCACTTCCCCCGCCAAGGGGTCGGGCTCCTCCAGGAGGGCGATGAGGTCCGCGGCCAAAGGGAGGAGGCCATGGGCCTTGGCCTCCAGGGCCATGCGGGCCAGGCGAGGGTGGGTGGGGAGGCGGAGCATGGCCTGGCCCAGGGGGGTGAGGCGCCCCCCCTCCACCGCCCCCAGGAGGCGGAGAAGGGCCCAGGCGGCCTCCAGGGCCCCCTTGGGGGGTGGGGTGGGGAGGGGGAGGTCTTCTAGCCGTTCCCCGAAGGCCTGGGCCAGGAGCACCGCCCGGGCGAGGTCGGCCTCCAGGATCTCGGGGCGCTTCGGGGGGAAGGGGCCTTGGGGGTAAAGGCGGTACACCCTCCCCGGGCCAAGCCGTCCGGCCCGGCCCGCCCGCTGCCGGGCGGAGTCCTCGGGGATGCGGGCGAGGACCAGCCGGGTGAGGCCCGTCCTGGGGTCAAAGCGAGGCTTTTTGGCGAGCCCCGTGTCCACCACCGCCCGCACCCCGGGTAGGGTGAGGCTGGTTTCCGCCACGTCCGTGGCCAGGACGATCTTCCGGGGGCCGGGCCTGAGGAGGGCCGCCTGCTCCGCCAAGGGAAGCCCCCCGTGGAGGGGGAAGGCGGGGAGGTCGGCGAGGAGCCTCTGCGTCCTTTCGATCTCCCTCTTGCCCGGCAGGAAGACCAGGACGTCCCCTTCCCCTTCCAAAAAAGCCCTCCGGGCGTAGCGGGCGGCCAGGGCCTCGAGGGGGCCCTCGGGAGGCCGATCCAGGTGGAGAATCTCCAAGGGGTGGGCCTCCCCCTCCACGCTTAGGGTAGCCCCCGCCAGGGCCCGCTCCAGGTCGGGGTCGGGGGTGGCGGTGAGGAGGGCCAACTTGAGGTCGGGCCGCAGGGTTTCCTGGATGCGGAGGAGGAGGGCCAGGGCCAGGTCGCCTTCCAAGTGGCGCTCGTGGGCCTCGTCCAGGAGGACGGCGGAAACCCCTTCCAGGGCCGGGTCTTCCAGAAGGCGCTGGATGAGGAGGCCTTCCGTCATGACCAGGAGCCGGGTTTCCGCGCTTTCCCGGCTTTCCAGGCGCACCCGGTAGCCCACGCGCTTGCCCAGGGGCTCCCCCAGGTTCTCCGCAAGCCGGGCCGCCACCGCCCGTGCCGCCACCCGCCGGGGCTCAAAGAGGAGGATGCGGCCGGGTAGGACTTCCAGGAGCTTTAGGGGGAAAAGGGTGCTCTTGCCCGCCCCAGGGTAGGCCTTAAGGAGGAGGCGGCCCCGCTCCAGGAGCCGGGCCACCGCCTCATCCAGCCAGGCTTGCATTTAGATGTCCAGCTCGGCGTAGCGGGCGTGCTCCTCAATGAAGTCCCGCCTGGGGGCCACGTCCTGGCCCATGAGCTTCTCAAAGAGCTCGCTGGCTTCCAGGGCGTCTTGGAGCTCCACCCTTTTCAGGACCCGCTTTTCCGGGTTCATGGTGGTTTCCCAAAGCTGCTCGGGGTTCATCTCCCCCAGGCCCTTGAAGCGCTGCACCTCGTAGTTTTTACCCTCCAGTTCCTTGAGGCGCTCCGCGAGCTCCTCTTCGGAGTAGAGGTATTCCACCCTTTTCCCCACCTGAAGGCGGTAAAGGGGAGGTTGGGCGATGTACACGTGGCCCCGCTCAATGAGGGGGCGCATATAGCGGTAGAAGAAGGTGAGGAGGAGGGTGCGGATGTGGCTCCCGTCCACGTCGGCGTCGGTCATGATGATGATCTTGTGGTAGCGGAGCCCCTCCAGGTCAAAGTGGGCCTCGTCCCCCGTGCCCCCGATCCCCGCCCCGATGGCCGCCACCATGGCCCGCACCTCGGCGTTTTTAAGGGCCTTGGATAGCCCCGCCTTCTCCACGTTGAGGATCTTTCCCCTAAGGGGCAGGATGGCCTGGAAGCGGCGGTCCCGGCCTTGCTTGGCGCTTCCGCCGGCGGAGTCCCCCTCCACGATGAAAAGCTCCGCTTCCTCGGGGTTTTCCGTCTGGCAGTCGGCGAGCTTGCCGGGGAGGTCGTCGGACTCCAGGGGGTTTTGCCGGCGCACCAGTTCCCGGGCCTTCCGGGCCGCCTCCCGGGCCTGGGCCGCCCGCTGGGCCTTCTCGTAGAGGGTCTTGGCGATGCGGGGGTTTTCCTCCAGGACCTCCAAGAGCCTCTCGTAGACCACCTGGTTCACGGCGCTTCCCGCCTCGGGGTTTAAGAGCTTCCCCTTGGTCTGCCCTTCAAACTGGGGCTTTGGGAGCTTCACGCTCACCACGGCGTAAAGGCCCTCCAGGAGGTCGTCCCCCGTGGGCTGGGGGCCCTTGTCCTTATTGAGGCCCGCCTTCTTGGCGTACTGGTTTAGCGCCCGGCTGTAGGCGGACTTGAAGGCGGTGAGGTGGGTCCCCCCGTCTCGGGTGGGGATCATGTTGGCGTAGGTGAGGATCTCCGCCGTGTAGCCCTTGGTGTGGATGAGGCCCACCTCCACCTCCACCTCCCCTTCCTGGCCCCGGATGAGGAAGGGCTTCTCGTAGAGGAGTTCCTCCCCTTCCGCCAAGGCCTTGGCGAAGGAGGCCACGCCCCCCTTGTCCAGGAAGACCTCCTCTTTGCCGTGCTGGAGGTCTTTGAAGACCAGTTTGAGCCCCGCCACCAGGTAGCTCACCTCCCGGAGGCGGGCCCGGATCTTGCTCGGGTCAAAGGCCAAGGAGCCGAAGATTTCGGGGTCGGGCTTGAAGGTGACCCGGGTGCCCGTCTTGCCCTTGGGGGCTTCGCCCACCACGCGGAGGGGCTCGGCCACCTCGCCCCGGCTGAAGGCGATGCGGTGGTGCTTCCCATCCCGGAAGACCTCCACCACCGTCCACTCGGAAAGGGCGTTCACCACGCTGGCCCCCACCCCGTGGAGGCCGCCCGAGACCTTGTAGGCCCCGCTTTCAAACTTGCCCCCGGAGTGCAGGGTGGTGTAGATGACCTCCACCGCGGGTTTCCCCTCCTCGGGCATGAGGTCCACGGGGATGCCCCGGCCGTTGTCCTCCACGGTGAGGGAGCCGTCGGGGTTCAAGGTGGTGACGATCTCCGTGGCGTAGCCCGCCAGGGCCTCGTCCACGGCGTTGTCCAGGATTTCCTTGAAGAGGTGGTGGTAACCTTCCACCCCCGTGCCGCCGATGTACATGGCGGGGCGGTGGCGCACCCCCTCCAAGCCTTTGAGCACCTTAATGGCGGAAGCGTCGTAGCTCACCCCTCCAGTATACCACACGCACCGGGGCCAGGTTTTTCCCTTGGCGATGGGCTGAAGCTCCGTGTGTCACTAGGCCGTTATCTGTACAGAATATGAATAAAGCCCCGCCTTTCCGGTATGATGCGGCCATGCCGGTCTGGGTCCTGCTCCACGCCCTTTTGGGTCTGTTTTTGCTGGTGGCCGTGCCCGCCTTGGCCCTGGTGGGGCTTTGGGGGTTTTTCCGCCCCCTACCCTCCCGCTTTTACGCCACCCTCCGGGGGGTGGCCTGGGTGGCCATCCTCCAGGTGGCCCTGGGGTTCGCCCTCTTCCTGGCGGGGTTTAGGCCCAAGGAGGGGCTTCACCTCCTTTACGGGCTCCTTTTGGCGGCGGGGCTCCACTACCTGGGGGGCCTCGAGCCCGGGGGGTGGTTTTACCGGGGCCTCAAGGACCCTCCTAAGCGGCCCGAGGTCTTCGTGGCCCTGGGGCTTCTTTTCGCCGTGGGCCTCGTGGTGCGGGTTTACGTCACGGGACGGTAGGGTGAGGCCAAAAGGGGCCGCTTTAGGCGAGAGCTTCTCGGGCCACCTGTTCCCAGGGGATGTGGCCTGATAGCGCATGGTGGTTTTTTTGAAGGAAGTCTTCAATGCACAGGACATAGCTTTCCTTGAAAATCACGAATCCATTAGGAAGGTGTTCCAAATGGCTAGCTACCTTAGCCCAAAGGCGATAGAGTTCTCCCCGGGATCGGGCCCTTTCTGCTCTTTTCAGAAGCTCTGCCTCCGTTTCAAGCGTGTAGGGAACTTCGAGGAGCGCATGGGCTCGTTTCTGCTTCAAGAAGCGGTTTTCTCCGCGAGCTTCTGAGCGGTAGGTTTCCTTTTTGACTTGAAGGCCTATGGAGGTGCCTGGAGGTAATCTGACGAGAATGTCTACTCCCTTCAGGTCTAGCTCGGGAGAGGCGTCTATGGATAGACTACAGGAAGTCAACCAACGATAACCAAAGTGGAATTGAGTCCATATGGAGATTGCGGTTCGGTAGAGCCTGGCCTCGAGTCCTAAGCGGACAAACTGATAGGAGCATCCCCAAAAGTATTTCTGTATGAATCTGTCTAGAGCCTCAAGCCGTTGATTCCACCATGTGGCAAAGAAGTCTTCATAGCTTGGAAAGGAGGGGTTTGGGTGAGTTGGTTTCCAATAGTCTCGGTAAAGGTCTGGCAACGGGTTAAGATCGCTGGGAAGGTCCTGCTCCACCGTTTTTATGGAACGGTACTTCTCTTCGTATCCCCTTAGGTCCAGCGTTCCGAGAAATGCCTCAAAAGCTTTCAAAGCATTACGCATCCTATACCTCCCTGGTAAGGATAGGTACCCGCTCCAGCATCCTTAAGGTGAGATGGGGAACAAAATCCCGATAAAGGGTAGCTACGTACTCCTGGACGGTTGCGGAGTTGAGGTAAGCGACGATATCCTCCGGGGCCTTGGCCTTGGGGATCAGGTGGAACTCCTCCCGCCAAGGATAAGCCTTTTCATCCCATGCGGCCACCACTCGAACCCCCTTGGTGTGGCCTACCACGAGGTGGGGCGTGGCGTAGAAGTCCCGAAGCTCCTTGGCCCGCTCCCGAGGCATCCAGAGGCCCGAGTAGTTGGTCTCGTAGTCGATAAATCCCGATTTGAGGTTACGCCCGGTAAGGACGGGCACTAATCCGGGGCCCGGTTCTTTTCGCACGGCTTCATGCTTTCGGAACTCGGGGCTACGAGCCGCAAAGCGGATATGGAAGATGTGCCCTACTGGTGTTCCCTTGGCCTCCATCTCCCTGGTTTTGGGGGTTTCGAAGCGGATCATTTCCCCTTTCCACTCCGGGTAGGTGTCCCAGAGGAAGGGGCTTCTAGAACTTGCGTCCCAGAGCTTTAGGCCCCGCCCTCCCCTTCGGAAGCGGAGGACTACGGCGCTTACGTTCCGTTTGGGAAAGACAGAGCCCAGGTAGAAAACCTCGGTCTCTCCTGTTCGGGCAAGGAAGGACCGGAGCAAAGCGAAGTCGTCGAGAACGAGCCAAGTTGTTGGGATTACGAAAAGGAGGAGCCCCCCTGGTTTAAGGAGGTAGACGGCCTTCTCGGTAAAGGCCCCGTAGAGGTTGTACTTGCCTTTCCAGGTGGAGAAAAGCTTTTTATAAAGAGCTTTTACCTCTTTGAGGATATGGATGGGATACTTAGAGGCGTCCCCTACGATCCCATAGGGCGGATTTCCCAGGATGAGGTCAAAATCCCCCTCCCCCTCCCAAAGGAGAAAGTCCGCCAGGATGCCCTCCGCCCACGGGGGAAGATCCAAGGCCTTGGGGTCTATCTCCACCCCGTAGAAGCGAAAGCCCCCGCCGTGGGCCTCCCGGAAGGCCCGAAGGAAAGGCCCCTCGGCGCAGGCGGGCTCCAGGACCTTTCCTCCCCGGGGGGCCTCGGCGAGGCCCACCATGAAGTCCACCACCTCGGGAGGGGTTTCCACCCGGCCCAGGCTCTTTTCCGTGGCTCCTTGGGGTAGGGGCGGGGGAAAGAGCATTTAGCGGATTATACCGAGCTTCCGCCCCACCTTGGCGTAGGCCTCGAGGGCCTTGTCCAGCATCTCCTTGGTGTGGGCGGCGGTGACGATGTTCCGGATCCTGGCCTTTCCCCGGGGCACCGTGGGAAAGCCGATGCCCACGGCGAAGACCCCTTCTTCCAAAAGCAGGCGGCTTGCCTCAAAGGCCACGGGGGCCTCCCCGAAGAGGACGGGGGTGATGGGGGTCTGGCTCCCCAAGGTATCGTAGCCCAGGCGGGCCAGTTCCGCCTTGAAGTAGCGAGTGTTTTCCCAAAGCCTTTCCACCCGCTCGGGCTCCTTCTCAATGAGCTCCAAGGCCCCCAAAAGGGCCCCCACCACCGCCGGGGGGTGGCTCGTGGAGAAGAGGAAAGGCCGGGCCTTGTTGATGAGGAGGTCTTTAAGCTCCAAGGCCCCCGCGGCGTAGCCCCCCACCACGGCCCAGGCCTTGGAGAGGGTGGCCACCTGGATGACGTCGGGGTCTTGGTGGAAGCCGAAGTGGTGCACCGTGCCCTTGCCCTTCTCCCCCAGGACGCCGGAGCCGTGGGCATCGTCCACGTAGACCACCGCCCCGTACCGCTTGGCCAGGGGCACGATCCGGTCCAGGGGGGCGATGTCCCCGTCCATGGAGAAGACCCCGTCGGTGACGATGAGCTTCAGGCCCTCGGTGTCGTGGGTCTTCAGGAGCTCTTCCAGATGCTCCACGTCGGCGTGGCGGTAGACCAGGCGGGTGGCCTTGGTGAGGCGGAGCCCGTCAATGATGGAGGCGTGGTTGAGCTCGTCGGAGAAGACCAGGTCGCCTTCCTGTAGGAGCGCCCCCAAAACCCCCTGGTTGGCGGTGAAGCCCGACTGGAGCACCAAGGCGCTTTCCGTGCCCTTGAACCGGGCTAAGGCCTCCTCCAACTCCAGGTGGTAGGTGAAGGTGCCGGCGATGGTGCGCACCGCCCCGCTTCCCGCCCCCCACATTTCCAGGTACGCTTTGGCCTTTTCCTTGAGGTAGGGGTGGTTGGCGAAGCCCAGGTAGTTGTTGGAGGCGAGGTTCACCACCTCCTTTCCCTCCACCCGGGTCACGGGTTCTTGGGGCGCCTCGAGGACCTTGGGGGTGATGTAAAGCCCCTCGCGCTTAAGCCGCTCCAGCTCGTTTCGCACCCGCTCGCGCAGGGAAAGGCTCATGCTCCTATCTAACCCCCTAGGTTTCCCCTTTGTCCAGGCCTTGGGTCCTTCCTCACGCTTTTATGACCGGAAGGGGCTACCCTGAGAAAGGGGGGTGGTAGCGGTTCCATGCGGAGCCACCTGCAGGCGGAAACCGAGGCCGAGCGCCTGGAGCGGCGGGCGAGGCTTTTGGAGCTCCTGGACCGCTTCCGGGGGGAGCCCTCGGAGCTTTTGCCCTTTCACCAGGCCCTGGCCTTAAGGCCCAAGGGGGAGCGCCACCTGGGCCTAAGGGCCATTGAGGTGGACAAGGTGGTGGGCTCGGTGGACCGCTACGAGGACTTTGACCGCCGCTTTTTGCCCAAGACGCCCCATGCCCTGGAGCGGTGGAAGCGGCTCAGGGCCCTCCAGCTGGAAGGGCAGGAGTTTCCGCCCATAGAGGTTTACCAGGTGGGGGAGGCCTATTTCGTCAAGGACGGCAACCACCGGGTGGCCTTGGCCAAGGCCACGGGGCAGAAGTACCTGGACGCCTACGTCATCGCCCTGGACGTCCCCGTGCCCGTGGAGGCCAAGGACACCCTGAAGGACCTGATCCTGAAGGCGGAGTACGCCAACTTCCTGGAAAAGACCCGCCTGAAAGAGCTCGTGCCCGAGGCCGAGGAGATCCGCTTCTCCACCCTGGGCCGCTATGACATCCTCCTGGACCACATCGCCACCCGGAGGTACTTCCGGGGCCTCGAGGAGGGCCGGGAGATCCCCTGGGAGGAGGCGGTGGTGGACTGGTACCAGAACCTCTACAGGCCCACGGTGGAAGCTATTCGGAAGCTCGGGCTCCTGGCTGAGTTCCCCGGGCGCACCGAAGCCGACCTTTACCTCTGGGTCATGGACCACCGCTACTTCCTGGCCCGGGAGCTCGGGGTGGACCTCTCCCCCGAGGAGGCGGCCCGGAGCTACGAGGCCCGGTTTGGGCCGTGGTGGAAGCGGATGGGGGGTGGGCTCAAGGCGTGGCTAAGGGCTCGGTGGGGTAAATAGGCAAGCTTAGCCCTGGCATGTCTTGATGGTTGTTCATCTGTACTTGACCGTTCCTTACGAGAGCACTAAAATTCTAAAGTAGGTGCCTAGAAATTATCCTAGGTGCCTAGGAGTGAGGTGAACCCTATGAGAAAAGGCCTTGGCCTTCTTGGTGTGGTTTTATTGGCGGTTTTAGCGGCTTGCGCTCCCAGCGTCACCACCAAGACTTCTTCAGGCTTGGAGGGCGAAAATCCCTATGCCAACTACACGGGGCCACGGGCCAAAGCGGTGGTGGCCAACTTCATCTGCGCGGCAGCCCAGTGCCCTCCGGGCGTTGGGGCTTCCATCTCAGAGCTCTTGATGACCGCCCTGATCAACACCAACCACTTCATTCTCTACGACCGCTCGGTGCTTGCGCAAATTCAACAAGAAGCCTACCTCGGGGGCAAACCCCTCAACTTGCAGGGGGCTGAGCTTTTGGTGGTGGGTTCCATAACCGCTTTTGAGCCCGATGCGGGCGGTACCCGGGGGGGTGGTGGTGGTATTCTGGGGGGCCTCTTGGGTGCCTTCGGTGGTGGACAGAAACGCTCGTACGTTGCGGTGGACATGCGGATCGTGGACGCCCAAAGCGGCGCTATCGTTTCCGCTTTCCGCGTGGAGGGCGAGGCCACGGATGTGGATTACGGGGGTCTCCTGGGGATCTTGGGTCCGGGCGCTGCCCTTGGGGGGGGGTTGAAGCAGTACGAGAAGACCCCCATGGGCAAAGCCTTGGCTGTGATGACCTCTAAGGCGGTGGAGGAGATCATTAAGCGTACACCCAGGAGCTACTTCAAGTATGCGCCGGACGGAAAACCTTACCAGCAGCCTTAGGCGCCTTTTTCTCCTTCTGGCCACCCTGATTTTGGGGATGGCCTTGGGCCAAGGGCCCAAAACCCTCGTCCTTGTGAGCCAAGGTGAGCATTGGTGGGATGAGGAGGCGGGTCTTTACGAGGCGGCTTTACGGGAAGAACTCTTGCAGGGGGGCTTTCGGGTGCTGGACGCCGCCCAGGTGCAAAGGGTGGCGGACCGGCAGCTTCTCACCCGCCTGGTGCAGGGGGACGCCTTAGCGGCCATCACCTTGGCCACCAACTTTAAGGCTGACGCCTTGGTGGTAAGCCGGGTCTTCACCTCCCGCGTCCTTGCCACTCGGACCAACGTGGCCACCTTCTACACCTACAAGGCTACGGCGGACGTGCGGCTGGTGATGGCCAGTACAGGCCAAGTGGTGGGCAGTTGGAGTCCGTCCCAGACAGGGACCGGTACCTCCGAGCGGGAAGCGGCTTTTGCGGCCCTGCGCAACCTGGGCAGACAGGTGGGGCAGGAATTGCGCAAGCAAAACTTTTCCGCTTCGGGAGCCAGCCCCGTGGTTCGCTTGACGGTGACTGGCCTTAAGGGCTTCACCGATGCTTCCGTGCTCCTAAGGGAGCTTGGAGCTCAGAAGGGTGTGGTCTCGGCTGAGCGTAAAAGCTTCGCCAACGGCGTCCTCGAGGCCGAGGTGGTCTTCCAAGGGTCCGTGGACGAGCTGGCAGCGCTTCTAGAAAGCCTTCAGCTCCTCCCCTTAGAGATTACGGAGGTGAGCGGCTTTGCCATAGAGGCCCGGGTACGCTGAGGGGGATGGATTTTGAGGGGCGGGGGTTTCCCCGCCCTTGATTTTGGCCCTGGATCGTCCTTACTCTGTATACAGGATGCAGACCCTGGGCTTCCGCCGACCCAACCAGGTGCGCGAGGCGGTCTACGGCCACCTTAAAGACCTCCTCCTCTCCGGGCGTTTCGCCCCGGGGGAAAGGCTTTCCGAGCCCCTTTTGGCCCAAGAGCTCGGGGTTTCCCGCACCCCGGTGCGGGAGGCCCTGATGCGCCTAAGTGAGGAGGGGTTGGTGGAGCTGGTGCCGGGCAAGGGGGCGAGGGTCAAGGCCTTCACCCCAGAGGAGGTGGAGGAGGTCTATGGGGTGCGGGCCCTGCTGGAGGGGGAGGCGGCGCGGGAGGCGGCGCTACGGGCCATGCCTTGGGAGCTGGACGCCCTGGAGGAGCGCCTCCGGGCCATTGACGAGGCTCCCCCGGAGGACTACCCCGAGCAGATGCGCCGGGACCTGGAGTTCCACCGGGCCTTGGTGCGCCTTTCCGGGAACCGGACCCTTTATCGGCTTTACGAGGACCTGCTTTCCACCCTGGCCCTGGCCCGGAGCGCCCTGCCCACCCTTTCCCAGGACGAGGCCACCCGGCGGGAACACCGGGCCATCCTGATGGCCCTCAGGCGCAAGGACCCCGAGGGAGCCAAGAAGGCGGTGGAGGCCCACGTGTACCGCTTCCGCGACCTGGTGGTGGCGAAGCTTCGGAAAGGAGGGGTATGAACCTAGACCTGGTCTATCGGCAGGCGGTGCTCTCCGTGGCGGGTAATCCCCGGGTGGAGGCCCTCATCAAGGGGCGGGCGAGGGGCCTGGTGCGCCGCTATGTGGCGGGGGAGACCCTGGTGGAGGCCCTTGGGGTGGCGGAGGCCCTCGAGGCCCACGGGGTCCACGCCATCTTGGACCTCTTGGGGGAAGGGGTGCGGAGCGAGGCGGAGGCCCGAGCCTTCCAGGAGGGCATCCTGGCCCTGGTGCGGGCCTTGGCCGCAAAGCCCTGGCCCAAGTACGTCTCCGTGAAGCCCACCCAGCTCGGGCTGGACCTTTCCGAAGGCCTCGCCCTGGAGCTTTTAAGGGGCATCCTGCGGGAGGCGGAGCCCGAGGGGGTCTTCGTCCGATTGGACATGGAGGACTCCCCCCGGGTGGAGGCCACCTTGCGCCTTTACAAAACCCTCCGGGAGGAGGGGTTTAGCCAGGTGGGCGTGGTTTTGCAGAGCTACCTCTTCCGCACGGAGAAGGACCTCTTGGACCTTCTTTCCTACCGGCCCAACCTGCGCCTCGTCAAGGGGGCCTACCGGGAGCCCCGGGAGGTGGCCTTTCAGGACAAGCGCCTCATTGACGCCGAGTACCTGCACCTGGGCAAGCTCGCCCTAAGGGAGGGGCTTTACGTGGCCTTCGCCACCCACGACCCCAGGCTCATCGCCGAGGTGAAGCGCTACACGGAGGCCTTCGGCATCCCCAAGGACCGCTTTGAGTTCCAGCTCCTCTACGGGGTGCGCCCGGAGGCCCAGCGGGCCCTCGCCCGGGAGGGGTACACGGTGCGGGCCTACGTGCCCTACGGCAGGGACTGGTACCCCTACTTAAGCCGCCGCATCGCCGAAAGGCCGGAGAACCTGTTTTTGGTGTTAAGGAGCCTCCTAGGAGGCTAAAGGAGGAAGCCATGACGGTGGAGCCTTTCCGGAACCAACCCATAGAGACCTTCCAGACCGAGGAGGCTAGGCGGGAGATGAAGGAGGCCCTAAGGCGGGTGCGGGCCGAGTTCGGCCGCCACTGGGGCCTCTATATAGACGGGGCCTGGGTGGACACTCGGGAGAAAATCCTCTCCCTAAACCCCTCGGCCCCGAGCGAGGTGGTGGGGAGCACGGCCAAGGCGGGGCGGGCGGAGGCGGAGGCCGCCCTCGAGGCCGCCTGGCGGGCCTTCCGCACCTGGAAGGACTGGCCCCAGGAGGACCGGAGCCGCCTCCTCCTCAAGGCCGCCGCCCTCATGAAAAGGCGCCGGCGGGAACTGGAGGCCACCTTGGTCTACGAGATCGGCAAGAACTGGGTGGAGGCCAGCGCCGAGGTGGCGGAGGCCATTGACTTCCTGGAGTACTACGCCCGCCAGGCCCTCAAGTACAAGTACCCCTCCGTGGAGGTGGTGCCCTACCCCGGGGAGGATAACGAGAGCTTTTACATCCCCTTGGGGGCCGGGGTGGTGATCGCCCCTTGGAACTTCCCCATCGCCATCTTCACCGGGATGATCGCCGGACCCGTGGTGGTGGGGAACACCGTGGTGGCCAAGCCCGCCGAGGACACGGTGGTCATCGCTGCCAAGGTCTTTGAGATCTTCCACGAGGCCGGCTTCCCCCCGGGGGTGGTGAACCTCCTGCCCGGGGAGGGGAAGGAGGTGGGGGCTTACCTGGTGGAGCACCCCAAGACCCGCTTCATCAACTTCACGGGGAGCCTGGAGGTGGGGCTTTGGATCCACGAGCGGGCGGCCAGGCTCGCCCCGGGGCAGCGGTGGATCAAGCGGGTCTTCCTGGAGCTTGGGGGCAAGGACGCCATCATCGTGGACGAGACCGCCGATTTGGAGGCGGCCACGGAGGGCGTTCTGGTCTCCGCCTACGGCTTCCAGGGGCAGAAGTGCTCCGCGGCGAGCCGCCTCATCGTCACGGAGAAGGCGTACGAGCCCCTTCTGGAGCGCCTCCTAGAGCGGGCGGGCCGGCTGGTGGTGGGCCCCGCGGAGGAGAACCCCGACCTGGGCCCCGTGGCCTCCAAGGCGCAGGAGGAAAAGGTCCTTTCCTACATAGAGATTGGCAAGGGGGAAGGGCGGCTTGTCCTGGGGGGCCGGCGCCTGGAGGGGGAGGGCTACTTCATCGCCCCCACGGTCTTCACCGAGGTGCCGCCCCAGGCCAAAATCGCCCAGGAGGAGATCTTCGGGCCGGTGCTTTCCGTGATTCGGGTGAGGGACTTTGGTGAGGCCCTGGAGGTGGCCAACGCTACCGTCTACGGCCTCACGGGCGGGGTCTACTCCCGCAAGCGGGAGCACCTGGAAAGGGCCCGGCGGGAGTTCCACGTGGGGAACCTTTACTTCAACCGCAAGATCACCGGGGCCCTGGTGGGGGTGCAGCCCTTCGGCGGCTTCAACCTTTCCGGCACCGACACCAAGGCGGGGGGGCCGGACTACCTCCTCCACTTCCTGCAAATGAAGACGGTGGCCGAGCGCTTCTAGCCCCCTAGACCCCGCGGGGCCTTTGGGCTATCCTTGGGGCATGAACCTTCCTTCCGCCCTCTGGTGGCCCGGCTAGGCCCCGGGGCGGAGGCGGTCTTTCCCCCGGGGTATACCCGGGGGGCTTTTTGTAGGAGGTGGGATGGAGACCATAAGGCCCTTTCGCAAGACCCTGCTCGCCGACCTGGAAACCCCGGTGACCGCCTACCTCAAGCTGGCGGAGAAGGCCCCCGTGAGCTTTCTCCTGGAGTCGGTGGAGCGGGGCCGGCAAAGCCGCTTTTCCATCGTGGGGGTGGGGGCCAGGCGGACCTTCCGGCTAAAGGACGGGGTCTTCACGCTAAACGGCGAGCCCCTGGCCACCCAAGACCCCTTACGCACCCTCTACGAGGCGGTCCACGCTCCCCTAGAGCGCCCCCCGGACCTTCCCCCCTTCTTCGGCGGGGTGGTGGGGTACGCCGCTTACGACCTCATCCGCTACTACGAGCGCCTTCCCGCCCTCAAGCCCGACGATTTGGGCCTGCCCGACCTCCTCTTCGTGGAGCCGGAGGTGGTGGTGGTCTTTGACCACCTGAAAAGCCTCCTCCACCTGGTGGCCCCGGGCACCGACCCCGAGGAGGCGGAGGCGCGGCTTGCCTGGGCGGAGGGGAGGCTCAAGGGCCCCTTGCCGGGGGTGCCGGGGGAGCGGCCGGGGGGAAGGGCCCGCTTCCAGGCGGACTTCTCCCGGGAGGCCTACCTCGAGGCGGTGGAAAGGGCCCTGGCCTACATCCGGGCTGGGGACATCTTCCAGGTGGTCCTCTCCCTCAGGCTTTCCTCCCCCCTCACCGTCCATCCCTTCGCCCTTTACCGGGCCTTAAGGAGCGTGAACCCAAGTCCCTACATGGGCTATCTGGACCTGGGGGAGGTGGTTTTGGTTTCCGCAAGCCCGGAAAGCCTCCTGCGCTCCGACGGGAAGCGGGTGGTGACCCGGCCCATCGCCGGCACCCGGCCCCGGGGCAAGGACGAGGAGGAGGACCGAAGGCTCGCCGAGGAGCTCCTACGGGACGAGAAGGAGCGGGCGGAGCACGTGATGCTCTTGGACCTTTCCCGCAACGACATCGGCCGGGTGGCGGCCTTCGGGAGCGTGCGGGTGGTGGAACCCCTCCACGTGGAGTACTACTCCCACGTGATGCACCTGGTGTCCACGGTGGAGGGAGTTTTGGCCGAGGGTAAGACCCCCCTGGACGCCTTGGCCAGCGTCCTGCCCATGGGCACGGTTTCCGGGGCCCCAAGATCCGGGCCATGGAGATCATTGAGGAGCTGGAGCCCCACCGCCGGGGGCCCTACGGGGGGAGCTTTGGGTACCTGGCCTACGATGGGGCCATGGACGTGGCCCTCACCTTGCGCACCTTCGTCATCGCCAAGGGCCAGATGCACGTGCAGGCGGGGGCGGGGATCGTGGCGGACTCGGTGCCGGAGCGGGAGTACGAGGAGTGCCTGAACAAGGCCAAGGCCCTCTTAAAGGCGGTGGCGCTGGCGGAGGAGGGGCTATGACCACCCCACCTTGGCTTGCGCCAAAGCGGGGGCCCCGGGAGGAGAGGAGGGCGGCGTGAGGGTGCTCGTGATAGACAACTACGATAGCTTCACCTACAACCTGGTGCAGTACCTGGGGGAGCTTGGGGCGAGCCCCATCGTGTGGCGGAACGACCAGTTTGCTCTCGAGGACGTGGAGGCCTTGGACCCAGACCGCATCCTAATAAGCCCCGGGCCCTGCACCCCCTTGGAGGCGGGGCTTTCCCTTCCCCTCATCGCCCGCTACGCCCCCCGCTACCCCATTTTGGGGGTGTGCTTGGGCCACCAGGCCATCGGCATGGCCTTCGGGGGGAAGGTGGTGCCCGCCCCCGTCCTCATGCACGGGAAGGTGAGCGAGATCCACCACGACGGCACCGGGGTTTTCCGGGGCCTAGAAAGCCCTTTTCCCGCCACCCGCTACCACTCCCTGGTGGTGGAGGCGGTGCCCGAGGAGCTCTTGATCAACGCCTGGGTGGAGGAGGCGGGGGGGCGCACGGTGATGGGCTTCCGCCACCGGAGCTACCCCACCCACGGGGTGCAGTTCCACCCGGAAAGCTACTTGACGGAGGCGGGTAAACGCATCCTCAAGAACTTTTTGGAGGACCCATGGAGGTAGTGCGGAAGGTGCTTTTGGGCGAGGTCTTGAGCGAGGAAGAGGCGCACGCCCTGATGCGGGCCCTCATGGCGGGGGAAGTCTCCCCGGTGCGGGCGGCGGGGGTCCTCACCGCCATGGCCCTAAGGGGGGAAAAGCCCGAGGAGATCGCCGCCATGGCCCGGGCCATGCGGGAGGCGGCAAGGCCCCTCAAGGTGGGCCGGAGGCCCCTTCTGGACATCGTGGGCACAGGGGGGGGACCACAAGGGGGCTATTAAACCTCTCCACCCTGGCCGCCCTGGTGGCGGCGGCGGGGGGGTGGCGGTGGCCAAGCACGGGAACCGGGCGGCGAGCTCCCAGGCGGGGAGCGCCGACCTTCTGGAAGCCTTGGGGGTGGACCTGGAGGCTCCCCCCGAGCGGGTGGGGGAGGCCATAGAGGCCTTGGGCTTTGGCTTCCTCTTCGCCCGGGTCTTCCACCCCGCCATGCGTCACGTGGCCCCTGTGCGGGCGGAGCTCGGCATCCGCACCGTCTTCAACCTCCTAGGCCCCCTCACCAACCCGGCGGGGGCGGACGCCTACGTCCTCGGGGTCTATAGCGAGCGCTGGCTTTCCCCCATGGCAAAGGCCCTGGAGCGGCTTGGGGCGCGGGGGCTCGTGGTCCATGGGGAGGGGGCGGACGAGCTCGTCTTGGGGGAGAACCGGGTGGCGGAGGTGGGGAAGGGGGTCTACACCCTCACCCCGGAGGCGGTGGGGCTCAGGCGGGCCCCCCTCGAGGCCCTCAAGGGAGGCACCCCCCAGGAAAACGCCGAGCGGGCCCGGCGGATCCTCAAAGGGGAGGAGAAGGGCCCTGCGGCGGAGGCCGTGGCCCTGGCGGCGGGGGCGGGGTTTTACGCCGCGGGGGTTGTGGGAAGCTTGCAGGAGGGCGTGCGCCGGGCCCTGGAGGTCTTGCAAAGCGGGGAGGCCTACCTCCTCCTGGAGCGGTACGTGGCCTTCCTCAAGGGCTAGACCCAGCTCACCGCCCCGAAGGTGTCCTCCCGGCGGGGGCTCGTGGAGAAGAGGACCACGGGAACCCCGGTGTGCTCCTCTATGAGCTCCAGGTAGCGGAGGAGGCTCGCCGGCAGGTCCTCCCGCCCCCTCACCCCGGCAAGCTCCCCCCAGCCGGGAAGCTCCAGGTAGCGCACCGCCTCGGGGGCCGCCTCCCCGGGGTGGGCCCCGTCCAGGTACTCCACCGCCACCTTTACCCTCTCCAGGCCGGAAAGCACGTCCAGCTTGGTGAGGGCCAGGCCGTCAAAGCCGTTCACCTCGCAGGCGTACTTCAGGGCCACCAGGTCCAGCCAGCCCACCCGCCGGGGCCTTCCCGTGGTGGTGCCGTACTCCCCCCCCTTTTCCCGCAGGTGGTGGGCCAGCTCCCCGTGGATCTCCGTGGGGAAGGGGCCTTCCCCCACCCGGGTGGCGTAAGCCTTGGCCACCCCGTAGACCTTGGTGATGGCCTTGTGGGAAAGCCCCGTGCCCACCAGGATCCCCCCCACCGTGGGGTGGGAACTGGTCACGTAGGGGTAGGTGCCGTAGTTCAAGTCCAGGAGGGTGGCCTGGGCCCCCTCAAAGAGGAGGCGCTTTCCCTTGCGCCAGGCCTCCCGGAGAAGGGCCCCGGTGTCAGCGATGTAGGGCTTTAGGATCTCCCGCATCCGGTGCAGGTCGGCCAGGGCTTTTTCCTCCGTGTCCCAGCCCGCTTCCCGGGTGGAGTTCGGCTTCTCGTGGAGGAGGCGGCGCACCCTTTCCCGCAAGACCTCCTCGTCCAGGAGGTCCCCCACCCTAATCCCCACCCGCCTGGCCCGGTCCGAGTAGGCGGGGCCGATGCCCCGGCCCGTGGTGCCCACGAAGTTGTGGCGGCTTTCCACGTGCTTGTGGTGGGGAAGGACCAGGTGGGCCCTTTCCGAGACCAAGACCTTGGGGTCAAACCCCTCCTTCCGCAGGCTTTCCAGCTCCTCCTGGAAGCGGAAGGGGTCAATGACCATCCCGTCCCCCAGGACGTTCACCGCGTGGGGGTGGATGACCCCCGAGGGGAGGAGGTTGAGCTTGAAGACCCGGCCCTCCGCCACCACGGTGTGCCCGGCGTTGGCCCCCCCTTGGTAGCGGACCACGTAGTCCGCCTCCCGGGCCAAGGCGTCCACCACCTTGCCCTTGCCCTCGTCTCCCCACTGCGCCCCGATGATGGCGATCCCCGGCATCCCCTTAAGCTTACGATGCCCCTTCCAAGAGGGCCATCTCCTCCGGGGTGAGGGCGATCCTTAGGACCTCGGCGTTTTGCTGGGCCTGGTGGGCGTTTTTGGCTCCGGGGATGGGAAGGGCGCCCTTTTGCATGAGGTAGCGGAGGGCGATGGCGGCGGGGTTTGTGCCCTTGGCCTCCGCCAGGGCCTTTAGCACAGGGAGAAGGCGCCGCACCCGGCCCAGGAAGGGGCGGTACTTGCTTCCCCGGTAGCCCCTGGGGGGCCGGTCCGGGTCCAGCTTGCCCGTGAGCCAGCCCATGGCCAGGGGACTGTAGGCCATGAGGGCGATGCCCTCTTGCCGCAGGGCGGGGAGGTGGGCCTCCCAGTCCCGCCGGAGGAGGCTGAGCTCCACCTGGTTGGCGAGAAGGGGCACCCGGTGCCGCTCAAGGACGACCTTCACCACCTCCAGTTGGGCCAAGGAGCAGTTGGCCACCCCCACCCCCCGGGCGAGCCCCCGCTCGTAAGCCTCCGCCAGGGCCTCGGCCCGTGTGCTCAGGGGCACGGGGGGCCAAGGCCAGTGGAGAAGATAAAGGTCCACCGCCTCCACCCCAAGCCGGGTGAGGCTTCCCCTTAAGGCCTTTAGGAGGCTTTTCCGGGAAAGGCGCCAGGGGTAGGGGAAGAACTTGGTGACCAAAAAGGGCCTTTCCCCCGTTTCGGCCAAGAAGCGGCCCAAAAGCCTTTCCGATAGGCCGAAGCCGTAGAACTCGGCGGTGTCAAAAAGCCGCACCCCGGCCCTGAGGCTTTCCCGGAAGGCTTCCCGCAGCTCCCCTTCCCCGTAGCCCCGCCCGTAGCCCCAGAAGAGCCGGTCCCCCCAGGCCCAGGTGCCCACGCCCATGGAGTGGTGGAAGAGGGGGTTCATGCCAGGCGGAAGGGGTTGAAGTCCGTGTCCCGATCGTAGGCGTCTAGCCCCTCGGCCCGCTTCAGGAAGCCCACCACCAGGTAGGTGGCGGGGAGCATCAGGGCCTCCACCCCCACCTTGAAGGCGTAGTTGGAGAGGAAGACGGCGAGGAGCACCTCGTTTGGGAGCACGCCGTAGAAGGCCACCAGGAGGAAAAGCCCCGTGTCCAGCCCTTGGCCCACCAAGGTGGAGCTCAAGGCCCTTAGCCAGAAGAGGCGCCCTTCCGTGCGCACCTTGAGCTTGGCCAGGACGTAGGCGTTGGCGAACTCCCCGGCGAAGTAGGCGAGGAGGCTTCCCAACACGATCCTGGGGGTGAGGCCCAGGAGGAGGCCGAAGGCCTCGCCGTAGCGGCGGCTTTCCCCGTCCTCTGGGGCGGGGAGGGCGGCCACCGCTTGAAAGGTGAGGGTGGCGAGGAGGAGGGCGAAAAACCCGGTCCAGATCACCCGCCGGCTTTTGCGGTAGCCGTAGACCTCGGTGAGGACGTCCCCGAAGATGTAGGCCAAGGGGAAGAGGAGCGTCCCCCCGTCAAAGGTGAAGGGCCCCAGGACCACCAGCTTGGTGGAGGCCACGTTGGAGACCAAAAGCACCGTGGCGAAGAGGGCGGTGAGGAGGTCCAGGTACCTCATTCTTCCTCCTGGCGGATGGAGGTGATGAAGGGCAGGTTCCGGTCAAACTGGGCCCGGTCCAGGCCGTAGCCGTAGACGTAGGCGTCCTCTATCTCAAAGCCCAGGTAGTGGATGGGCACCTCCACCTGGCGGCGGGAGGGCTTGGAGAGAAGGGCGGCCACGCGGACCGAGGCGGGCTTGCGGGCCTCGAGGTAGTCCAGGAGGTAGGAAAGCGTCAAGCCCGTATCCACGATGTCCTCCACCACGATCACGTCCCGGCCGTGGATGGGAAGCCTCAGGTCCTTGATGAGCTCCACCTCCCCGCTGGAGCGGTAGGCGTTGCCGTAGGAGCTGATGGAGATGAAGTCCAGGGTGAGGGGAAGGGGGATGGCCCGCACCAGGTCGGCCATGAAGATGAAGGCCCCGTTGAGCACGCAAATGAGGTGCGGGGTCTTCCCCTGGTAGTCCTGGGCGATCTGGGCTCCTAGCTCCGCCACCCGCTTGCGGATGGCCTCGGCGCTGATCTGCACGGGTCCGTTCCCCGGCGCGAACATGCCCCTCATTCTAGCCCCACCTGGCGCAAAAGCGCCTTTTCCTCCTCGGAAGAAAGCCGGCGCCACTTCCCCGGGGGGAGGTTCCCGAGCCGGATGGGCCCCACCTGCACCCTAAGAAGCCGCTTCACCGGGTAGCCCACCGCCTTGAGCATCCGGCGCACCTCCCGCTTCCGCCCTTCCGCCAGGGTGAGGAAAGCCCCTCCAGGGGCGGGGCGGCAGGCCAGGGCCTTGGCGGGGCCGTCCTCCAGCATCACCCCCTTTAGGAGCCTCCGGCACACCCCTTCCGGCAGGGTGCCCCCCTCGGTCCAGACCCGGTAGACCTTTTGCACCCCGTGGCGGGGGTGGGTGAGGCGGAAGGTGAGCTCGCCGTCGTTGGTGAAGAGGAGAAGCCCCTCCGAGTCCCGGTCCAGGCGGCCCACGGGGTGGAGGCCGGGGATCTCCGGCAGGAGTTCATACACGGTCTTTTGTGCGTGGGGGTCAGAGCGGGTGGTGGTGTAGCCCTTGGGCTTGTGGAGGGCGAGGATCACCCGCTCGGGCAGGATCACCCGCTTGCCCGCCACCTCCACCACGTCCTTCAGGCCCACCTTCTGCCCCAGGTGGGCCACTTCCCCGTTCACCCGGACGAGGCCCTCTTGGATAAGGGCCTCCGCCTTGCGGCGGCTCGCCACCCCGGCCCGGGCCAAAAACGCCTGCAGCCGCATCATGGGAAGTGGGGTTCCCGCTTTTCCTTTAGGGCCTTAAGACCTTCCTCCAGCTCCTTGCCGCCAAACCCCAAGAACTCCAAGGCCAAGGAGAGCTCAAAGTGGGGGAGGAAGGTGCGAAGCCAGTGGTTGAGGGCCCGCTTGGTGTGGCTTAGGGCTTCTTTGGGCCCCTTGGCCAAGCGCTCCGCCACCTCCAGCGCCTTTTCGTAAACCGCCCCGTCCTCCACCGCCAGGGCCACCAGGCCGAGCCTTTCCGCCTCCTCGCCGGTTAGGGGCTCGTTGAGGAAGAGGTGGTACCTGGCCTTGGCCAGGCCCACCAGAAGGGGCCAGAGGAGCACCGCATGGTCCCCGGCCGCCACCCCCAGGCGGAGGTGGCCGTCCAGGAGCCTCGCCCCCTTGCCCACCACGGCGACGTCCGCCGCCAGGGCCAAGGCGAGCCCCGCCCCCACCGCCACCTTCTCCACCGCCGCCACCACGGGCCTCGGGAAGTTGATGGGGCCTAAGACCAGGTCCCGCGCCTCCTCCAGGACCCGCATCAGGGCCTCGTGGGAGGCGCGCATCTCCTCAATGAGGGCGAAGGAGCCCCCGGCGGAGAAGACCCCGCCTTCTCCCCGCACCAAAACGGCGCGCACCCCGGGAAGGTCCTCGAGGTCCCGCCACACCCGGGCGAGGGCCCGGTGCAGGGGAGGGTCCATGGCGTTGAGCTTCTCCCCCTGGAAGGCGATCTCCAGCACCCCCGGCCTGGGCCAGGCGAAGCAGAGGTTCGGGTAGGCCCGCTCCAGCTCTTTGGGTTCCACCTTCCCACCTCCTAGCACATGGTGAGGCCGCCGCTCACGCTCACCACCTGGCCGGTGACGAAGCCCGCCTGGTCCGAGGCCAGGAAGACCACCACCTCCGCCACCTCCTCGGGGCGGGCCAGGCGGCGCAGGGGGGTGGCCCGGACCATGGCCTCAAAGAGGCCCTCGTGGCCCTGCCGCAGGGCGTGGAGCAGGGGGGTGTCCGTGGGGCCGGGGGCCACGGCGTTGACCCGGATGCCGTGGCGGGCCACCTCCCGGGCCAGGGCCTTGGTGAAGGCGATGACCGCTCCCTTGGTGCCCGAGTAGACCGCCTCCCCCGAGCTTCCCACCCGCCCGGCGTCCGAGGCGATGTTCACGATGGCGCCCCGCCCTTGGGCCATCATGGGGGGAAGGGCCTGGCGGCAGGCGTGGAGGACGCCCTTGTAGTTCACGGCGATGAGCGCATCCCAAAGGTCCTCGTCGGTTTCCCAAAAGGGGGCGATGCGGTCAATCCCGGCGGCGTTCACCAGGATGTCCAGCCCCCCCAGGGCCTCGAGGGCGGCCTTGACCCCTTGGGCCACGCTTTCCTTCCGCCGCACGTCCATGAAGAGGCCCACCGCCTCCGCGCCCACTTCCCGGGCCTCCTCCGCCACCCGTGCCGCCCCCTCCCCGTTGAGGTCGGCGATGGCCACCCGGGCCCCTTCCCGGGCCAGGGCGAGGGCCACGGCCCTTCCGATCCCTGAGCCTCCCCCCACCACGAGGGCGGCCTTAGCCTCCACTTCGCCCATGGCCTCCAGTATAGAGACCTTCCCTTCCCGGTGATACAATCCCCTAGGCATGGCCCTCTACGCGGTGGACAAGCCCCTCCACCTCACCTCGCACGACGCGGTGGAGGAGGCGAGAAAGCGCCTCGGCACTCGCCGGGTGGGGCACACCGGTACCCTGGACCCCTTGGCCACCGGGCTTTTGCTCTTGGTTTCTGAGGAGAGCACCAAGCTCGTGCCCTTCCTTTCGGGGGAGGACAAGGAGTACATCGCCTGGGTTTCCTTCGGGGCCACCACGCCCACCCTGGACGCCGAAGGTCCCGTGAGCGAGGAGGCCCCGGTGCGCTTTGACCGGAAGGATTTGGAAAGCGTCCTCCCCTCCTTCCTGGCCCTGAAGGAGCAAGTGCCGCCCCTCTACTCCGCCATCAAGGTGGGGGGCAAGCGGGCCTACGAGGCGGCCCGGGAAGGGAAGCCCCTGGAGCTTGGTCCGAGGCCGGTGCGCTATGTGGAGGTGGAGCTTCTGGCCTTTGACCCCGAGCCCATTCCCCACCCCATCGCCCCCTCGGCCAAGGGGTGGCGCCTGGCGGAAAAGGGTGGGCGCAAGGTGGAGCTCCCCAAGCCCCTCGGGGCCCACCCCACCGCGGTCATCCGCCTGGTGGTGGGGCCCGGCACCTACGTGCGGGCCTTCGCCCGGGACCTGGGGGAAAGGCTTAAGACCAAGGCCTTCCTCTCGGGGCTCGTGCGCACCCGCATCGGCAAGGTGGGCCTGGAGCGGGCGGTGAGGCTTTCCGAGCTTTCGCCGGACAAGGCCATCCCCGAGGTGGACGTTTTGCCCTTTCCCGTGGTGGAGCTTTCCCACACCGAGGCCCGGCGGGTCTTGGAAGGGGTACCCCTCCCCATCCCCGCCTTGGGCTACGTGACCCTGGTGGACTCCCGCAGGCGGCTCCTGGCCATCGCGGAGGGCGACGGCTTCAAGCTCAAGATCAAACGGGTGTTCGTAAAGGAGGCGTGAGATGACCATCGGCGTACCCAAGGAGATCAAGACCCTGGAAAACCGCGTGGCCCTGACCCCGGGCGGGGCGGAAAGCCTGGTGAAGCGGGGGCATGTGGTCTTGGTGGAGCGGGGGGCGGGGGTGGGCTCGGGCCTATCCGACGCCGAGTACGAGCGGGCCGGGGCCCACCTGGTGAGCCGCGAGGAGGCTTGGAAGGCGGAGATGGTGGTGAAGGTGAAAGAGCCCCTTCCTGAGGAGTACCCCTTTTTGCGGGAAGGGCTCATCCTTTTCACCTACCTCCACCTGGCGGCGGACCGCACCCTCACCGAGGCCATGCTCCAAAGCGGGGTCACGGGCATCGCCTACGAAACGGTGCAGCTTCCCGACGGCTCCTTGCCCCTCCTGGTCCCCATGAGCGAGGTGGCGGGGCGCATGGCCCCCCAGGTGGGGGCCCAGTTCCTGGAGAAGCCCCACGGGGGACGGGGGGTGCTTTTGGGCGGGGTGCCGGGGGTGGCCCCGGCCAGCGTGGTCATTCTGGGGGGCGGCACCGTGGGCACCAACGCCGCCAAGATCGCCTTGGGCATGGGGGCCCAGGTGACCATCCTGGACGTGAACCACAAGCGCCTGCAGTACCTGGACGACGTCTTCGGGGGGCGGGTGGTGACCCTCACCGCCACCGAGGCCAACATCAAAAAGAGCATCCAGCACGCCGACCTCCTCATCGGGGCGGTCTTGGTGCCGGGGGCCAAGGCGCCCAAACTGGTCACCCGGGACATGCTTCCCTTGATGAAGGAAGGCTCGGTCATCGTGGACGTGGCCGTGGACCAGGGGGGGTGCGTGGAGACCATCCGCCCCACCACCCACGCCGAGCCCACCTACGTGGTGGATGGGGTGGTGCACTACGGGGTGGCCAACATGCCGGGAGCGGTGCCCCGCACCTCCACCTTCGCCCTCACCAACCAGACCTTGCCCTACGTGCTCAAGCTGGCGGAGAAGGGCTTGGCGGCGCTTTTGGAAGACGGGGCCCTCCTCAAAGGGCTAAACACCCACAGGGGCCTCCTCACCCACCCCGGGGTGGCGGAGGCTTTTGGCCTACCCTACACGCCTCCCGAGGAGGCCTTAAGGAGGTAGCGTGCAAGGGCGCGTCACGGTCACGGAAACCGCCTTGGCCTCCCTTTTGGCCCTGGCGGCCCACGAGGTGCCGGGGGTGGTGGGCATGGCCCCGGCGGGCTTGAGGGAGCAGGTGGTGCGCATCCTGGGGCGGCAGGAGGCGAGCGAAGGGGTGGTGGTGCGCCCGGACCCGGCGAACCCGGGGAAGTACGCCGCCGACTTCTACGTGGTGGTGGCCTTGGGGGCCCGCATCCCCACGGTGGTGGAGTCCTTGGCGGAACGGGTGGCCTTCACCGCCAAGCGCCTGGCGGGGGTGGAGCTTTCCCAGGTGCGGGTGCACGTGGTGGGGGTGGGGCGTGGCTAGCTGGACGGCCGGGGAGTTGGCCGAGGCCTTCCGCTACGCCACGGACTGGTTCCGGGTGTACGTGGAAGAGCTCAACGCCTTAAACGTCTATCCCGTGCCCGACGGGGACACGGGCACCAACATGCACCTCACCCTGCAGTCGGCCCGGCGGGAGCTGGACCTGGCGGACACCACCAAGATGGCGGAGGTGGCCCGGGCCATCGCCTACGGGAGCCTCTTGGGAGCCCGGGGGAATAGCGGGGTAATCCTTTCCCAGATCCTGAAGGGTTTTACCGAGGCCATCCGCAAGAAGGAGGTCCTGGACCCCCCCACCCTGGTGGAGGCCTTGCGCCTGGGCGCGGAAACGGGCTACAAGGCGGTGATGAAGCCGGTGGAGGGCACTATCCTCACCGTGGCCAAGGCGGCGGGGGAGGGGGCTAGGGGGGAGACCCTCGAGGCCGTTCTGGACTCCGCCCTTCAGGCGGCCCGGGAGGCCCTGGCCCGCACCCCAGAGCTCCTTCCTGTACTTAAGCAGGCGGGGGTGGTGGACGCCGGGGGAGCGGGGTATGTGCGCTTTTTGGAGGGCATACAGGGCTACGCCCTCAAGCTTCCCCTTCCCGAGCCCCCCAAGGTGGAGCGCTACGCCCAGACCGCCTTCGCCACCGAGGAGTTCGGCTACTGCACCGAGTTCCTCATGGAAGGGGTGGAGGTGCCCATAGAGAGGATCCGGGAGGCGGTGGCCCCCTTCGGGGACTCCTTGCTGGTGGTGGGGGCGGAGGGGTACGTGAAGGGGCACATCCACACCGACGACCCCGACGGCCTCTTGGCCGCCGTGGCCCGCTTTGGCCGCATGGTGCGGACCAAGGTGGAGGACATGACCGAGCAGCACACGGAGATCCTGGCCATGGCCGGGGCGGCGGAGGTGCCCCCGCCTCCCACGGGCCTGGTGGCCGTGGCCTTGGGCCACGGGGTGGCCCGGGTCTTCCGCAGCCTGGGGGCCCGGGTGGTGGCGGGGGGGCAGACGCAAAACCCCAGCGTGGAGGACCTCCTTTCCGCCATCAAAAGCGTCCCGAGCCCCAAGGTGGTCCTCTTGCCCAACAGCCCCAACGTCTTCCTGGCGGCGGAGGAGGCGGCCAGGCTGGCCAAGGAGGCGGGCAAGGAGGTGTACGTCCTAAAGACCCGCACCCTGGGCCAGGGCCTGGCGGCGGCGGTGCGCTACCTGCCCGAGGCGGAGCCCGAGGAGCTCCTTCCCGAGATGGAGGAGGCGGCCAAGGGGGCCGCGACCTTGGAGGTCACCTGGGCCAGCCGGGACGCCGAGGTGGACGGGCTTAAGGTCCTGAAGGATAAGCCCATAGGCCTCCTGGACGGAAAGCTCGTCCTGGTGGGGGAGACGCCGGAAGAGGTCTTGGAGGGCCTGGTGCGCTTGGCCAAGGAGGGGAAGGAGGTCCTCACCCTCTTCCTGGGCCCCAACACCCCCAAGGAGAAGGCGGAGGCGGTGGCCGCCCGTTTCCCCGAGCTGGCGGTGGAGATCCTGCCGGGGGGGCCCGACCTTTACGCCTACCTGGGGGTCTTGGAGTAGCTAAAGGAAGTGCTAAGCCTTGCCCCCTTTCCCGAGGGGTACCCTGAGGGGAAAGGGGGTTTTATGTGGCGCTTGGGTTTGGCGTGGCTTTTGCTTGGGACCTTGGTGGGGTGCGGCCTGGAGGGCACGCCCCCAGCGGGCGAAGACTTGCCGGTGGGGAGCTACGCCATCGCCGAGCTTCCTGCGGCCCGGGAAAGCGGGGGCCAGCTGCAGCCGGGGGTGAAGGTGTACCGCATCGCCCCCCAGGGGGATGGCGCCATCCAGGTGGCGGCGGTTTCCTCCACCTTGGGGCTTAGCGCCAGGCTCCGCCTTGTCCTCCTGGACGCCCGGGGGGTGGTGCAGGCGGTGAGCGTGGCCCGCTATTGGTTCGCTGCTTCCTCTGCCCTTGCCCCCTTGGCCCTTTCTCCCTAGATCACCTTAGACCCCGGCTACCGCCTGAACTTCAAAGGCGTGGCGGGGGAAAGCTACTACCTCCGGGTGGAAAACTACGCCCTAAGCCCAGACCGGGTTACCCTCTACGCCGATCCCTTCACGCCCAACCCCGCGGGGCAAGGGGAAGCCTTC